>JBJLEE010000067.1:0-117574 GCA_045566075.1 Pirellulaceae bacterium | reverse complement strand
CACTAGCTTCTTCTTCAGCTGGTGCTTCAGCTTCAGCATCTGAGTCATCACTAGCTTCTTCTTCAGCTGGTGCTTCAGCTTCAGCATCTGAGTCATCACTAGCTTCTTCTTCAGCTGGTGAATTTGATCCATCGATTTGATCGATTTGAGCAGCCAGATTCGCTCCACCGCTTTCCAATTGAGCGAGCAGCGTGCGTCCAGGGCCAAGCAATTGACCAACCAAGATGCTGAGCTGTTCGTCCCTTGACGGCCATTTGCTTACTTCGGCGACCATTTCAGGGGTGAGTGTCTCACCGTCCATGAGTCCGCCTTTGGCAACGAATTGCTCAAAGTTGTCTTCGTCTTTTTGGTGACGGTGAACCTCTTTAACGAGGGTGACAAAATCTTCGCCGCCATAACAAACAGCAAGGGTTCCGTTAGCACCCTCAAATGCAGGTGCTAGTGCTGTACCTTCAACCGCACGCATCACCATGCTGTTCTTTACAACGCGAATCTGGATATCCTTTTCCCGAAGTTGCTTACGCAAGTCGACGGTTTCATTAGCAGAAAGGCCGATCACGTTTACAAGGACGCATTCCGTTACGCCTTCCAATTCGCTGGAGAGTTGGTCGGTGATAAGTTGTTTTAGATACTTGCTCATCGTACTGTCGCACTTTTTGAGTTAGTGGTGTTATCTGTCTTAAATAGCAACCATAATTCCCTGAGTTTGACTTCCACTAATGGAAATACTCAGGAGATATGTGCCTTTGATAGTCATTGGCCTTAAACCAACAATATGATCGATAAATGACTGGACGTTTTCGGTTAGCTTGTCGTGCTCGAAATTAACTTTGCCAACAACTGCATGAACATTGCCACCATCGTCATTTCTAAACTCGACTTTACCGGCTTTATATTCTTCAACAGTCTTTGCTACATCAGGTGTAACAGTGCCGGCTCGTGGTGATGGCATCAATCCACGTGGCCCCAGAACTTTTCCGAGTGGACCAACTAATCCCATCATGTCGGGAGAAGCGATACAAACATCAAAGTCAGTCCAGCCATCCTGAATTTTCTTTGCTAAATCTTCCTGGCCAACTTCATCAGCACCTGCAGCGGTTGCAGCATCTGCCTGATCACCTTTAGCAAACACAACTACGCGTTGTGCGCGTCCGATACCGTGCGGTAAAACAACACTTCCGCGAATGATCTGATCTGCCAGCTTTGGGTCAACACCCAACCGCATGTGGATTTCAACAGTAGGTTCCGCAGCCTTACCATGGTCAAGGTCTTTAAGCAGTTTTACGGCGTCACCCACAGCGACAAATTCACCTGCAGCGGCAATCTTCTCTGAATTTGATGTATATCGTTTTGATGTATTTACCATTTTATTAATCCGTGATCCGAGTCGTCTAATCGGCTGGACGCTACTTGCTTTTAAGCCTGTCTATTCTTCAACTTGTTTATTCTTCAACGATGATGCCCATACTTCGTGCTGTGCCCATGATGATTCGGGCTGCATGATCCGGGTCTGTTGCATTCAGGTCAGCGGCTTTGGCCTTCACGATATCATCGACTTGAGCTCGTGTAACCGTGCCTACTTTCTCTACGTTGGGAACTCCAGAACCCTTAGCAATTCCAGCGGCCTTTTTAAGCAGCGATGCAGCCGGAGGGCTTTTGGTGACAAAGTCAAATGATCGATCCTGATATACAGTCACGACTACCGGAATCGGTGTACCGTTATATTCTTTTGTTCGATCATTAAACTGCTGCACGAACTGCCCCAGATTAATACCGAATTTACCCAGGGAAGTACCAACAGGAGGCGCGGGAGTAGCCTGTCCACCAGGGACCTGAAACTTTGCCTCACCCATTACTTGTTTTGCCATGATCCTACGGCCTCAATTCAACCTACGGTTCAAACTCATCTAATTAAAAGTAGTTACCCCTGCTGGATCGATCCAGCAGTAATGGCAATGCCATTACCAGAACCAGGAGTTGGATTCCGACTAGACTTCTTCAATCTGCCAGTGTTCCAATTCAACAGGTGTGCTGCGGCCAAAAATGCTGACAATGATTGTCACACGACCACTCGCTTCGTCGACATTGTCGACTTCACCTTCAAAGTTCTGGAAGTTGCCATCCTTGACACGAACACGATCGCCTTTCTTAAACGGTATTGCCGTTTTGACCTGCTGTTCGCCCTCTTCCACCTCATCGTCAACCTGGATAATTCGACGAACTTCTTCGTCGGACATTGGAGTTGGCTTACCGAATGTGCCGGTAAAGTCGCCAATTCCAGAAGTCTCTCGTACCAGGAACCATGTATCATCGTTTATGATCATGTTGACCATAATATATCCGGGGAAAAGCTTCTTCTTAACAATACGTCGTTTTCCACTGCGGTTGAATTCCGCAATGTCCTCTGTCGGAACGACGACATCACCAAAAAACTCTTCTAAACCATGCATCTTGATGCGACGCACTAGTGCGTCCCGAATTGAATCCTCTCGGTTTACCTGAACCTTGAGAATGTACCATTGCATTGTGCCAGTAACGTCTTCTTCATCACCAACATCATGCGTTGTGTTTTTTTGTGTGCCTTCCGCAGACTCTTCTAATTTGCCACTTTCCTCATCAACTGATTCCTCGGTAGCCGGCTCTTCTTCAGAGTCATCACCAGCTTCTTCAGCTATTTCTTCAACTACCTCTTTGGCAGGAGCTTCAGCTTCGGCATCTGAGTCATCACTAGCTTCTTCTTCAGCTTCTACTTCATCATCAACATCATCACTATCGTCGCTAGAGGCTTCCTCAGATGTTTCTTCTGGGGCCTCGTCTGATGTTCCCGCAGTATCAGCTTCTTCAGCAGCTACTTCTTCTGAGTCATCACCAGCTTCTTCTTCAGCTTCCACTTCATCATCAACACCATCACTATCGTCGCTAGAGGCTTCCTCAGATATTTCTTCTGGGGCCTCGTCTGATGTTTCCACAGTGTCAGCTTCTTCAGCAGCTACTTCTTCTGAGTCATCACTAGCTTCTTCTTCAGCCGGTGCTTCAGCTTCTACTTCATCATCAACATCATCACTATCGTCGCTAGAGGCTTCCTCAGACGTTTCTTCTGGGGCCTCGTCTGATGTTTCCGCAGTGTCAGCTTCTTCAGCAGCTACTTCTTCTGAGTCATCACTAGCTTCTTCAGCTATTTCTTCGACTACCTCTTCGGCTGGCGATTCTTCTTCAGCCGGTGCTTCAGCTTCTACTTCATCATCAACATCATCACTATCGTCGCTAGAGGCTTCCTCAGATATTTCTTCTGGGGCCTCGTCTGATGTTTCCGCAGTGTCAGCTTCTTCAGCAGCTACTTCTTCTGAGTCATCACTAGCTTCTTCAGCTGTTTCTTCAACTACCTCTTCGGCTGGCGATTCAGCTTCGGCATCTGAGTCATCACTAGCTTCTTCAGCTGTTTCTTCAACTACCTCTTCGGCTGGCGATTCAGCTTCTACTTGACCAGCATCATCGCCTGATTCATCACTTGATGCTTCTTCAGTTGCTTCAGCCACGCTTTCAACAGCCTGTTCATCTGTATTACCAGCAACAACATCTTCAGGGATCGGTTGATCCTGAACATCATCGACTGGTTTTGATTCTTCTGGATTGCTGCTCACAACTTGTTTCCTTCGTCAGGCTGTTTCAAACGTGGTGGTGCCCACAGTGAAACGCTAGAACGTCTTCACTCCTATCCACTGCAGGATGGCTTGCCAGATGATGTCATAAAAGAACAGTACACCAGCAAGCAGGAAGATCATTACGATGACAACGATACTACTTAAGACCAGTTCACGTTTTTGTGGCCATGACACTTTTGCCATTTCTGTTTCCACTGAAATAAGGAATTCAGCAAAACGAGGCCAATTCACGGCACGGAAACTTATCCAGCACCCGAGCACTAAAAGCACTCCGGGCACAACCGTTTCCTGCATTGAATCACTAAGCGCTTTGGCGGCGTCTCTTTCCAATCCAAACACAGACACTGGGATTAGAATGGATGCAACCCAAAGGATCACAACTCCAAAAAGTGGAAGTGCACGGAAAAATGTTCCAAGCACACCACCGGCCGTGTCTTCAGCATGTTGTTTTTGGAGGAGACCTAGACGGCTGCCAATTGCCCAAATTAGGACAATTGCAACATAGAGCCCGACCAGCAAAGAAGATTTCTCCACAGGACGGACAGCTCCTTCGCTAGATCCTCCAGAACCGAAAATCTCCGTAGAAGGAAGCCATGCATTAGCAGCCCAAGCTGCCATAACGCACACAAGAAAAGCGGTGAGCATCGTTGCCCGGCGCGCGACTTTCCCTTGGTTTGCACTATAAAATGCAACACTTCCAACAGCAGCACCGAGCGACATCAAATCGCTACGGTTACCTGCTTTGTCCTTGCCGGAATTATTAGATTGCTTGGCCATTTCAATCACAACACACAGCGACCGCTAACAGAATCCATCAGATCCTACCAACGGGTACCATGACTATCTGAAAACAATAGGTCAGTCGACAGTGTCGCTGACTCGTAAAAATCTTATATCACTGCGACCTGATAACAGTAGCAGTAAATTCTCCATCCCTTTAATAGATCCATCCGGGATAGAAGAACGAGCAATCCATTCGTTCCAATCGTTTTTAGCTCAGGGTTCCTTCGGCGAGTCATTCGATTCGCCGATGAAGCTTAAATGGCAGGGGCGGAGGGAATTGAACCCCCAACCGCTGGTTTTGGAAACCAGTGCTCTGCCAATTGAGCTACACCCCTGACTCGTTAAGCAGCAAACTACTCAACGATTGTTGTTACGACGCCGGAACCGACAGTACGTCCACCTTCGCGAATAGCGAAGCGAACACCGTCATCCATCGCGATCGGTTTATGCAGTTCAACGGTCAGCTTGACGTTATCGCCAGGCATGCACATTTCAGCACCAACCAGATCCGCAGTTCCAGTCACGTCCGTTGTACGGAAGTAAAACTGCGGTCGGTAACCGCTAAAGAACGGGGTGTGACGTCCACCTTCGTCTTTACTCAAGCAGTAAACTTCAGCTTCAAACTTGGTATGAGGTTCGATGCTACCAGGAGCAGCAATAACCTGACCACGTTCAATTTCGTCACGCTTGACACCACGAAGCAGACAACCAACGTTGTCACCAGCCATACCCTTGTCGAGGATCTTACGGAACATCTCAACACCAGTACAAACTGTTGTTTGGATGTCTCGCAGACCGATGATTTCAATTTCATCACCAGTGTTAATTACACCACGCTCGATACGACCTGTTGCAACGGTACCACGACCTTCGATCGAGAATACATCTTCAACAGCCATCAGGAATGGCAGATCTTCTTGACGTTCTGGTTCAGGAATCACTGAATCGATTGCATCGATCAGTTCGCCAATGCAAGCATTTGCGTCAGCATCATCCGGAGTTTGGTATGCAGGCAGTGCACAACCACGAACGATCGTGGCGTTATCTCCGTCAAAGTCATACTTGTCAAGCAGTTCACGAACTTCCAGCTCTACCAAATCAAGCAGTTCTTCGTCATCAACCAGATCACATTTATTAAGGAATACGACGATTGCCGGAACATCTACCTGACGAGCAAGCAGTACGTGCTCTTTCGTCTGAGGCATCGGACCGTCAGCGGCCGATACGACGAGGATCGCACCGTCCATTTGAGCAGCACCGGTAATCATGTTTTTAATGAAGTCAGCGTGACCAGGACAGTCGATGTGAGCATAGTGACGCGTCTCTGACTCATATTCAACGTGAGCCACAGCGATTGTCACTGTTTTCGTCTCATCACGAACGGTACCACCTTTGGCGATATCCGCATACGACTTAAACTCAGCGAGTCCCTTTGCAGCCTGTACGGCAACAAGTGCACCCGTCAAAGTCGTTTTACCATGGTCAATGTGACCGATCGTCCCCACATTCACGTGGGGTTTTGTACGTTCAAATGTCTCCTTGGCCATTTCTTACTTCACCTACGATTCGAACAAGGATTTGCACCAACCTTATATAAGGTCGATACGCGATAAATATTCAAAGGTATTGCAATTCGTCAAATTTCAAAACGTCTCTTGTTACCAAGACATCCTGTCATCCGATTCAGATTAATACCTCAACAATAAACTAAAATTCAAAGCTGCTGATGGGACTTGAACCCATGACCTCGTCCTTACCAAGGACGCGCTCTACCAACTGAGCTACAGCAGCAATAATGTTTCCTACTTTTGCTCAATAAGTACGAGCAACTTAACCAAGTAAAAACTTGGCAAAACCAACAAAGCGGGTGAGGGGAATCGAACCCCCGTCTTCAGCTTGGAAGGCTGTGGCTCTACCATTGAGCTACACCCGCACCAATGGATTCGAATTGTCGTAATCCTCTAGTTTTATGCAAACAATAGGTTCAGGGTAAGAGGCTATTTACCAAGTTTTTTTATAAACCGGTAAATTCCACTCTTATCTGCCGCCCAGTGTTTCCACACGGGTTTTGCTCAATAGTGGTGGGTGAAGGATTCGAACCTTCGAAGGCTGAGCCATCAGATTTACAGTCTGACCCCTTTGACCGCTCGGGAAACCCACCAATTTGTCTTTGTCATGGGCCCGTGTAAGGGGACCGATCGACCATTTTACACCCAAGTTTTGTCAAAAACCGGTAGTCCAACATGTCTAAAAGCCAGCGGTGGGATTCGAACCCGCGACCTGCTGATTACAAATCAGCTGCTCTGCCAACTGAGCTACGCTGGCGCAGTTTTAGAAGGGTGCAAGCATGTAAATATAGCGTACAGACATGGTTCTGCAACATGAGCTGGTCGAACCGATTTATTGTCTTGAAGCATACACGCAGAGAATTCGTGTTTGAGTTTGCCTCCGCTTTCGTTTGAGCCCCTATCTTGGGGTTCCCGTGAATAATCTCTTTATTAATTGATAAGCGCCTGCTTTTATACAGCTAATTGAAATATCAATTAATCGCATACAAAAGCAGGCGCTTATACTTCTAGTATTTTTAACCGCTTACCGCTCACTGGGAAACTGGGGGTAACATCCTTTTTGCAGTCCAGTGAGTTATTCCGGCAGCTCCATTGGAACCTGTGAAACAGCTTGCCTAAGCTTATCCAAAGCCTGAGCTTCAATTTGACGGACTCGTTCCTTGGTCACGCCAATTTCCACCCCAACTTCTTTTAGTGTCTGCGGCTCGCTATTTGGATCCAATCCAAAACGGCTAATGATTATTTGCTGCTCACGATCATTCAGCCGTGAGAGGATGACACCAACCTGCTGCTGTCGGACCCGTTGATCAGATTCCTGCTGGAACTGGTTTGTGCGAATATCCCTCTGCAGCATGAACAACTCATCCAGACTGGTTCGGAATCGATCCTGATGACGAAATTCCGTCGGAATGGATCTGGCAAAGTTTTTCATAATTGCCCACGTGGCATATGTACTGAACTTGTTGCCAAGTGAGTAATTGAACTTTTCAACCGCTCTCATCAACGAGATGTTTCCATCGCTAACCAGAGCAAAGAAATCCTGTGTATCTTTCATATGCCGTTTGGCTATAGAAACAACCAGACGCAGATTTGCCTGTACGAGATCATTTTTCGTCTCAACAGCCTGTTGATATAAACCGTTTACCTCATCAAGCAATGATGTGTTAATCGATGATATCTTGATCGTGTTGCGAAGTTTATCAGCACGATACTTCAGGTAGTTGTAACGTCGGAACAAATGCTGTTCCTGTTCTTTTGTTAGCAACGGTACTTCATAAAGTGCTGACAGGTATGCTGGCAGTCCTTTGGGGACACGCGCTTTGCGAGGTGGTTTTTCCGGTTGCGGTAGCGGTGCCAGGATTTTCTTGGCCGCACCGCGGCGATGAAATTCATCACTGTCAACAAAATCTAATGACAAGTCGATGATTTCACGTGCACGCATCTCGTTGACAATTCGATGAATCGTCGACGGTGTGCGATCGTACTGGCGCCCAAGTTGTGCTGCGGAACACCCGGACCGGTATTGATCGTAAAGCACTTGCTTGGTTTCGAGGTCTAGCTTGCCGCGCTTGGTCGGGAAGATGCGTGCCTGAGGATGATCATCGTCAAACTTCTTTAACGTGTATCGGATCGTCTCGACGCTTCGGGAAAATCTGCTCGCAAGTTGCCTTGCCACTTCGGACCGGTTTGTTCCCTTGGCAGATAATGCTCTCGCATACGTTATGATCTCATCACGTTCACGGTTGGTCATCTGACTAAACTTTTCACCACGCTGAATCTTGTCGCGGTGAGAGTGTATGAAGTGATCCGCACTGCTGGCCAGAAATCCAATTCGCTTGCGACCACCCATGATGAATCGACGACTTACCAATCCCAAGTCTCGCCATCGTGCAATCGTCTTGGTCGATACATGAAATCGATCGGCCAGTTGCGGGATCGTGTAGACCGGCTGTGCAATTTCTTCGAGGCTGACGTCTGCCGAATCAGTGATGTCTTCGATGAACATCCGCAGATCGTGCATTACGTTTTTGCCGACCATCATGACTCGCTGGCCTTCAGGTCGGTAATCGGTTATTCGATAACAAATATATTCGTAGCTGTAATTTCGCTCCGATTCGATCTCACAGAGTAGCTTCTCTGCTCGAGCCGCTTGTACCATCTTCTTCTCACGTGGTACGTATCGAATTTGCTGATCGCGCAACTCGCGCAACATATCGCTGCGATATGAAGAATTCATAGACGACCCCTTCACTCATTGGGCGTGCCAAGTTGGTGTTCCATGCAGCCGATTCAAAGCTGCCCAACGTTGACTCGCGGTCATTAATGCCCCTTGCTTGTTACCCGCAAGTTAATGACCGTTTGAGTAGGTTTCATTATACAACACTTGTCAAGTGTTTTCGCCTCTCTCTTACATATATACGAAAACCTAAGTGTCTTGGTTCTCATATTGAGCCGTCTATTTGTGATATCGAACAAATTTTGCAATCCATTGATACTTTCTTCCAAATCACTTTGTGAATCTCATTTCGCTGATTCTCAGAGACGACTGTGTGCCCGATCCAAGCAGTTTGATGCAAGAAAATGCGTAATTCGGACGATAATCCGACTACGTACCGGACCACAGGTCTAGTTTGCGGTAACCCCTGTCATACCCCTAAAAAGAGTGGAATATCCGGAGTGAAATGTCAATTCGGTGATTCTGGGTAATTTATTCGTGCCATCTATTTATAGACAAAGCCAACAACTCATTAAGCAAACACTGGTAATACCGGTGAATTGCCTGATGATTTTTGCGTTTTTTTTAGGGATGGGGAATCCGGCAGATGGCCAGGAAACGCATACTGGACACTTCCAACAAGTCGAAGCTGATATCCGCATTACCGGTTCTATTAGCCCACGAATTCCCGGCGGTAAAGTCGTATCGCAAAAGATCGATGTGACTGGCAAACAGCGGTATAACGAATGGCTGAATTCCACCAATTCACGAAGTATCCGTCAGTACCAAGCAATTAGCAGTGCGATCGCAATTGACGACTATCGAGTCCGTCCTAAATTCCGACGACAATCGACATTAATTGTCACCGATTTAAATGACGCACGATTACTTCTATATAGTCCATCTGGTCCGATGACTTCTGAAGAGCTCGAATTGATCAACCTGCAGGGAAACCTGCTTGTGCTCTACCAACTCTTGCCCGACGCCGAATTAGAAACGGGCAGCACATTTGATGCGCGATACACGACCCTTGCTAAATTGCTTGGCATTGATGAAATCTCCGGCGGTAAAGTGACCGGGAGCGTCTCATCTCTGAATGATTCAGTCGCTGTTATCAACTGGACCGGGACAGTTACAGGAGCTGCAGACGGAGTTCCAACCGATATCGATCTGGTAATTGCGACGCAGTTTAATACCTCTACCGGCCGATTCTCCAGCGTCAAGATTCGAATCAAAGAGAGTCGCAAGACGGGGCTTGCGCGCCCCGGTCTAGATGTCGTTGCCAATATCACCCTGAATATCTTAAACGTACCTGAAACACCAACGATAAATGAAACGCTGATTAGTCGATTAGACAAACCTCCGGTTCGCGGAAGTGACCGGGTCATCCTCCGACCTGTCGCAAGTGGCTTTACGATTTATCACCAACGAAATTGGTCTGTATTTGTTGACCAGCCGCAAATGTGTGTGCTTCGACTGATCAAAAATGGCGAGCTAGTTGGGCAATGTAGCATTAGCCGGCTTCCAAACCGTGACTCGAATCAACCGATCGCCGTTGAGAAGTTCCAGTCAGGAATTATCGGTTCGCTGGGAGACCAGTTTGGGCAGGTACTGGATCGTCAACAATACAAGGAAGGCGAATTACAGGTGATCCGAGTCGCTGTGGTCGGTCAAAACGGAGACGTGCCGGTTCAGTGGAACTATTACCACATTTCTAATTCCGCAGGACAACAGGCAGTGGCGGTATTTACGTTTGAATTGACGAACGAACAACTAATTACAAAACATGACCGGTCGATGGTAAGTACGTTTGCATTTAGAGAATTGCCAGCGGAAACGCCGACAGCACAAAACCAACAGAATTCCACGGTTAGAAAGTAAATGACCCGGCGAACCGGTTTAATCACAGACTCCCGGAAATCAGATAGACACATAACTGTAAGAGCAAAACACATTGAAAACGTTTGCAATTGTTTCACAGTCGGTAACAATTCAAACACCACAAGGTTAGAACGATGAAGAGCAATCTCATGACAAAGTCAGTTACTAACATAATGCAGCCCTTTGCCATCGTAATGATGCTGTTGGTGGGTAGCTTAATAGCTCAGCAGCCAACGAATCAGGACAACGGCCCTGCCCGTCCGCTCACCGTTGGAGTTTTAAAAACGGTCGCTCCTGACGTGCACGACGGTGACACGGTATCGCTACCAGGCCCGTTAATGGAATTAGCCAAAGGTCGCACGCATCTGGATTGGCAACCTACGTTCACACCCAAATCACGGACGCTGCTTGCCCGCGCCCAAAGCGTGCAAATGCGTCACCCGATTTGGGGACTAGAGTTCTCTTACAAGCCACTTCGGATGCTTGATGTTGATATCCCACAAACATCGGGCAAAATGATCCGCAAGACAATTTGGTATATGGTTTACCGAGTGCGATATCTTGGCGGCGAATTGCATCCGGCTTATGACAGAAGTAAGCCGTACGCTGTGGATATAAACCGAGCGGATCCAAGTAACCCCAAACCACTGCGTTATGAAAAATACAAAGTTGTGCGAAAGCAACAACAGTTTAGATACTTCATGCCGCACATGATTCTCAGAAGCCATCGCCTAAACAAAGAGTATCTGGATCAGATAATCCCAGTTGCCATTGATGAAATCAAGAAAGAAGAAAACCTGAGCGGGCAACTACTCAACACGGTCGAAATGTCAGGCACCAAGATTCCTCTTGAAGATCTGGAGACAGGAAAGGGTGTCTGGGGAGTCGCAACATGGGAGGATGTCGACCCGCGCAGTGATTACCTATCTTTGTATATGCAAGGATTAACCAATGCCTACAGATTCACGGATACGGCGGCAGACTTTGCTCAGGGTGAACCACTTGGAAAAGGACGCCTGCTTGAAATTAAAACTTTACAAGTGAATTTCTATCGCCCGGGCGATACAACGGATCTGTCAGAGGATGTGATCTATGAAGGCATGCCAACGGAAGTAGTACGACCGAACATCCTCTACACAATTCAGCAGGGTGACAATCTGAAGTTTATTGCCCACCGCTTTCTAAGTGATCAAACGCGTTGGCAGGAAATCCACCAAACCAATACTGATATCATTACGAATCCTGAAAAGCTGGAACCGGGCAGAGTCATACGACTTCCACGGCGATATGAATACAGCGACCTGCAGGCAACTCACTTGCACATTACACAGGAAGGTGAGACGGTTCAGGCCATCGGCCAACTTTTTCAAGTTCAGGAAAAGAGCATCCGCGCTATCAACACTGATTTGATGGCATCGGACAATCAGCCTACAAGAGGTCAGATTGTTCTTGTTCCCATCAATCTTCGACGGTTGCAATTACCAGATAATATCGATGAAGACTTTTTTAAAGTGTACACATTGCGGCAGGCCGAGATTATGAAGCTCTACGGAATGAAGACACTTGACGGATCGCAATGGATGTTCAGCGGGGTTACCGGCTCCATTAGCCGGAGTTCTGACGACTTAGTTCGTGAATCGTTACCAAAATTTGAACCAATGACACCTTGATGATGTGACAACCTCGAAGTAAAAAGAACTACTTGCAACTGGCAGCAGATAGACTGCCGTAATAAACAAAACTAGCGTGAGGCAGTAGTTATGGCTCATAAAAAGGGGCAGGGTTCCAGCCGCAATGGTCGGGATTCAAATGCACAACGACGTGGCGTTAAGAAATTCGGCGGCGAAGCCGTACGAGCCGGAAACATTCTGGTCAGACAGGTTGGTACGCGATTTCACGCTGGCCGAAATGTTGGTCAGGGAAACGACTATACATTGTTCGCACTTGTCGATGGCACAGTCGAATTCGATCGTCAAGGTCGCCGGATCAATATCAATCCGCTGGAAAACTAGCGGCGAATTAAAAACACAAGCTAGGCAAATTGCCAGCTTTGAAACAGACTAAAAGGACACTCGAATAACTCGAGTGTCCTTTTTTTATAAGAGTCAGTAATTCTGCCATGTTTGTAGATCGCCATACCATTCATTTAATTGCCGGTGACGGTGGAGACGGATGCGTTAGCTTCCGCCGGGAAAAATATGTACCGCGCGGAGGTCCCGATGGCGGAGATGGCGGCCATGGTGGCAGCATCATTATCATTGCCAAAGAAGGTGTCGACAGTCTGGCAATTGTCGCAAATCGGGCGCAATGGAAAGCGCAGCGAGGAGGGCACGGAAGTGGGGCCAGACGTCGCGGCAAGAACGGAGAGGATGTAATTATTCATGTTCCTCCCGGCACCATTATCTTTGATGCTGAAGAAGAGTACGTGATCAAGGATTTGGTGGAAGACGGCGAAGAATTGACAATTGCTCAAGGTGGCCGGGGAGGAAAAGGTAACTCGAAGTACAAGAGCGCAACGAATCAGGCGCCAAGAGAATTCACACACGGTGGTGATGGTGAAAACCGCCTTGTAACTCTCGAATTGAAAGTAATCGCCGACGTGGGATTGGTTGGAAAGCCAAATGCCGGTAAGAGTACATTGCTCAGCAGACTCACACGTGCAAGACCAGAAATCGCGGACTACCCGTTCACGACAAAGTTTCCAAATCTCGGAAGAGTTCAGGTTGGCTGGGATCGATCATTCGTGATGGCTGATATCCCTGGTTTGATTGAAGGTGCTCATCAGGGCGTTGGCCTTGGCCACGAATTTTTGCGTCACATCGAACGAGCGGGAATCATCGTTCACTTGGTGGAACCGATGCCGATGGATGGCACAGATCCCATCGAGAATTATGATGCCATTTACTCTGAACTTGTGCAGTACAATGAGCAACTGGCCGAACGCCCGCACATCGTGGTCGTTACGAAATCTGAGTTGCCGGATGCTGAAATTATTTGCATGCAATTGAAAGAACACATTAATTCAGATGTGCTGTTGATCTCTGCGGTGACCGGATCCGGCTTAGATGCATTAACCCATGCCATTCTCCGTGAGCTTGCACAGCAAAAAGTAGCTCAATGATCTCGTTCCTTATACGTACCTCCTAAACCGGTCGGCAAATCCTCTGATGAATGGTCTTGTAGCAGCGGATATTGGAAACTCAAGCATTAAGCTTGGTTGGTTTTCATCAGTTGATCAGGATTGTCCAACTCCCGAGAGAGTAGCAACGTTTACAGTAGATCAGATCGGCTCCTCCAAATGGAATGCATCCGTTACGACAGATGAGACAATACCAGCAACGTGGGTCACTGCGAGCGTCAATCAATCTGCTGCCTATAAGCTCCACCAATGGGTAGATCGTCAGCAACACCAACGCATGCAACTGACACATGAGAGTCTTGATCTAGCCACGGCGATACCATCACCAGAGCGAGCAGGCATCGATCGTCTTTTGGCGGCGGTTGCTGTTAATCAACTCCGTATGCCGCAGTCGGGTGCCATCATTGTTGATTCAGGTACAGCAATCACCGTTGACGCCGTTGATGCATCCGGTGTCTTTCAGGGCGGTGCGATTCTTCCGGGCATCCACCTCTCCGCTAAATCCCTTTCCGATGGCACCGATCAGTTACCGCTGTTGGAGATTCCCGAAACGGGGATGGCTTGTCCGCCTAGCATTGGAAAGGACACTGCCGCGGCTATTACAAGCGGTGTGTATTGGGGTAGCTTAGGCGGCGTCAAAGAACTGATTGCAAGTCAGATTGAATTGCTGAATTGCGACTCCGTTTCGATATATGTATCCGGCGGAAATCTGCCTTGGGTGGAATTGCTTGGTGAGCATGTGGAACGACATGCATCGCTGGTGCTGAGCGGAATTGCCATCACTGCGAAGGAAATGCTCAACGTCTGATGAAGAGAGAAGTTGCCATCCTGACACCTCCCGGCCGTAGTGCAATCGCCACGTTGGTTTGTTGCGGTGAAGATGTGGACATGGCCGTGGCGGAGTTCTTTACACCAAAATCCAATCGTGACTTGTCGAGTTATAGTTTTGGTCAAATCGTGTTTGGTTCATGGTCACAGCCGAGCGGCCAGAGCGAAGATGTTGTTGTTTGCTGGAAAAACGAGTCAACGATTGAAGTCAATTGTCACGGAGGAATAGCAGCCGTAGACGCGATCGAGTCGAATCTGAATTCCAAGGGATTTGAGTCCATTTCCTGGAAACAATGGGTTGAGTCAGGTGACTCAGATAGCATTTGTCACAAGGCTGATGAATTGCTTGCTGCATGTTCGACGTTACCAACCTCACTTCACATGTTGGATCAGCAATGTGGCGCACTATCTGCTGAATTACGTGCGATATCAGAATTACTGAGTGACCATGCCGTATCAAAGGCCGTGAGTCGTTTGCAATCCCTTATAGCTTCATCACATGTCGGACTACATCTTGTGAATCCTTTTGAAGTGGTAATTGCCGGCCTTCCGAATGCAGGTAAGAGCAGTTTACTGAATCAGATTCTCGGTTACGACAGAGCTATTGTGGCTGAGGTTGCTGGAACCACTCGCGACGTACTTGCAGGAATGACTGCCATTAATGGTTGGCCAGTCAGTATTCGTGACACCGCCGGAATTCGTCAGTCTGAGGAGAGTATAGAGCAACAAGGCGTCCACAGAAGTTATGATCAGGTCGCCATGTGTGACTTAGTAGTTTGGGTTGACGCCATAAATCAAGACTGGGTCGAACCGCAAGTGGAGCTAAGCGACTCCACTATTTTCGTATTTAATAAGTCTGACTTGCTGACTGAGACCGAGGTCGCAACTTCACTGAGACCACGTCCGGCAGGAGTGGTCACATCAGCAGTCTCGGGCAAGGGGCTTGATGATTTGTTGCAACAGATCATCGCGTCTTTAGTGCCATCCATGCCGGTGACCGGGCAACCTCTCGTATTTACAGAAGATCAGAAAATCAAGGTTAGCCGTTGGTTAGAAATGTTAGAGTCTAGTCACAGCGAAACGGTGTTGCAACAGATTGAGTCCGTCCTAAGTAGATAGTTGCCATATTTCAGCCGAGAGCGAATAATTCATAAAGACTCCTTGGTCACAAAAGAAAAACTACCATGCCAATTCGTCTAATAATTCTGACGGTGCTGTTGCTCCCAGCTTCTGTTATTGCGTGCCTTTGGGATAAAGACACTCTAGAAATGGAGCGGCAGAAAGTGCCATCTGCACTTGAAGTGATTACCGGTAAATTTCTAAGGCATAGTGATGCCTATTACCACTGGCGCATTAAAGACAGAGAATCTCGTCTGGAAGAATTGAACATCGATGCTTTCTTAAAAACCGACTTGGCTGTCGCCTATTTCAAACTTGGAGATATAGATCGCGCAATCGAAATTCAGTTGGAAGTGGAAGAAAAGAATCCCGGGCAGTATGAGAGCTACGCAAATCTTGCCACGTTTTACATTGAGTCCGGCCAATATGACGAAGGCATTAAGTTCGTGGAAAAGGCGATGGAGATCAACGCGGACGCACACTTTGGCCGGGCAATCTACCAAAAACTGCTGGCAATGTATCTCAAGCTCAGAATCGAGGAAGACGGTGGCACATTAAATCTGCCTCTCAAACGCAAAGACTCCAAAATGAATATCGTGAAATTTCGCGATTACATCGGTGTAACAGAGCCGGTAGACGAAGAGTTACAGGATCGTGACGTCTACATTTCAACGTTTCACTCCTTTGTCAGTTTTTACTTCAATCATCATGGTGAAGGTTACGAGTCGACAGAGGCCATTATGGGAATGGTTGGCATTTTGCGATTTGCGGATCATACCTCTCCCATTTTGCTCGAGGCGATTGGCGATCTGCTATCCAAGGATGGTTATGAGGGTGAACAGAGATTATCTGCACGAGCTTACCTCAAGGCTTCATATGCCGTGAGTGATGAAACAATCAAAGCTGAATATCAGAAGCTTGCACAGGACATTTTGCATTCACAGGTGTTTGGCGAAAATCGCGAGGACAATTCTGCAAAACTAGCAGTTATTGCAAAAGCGTTTGCCGCTGAGCTTAAAGAGTCGGGAGAATTCTTCGATGAGATTACTGGATACGAGACTGACTGGGTGGATCGAGGTCTGGATTTAGACGAAGAGTTTAAGAAGGTCTATCTGAGTGAACCCGCAATCACAAGTACGATCGAAAACAAGACAAGCATGAGACGGATCATAGTTATTGGCTTGTTTTCGATCGTACTTGTGATTGCGGGTCGCCGAATCATTTTTCGAGGTAAGCGAGATCATTGGACTTCTGTGGACTGATCTTCTTCAGATTCCAATAGCGAGGCACTGTTAGAATCGGTCGGTGCATCTGTATCCATCACCTGAAATTCGGCGTCGATTATCGGTTCGTTTTCAGGGTCTTCTGGCATTGCACCCTCCGAGTAGATGGACTGAAACCATGACTGCGCCTGCAGACGACTGATCACGGAATTCTTAATTACCCTTCGCACCATACCGCGAGTTAGTGGTAACAATATCAGAACCCCGATGGCATCGGTTATGACTCCAGGTACCACGAGCAATACACCGGCGATAACAATGAGTGGTGTATCGAGGAGTTCATCTGTCGGTACGCTAAGCTTCTCCACCTGAGTCTTAATGCGATTGATCGTTCTTGCACTTTCAATCTTCGCGAACGTATAGCCAAGAAATGCGGTTAGCAATACCCAGATCAGCGTGAATTCTGAGCCAGCACGCTCTGCGATAAAGAAGAGCAGATACATTTCACTGGCGGCGACACCGATGAGAATCAGGAGGGCAGTTTTCATGGATTTGTTATCTGATTACTTGATAACAATGGCTTCGGCTTGCTTAGTCATTTGTTCAGCTAGTGATGTATCACCAAGTGCTTTATACATCACAGCTAGATTACGGTATGGAATCTTAAGGTTTTGTCGAGTGGTACCATCTTTATTGACGGATTCTTCGATCCAGCGTACTCCGATTTTGGTGAGTTTGATTCCTTCACCCTTGTTTCCGGATTGCCAGTACGACAATCCCATACTGACCAAACGCTCACCAAACCAAAGATTTCCGACACGCTCACGTACTCCGTCAATCTCAAGATGAGCCGTGCACAGCAAGTACCATTTAACGGCACTATCGTGATCGGTTAACTCGATAGCCTGGGTGTTTCCTAATAGGAAATAGAGTTTAGCAAGTGCTGCGTTTGCGGCAGGGGTTTCCCAGCGAAGTTGCGAAACGTCTCCCTCCGGCCGTGCCTTCAAGACAGAATGAGCTCGCTCACCAAGCTTGATAGTGTCTGCTGGTTCGTCTGTTTTTCGCGCACAGGCTGTGGCATGGAATAACGCCATTCCCCACTCATAACGAATCCTATCAACTATATCGGTGTCTTTGTGCTGTTCCAGTAATGCTTGTGCTTCGTTGTCAGCACGTTCGATCCAGGTTGCCAGATCAGGAGCTGCTGTGATATTCGTTAATGCGTCAAGACTGCGATGTACGACGTTCAGAGCAAGCATCGGATCATGGTAATCATTCTTCACGAGATGCTCGGTTAGCGACCAGGCGATGTTTACCCACTTGGGAACCGTTGATAGTTTTTGTTCATCAGACCAATCACCGCGGGAAATATCTTTAGCTACAGCAAGGTGTGAGTCGATCATCATTCGGACAGCTTCCAAACGAATCCATAGCTCATCAGATTCAGATGCTGTCTTGGCACGTTGAATCGCTTCTGAATGTAATATAGTCGCCTGGCGATAATCTTGCGGCTGCATTTGAAGGAACAACTCGCCCATGGCAAACGCAGCTTTAGCTCTCGTTAAATCATCAAAGCGTGCATTATTTCTAATCTGGCGAATCGTCTGGATGAATTCTGATGGATATTTAACACTGCCGGGAATTCGAGCTTTTAACAGGAGGCAATCAACGGCATCCGGCGTGATCTCCTGTGCTTTTGACAGTGCGAGTTGGGCTTGTTCTGCCAGCCCCATTCGAAGCAGTACATTTGCTTCCAGTACAAATGCAGCTGTTTGGTTAGGTGCGAGGTGCTGTGCTGCACGCGCGTCAGATAAACTGCCGGAATAATCTTTCCATTGGAGATGGGTGCCACGAAGCAAGAACCCTTTTGCATTAACTTGATTGAACAGGATACGCGTAGTGACCGTCGCTTCATCCGACTTCGCCAATTCCATCGCAATCCCCTGATCAGGCCAAAGTAGCTCGACCAGACTGCCATCATCCGATACGTTGGAAATCGCCTGACTCTGATCAAGACCTAATTCCTTGGCGAATTGCTCAACCCGAACTGGCTGCAGTAATTGGATGTAGATCGAATCGACAATTCCGCTGCGAAGGATAAAGCCTACACGTTCATACGGCTCAATTTTGTAAAGAGAAACGGTGGTGTCATCAGTATCGAGCGTTGCTGCGGGTTCGCCTAATGCTGTGGTTAGTTCTTCAGCAGTCGATTTACCAGGTGTGATCCCCTGAAAGCTCGATGCATTAAAGGCTGGAGTGCCATCGCTTGATGGTGTCGCCGATCCTGACACGATGATTGCAGGTGCCGGCTTCTGTTCGGTGGAATTCTTAGCATCCTCCTCAACTGCACCTGGGTTATCAGGGGTATCAGATTTGCCCGTTGGCTTCGATTCATCCGGGGAAACCACTAACACTGACTTCGGTTCATCTGCAGTAGTTGGCTCTTCTTGTGCACAAACCACTCCGGTTGGCACTGCAACCAGAGCGATTATCAACAACACATAAGTGAATTTGGATGCATGCACTAAATCCAGGCGCATCATAGCTTCGATCTCCGAGAGAATCTCTGCATTAAACAAGGTCAGTTTCCATCTATAGGCGGCATGATATACCGATATTGAACTCTGCGTCTACGCGAATATCAAAGAGATTTTATGTGTTCAAAAGTGAATTAGGTGCCTGACCATCCATAGTTTTGTCATACCCCTAAGACTTCTCTGCTCTTAGCAACGACATTTTTCAGGCAACCTTCCTGGAAAGGGCTGATTAGGTTTGCCGAAGCGACTAGATCTTGAAACGGTGCTTCACCTCCACGTTTACAAAGTGCGACATAATCGCGCAACGTGCTTTCGCGATCTACCTCGGCAGCTTGCCATAACTGCAGTGCACATGTTTGGGCCAGCGTGTAATCAATGTAATAAAACGGCGACATATAGATGTGACGTTTTGCCTGCCAACGTCCGCCGGCCGCTGGATGTACCATGTCACCGTAGTCGGTCGATGGTGAGTACTTATCTTCGATCTCTTTCCACATCGCATGGCGATCTGCAGGAGCCGCATTGGGATTTTCATAGACGCGATGCTGAAATTCATCAACTGAAACACCATAGGGTAAGAACAATAACGAGCTTGCCAGATGTACATGTCTGAAGGAATCAGCTTTGTCACCAAAGAATTTTTCCATATATGGCCATGTGAGAAATTCCAGTCCCATCGAGTGAATTTCACAGGACTCATAAGTTGGCCAGTGATAATCAATCCATGGTTGCTCCCGGCTCATAAAGCCCTGGAAAGCATGTCCGACCTCGTGAGTGAAGACTTGTACATCTCCACGAGTACCATTGAAATTGGCGTAGATATATGTCATTCCAATGTTGTCGAAGAACGTGCAGAACCCACCTCCTGCTTTACCGTCGCGGATCTTCAGATCCATGAAATTGCCGTTCACCATGAGCCTGAAAAAGTCACCGATCTCCTGGCCCATTTCGTCGAACATCTCAATCGCACGTTCAATCATCCAGTCATGATCACCTTGAGGCATCGGCGCTCCGGTCGGATCAAAGTAGCTTTCATCCCAATACGCAACGTTGTCTACTCCGATGTGTGAAGCTTGCCGCTCTCTGATGATTTCGCAAACCGGGGTGACATCCTGTTTGACCATATCACGATATCGGGCAACGTCGTCCTGACTGTAATCGACACGTTGCATGATGAGGTATGCCAGGTCTACATAATTCTCAAACCCAAGTTTTTTGGCCATGCCGTCCCGCAGTTTCACCTGCTGGTCGAAAATCTCATCGAGTTCCGGTTGGTTTGCTGCAAACCAATTCCAATAGAGTCTGGCCGCTTCCTGCCTCTTTTTGCGATCCGAGTCACTTTGATATTTCATCATGCTCGACAGGTTTTGAGATTGACCGTCAAAGTTGATCTTGGCTGCTGCTGTTAAGTCGTTGTAACGGTTCTTAAGCTTTTGCTCGTCAATGAGATCCTGTTTGATTTGAGGATCAAACGTTGGTATTTCAGATTCCCAGAGTTTAAATGCCTGTGGCTTAATATGAGCTTCTAATTCAGCACGTCTGGGGTGATTCACGAGTTGTTCGACTAAATTGATGCGAAACTCCGTGAGCGTCGGCATCAATTCATCGCTTGCATCCTTGGCTGCTTTATATTCCTCATTCGTCGTGTCCTGACAGTTCTTAAGATCGACCAGATTCCGCCATGTGCCGATTTCACAGCGAAGCGAATTCCATTTATTAAGAGACTCGATCATCTCATCGATGTCATTGGATGAATTGATGGTCTGTTCAACCTCGTCGTAAATAGCTTTTACTTCGTCGAGATTTGGCGTAGGTCCGTTTACGTCTTCAAAATGCATAGTGTGCTGCTTCAATGAGTCTCGGGTGTGAGAGGTGTCAATTGTCTTGCATCACGAATAACACGTTTGAGAGTCGATGACAAGCAACCACCTCCACCCATTCAGGATTCTCACAAAAAAACGGAGCTCAGGTCTATACCCTGAACTCCGTCTTGTTTTTTGAATTTGCTTCGATAGAAGCATTGTTCGAAAGGATTACATGTTGCCAAACAGTGAAACGAGGTCAGCTGTTCGATTACTGTAACCCGATTCGTTGTCGTACCAGCTGACAACCTTAACCATGTTTCCTTCACCACCAAGTACCTGGGTGAAATCAGAAGCAAAGATAGAGCTGTGAGGATCACCGATGATATCTGTAGATACTAGTGGATCCTCTGTGTAGCAAAGGATGCCTTTAAGAGCACCTTCGGCAGCAGCCTTGATTGCAGCATTGATTTCTTCTGCATTGGTATTACGACCGAGGTTTACAGTCAGATCGACAACACTACCGGTTGGCACTGGTACTCGCATAGCGATACCTGTTAGACGTCCATTGAGTTCCGGAATAACCAGGCCGACAGCTTTAGCAGCGCCGGTACTCGTTGGGATAATATTTTGAGCAGCAGCACGGGCACGGTATAGATCGCTGTGCGGCATATCTTGTGTACGCTGATCGTTGGTGTATGCATGAACGGTTGTCATCAAACCGGACTCGATGCCGAAAGTCTCGTGAAGGACTTTAGCAACAGGTGCCAGGCAGTTGGTTGTGCAACTGGCGTTCGAGATGCATTTCATGTCACTTGTCAGTTGATCATGATTCACGCCCATGACAACGGTTAGGTCAGCGCCATCTTTAGCAGGTGCACTGAGCACAACTCTTTTGGCACCGGCATTCAGGTGACTGTCGTAACCAGCACGACCGTCGCTTGATCGTGCGGTGAAGATTCCGGTGCTTTCGATAACGACATCGATACCGAGATCTCCCCAAGGCAATTCGTTAGGATCACGTACTGCCAGAGCCTTAACATTCTTACCGTTTACGATGAGGTTTTCATCGTCATAGCCAACATCGCCAGGGAAGCGTCCATGAATACTGTCGTATTTCAGAAGCGTTGCGAGCGTGCGATTATCTGTCAGGTCATTAATTGCGACTACTTCAAACTCGTCCGATCGACGAACGAGATTACGAAACGTAATACGACCAATACGTCCAAAACCATTAATTGCTACACGAATTGCCAACTTAAATTCTCCTTCAATATTCCATTTCGCTAATTGTCTGTTTGCTGACCGCTGAGTCTCTTGCCGGTAATTGGAAAAACCGGGTTCTTATTTAGTTGTGTGCGTCCGATCAGCATTGATCTCATGCACAAACAGCGGTCGGGTGCTTCCAAGCATAGGATTCCTGGGAATCCAGTAGGTTGTTCCACTCCATGTGAACCCTTAGAAGCAGTCATTATAGATTCGCATTCAATGACCGACAATGCGTTGAATTTGGCATGATCTACAATAATGCCTCGTAAATGTCATCGGAAATTCTAAGGGCATTACTCGTATCTTCCGGCTCTTTGTCTACTAGCCACCCTTAAATACAGGTGCTTATATTGAATCTAACAACAGAAGCAGAACGAAAGCGATTGCTGGGAAAACTATTGGCAATGGCAACTCAAGACCTGACGGACAAAGGTGTTTCAACATGAAAATTGCGTATCTCGATTGTATGAGTGGTATCAGCGGTGATATGACTCTCGGAGCACTTGTAGATGCAGGCGTGGATCTGGCACAGATTCAGGCCGGAATCGACTCGCTTGGACTGCCTAGCTGCAGGCTGGTAGCAGAAGAAGTCACGCGTAAGGGCTTTCGAGCAACCAAGGTAACGGTTGAACATGAACCTGAGCATGCTCATCGGCATCTGCATCACATTACCGATATGATCGATGGCAGTATTCTCACGGATTCACAAAAAGATTTAGCCAAACGAATTTTTACATCGCTCGGGGAATCAGAGGCGCATGTTCACGGTACGACTATCCGAAAAGTGCATTTTCACGAAGTAGGTGCTGTAGACTCAATCGCCGATATTGTTGGTAGCGCCATTGGCTGGGACTTGCTCGGCGTGGATCGCATTGAATGTTCACCGATTCCGACAGGCCATGGTTTTATTGAAATCGCCCACGGAAGAGTTAGTATTCCGGCCCCAGCCACCGCAGAATTGCTTAAAGGGATTCCATTGGCTGCGAGTAATGTCGACAAAGAGCTGACAACGCCAACCGGTGCAGCAATTGTCGCCACGATCGTCGATCAGTTTGGAAATCTTCCGGCAATGCAAATTGAGACGATCGGCTACGGTTCGGGGGATATGGATTTCAAATCTCAGGCCAATGTCCTCAGGCTGCTCATCGGCGAAGCAGATGAAAACATCGTCTCCGATCAGATTTGGGTGTTGGAAACAAACCTGGACGATACGACGGGCGAAGTGCTCTCGCATTGCACAGAAAAACTTGGCAAGGCTGGCGCTTTAGATGTTTATACCACCGCGATTCAAATGAAGAAGAATCGTCCGGGAGTGACATTGCATGTGCTGTGTTATGCAGCGGACATAGCCAAACTCGAACGCATCATTTTTCGTGAAACATCTACTCTCGGAATCAGACGCTGGGCAGCGAGTCGTCATGTAATGCAGCGCAGTGCGATATCGGTACAAACTCAATGGGGTGAGATTCAAGGAAAGCTCGCGACACTGGGCGATGGGCTGGTGAAGTTTTCACCCGAATACGAATCATGTCGAGAGATTTCCGACGCCAATGATATACCGCTGCAGGATGTTTACACCGCGGCACACGACGCATATCGAGCAGAGGATGACTCCTCGAATGATTGACCGATAGCCCCGCAGGTTTTATGAATCGACCAGATTGGAAACTACCGCCTGGCGTCCCACGTGCCCTTTGGCACTACACCCAATCTGATGAGATTGCGGATTCCTACGATGAGTTTTTTGAACACACGGAGCTTCTTGCTTTTGACCGGCAAGTTGTCTCGGATGTCCTCTCGAGCGAGCTAAATAGTAAATCAATCGTGGCGGATTTAGGTTGTGGTAGTGGTCGTATGGTTGCCACGCTCGCCGAACGTAGCAGCCATGTGCTGGCAGTGGACTTGTCACATGCGATGCTGGATACGGTTTGCCAGAAGACGACTGAAATTGCTGACCGTGTGATTCCACTTTGCTCTAATCTCGTCACACTCAGCGGAATATCCACGGGCAGTGTGGATCATGCGATATGCATGTTTGCAACTCTAGGAATGATTCAGGGGCGATCCAACCGCAATGCGGCAACGGAACACATTTACAGAATTCTCAAACCAGGTGGAAAGCTAATTCTTCATGTGCATAACTACTGGTACAGTTTGAGAGATCAAAAAGGCGTGCGTTGGGTGCTTGGAAATATTCTCAAGGGACTGTTTCGAAAGCATGCAGAAGTTGGCGACCGTGTTTTTACCTATCGTGGTATTCCAAATATGTTTCATCATTCCTTTGCGTGGCGTGAACTAAAAAGAATGCTGCGTCCCAGAGGATTTAAGATTAACCGGCGTATTTGTCTAAACCCGTCACGGGCAGCCGAACTAAAGTGGCCGTGGTTGCTTCCAAGCCTGAGGGCGAATGGCTGGATTGTTATCTGCACAAAAGAATAGTGCTGCCTAAGGCACGTCGTAGATTACGTTCGATGCTTGTGCCCATAGCGTCCGGTAAACTCTTCAGCAGGATACTTAACAACGTTTTTTTCCATCTTATTGGTTACAACGGTGGAAATATCCAAATCAAGCTGATTACAAAGTGCTATTGCATAACAAAGTACGTCGGCAATCTCTTCCCCCACATCATGTAATTTCTCAGGGTCGTCCGGTATTTCACGAGACTCGTTCATGCTGATCCATTGGAAGTGCTCCATGAGTTCAGCAGCTTCGATTGCCATCGACATGCTGAGATTCTTAGGTGAGTGAAACTGATTCCAGTCCCGCTGATCCACGAAGTCTTGTATCAGTGTCTTCAGATCAGATAGTGTTGTAGTGGAATCGCTGGTTGCTGATTGTTCTTGTGGCATGACTATTCCGCGTGGCCATTGTTTACGACATCGGCCATTTTCTGCAGAGCTGATTTTGGCAATGCCGGGTAAAGAGGAATGAATACGATCTTATTGATCAGTTGTTCGGCATGTGTTGGATTGAGTTCCGGACGGCCATCTGGCGTTGGTACGACGACCATACTTCCTCGTTGGCCGGCATCAAATCCGTGCTTACGCAGTTTTTCGATGGCTTTTTCAGGATCCGGTACAACGACTGGAAACGTCCAGTAATTGTGAGACAGCGACTCTGTTCCTGGAATGTAATTGTCGGAGTTGATCTGATTGCACAACCAGTCCCCTTTCTCTCGCTGTGGTTCCATGTGGTGCCGATCAAATTTTTGTATCCGTCGATTCAAAAATGAAAGTAGGGGGCGAGATGGTCGTTGGCGTAATTGACCGAAGAGTTTCTTTCCCTTGAATCCCCGCACTGTACCTTTGATCCACTTGTCATAATCCTTGCCTAATACCTTGAGCACGGAAACGAGTGTCGTAAACGGTAACTTGTAGCTAATGCTTTTGAGCATCGCGTATTTCATGACTCGGCGCATGAAAAACCATCGTGACTGAATGGGGTAGCTCTGCTCAATCTGTTTCATCTTGAGCAGTAAATCTTCATCATTGATATCGAGAATTGCTCCACCGAGTGCCGTAGCTGTTTTGATCGGACCAAAGCTATACATGACGACGTCAGAACGATGACCCTCATCGGTCGGGATTCCTTCAAACGCCTGAGCACAATCCTCTACCAGCAGTAAGTCATGAGAACGAGCGAATTCCTGAATCGCACTTAGGTCCACATGTGCTCCAAACAGATGGGCTACCACTAGCACCCGAGAGTTGTCGGACATGGCTTTTGAAATGGTATCGATCGTTGGTGCCATGGTTTCAGGATCCAGATCAACCGGGACAGCGACCAAATCATGTTCTTCGATAACACGCAGCATTCCGTCAATAGTCAGTGCGCTTACAAGAATCTCAGATCCGGCCGGCAAATTGAGTGCCTGCAATAGTAGATCGAATCCGGTACGGACAGAGAGACACACGAGAGAGTTGCTATTGGGCGACCATGATTCTGCAACGGATTGCTCCGCGTGCGCACAGGGGAGTCCGCAACACCACATGGCGTGGTGAAGATCACTCCACCCAAGATCGAGTCGCTTGCGTATCCACATTTGTCTTAGGGACCCTTGAGCCAGCCGATATCAAGCGTGCACTGATTGTCCGCCACCGGTGCTACTTGTTACCAGAAAATCCACGTCCTATTGTATCGCAGGACTCGTGAATTCTACCAATTCCTCGCAAGGGTTCTTGGCAAGTAAACCCTTTGCAAATGAATAATGTGGTGTCATTTTCGTTTGAATCACGGCCCTCGAACAGCTGTTCGAGAGATGGCTGTATGGGATCGGTAGTTTTGTAACCGATGACACGTGTCGGAATAAAACGTTTCATGTATGGAGCCATTGCGGATAAGGCCGAAGTCTTGTCCGCGGCTACCATCGCCAGTTGTGTAGATTCTGTTGCAGCGAAATCCAAAGCCAATAACATTTGCCCAAAGCCTAACGGTGCTCTTTTGAGCAAGTCTACAGAATTCTGAATCGATTGTTCAGCAATAGTGATCCACTCTTGATTACCGGTGAGTATTCCGAGACGCAGTAAGACAGTCGTCGCCATGCTTGTGCCACTCGGCACACTGGAATCATGTGCATCTTTATTCCTAAAGATCAGTGATTCATGGTCATCAGAGGTGTAGAAGAATCCACCGAGTTGGTCGTCGTGGAAATGTTCGACAATCTGTTCACACAGACCAAGTGCCTGATTCAGCCACTCTGGTTCGGCGGTAACTTCATAGAGCGTGACAAGTGAATTGGCCAGACAGGCATAATCATCCAGGTATCCATTGAATTGCGACACGCCGTGACGATGGCTATGCAGTAAGCGGCCATCCGTCATCAGGTGATCCAAGAGGAATTGTGCAGTCTGGGAAGCCGTCTCGATGAAATCAGATCGATCAAGTGCTATTCCGGCTCTTGCCATGGCATCAATCATGAGGCCATTCCAGTTTGCGAGGATCTTGTCGTCCTTGCCTGGATGAATACGTCCTTTTCTAACGGTAAACAACTTGTCACGACTTACTTCAAGCCGATCGCGTAATAGCTCAGCATTGCCATCCACTATTTCCAGAGCAGCCTGAAGGCCGTTGAGTAGATTTGGAATATTCTTACCTTCGAAATTTCCTTTTTCGGTTATGTCATATGCGGCGCAGAATAACTCAGCGTCCTCGTTGCCAAGAGCGCTCTTAATCTCATCCACTGTCCAAACGTAGAATTTACCTTCTTCGCCTTCACTGTCTGCATCTTCGCTACTGTAAAAGCCACCAGTCGGGCTCGTCATATCCCGAATGATGTAATCAAGTGTTCCCAGCACTACTTTTCTATAGACCGGGTTTCCAGTTGCAAGAAAGGCATCAAGATAAATGCCGGTGAGCAGGGCATTGTCATAAAGCATTTTCTCAAAGTGCGGAACAAGCCAGCGTCTGTCGACTGTGTATCTGGCGAATCCACCGCCGATGTGGTCATAGATTCCGCCGGCTGCCATATTTGTTAGGCAAAATTCAATTTGCTCGAGTAGGTCTGGTTCGTTCGTGCGTGCCCACGCGTTTAGCATGAGCCTGAGTGTCATCGCATGGGGGAATTTTGGCGCTGTACCAAAGCCACCGCACTGTCTATCAACCGACGCCATGATGCCACGTACCGCTTCGTCTATTAAGTCGAGCGATAACGGCACCTCATCGTGACTTGGCTGCGCGCTGGAAGATCTTCCCAGATGTTCACAGATTTCCGCGGCCTGTTCCAGCGCCTTGTCCTGTCGATTCTGCCAAGCATTATCAACGCCCATGATCACCTGCTCAAATGACGGCGTGTTCATTCGCGGCGACGGTGGAAAGTATGTGCCAGCAAAGAACGGCTCGCCGTTAGGTGTCAAAAACACAGACATGGGCCAGCCACCGTGGCCGGTCATAGCCTGAACTGCGTCCATGTAGATCTGGTCTAAGTCAGGACGTTCTTCACGATCGACTTTGATATTGATGAATCGCTCATTGAGCAACTCGGCAATTCTGGTGTCTTCAAAACTCTCGTGTTCCATCACATGACACCAATGGCAGGCGGAGTACCCGATGGATAAGAAGATGGGTTTATTCTCTTGTTGCGCCCGGCTTAACGCTTCATCGTTCCACGGATACCAATCAACCGGATTGTCTTTGTGTTGAAGCAGGTAAGGACTGGATTGATCGGCGAGACGGTTTGACATTCGGAATGTTACAGTGAGTTATTTGATTAGCTATACGAATGCTCAGAGTCGGGGAAACTGGAGTCTCTCACTTCATCTCGATACGCTGTAGCCGCGTCAGCAATGATCTGTTTGAGATTTGCATGTTGCTTTACAAATCTGGGCACATGTCCAAGTGACAATCCGAGGAGGTCATTCGTTACCAGCACCTGGCCATCGCAGTTGACGCCCGCCCCAATCCCAATGGTTGGAATCTCAATTGTATTTGTGATCTCTTCGGCGATTTCCGAAGGTATGCATTCAAGGACAATGGCAAAAGCACCTGCTTGCTGAGCAGCTTGAGCATCTTCCATTAATCGGTCATGGTCACGCTGAACCTTATAGCCACCGATCGTCAGGACACTTTGAGGGCGTAGTCCAATGTGAGCCATGACAGGAATCCCTGCGGTGACTAATGCTGAAATCGTTTCGGCTTGATCAGCGCCACCTTCGAGCTTGACCGCCTGACACCTTGTCTCTTTGAGGATTCGACCTGCGCTGGCTACCGCGTTATGGATGCCGACGTGATTTGTTGGGAATGGTAAGTCGACAACGACTAATGCATGGTTGACTGCTCGACCCACCATTTCAGCATGGTAGATGATCTCGTCGAGCGTAACCGGCAACGTTGTATCGTGGCCCTGTACGACCATTGCCATCGTATCGCCCACTAGAATCCCCTCAATTCCGGATTGATCGAGAATGGCCGCCGTTGTGTAATCGTATGCGGTCAGCATAGAAATACGGTGCCCTTCGGCTTTAAAAGCCTGGAACTTAGGTACCGTGATTCTGGAATTGGTTTGGTTCATCACGAAAAAGGATCACACAATTCGCTGAAATGAGGTCTATAATTGAACTAGTGTCATTAGCCCAACGGGTGTATCAACTAGTTTGGCTCGAGAGCTAAACAATAACTACCCCCCTTTTATTCCACATAACGATTCGTCCAACCAGCCAATTCAGATGATCGTTATATTTCACAGTTGACGAAACGGTGAATTTTGAAATGAAACGAACTAGTACAGTTTTGATGCTCGTTGTCCTGCTTGCTTGGACCATTGAGATTCAGGCCCAACAGCAGAATCCAAAAACAAATCTTCGCACAAGCGGTACGATTACCGGCATGCGAAACGGGGTGATCCAGGTCAAGACAACCGATGATGATATGTGGTTGGTGGCAATGCCTGATCAAGCAACTGCGATTGAAGTCGCCGGTTCAGCATTACCGAATTGGGTGCGTCGCGGTATGTATGTCCGATTCTCAGGATACTATACAGCCAAAGGGAAACCGCAGGGTGAGATCCGCGAACTATGGCTCTTTTCTCCGGACGAGAGTACGCAGTTTGGTGTTTCTAAAGAAGCGGAATTTGGACAAAAGAAGCTATTCGCAGAGGGTGGAAGCCAGGAAAAACCAAAGACGGAACCTGCCGCTAAGTTCCTCGTGTCAGGTCGCGTTTCCTCGTTAAAAGACAATAAGCTGACTGTACAGGCAGGCAATTATCCGGTTCAGGCCATGGTCTCACAGAAACCGGTTATTCACGTCAAGACAAATGACTGGCGAATGATTAGCCTGGGAGACAAGGTTGAGGTCGAAGCTTGGTATTACACACAGGCTGTAAAACTACGGCAAGCAAAGGCGACTCGCATTAAGGTAACCCCAGCGAAACCATTTGGAACGCCGCCGCCGGAAAAAGAAAAAGATGGTGAAGGCAAAGATGAAAAGCCCGCTGAAAAGCCCGCTGAAAATAAAGAATAGCCGTTAACTCTAGCTATCTTATCTATCTTACTAGTTCAATGGCGGAAGCACGCTGCTTATAGCCAATTGGGTTCTACTTTTGACCCGTTAAATCCCGATTCATATTGATAGGGACACCCTCGGGGATAATGTGCGCGCACATGTTGCACAGTCACCTGCAGTCGGTACTGAAACCTCGGCTAAATAAAGAGTCATCTCAAGCAATGCGACGATCTCATCAAACCATTATTCTTACTTCCGCAGTCGCTCTATTTGTGGCAGTGCTAACCGCAGTTCAAGTGTGGGAGCAGTTACCCACGAATAAGGGCTCACGGATTGTCGCCAGTCGTGACTACTCCAGTCAACTGTTTCAGCCGGTTACCTTTTCAAGCAGGAACACCAGAAGTCAGGTGTTCCCGGTACCGTCACAAATCGAAGCAGCGATTCAAGCAGATCAACAGATTGTAGATTTGGTTAATTCCGTTATTGGCGCTGACAGTCAGCAAAACCAGAATGCCGATTTGATTGTGCCGTCCAAACCAAATATAGATCAGCCGTCTATATTCATAGCCGGGATTCCTGATGAAGCAACTCAACAGAAGATTGGTGCGGAAAACGGCAATGATGATGTTATCCCGATGCCTTTACTGCCACTGCAACCTGTCGCGTTTCAAATACCCAAACAGGGTACTGATAAGACGGTTGGTACTAAAACACCCGTGAGCATTATTGAGTCACCGGCTCCGTATAAATTTGTGCCCGTTGACGTGGATCTTAAACGCTGGATCGATCCGACGGCCAAAGGGCTAACATCCACAGCGATTCCTCGAGCAGATCTGGCTATTCAGATTTCGAGCATTCAACAATGGCCAATATCCAAAGTCTTATTGAAGCAATTAGAGCAATTGCAAACTCACCCTGTTGCTTCGCAATGGGCAAGCGACCTGTTGAGGAGCCTGGCACGGCTCCAATCTTTACGAGAGTTGGCCGACCCGCGTTCCGTCGAGTCGTTTACTGAATTGGCGCAATTCTCTGAGAAAGGTAACGAGCTTGCAAGAACCACGGCAACGGACGTGGCAAGTGAAATTCGACAAATCTCACTTGGTGTAGATCGACGTGTAGAAATCTGGACGTCAGTCTATAACGTGGTTTCAAAACAAAATCAGCTTTATCGAATCTCTGATTTAGCACCGGTCGACCTAATGGACGCAGTCGGTCAGGTTCACGAGCGACTTGGCGGTTCAAAGGAAAAATCTAATTGGCTTGACTACCTCATGATTGACGAAGTCGAGAAACTCATTGCAGCCGAAGGTGCCGTCGATCCCAAACATCGAATGGATGTTGCTCGCGAAGTGCTCATTCGCATGCACTCGAGTTATCTGACAACACAACAAAGAGAATTACTCCATGAGCCTTGTTTCCAACAATTGATGTTGGCGTTGAGGCGATGGACAGTGGAGCCAGTTGACTATCCTCAATTGCTGCGTTGGATCGAGCAGTTTGAATCGGGTCGGGCGAATCGACAAGCAAGCCCGATTGCGGATATCTACCAGACGCTAAGGTGGTCAGAAAATGAAGATGTTGCAGAAATAGGTCATCAGATCGAATCGGAATATCGTGGAGGGAATATTCATATTTCTGTCGCAGCCGGATTCCTGAATCAACTGCTTGCCGGCGAACGGGTTATGGAAACCGAGATTGATGAGACAATTCAAGGAACAAAGGTATCCGGACACAGTGAAACGAAGACGAATTTAGGAGTCGTATTTCAGCCAGGTATGGGTCGTTGGGTGATCGGAATCACAGCGGATGGTGATGTCATTTCCAGTACAAAAGCCAAACGAGCAGGTACTGTATTTCACAACGCGGGTACGGCACAATTTGTTGCCAAAAAAGTGATGACGATTGACTCAAGTGGTATTCGCATTGGAGCAACCGAAACATCAGTTCATGCAGACAGCAAACTTACCAAACTGGATACTGAGTACGATGGCGTGCCACTATTAAACGGTTTGGCTCAGAATATGGCGAAGAGTAAATATCGCCAGCGTACGGAGCTCGCCCGCAGGCAAATGGCAAGTAAAGTCGAACGCATGGTGGAAGAAAAACTCGATGACCAGGTAGATGGTGAGCTCGGCGGTCTTAAAGACACGTTTAATGCTAAGTGGCTTGAGCCAATGCGAGCTATGGACCTGAGTCCGGTCGTTGTTGATCTGGATTCAACGGAAGATGATTTGCTGGTGCAGTATCGTCTGGCAGGGGCACATCAACTCGCAGCATTCAGCCATCGTCCAGTTCTAAACCCAGAGAGTATTCTTGGAATCCAGATCCATGAGTCAGCGATTAATAACGTACTTGAGCAGTTAGATATTGACGGTCGCAGATGTACTTTGCCAGAGTTGATGAGCCACGTTGCGACGAGTCTTGGAAACAACGAATACGTCGTACCGGATGATGTGCCGTCAGACGTAATCGTCGAACTTGCAGAACGGGAGTCAGTCCGGATCCGCTTTCACAATGGTAAAGCAAGTATTCTGATGCGTATTCGAGAGTTGTCCAGCCGTCGGCTGAAATTCAAGAATTTCGCAATTCTCGTAACTTATACGGCGAAGCATGAGCAGATCGATGCTCAATTGGCACGCACCGGTATTATCCAGATAGCAGGTCGTGGCCTGAAGCTTGGTGACCGAATTGCATTACAGGCAGTGTTTAACAAAGTTTTCTCAAAGGCACGGCCTGTAGCAATCTTTAAGACCGATATGGTCAACAACGAAAACCTTGCCGATTGTGACGTGGATCACTTCACCATCGGTGATGGTTGGTTGAGCTTGAGCTTGATCGACAACAAACCGGTTGTCGAAAGGGTAGCGGATAGTGAAGAGGCGTTAGAGTCCCGCTAGTTGACCTTTGCAGGCGAATATTCTTCGATAGGCTTTTGACCGGTACGTGTCACAACCGCCTCTATAATCCGATCTGCGGTTATGGATGGATCCGGTTTTTCAGGGTCGATCTGTTGAAGTGCACGAACTACATCTAGTCCTTCGATGATACGTCCGAAGACTGTGTGCTTGTTATTAAGGAATGATGTCGGACGAACGGTAATGAAGAATTGGCTGCCACCGGTATTGGGTGTGCCTATATTTGCCATGCTTAATGTTCCGGCAAAATGAATTCGGCGATTCGGATGTGTGGCAGGATCGCATTCATCGATGATTTCATAACCTGGACCACCCGAACCGTCACCCTTCGGGCATCCACCCTGTGCCATGAAGTTTGGCAGCACTCGATGGAATTTCAGATTGTCGTAAAACCCACTGCTGACAAGGCTGATTATGTTACCAACTGTGCCGGGTGCTTCATTCTCGAATAGCTCGATAACGATATCTCCACGGGTAGTCTTAAAGGTGATGCGTGGCAGGTTATCGGCTTTTGCTTCCGCCGTTCTCAACTCCTGCTCACGATTCCAGTACTCGGTGTAACTCTCTATATCTTTCAGATCGCCCTGGGCCATCTCTGAAATCTCTTCCAATTCCTGTGCCTTGGTAAGGAACACTTTTGCGATTTCAAATTCGTGAATACAGAACATCGAGATGCCAGCGAGATTGTAAAGCGATCGCACTGTGCAACCGCTGTTTAGCATGGTCGATGTTATATTGGCCACCACGTCAAATTCGTTCTTCTCCATGGCATCTTCAGCGAGTTTTAACAGAAGCTGAGTGAGAATGTTGTCTTCATTCGGGGACTCAACAAAGGCTGCCAGACCATCGTCCCGCAACTTTGGGATTAACTCATTTCCCCGCGTAATGGCATCTTCCCATTCTTCTTTGATGCGATTTACTTCACTAATATCCGCTTCGTTGTATCGGACGCCTAACTCTTGTAGTGTTTTCAGAATGCCACGCCATTCTTCAAGTGTGGCTTCGTACTTCGTTCTGGCTGGGCCATTGATCCCACCGCTTCCACTATCTTGGTTCTGTCCAAACACACTAAAAGCTGAATCGGATGTGCATATTGGTGCTATAGCAATCGCAGCAATAAGCAACACAATCATTACAAAACGCTTTGTCATTACGCCGGTTCTCTTGAATACCTGTTGGATTGCGAATTACCGCGGTAAACTCCTCACCGCGGCGGTTAACTAACTATATCATGGGAATGAAACACCCATTGGTATATTGTACGCAACCGACATCATTTCGGTTTATATCACGTGTCACCGATGACACGATCGCTGCAATTTATGCCTTACAAGGGGTAATGTATCAATGGCAAAACACAACTGGCAGCAACATCCAACTTCGAAACTGAGGATTATCGGCGGAAAGCATGGCGGCCGATCGATCCAGTACAGTGGAGATAAACGTACGCGTCCGATGAAGGACCGCGTGCGGGAAGCGATGTTCAATCTCGTCGGCTCAGCCATTAAGGACACGCACGTGATCGACCTGTTCGCCGGTACAGGTGCCATTGGTTTAGAAGCGATCAGCCGAGGCGCAGCCAGCTTACTGATGATTGAGCGGCATTTTCCAACTGCACGAATCATTAACGACAACATCCGGGAAATAGGTGAAGAGGACGTATGTGAAATTGTCACCTCAGATACGTTTTTTTGGTTCAACCATCGTTTTGCCAAAGGGCTGGTTGAGCTGCCAGATCGTCCATGGACTGTTTTTTGCAGTCCGCCCTATGATCTATTTATTGAAATGGAATCAGAGATCAAGTCTCTCATTGAGTCCCTAATGGAACAGGCTCCGAAAGGTTCCATGATCTGTTTGGAGTCAGATCAGCGATTCGAAGTCGACCGGGTGTTTTCGGATACGGCTTGGGACACTCGCGAATACTTGCCGGCTGTATTACACGTATATCATCTGTAGAGAATTCGAAAGAAACTGCAGCAGCACCAGCGGCGCCGTTAAGCCCGATTGCGGCGATAGCCGCCACCATATCCAGCATTTACCTGTGGCTTAGGTCGATTAATCAGCATCTGTAGATTACCAGGTCCGAGTAAATCATCGAGTCGACCACGCAACTCTGAGTTCACTTCTATTCCCTGGGACTGTGCTTTCATTCGCACCCGTGATCCATCAGCCAGCTGCATCATGAATTCGAGACGTTGGCCACCGGGATAACCGCGAGTAATTTCACGAATCCGATTCACCATATCTTCGTCGTGCGTTGTTTCATCGATGCGGATGATGATCCCTTCGGTGTACCGCGTATCAAGCTGATTTAGAGGAATCAACTCATTGATGATCAGGTTAGCTTCATCGCCACCACCACGTCGATCCAGAACACCCCGCGCGACTAAAATGGCGTCCGCCTCGACCAAATGTCCTTGATCCACAAAGTTATTTGGCCAGAGGATACAACGGATATTTCCTTCCAGATCTTCCAGGTCAAAGTTTGCGTACTTTGTGGGGGCTCCTGGTTTACCGTTCTTGGTATGAGCCAGTTTGATCGACGAAATCATCCCTCCCATGATTACTTCGGCACGATCCGGTAGCGGACCGATACTCTTGGTACTGTGACTGCAGAACTGAGTGAGCTGACTGGCATACTGCTCAAGTGGATGGCTTGTCAAATAGTAGCCAAGCACTTCTTTTTCCATGAACAGCTTTTCTCGTTCTTCGAATTCAGGCACGTCAGGCAGCATGACTTCCGCCGGACCATTTTCTTCTTCGATGGCACCGAAAAGTGATTTTTGACCACTTCGCTTGTCAGCCAAAGCCGCTTGTCCGGACTGGATGGCTCTGTCGACAATTTCCATCAATTGACGGCGATGGGCACCAAAGGCGTCATAAGCGCCCGCCTTGATCAGTGTTTCAATTGCGGACCGGTTACATTGCGACGTCTCGACGCGTTCACAAAAGTCATAGAGATCTGTGAAATCTCCATCGGCTTTTCTCGCGGCAACGATGGCTTCTGCGGCACTTCCTCCACAGGCTTTGATTGCGGACAAACCAAAAAAGATCTTGCCATCGGCAACACTGAATTCAACATCCGACGTGTTTACGCTTGGTGCGACAACTTCGATACCCATGCGGTCACAGTCTTCAAGGTGCTCAACGAGTGAGTCTTTCTTCTTGAAGTTACGGCCGGGGATATCACCGCTGAGCAATGCAGCCATGAATTCCACAGGGTAGTGGCACTTCAGGTATGCCGTTTGATATGCGATCAATGCATAGGCAGTTGAATGACTTTTGTTAAAGCCATAGCCTGCAAACTTAGTGATCATGACCCATAGGTCTTCGGCCAATCTGGCGTCTAAACCACTTTCAACAGAGCCTTTGAGGAATTCCTCACGGTTGGCGTTGATGATCGACTCTTTTTTCTTACTGATCGCCTTGATACACGTATACGCTTTGGCTAACTCGATTCCACCGAGGCGATTGAGAATTCTCATCACCTGTTCCTGATAGACCATGACGCCGTGTGTTTCAGTCAGGATTTCCTTGAGTACCGGATGTGCATAGTTAGCCTCTTTACGGCCGTGCTTTACCTCGATGTACTCATCAACCATTCCACCTTCGAGTGGCCCCGGGCGATACAAGGCAGCCGTAGCAATGATGTCCGAAAAATGGTCCGGCTTCATTCGTTGAAGCAGATCACGGATACCACCACTTTCCAATTGGAATACACCTTTTGTTTCTCCGCGACACAGCAGAGAAAACGTCTCTTCATCATCCAGCGGGAACTTCAGCGGGTCGACGACTTTGCCGGTTGTCTCTTCGATCAAGTCAACGGCGATGCGCAGGATCGTGAGATTGCGAAGACCCAGGAAGTCCATTTTCAGCAGGCCGGCATCTTCAACATCATTCATCGACCACTGGGTGATGATATCTTGTTTGCCGGACACCCGGCTAAGTGGCACGTACTCGGTAAGCGGTTTGTCACCGATTACCACAGCAGCCGCATGCGTACCCATGTTTCGAGCCAGACCTTCAATCCGAAGAGCGAGGTCCACCATTTCACGGATTTCACCATCCGCTTCATAGACGCTGGATAACTCGCCACTTTTCTCAAGAGCCTTGGGCAGCGTGATTCCCAACTCTTCGGGAATCATTCCGGTGATTTGATTTACTCGTGCCAGAGGTATTCCCAGAGCTCGTCCGACGTCCTTAATAGCGGCACGTGCGGCGAGTGTTCCAAACGTACCGATCTGAGCAACGTTTGCTTCACCGTACTTATCTTTGACATAACGGATGATTTCGCCGCGACGTTCTTTGCAAAAGTCGATATCGATATCAGGTGCTTCCAGACGATTTTCATCCAGAAACCGTTCAAACAGCAGGTCATATTTGATGGGGCAAACATGGCTCAGGTAGAGTGCATAGCAGACGATTGCACCGACGCCGCTACCACGAGCTGTTGTTGGAATCCCCTTCTCTCTTGCCTGCATAACGAAGTCCCAGCAGATGAGGAAATAGTCGGGGAAGCCCAGATTGTTAATCACACCCAACTCTCGGTTGAGTCGGTCCATGACGACTTGAGCTAATTCCCCGCCCGGACACATTTCTTCGTTGTCGGCGTACCGTTCTTTTAGACCTTTTAGACACAGTTCCCGCAGATAGTCTTCGGAGGACTTTTGTTCCGGCGGTGCGAATGTCGGAAAGTGTCGTTTACCCAAATCCAGATCAATATCAACCGTGTTCGCGATTTCCTGAGAACGTGCAACCGTTTCTTCCAATCCCGGAAACTTCTCATACATCTGTTCGGGAGAGCGAAGGAAGTACTGGTTACCGTCCATTTTCATGCGGGATGTATCAGTGCGGTAACGCCCGGTGTTTATACAGAGCATGACGTCCTGAGCTTCGGCATCTTCCTGGTCGACGTAATGGCAATCACTTGTGGCTACAGCTGGAATTCCAATTTGTTTTCCAATTTCAACGGCGCCCTCCAATTGGAGGCGTTGGATTTCGACACCGTTGTTCATGATCTCCAGATAGAACCGGTCATCAAATACGGATCGGAACCACTTGGCAACCTCGATAGCATTTTCCAGTTGAGGAGTATCTCCCCATCCTTTCAGGATGGCCTGACTGAATTCGCTCGAGACACAACCGCTTAGGCAGACGATCCCTTCGCTATGTGCTTCAAGAAGTTCCTTATCAATTCGTGGCTTGAAGTAGAAGCCTTCCAGATAAGCTGCTGACGCCATTTTGACGAGGTTCTGAAAGCCGGTCTTATTCTGGGCGAGCAGCGTGAGGTGATAGTTTGAGTCCTTCATATTGCCGGCGGAGCGATCAGATCTAGCTCCGGGGGCGATGTAGGCTTCGTATCCAATGATGGGATTGATATCGTTCTTCTTACATTCCCGATAGAACTGCAATGCCCCGTGCAGATTGCCATGATCGGTAATCGCCAGAGAATTCATCCCGTGCTCTTTAGCACGTCCAACCAGCTTGGGAATACTCGACGCACCGTCGAGCAGGCTGTAGTGTGTGTGGCAGTGAAGATGAACAAACGAACGAGACGACATCGGGCCTCCAATCCCAAAATAGAATCCTTTCGTGAGAGTATACCGCAGTTAGATGTCGGGTGTTAGACATTACGCGCAGCCGGCTTAGCTAGACACATACCCAACCGCGGGGCTCGGCGCAGCCGAACCCGCGGTTGTGCATGGTTCCAGCCATCTGGTACTTGTGTGCGGGTTGGCCCTGCGGGTTTGGCTTTGCCGAGCCCCGCGGTTGTGCATGTGTCTAGCTTGCTGTGAGCCGGCCAATGAATACATGTTGCTTATCTTCGTTTGTGCTTACGCAATAGCAACCACATGAACGCGATGAAGGTCAGCGAGCATCCGGCGATCCATCCGAATCGCTTGAGCTTCATATTTAATCCGAATTCGTCCCCTTCCCTGTCCCAGGCAATGAAGGAACCGATTGCGATATATAGCCCGAACGCAAGCAGCGTCAAGACGATGATATTCAGCACCTTAAAAGGTGATGGCTCGTATTGAAACTCCGTTGGCTGAGAGTCTTCCGTGTCACTGATTAGTTCAGTTGGCGATTCGGCAGTTTCTTCGGGGGTGTCATTCATGGTCTCAGTGTGTCACGAAATACCGTAATAGGGAACGGCGGCAAGACCGGTTTGTTCTTGGACGAGAGCGACAATCTGATCGACTTTAGTATTCGGCAATGCGGTGACATATGATTCCGCGGGTGGTCGGGCCACGGTGTATACCTGTACGTGATCAATCGTGCCACCTGCTGCAACGACTTCGCTGAGCCGACCACAAAATGCCAGTAATTCTTCGTCCGACGGTGCAATGCCTTTTACATTCATAAACAACGATTGAATTACAATGCTTCTATATCGAGCAGCCTCTGAGATGTTATCGACTATCTCCTGAAGCTTAAAAGTCGTTCGATCAATTGTCTGAAAGTATGCTTCCGTACCGGCTTCCAGCTTAGCCCAGATCTCTCCCTGGTTTTCGTCGAAAATTCGCAGTCCAGCCTTCACGTGGTCGCGGTGAAACATGCTGGCATTGGTGATAAGTACCATTTTGACATCGCTGAGTCCCAACTCACGTTTTAAGGAAGCGCACTTGGAAATGATCTCATCAAAATTCTTGTATGTCGTCGGTTCCCCGTCGCCGGAAAATGCGATATCGTTGAGCCGTTTTAGTTCTACAGGGATGTCTTTAAAGGGGCCATCACCAAAGAAGTCGCCGCTTGTAATAAACGCAAGCGTTGCACGCAGTTCCGACAACAACTGATCTATTTCTACGAATCGTGTTTCGCTGTGTGACGTTCGATCTACCTGACAATAAATACAATCGAAATTGCATACCTTGTCTGGGTTTAGATTTACGCCTAGCGAAACTCCGTTACTGCGACGGCTTAGCACAGGGTAAACAAACCGGTTGCTACCGTAAATCCGATCGTGATTCGAATGCAGCGATTCGATTGCCATTTTGAAGACGTTGCCGTGAAATTTTGGGTTCAAAAAGAAATGCCTACTGTCACTGCATTATAGCGATGACAGCAGGCATTCTTGGTTGTACGCAGGGAAGTGCCGGAGGATTAAACTTCCTTGGCATCAATCCAGGTCATTAGCTTTCGCAGACGACGACCGACTTGCTCCAGTTCGTGGTCATGGTCGCGTCGGCGACGTGCTTTGAATGCCGGAGCACCAGCTCGGTTTTCAAGGATCCAGTTGCGAGCGAACACGCCGTCCTGAATTTCCTTGAGCACTTTACGCATTTCAGTGCGAGTGTCTTCATTAATGATGCGTTCACCGGTGCTGTAGTCACCGAATTCAGCAGTGTTTGAAACACTATAACGCATGTAACTCAATCCACCTTCGTAGAACAGGTCTACGATAAGCTTGAGTTCGTGTAAGCACTCGAAATATGCCATTTCCGGTTGGTAGCCGGCTTCGACAAGGGTTTCAAAGGCCATCTTGACCAACTCACTGACACCGCCGCAAAGTACGACTTGTTCACCGAATAGATCCGTTTCGGTTTCTTCCGCAAACGTGGTTTGAATAACACCACCGCGAGTTCCACCAATGCCTTTGGCGTAAGCCAATCCCAGTTGGAAGGTTTCATCAGATGCACCTTCGCTAAGTGCGATCAGTGCCGGCACACCACCACCTTTTTCAAATTCACTTCGGACGAGGTGACCAGGTCCCTTTGGTGCGACCAGTAGTGTGTCTACGCTTTCAGGTGCTTCGACTTGGCCAAAGTGTACGTTAAAGCCGTGCGAGCACATGATGATGTTGCCCGGGCTTAGATTATCGCGAATCTGGCTTGTGTAGATATCGCCCTGCACTTCATCAGGTAGCAATACGTTTACCAGATCACCTTGTGACGTTGCATCGGTGAGTGACATTGGTTCAAAACCGTGCTCAACGGCCAGATCATAATTGGCACTGCCAGGGCGTTGGCCGATGATCACATTGCAACCGCTGTCGCGAAGATTTTGAGCCTGTGCGTGACCTTGGGATCCGTATCCCAGGATGGCAATAGTCTTGTCTTTGAGTAATTCCAGATTGGCATCACTGTCGTAATAAATAGTAGCCGTCATTCTAGTATTCAACTCCTTGAGTCGATGTAATTGCTAAGGATGAGTTTTAATAATGTCGCTGCCGGACGCTGCCAAGTACTCCGACTTAGCGAATTGAGTCCTCGCTTGCCCGGTTCATCCTTGAGAAAGCCCAGGCTGCTCTTATCTTTGTTATTTAATTGTCGTCTGTTTTCGTGTCAGCACTTTCGTTTGTCCGACCATGTCGAACCATAGCGATCCTGCCGGTACGAACCAATTCGATAATTCCGAATGGTCGCATGCGATCGATAAACGCCTGAACTTTTCCTTCGCGTCCGGAGATTTCGATCATTACCTGTTCAGCACCAACATCGACGATCTTGCCGCGGAAGATCTCGGCGAGTTCCCGGATTTCGCTCCGTTTTTCGCCAGTCTCCGCCTGTACACCGATAAGCATCAGATCACGTTCGACGTATTCCTGAGTGCTAATGTCAATCACGCGTACGACAGTGACGATCTTCTCGAGTTGTTTGCTGACCTGCTCCAATACATGGTTGTCACCAACGACGACAAACGTCATGCGTGCTAAGTCGTCGTTTTCAGTTGGACCGACGGCAAGCGAATCAATGTTGAATCCGCGTGACGCCAGCATGCCGGAGATGTGCGCAAGCACACCTGGGACATTTTGAACCAGAGCTGAAATCACATGTCGCATTGATTTGGTACTTTCGCATTAAGTGTGCAAATAGTGTCGTTTGCCGAAGCAACTTGCATACTAATTTGCATCTGAATGAGCGACAAGTACCGGCCCTGTGGTTAGTTTCAGTTGTTGGCTGTCGGTGGATCCTGGTTTTTCAGTAGTTGCAGGAATTCCGCCTTGTCGATGCCGCCGACCCTCCAACCTAATGCATTGCCTTTAGGGTCAGTGACGATTGTAATTGGAGTGCCACGCACCTTGTATCGTTCCGGTACATCGGCATCCTGAGGCGAGTCTATATTGATCAAGACTGGAATGAATTCTGCATTGACTAACGACGAAACGTCGTCATCCGCCCAGACTTCTCGTTTCATAATCTTGCAAGGGACGCACCAGTCGCCAGTAAAAAAGAGGATGATCGGTTTGTCGGTTTCAATTGCCTGTTGTTGAGCGGTTGTGAAGTCGCTTGCCCAGGCGATACTGTTTGCGGGGACGTAGAAACAGTACCAAGCAGCGGCGATTGAGACGACAAGAAATGTACGCCAGAACCAGGCCCACCGTTGACTGCGTTTAGGTTGCGGACTTTTAACTGGGCTTTCGGCTTGCTCGTTGGACGTTAAAGGTTCTTTGCTCATGGGTTATCACCATAAATTTCTTGTGAGAGTTGATTTCGGTCCTTCGATTCAGATCATGTTAGTCGGAAAACTGTAATCAGTGCTCTGGATAGCATCGAAACGGCATTTCAGTTATTTAACCTCGCCAATGCATATTACCTCTTTCATGGTGCGGTGAAATAGTCGGCCATTTGCATAAGAGATTGAATTGGCAGTCCAGGTTTGGCCGATGGGCCCCAAATCATTCACGGCAAGAATCGCGGATCGATTAAAATTCCGGGCCTTTGCATCGAGAACATAAACGAGTCCGGTCATCGACGTAAAGTAGATTCTGCCGTTGACGACCGTAGGCGCTCCTAAAAAGGACTTTGTAAATCCTCCAAGCTTAATGCGGGGATCCTGGGCTACGTCGAACCCGCGTGAGTTTCTTGTATCGTTAGGCTGTACTTCGTTGAAGGTCCACGCATTCACCCCTTGGGCCGACGGGTGGATTTGACTTGGCAGCTCCAGATACTCCGTTCTTCCTGTCGCGACATTCACACGTGCCACCTGCCATTTGTCGCGGATTAAAAAGTAAAAGTAGCCTTCAGCAACAATATTGGTATGGCGTAGATCCACAATGCCACGAATTGTTTGTTCGTGCAGGGTCTCATAACTTTGCTTGTCCCTATCCCAAAAGGTAGTGGTGGCACGACTGAGCAGATCGTGTTCGTGAAGTTGTATTCCGGTTTTAGAATCGAGTACTGCTAGTTTTAAGTGCCCCGTTTTTAGCCAATACGCGAACTGGTTGTCCCAATGCTGATTAGCCAGGGCACCGAACGGAGTCTCTTCCTGTGGGTCCCAGTGCCACAGGGCTTTACCGGCATCCTCTCCAAATAGCTTGGTTAGGCTAAGCCCGTTTGGGCGTTCGGGAACCTGGTGCGGACCACCCCTGCCTTGTAACACATAGGGCTGGCCATTGAGATTGCCGACGACCGGCGTGTTGTAGTGAGTGATGGCGTCTTCTGAGATCCATTCGGTCTTCCCTGTTTTCTTGTTAATCGCCCTCAGATAATTCCATTTGCGTTCACCCTCTTTCTTTTTGCGGGGGTCGTCGTTGGGCAAAGGCTCGACGTTGAGGATCCAATCACCGCTGAGAATTGGCTCGAATTGTTTGTTGAATGGAGCTTTGGCGGACGGTGCCCATTCGCGAAACCAAACTAATTGCCCGTCTACGGTCCAACATCCCATCGAACCACTCGCATTGACGAACCAGACGTGCCGGCCATCGGAAATTGGAGTTGGAGAACTGGAGTCGCTGAATCCGTAATTGTATGGTCCCTCGACCGAACCTTTGAGCGTTACGCTCCAGAGAATTTCTCCGGTGTTGGCATCCAGACAATACCCAACGATGTCTGCTCCTTTGAGGGATGGCAAGTTGCGGATTTTTAACTCGACGTCAGTCTTCGCTTTTTGGATTGCTGCATAATCTCCGGAATACTCAATTCGTATCCGATCCATCTGACTCGTTAGTTTTCGTTGTTCTGATTCCAGTTCCTTCACCTTTGGATGAAATCGACGAACTCTTTCTTGCAATTTGTTGACATTTTGCTTTGGATCTTCGTCCAGAAGCATTTGGACGCGTTTAGTGATGAGGTCGTTGATTTGAGCGTGGTGACCTTTGTACGATGAGTGCAATGCCGCATAGGGAATGTTGAAATCAATTATTTCTTTATCAATCGCTTCGAGTATCACCGCTTTGCGTTTGAGGATCTCGTCTTGCTGAGCCTTTAATTCGTCTGGATCATGTTGCGGAGTCCAGGGTTTCATAACGGATAGAAAGACCATGTCGTCGAAAATCGTAATCCCACTTTGTCCACCTTCGGGCAAAGTAGTCTTCCACTGAATATTTTGATTAGTGCGAACACTGAAATTCAGGGGAGGTTGTGGACCGCTTACCGTCCATCGCCCCTCAGGACCACCGGCCATTGGCCAGTTTGATTGGGCTAAAGCAACAGACGTTGCAAATACAGACGTTGCAAATACGGTAAGCAGAAATGCGAAGAGTTTGTTTGATAGCAAAAGTACGTTCCTCTAGGTAAGCAGGAAACTAGGTAAGCAGGAATCCGCGCAGTCGAATCAGCAGTGGGCAGTAAGTCACTCCTGGGTTCGACTTAGTCGACCCACTCTTGAATTACATGAGCATCATAGACTTCGGTGAGTCGTTCGTTGCGGTCAAAAGCCTGATAATCTTGCCTTCGCAACGCCAGTTTAAGAACCAGAAAAGGGTCCTCGGAAGCGGAAATGACCGAAATGATCCTGAATCAGATATCAGAAGCCGCCGTAAATTGCGAAAACCACGCTGATTCAGTAGTCAACGAAGCTTCCGAATTGGTAAAGCACAGTAGCGTGCATTCCCGCAAAACAAGAGGTATAGCGTAATCTTTGTTGGCTGTTGGGCAAATGTTAGACAATCGGCAGGATTTCGTGGGCAGAACAGGTGAACTTAGGAGTTGTGGTTGATGGAAGAGTGACTTGATTATGAAGCGATGACGTTTGCGTTGGGAGGTGATGTTGCTTGTCCTGAGTGTGGCATGGGTATTCTACTTCCAATCGGCTCAGAGGAAGCACAGCGATTGTGTGTGATGTTTGCGACGAGGTGTTTGAAGTTACTGAAGATGATGAGTGATTGGGGTGTGGGGTTTTAGTTTCACTTTGTGAGGGAACCTACTTTGGCACACGGCGTGAGGTAGTTCAGGAGCAACGTCTTGGTTGTGGGTTGTCGATTTTCCTTCCTTTGTCTTAGTCGAGTAGCCGCCAACGGATCACTGACAGTCTCTACGCTGAATCCTCACGCCCGCTTAGGAATAATAAAACAGACTCACCAAGTTAATGAATTGATACCAACCGGTCATGTCGACCAGTCAGGACGCATGACGCAACCGGTTTGTTCCGTGTTCAAATGCACCCGAAAGCTCCGATTCAAAACGTTCCCATACCAAGGGTCTTTTGCGACTGTACTGTCCATTACGCAAGTACTGCTCTAGCTCTCTTTCTGCGTCTAGAACCAATTCTGAATTCTTATTAAACAGAGATGTTGCAAGTGAGATAAAAGGAAGTATGGATGCATGGTCCTCTACATAAACCAAGTTTGATTTGGGTAGTGGAATCAATAGTCGATATGCACTCAGATCGGTGGACAGCATCATCGAACGAGTGTAGACCGATTCATAATGTCGATAGGTCCATCTCGCGTTTCCTGCCGGAGTTAGTACCGTCTGGCACTGATTCAGATGCTTGAAATAATGCCTGTAGGGTAGACGATTATTTCTGATATAGATGTCGGATAGATCTCCATGGGTTTGTTCAAGTTTCTTTCGCCACTTTGTGTTGGAACAAATCCCACCCCATTTCGTCCAATCCCGTTGCCCTGCGAGTTCTTTCATCCAATTGATTCGCTGAGGATACTGAAAATGATTTGCTCCATACTTTTCCGTCAAACATGTAGGATAACCCATGAAGCCGATATCGTACTTTTTTTCTGGTATCTGAGGCTTACCCTTCTCTCTTACGCGACGTTTGATTAACTCGGTGGTTAATTTCCAATTACGTCGAAGAGGCAAACATCCCCAATGAACTTTGGGATTCCAATGATTTGCCACACATGGCTTGAAGTATCGATCGGTCATAGAAGTCAGGAACTTCCGATCCGAATCGTTCCAGTCAGCTTCAGGGCAATCGGCATAGTCAAACAGAATGACATTTCGGGCGTTAAACGACGATAATTGCGAAGAGGTCAATCGAGTTGGAATACCGATGAATAAATAATCAGCGGACTCCATTCTCCGACGGCTCAAATTCGAAGACTTTAGGTCGCGAACATTTCTCCGTCCCGCAAAACACTTCAGAAACAAGGAAAGGGTTCGCCCACGGCACCCACGTCCCACGGATGGTTTATCTGCGTGAATAACGGTGAATCGAGGCATCTTGACTGATTATTCTCTGATTGATGACGTCTGCTGCCGATGTGCTCTGCCCAGTGAATCGGAAAGTACCAAAATGCGAATGGTCGTGTCAACCGAGAATCGGCAAGCAGCATCGATATCCTCGATGCCGTATTCTAATTTTTCTCTACTGCCTTCAAGAATTATGATATCGCCATGAACCAACCTGTAGTCGAACTCCGCTCGATCTACATCCCAGAGCCATTCAGCGTTATGCTCCTCATCATCAGAAGCTCGCTGACTTGTCTCTGGTTCATGGAATGTGGACTCCAGTCCATGCTCAGTTCACAGCGAAACGGCCCATAGCAGCCCACTTCAGAGAAGCCGTTTGATACAGAAGAGGGCAAAACCCTTAATTATGCATTAAAAAAGCTCTTCCAGATCGATGTTGATCCTGAAGAGCCTTTAGTGGAGCACATCCGGAGGGAGTCGAACCCCCAACCCTCGGTTCCGAAGACCGATGCTCTATCCAATTGAGCTACGGATGCGTGTCTTGAACTGAACATATTCCCGACGCTCTGCTTTTGCAACTCCCACAAGCTCAAGAATCTTCATTCTTGACGCTGCCTATTTTTTCACCGACGATGAACCAATACGATGTATAGAATATTTTGCCGTTCGAGATGATTCGTTTATACGTCGATTTCTTCTCACAAACTTGTTACCACACCTATCGCTCTAATCTCACACCATTTAAGGAAAGGTTATGTCAGACGATTCGTCTAAAATCACGCTGCGCATCCTGGATGGTAGTGATCGCGGAAAACTTTTCTCCGAAATTGAAGCTCCGATCACCATTGGCAGAGAAGACGGTAATACCATTCAGTTAAACGATGAACGGGTCAGCCGCTTTCATGCAAAAATCCAGCAAGATCATGAGCAGATTGTGCTGACTGACCTTGAAAGTACTAACGGTACCAAGGTAAACGGAGAAGAGATCCAACTCCGTATCCTGCGATTTGGCGACCTCTTGAGTATCGGCAGAAGCGTGCTGCTATTCGGATCTCGTGAACAAATCAACGACCGTTTAGCAACGCTCAAAGAGAATAAAAAGGACGATCCAACTGGCAGTAGTCTTCCCGGTGCCGGCGGCAGCAGCTACGACATGGCCATGAGCGATGCAGAACTGCAGGCCGCCATGTTCGATCTGGAACCTCCAACGATCCCCGAACGACTCACGCCAGGTCAGGCTGCCCAGCTTTCTGAAATAATGGAATTCTTCCACATTCGAATGCGATCCATTGTGCGAGGTGCTGAACTACTTGGGGAAGCCATCTCCTTTAGTAATGAGAAGTGGCAGGAGTTACTTGACTTGCACGCGCGGATCTCCGAATACATTTCTCAGATCGGGAATCCGGAGTGACACCGGTGACTCTCTAATCCTTACCGCCCATGGATAGGATTTTCTTTCCGCCATACAATGCGGGCTTGTTCTTGCTGAGAACCAAAGAGAGCCCGTATTCATGCCCGTTTCCGATATCGTTGTCAAAGGTGCCAGGGAGCACAATCTGTGTGATGTCAGCGTCACGCTCCCACGCAACCAATTGATCTGTATGACAGGCGTTAGTGGCAGCGGAAAGAGCTCTTTGGCGTTTGATACTGTCTTTGCCGAAGGCCAACGCCGTTACATTGAAAGCCTCAGCAGTTTTGCCCGCCAATTCCTTGGGCAAATGCCAAAACCGGACGTCGATCTAATCAGCGGCTTAAGCCCAACGATTTCGATTTCACAAAAGACAGCGGGCCGAAACCCTCGCAGCACCGTTGGCACCATCACGGAAATCTACGATTTTCTGCGTGTTCTGTATTCGAGAGTCGGCACCGGTTACTGTCCGCAATGTAATCGAAAAATCACAGCGCAAAGCCTCGAGCAAATCGTCTCCGGTATTTTGACACTTGAGCCAGATACCCGATTTAGCATTCTGGCTCCTCTGATCCGTGGCCAAAAAGGTGAACACAAGGATCTGTTTGAAGACCTTCTCAGACAGGGCTATATTCGCATCCGCGCGGACGGACAGGTGTTTCCACTGAGCGACCCTCCGTCACTTGACCGACGCCGACGACACGATATCGAAGTGGTCGTAGATCGAGTGCAAATCAAGTCGGACATCCGGTCCCGACTTACAGAATCCGTCGAACAGGCTCTTAAGCTTGGTGATGGCACACTGTTTGTCGCTTTGGAATCGGATAAAGATGTCTCGGACAAAATCTTCTCGAGTGAATACGCTTGTACCGATTGTGGAATCAGTTTTCCAACGCCCAGCCCACAACTGTTCAGCTTTAACAGCCCTCGAGGCATGTGTCAGAAGTGCGATGGTCTGGGCACGCTATATTCGTTCGATGAAAACCTGTTGATCCCGGACACATCATTAAGTTTCATGCAGGGCTGTATCGACACTACCGGCACCTGGAAAAAAATGGGTCGTTGGCGACGTCATATCTACAAGGGTGTAGCCGAAACGATGGAGCGCCTTCACGAATTCCCTGAAGGTCTGCTGCTTGAATCACCCTGGGCAGAGCTTCCACAGCAGGCGAAAGATATTTGGCTTTGGGGAGCCGGTGACCATCACATCACCTTTACTTGGCGAGGTGGAAATGCGCCTCTGAAATATGGTGGCACCTTTGAAGGGATTATCCCCGAACTCAAGTCCAAGTACACGGGCAGCAAGAGCAAGGTGCAACTGCGGCAACTCGAAAAATACATGCGGACAATCGAATGCCCCACATGCAATGGGCAGCGGTTAGTGGCTCAGGCACGTTCTGTAAAACTGGAGTCATCTCATCCGCGGTTTGAGCAGTCGCCATGGCAAAGTCTACCGGATGTATGTGCCTTGAGTGTGAAAGATGCCGCAGACTTCTTTGGTCAGATTGAGTTAGACCCCACATCCGCGATCATTGCAGAAGAAGCTCTTAAGGAAATTCGCGGACGACTCGGTTTTCTACTTAATGTCGGGCTGGAGTATCTGGCACTAAATCGAACGGCACCGACACTTTCCGGTGGTGAAGCACAGCGGATACGACTTGCAGCACAAATCGGATCAGGGCTTGTCGGCGTTCTGTATATTCTTGATGAACCGTCGATCGGATTGCATCCGAGAGATAACGACCGGTTGCTGCAAACGTTGAAGCACCTGCGAGATATTGGAAACACCGTTGTTGTTGTCGAGCATGATGAAGACACGATGCGGACAGCGGATTACCTTGTGGACTTCGGCCCCGGCGCTGGTATCTGCGGCGGCGAAATCGTCGCCCGTGGATCAATCGATGAGATTGAATCACAGGACCGCAGTGTTACCGGTCAGTTTCTTGCCGGAAAACGCGAGATTGAAATCCCGGATACACGACGCCCACAAAACGAAGAATCCGTTACGGTGCGAGAAGCCTCTCACAACAATCTCAAATCGGTTGATGTCGAAATACCCACAGGCAATCTGGTTTGCATTACGGGAGTATCCGGCAGCGGCAAAAGCTCCCTGGTCAATGACATTCTTGTGGAAGCACTTAGGCGCGATTTAAACAACGGCCTTGGTACGCCCGGAGAACATGCCGCCATCGATGGTATCGAATATCTGGACAAGATGATTGCCATCGATCAGTCACCAATTGGCCGTACACCGAGATCTAATCCAGCTACCTATATAAAAGTTTTCGATGACATTCGAAACTTGTTTTCACAACTCCCCGACGCCAAACGCCGTGGATATAAGCCGGGTCGATTCAGTTTCAACGTCAAAGGTGGCCGTTGTGAGGCGTGTGAAGGGAATGGTACGAATCGGCTGGAAATGGACTTTTTGGCCGATGTTTGGGTGACCTGTCCGGTATGCAACGGTAACCGCTTTAATCGCGAAACGCTGCAGGTGCAGTTCAAAGGACATTCCATTGCTGACGTGCTGACCATGGAAATTGGCGAAGCGTTAGAGTTGTTTGAGAATATTCCGAAAATCCACCACAAGCTATCGACGCTTAAAGATGTGGGGCTTGAGTACATCAAACTCGGACAATCGTCCCCTACTCTCTCTGGAGGCGAAGCGCAACGCATCAAATTAGCGAAAGAGCTGGTTAAGAAAAGCACCGGCCAAACATTGTATTTACTCGACGAGCCAACAACCGGACTGCATTTCGCAGATATCCAAATGCTCCTGAAGGTACTCCATGCCTTTGTGGAAAACGGAAACACTGTCTTAATCGTCGAACATAATTTGGATGTTATTAAGACAGCAGACTGGGTAATTGATCTTGGCCCCGAAGGTGGCGAAGACGGTGGTGAGATCGTCTGTCAGGGAACGCCAGAACAGGTTGCCGATTGCGAGGAGTCTTTCACGGGCAGAGCATTAGCACGTGTATTACGCGGCGAAGCAAATCCCGCAGCAGAAGGAAAGCGTGATGAAGAACTTGCGGCTAAAGCGGATCGTGAGCTAAAGCGAATCAAGGTGACTGGTGCCCGTCAGCACAACTTGAAAATGGTGGACACAGAAATTGCCCGTGACCACATGACAGTGTTTTCCGGTCCGAGTGGCTCTGGTAAGACATCGCTGGCCATGGACACGATCTACGCAGAAGGTCAGCGCAGATACGTCGAGAGCTTAAGTAGCTATGCTCGACAGTTCATAAATCAAATGCAGAAACCCCAGCTCGACTACATCGAAGGGCTGTCACCGGCTATTGCCATTGAACAGAAGAACCTCGGCCACACCCCGAGATCCACGGTTGGTACTGTAACCGAAATTTATGATTACCTGAGAATCCTGATGGCCCGGTGTGGTGTGCCACATTGCCCTGACTGTGATATTGCCGTTGGAACGCAGGCGGCGGATCAGATTATCGATAAAGTTCTGGATTGTGAAGAAGGAACCCGGATGTTCCTGATGGCACCCATGGAGCTCGACCCCGGTCAGGACTACGGACAGTTATGGGATGAGATTCGGACTTCCGGTTTTCAGCGTGTACGTATCGATCGTACGACGTATCGCATTGATGAAATACCGGAGCTTGATCGCCGAAGCGTTCATCATGTCACCGTCGTGGTGGATCGTATCACGGCTCGGGAAAGCGACCGGTCGAGAATTGCTGAAAGTATTGAACTGGCGCTACAGCTTGGCAAAGGTGAAATGGAAGTCGCCCTCGTAAACGAATCTCAGGATGAAACGCAGTGGGAAGTGGTGCCACACAGTCAGCACCTTGCCTGCAATTCCTGCGGACGTAGCTTTGAACATCTCACGCCACATCATTTTTCCTTCAATAGCAACCTTGGCTGGTGTTCATCGTGCGAAGGAATTGGTACTCAAACGGGTGCAAACCTTGGAATCATGATTCCTGATACCCGCCTTACGTTGGCCGAAGGAGTTTTAAAGCTGTGGCCTGATCTTGAGAATCGAATCAGCCGCGCGATGCTCGAGGCTCTCGGCGCAAAACTTGCCGTGCCTACCGATGTGCCATTTGAGAAGCTTACGCCTCGCCAGCGACGGATCATGCTACATGGCGGACCTCCTCAATGGATCGACGTGCAGATGCCGGCCGACGGAGATGATCCGGCGAGGAAATTTAGTTTTCAATTCAAAGGGTTGTACCCCGCTCTCGCTGAAGCATCACGGTTATCCGCTTCATTGAGAAGCAGATTAGAACACTTAATTGACGAAGTTGAATGTTCAACTTGCGGTGGTAGTCGTATACGTGACGACGCAGGTGCCTATCGCTTTAGAAACGAAACGGTTGAAACACTCTGCCGCGCGCCGCTTGGTGATCTGCTTGCACTCGTAAATGAGTGGGAGTTGGACGACCGCGAACAACTGATTGCCGGCGAGTTACTACGTGAAATTAAAGCGAGATTGGAATTCCTGATTGAAATAGGTCTGTTCTATCTCAGCCTGAATCGCCCATCCGCCACATTGTCTAACGGTGAAGCACAGCGGATTCGCCTTGCCAGCCAACTTGGTAGCGGACTGTGTGGTGTGCTGTATGTTCTCGACGAACCGACGATCGGTTTACATCCAAGAGATAACGGCCGCTTGTTGCGAGCACTTCATAAACTTCGAGATTTGGGAAACACACTTCTTGTTGTTGAACATGATCGAGAAGTGATTGAAGGGAGTGACTACCTGTACGACTTTGGGCCAGGCAGTGGAAATCACGGTGGACAAATTGTGGCCCACGGCAGTATTGATCAGGTAAGCAAACTCAAGGGCAGTGTGACCGGGCCTTATCTGAATGGCATGAAGTCGATTCCGATTCCGGAGAATCGTAGACCGGTCATTGATAGTGCAAAGTCCGGCAGTCAGTGGCTCGAAGTGATCGAAGCTTCGCATAATAATCTCAAGCACGTGGATTTACGTATCCCGCTTGGAACCTTAACGGCGATCACCGGACCGAGTGGTAGTGGAAAGAGTTCTCTGATCGACGATACACTCTATCCGGCGCTTGCCCGCCGACTTCATCGAGCATCGCTGATTCCTGGAGCTCATGAGCGAATCGACGGACTGGAATACATAAACAAGGTCATTCGCGTAAACCAAAACCCACTAGGTAATTCGCCGTCTTCAAATCCGGCAACCTATACAGGCATGTTCGATTTAATTCGTGAGCTGTTTTCGAAGTTGCCGGATGCCAAGATTCGTGGTTACACCGCTCGCCGCTTCAGCTTCAATGTGCCGGGAGGTCGCTGTGATGATTGTGACGGACAAGGACAAAAATGCATCGAAATGCACTTCTTACCTGACGTGTGGGTGCCGTGTGAAACCTGCGAAGGTAAACGCTACAACGATGAGACGCTGACGGTGCAATTCCGTGGTCGCTCCATCAGTGACGTGCTTGCTATGACCTGCAAAGAAGCATTGGACTTGTTTGATAACATTCCAAAAATTAGGAAAGTCCTCCAGACACTTTGTGATGTTGGTTTGGACTATCTGACCATAGGCCAATCTGCTCCAACGCTATCAGGTGGTGAAGCACAACGCGTTAAGCTCGCGGCAGAATTGTCTCGACCGGATACCGGCCGGACGCTGTATCTGTTAGACGAGCCAACCACCGGGTTGCACTTTGATGACTTACGAAAGCTGCTTGATGTCCTGCAACGACTCGTTGATCTGGGAAATACCGTCGTTGTCATTGAACATAATCTGGATCTGATTAAATCGGCTGACTGGATTATCGATATTGGGCCGGAGGCTGGCGAAGCTGGCGGTCAAATCGTAGGACAGGGTACTCCTGAAGCTCTATCAAAGAAGTTTGCCGGCAAGACAAAACAAAAAATCCCAAGCCACACCGCACAAGCCTTGTCGCCAGTGCTTGATGAGGGTCCGTATGAGAAACGCGTATCGTTTGATCCCTCAGATGCTAACGAAGAGCAAGAGGGTGACTTATCGATAAGTGATGCTGGCGACGAGGCTAGCATGCCATGGGAAGTCGACGGCCTTAAATGGCACACGGTGGATCGTGTTGGGCGCCGTGGTGAACCTTGCCGCTGGGAGGGAAAGATTCTGGCTGAAGTTATCCAGCGAATTGAAAAACATGGCAGCTTTGGTGATACCGATTACAGTAGTCGAACTGTTGTTGAAATTGCTGCTCAGAAAAAGAGCCAAGGTTGGTTTTTTCACGCGATCACAGCCGAAGCGTGGCTACTTAAAATGAAATTCCGTACAGCAACGGGTACGTTTAAGCGTGAACAACTGGTGCCGGCAATGGCATTGAAGACACTCAATCAAATGGATGAGTTGCCGGTTTATGGCAACGAGCCGAGAGTGAAAGTGAAGTCGCTGAGAGGCCCGTGGCAGGAAGTGGAAATCAGAGCTCACAGTTGGGAAGAAATCGATAACCCGGTGTTTTGGGAATTCATTGAAACAGCAGCGAACGGGTTTACTAAAGTTACAGACTCGACGGCCAAGGATCCGAATAAACACACGCCTTGGAAAAAAGCCGGTCAGCAGTGGCACTTCTCAAGAAAAGGCTTTACCGGCGGCCGCAATATCAAATGGCCCGCGGAAGTTTGGGAAGACCTGTACGGACTTCTGATGAGTCTTGTGCCGGATGGTCAGTTCCTGTGGAACAACAAGGTGTTGGTGCATCTGTATCAAAAAGGTGGTCGTATGCCTTGGGTGACGATTAACACCAAGAAAGCGGAAGACCTGCTGTTGATTCTCAATACCCCAAGAGGCCAAACGACAACCGGACGAATTGCAGAACTAGGTCGTAAGCGTGAAGTCGAAAGTGGAAAAGCAGATCGTGATCATGTGAAAATCTACTTTCGAAGTGTTGAGGATATCTATAGTGGTGACCTTGAAAACTACCTGCGTGAACAGCTGGAATTGGAACAGTAGGAGAGCAAGTCATGGCAGAAATGCAAAGTCCACAACTGATTGATCCAACGCTTTTGTTTCAATTCTCGCAGTCGTTGGAAAAGACACGAAGTAAATGGTCCGATGCATCAGGCGCTAAGCTGACCGATCGTCACGACTTGGGGACGTTTAATGACCTGACCGGTGCAAAGCAATTTGCTGATCTAAAAGTAGGTTGGAATGCGAACGGTATTTATGTGCATTTAACTGTGCGGGGAAAATCTCAGTCGATTTGGGCTCGAACGCAAAAGCCTGAAGATAGTGACGGCCTGCAGATTTGGATTGATACTCGTGATACCCACATGATTCACAGGGCGACACAGTATTGCCATTGGTTTGTGCTCTTACCGGTTGGAGCTGGAAAAGGATTCACTCAACCATCGGCGAGGTTAATGCCAATCAACCGTGCTAAACAACATCCGAATCCGATTATCCCGGACTCCCTTCGAGTCAAGAGTGCCATCAAGCGGGATGGTTATGAGCTTCAGGCATTCATCCCAGCCGATGCGCTGACTGGATTTAATCCTGATGAGTACCAGCGTTTAGGGTTCTTTTATAAAGTTACCGACCGGGAGTTGGGGACACAGCACTTCAGTCTTGGGGATGACTATCCGGTTACCGAAGATCCAAGTCTGTGGGGGTCGCTGACGCTGGCTTAATTGACGTTGTCAATTGTCTTGAATTTATGATTCTGCCATGTCACGTGCGTGGTAACTGCTGCGAACAAACGGGCCACTTGCGACTTTTTCAAATCCCATTTGTTTTGCCATATCACCGAGTTCATCGAATTCGTCCGGTGGGATAAATCTCTGAACTCCAAGATAACCCGGGCCGGGTTGAAGATACTGACCAAGTGTCAGGAAATCACACTGGTACTCGCGAAGGTCCGCCAATACATCGAGGATTTCATCTCGTGTTTCACCAAGTCCAAGCATCAGCCCGCTCTTCGTTTTGATGTCTGGATCCTGTCGCTTGATATGCTGCAACATGCCGAGCGTCCACTTATATCGACTCTTGGGGCCACGTACGCGGCGGTACAATCTTGGTACCGTTTCTGTGTTGTGATTGAAGACCTCAGGTTTCGCATCAATGACGCGATCCAGCGCCGGTAAATTGTCCACGAAGTCCGGTGTCAGTACTTCGATGGTAGCATCACATCGATCACGAACGGCAAGAATACACTGGTGGTAGTGTTCAGCACCGCCATCTGGCAAGTCATCACGTGTGACAGAAGTGATGACGACATGTTTTAATCCCAGTCGAACGGCCGCCTCGGCTAGTCGTTCTGGTTCGTCTGCTTCTAATTCGTCTGGTACACCGCGACCCACGGCACAGAATCCGCAAGGTCTTGTGCACACGTTTCCAAGGATCATAAACGTTGCGGTAAGCTGAGAGTAACACTCCATTCGATTTGGACACTTTGCGTTATCGCAAACGGTTTCTAATCCGAGTTCGTCCAGCAGCCCTTCAGTGAAATGATTGGCATTGCCCTTTGGCACTTCACGCTTAAGCCATCTGGGAAGCCTCTCTCGTTCAGTTGTGCGAGAAGGCAATTGCTCAGGCATCGCTTGAACAATGGGCAATTCGAATTGTGAAGAGGATTCGGTCATTGCTTAATGCTCTGTTGAGACCATCCTTCTCAGTTCGGGGTGTCCGGTTGTTATGTGATAATCGTCACAACCAAAAGCATGACCAACACTTTCAATCAGCGTGGATCTTACTTGCGACATTCTAACAGCACGACGTCTTTCGGCTAGCAGACATGACAACGTCTGCTTGGATTGACCCTCCGGCAATCTCGTCACGCTATCGATATGTCTAAAGTGCTTCATCTCCGGATTCACATTGATATACGCTCCATGAGTGGTCATATCTTCATGTTTACCAATTCCTACTGTTGCAACGGCTCCGGTGCGTCCCCAAACAGCACTGTTGGATTCGTACGTTGTGGTTTGATAATCGATTTCTTCGAGGCCAGAACGAACCGCATCACGTAGTAGCTGCGCAATTGCTTTGGTTGATGTGGCGAAGGTGCTGATTGGCACGATCGGGTAAACGCCAAGCTGTCCTTTGCCATGCAGCAAGCAGCCCCCACCACGATTCACCCATTTCGTCGTCAAGTTCTGCTTTCGGAGTTGTTCTGCGGAAAGACGAATGTGTGATCGTGATCCGGAATAGCCAACGGTCACGACCGGATTATGTTCGCAAAGAAGGACTGTTATTTGGCGTGGATCAAAGGCAGTTGAAAACGTCGCGAGATTAATAATTTGCTTTTGAAGTTTGTTCACCAGGTCGTATTTGACAGTTCCAAGCAGGTGAAACATTACGCGGCTATCTTTGAAGTTCCGCATAGTGCTCAATCGTCTCCGGACTATCTTCTACGCATGGCTCGCTGAAGGCCGCGTTGCGTGTCAGCTTTCTTGAGCGCTTCACGTTTGTCATGAGTTTTCTTGCCGCGACAGAGGCCAACGAGACATTTGGCGATTCCACGGTGATTGAAATACATTTTGAGAGGGACGAGAGTCAGGCCATTTTCATGAGCCTTACCTGCGAATTTACGGATCTCACTTTGATGCATCAGCAGCTTGCGAGGTCGCTTCGGGGCATGATTCATTTGGCTTGCTTGCTTGTACTCGGGAATGTCACAACCAACCAGCCAAACTTCGCGATTTTGGACGCGGGCATAAGCTTCATCGAGTGAAACACGATTAAGGCGAAGGCTCTTCACTTCGCTGCCAATGAGTGCCAACCCGCACTCGAGCGTATCGAGTACCTGATACTTGTGTCGGGCTTTTCGATTCTCGGCAATGGGCTTGAAGTTCGGATTCTCCGACTGCTCAGCTTTCTTCTTCTTTTTATTCTTTTTGCCCATGAGTAAATCGTAAAATAAATAGTCTGTCGTTGTTAGATGAAGGTCCGGCGTCAAAGTTAGGTATCAAGGAAACTTGGAATACTGTTTCGGCGACTCATCGCCAGTGGTCCATTCCGGATCACGCTGCCAAGTGTCCGTCCTAATGGTCGTCTATCTTCCCATCATCTACAGACTTTGCGAGACGTCTGTGCGATAAGCAGAAAGTGCTGGCAGAATGCCGGCGACAACGCTCAGTATAATCATGCCCGGGATGATCATTAATTCCGGACTAACACTGCCCATGATCGTGTCAGGATTCATCCCCAGTGGAGGAGCAAAGTCAAAGAACCCGATCGAGATTCCAGTCCGGCCTTCAATTGCATCACTACCAAGTGTTATGAGACCGTGGCCACAGATGAAACCGAATATGCCCCCAAACGCTGACAGGATAAATGACTCGATCATGATGATGAACATTACCGTATTCCGCCGTGCACCTAATGATCTCAGAATCGCGATTTCTTTGCGTCGCTCACTCATCGTGTTGTAGATACTGACCAGAATGCTAACTGCTGAAACAAGGCACACAAGGATCGTAATCACCAGTAGTAAATCTCGAGCCGGATCGACGAAACTGTCGAACATGACCGTGATTTCTTTGATTGGAAAAACTGCCTGAGCAGTATTCGATTCGTTGATTGTGTTCTCAAGGCTCGGAGCAAAAATTGGACTGGCGGTTAGCAGTAGCATCGAAGTGATCTCACGATTTTCCAGCGTTAATCCACTTGGTGCCGTCTTATTTACTTCGACACCTTGAAAATCCTCTTCCTGATCAACCGGCTTGGCATGGTCATCCATCAGGTAGAAACCTTCCATGTTGATGAATACTCCGCGGTCGTTTGGAGTACCGGTTGAGTCGAGGATGCCGACAACGGTAAAGGCTGTTGCGTGGACATCACCGCTCTGTGCACCGTGGGATGGTTGAATCTCTGCTCCGAGCGTTAGGTTCATTTCTCGCGCGACGGACGCACCAACGACAGCTTCATAAAATCCATACTCCTCGCTATGGGTCACAAAGTTGCGTCCTTCGGCAAACGTATACTCACGGTCAGCCTGAGGTCCGTACTTGAGTTCGTTAAACAAGTCCGGAGTGGTTCCCATCACTCGAAAACTCCCGAAGTAATCTCCCAGGCAGAGTGGAATTACCAAGCCAGTAAAACCGGAGAATTTGCCTTGCCGTTTCCATGGCAATGCTTGTTCCAGTTGTTGGTCTAACTGGTCGTTTAGTAATTCCTGAGCAAGAGACGACGCTAGTCCACCGGTTGCGGCTGTCGTGGAAACGACTAATTCACGAAGCTCGTTTTGTTGTGCAACTGCGCGATAGACATGTGAGTTTTCATAGGCCGCCTGTCTTGGCTCCAGAGGCAAAAACTCGAGGTAGTACTCATAAGGAATGTTTTCAATCGGTTCGCTGAGGTAGAACACCGAGTTCATTGTTAGTTGAAGTGCACCACCTTTGGCGCCGACGACCATGTTGTAGCCAAGCGATGTGCTCGTTTCGAATGACGTCTTCACGACACCGGAAATGGTCAAGACAGCTACTACAAGCGTGACGCCAAGCGCCATCGAGATGCTCGTGAGGATGGAGGCCAAGCGACGTTGCTTAACGCTGCGGTATGCAATGTTCCAGAGGTTCATGCGTGTGTTCCCCCCGTGACGGCCTGAGCCAGTTCATTGATATCATCCAGTTTGTCGACCCGGTCGAATTGGTCGGCAACTTCCATTGAATGAGTAACCATGATTAACGCAACATCGTTCTCATTACATGTTTCACGTATCAGATCGATAATGCTCTGTTGATTTGCCGGGTCAATATTCGCTGTGGGTTCGTCGGCAAGGAGTAGCTTTGGTTTGTTTGCCAGTGCGCGGGCTACGGCAACACGTTGTTGTTCGCCGACACTCAATGCATCTGGCTTGTGCGTCAATCGGTGGCTTAGTCCCACTCGGTCGAGCAACCAGTTGGCATATTCCTTGTCGGTCTTGCCTTTGGAAAACGTCATTCCCAATAAGACGTTTTCTAGTGCTGTGAAGGGGCTAAGCAGATTAAAGGTTTGGTAGACGTAACCGATATTATCTGCTCTGAATCTGTCGCGAGCCTCTTCCGGTAGTTTTTGAATAGGATTGGAATCAAACAGGATCTGTCCACTATCAACCGTGGTGATTCCAGCAACGGAATGAAGAAACGTGGTCTTTCCGCCTCCGCTTCTCCCAATCAATACAACCGGCTCACCCTTATCAACCTTGTAAGAAGGGATGTCCAGGATTGGCAGAACCTCGCCATCCGGCTGGAGATATGCCTTTTTTAAATCGTTGATCTGTAGGAGCATTTCGGAGAGCTTTGTGTGTGTGGTGGCTTTGCTGATTTGGGTATTTGCTGACACAGTTGGTTGTCATCCCATAATAGCACGGAGCGGGGTTGAGCTTGTAGGCCTTGAATTAGGATCAATACGCATAAACAAAAATAAATGTGACCAAAAAAATCTGTATATGTGGTTTACGGGCAAAGTGGCACTGTAGTTGGGTTTAGCATCCATGTTTTGCAGTATTTACCGTTTTTGTGCAGTTTGAAAAGGGTGCTAAATGTGATAAATCGAGCGAATTATGTCTCGTTAAATATTGCCTTACCTATGCAGTCTTAACTAAAAATAAAGTATGTTACGTAAGTTAGGTGCCGGTGCGCGCGGTGTTTTAGCCGTCGGCAGCTCTAATCTTGTCACAATTATATAGACGCGCCATTCAAATTGGCGTGTTGAGGGTTTCCAAGATGAAGCGACTTATCAGTGCAACGTTAGCGTTTTCATTGATCGCCGGACTAAGTTTGGTGCAACGAACTGCAGATGCGTGCCCGTTCTGTCAGGCAACATCACAGACGTTTGCCGAGAGCATCGAAGCGATGGATGTCGCTGTTTATGCAAAGCTTGTAAAGCCAGCTCCACCTATCAAGCCTGGAACGCGTCTCTCAGAAGGACAGGAAATCCCCAAGGCAGAATTTGAGATTACAGAAATCATCAAGGGTGGTCAGGTTGTCACTTCCAAAGTGGTTCGCGCTATTTTCTTTGGCGAAGCCAAAATTGGTAGCGAGTTTCTCGTTCTTGGAGTCGATCCCCCAAACGTAATGTGGTCGACACCGCTTAAGATCTCAGATCGCACAAAAAACTATCTAAAGCTGGTTCTGGCGTTACCTAAAGATCCAAAACAGCGACTACTCTTCTTCCAGCAACATCTGGAAGATGACGAAGAAACACTAGCAATGGATGCATACGATGAGTTTGCCAAGTCACCATACAGTGTCGTCAAGGCGATCAAAGGTGAAATGGACAAATCACAACTTCTGGAGTGGATCGCAGATGTAGAGATTCCTGCAAGTCGACGCCGACTGTACCTAACGATGCTCGGCGTGTGCGGCGACAAAAACGATGTCGGCATGCTCGAAGACATGCTTCGTTCATCAGACCGGAAACAGAAACGTGGTCTGGATGCATTGATCGGCTGCTATCTCACACTGAAGGGTTCAGAAGGCATGCCATTGATCGAAGAGCAATTCCTTAAGAACAAGAAGTCTGAATACGCTGACACATATGCAGCAATCATGGCTCTCCGCTTCCACGGTACAGAAGCAGATATTATTCCGCGTAAACGTATTCTGGCCGCGATGTCGTATATGCTGGATCGCCCGCAATTAGCAGATTTGGTTATTCCGGATCTTGCTCGCTGGGAAGACTGGTCACACATTGATCGACTGGTGAAGCTTTTCAAGGATGCAGATGAAGAAACTAGCTGGGTGCGAGTTCCTGTTGTGAATTACCTGCGTCAATGCCCACTTCCGGTTGCAGAGAAACAGATCAAGGCACTGGAGAAGATTGATCCAGCTGCTGTGCGACGTGCCAATACGTTCTTCCCATTTGGTGCCGGTGCTGCACCCGGCCCTGGAGCAACATCAGAAGGTCGTAAGACGTCCGCCTCCGATACGAGCGTTAGTGAGGAATCCACATCCACTGTGCCAACAGTGGAAGCAACAACGAAACAGACAAGTGTAGACGTGCCAGGTGTTGAAGAAGAAACTCCAGCAGTTGCATCGCCGGCAACGAGTACTCTAGTTGCAAGTACCGGTGCTGAGTCGACGGATAACTCGCGTACAGATCAAGCTGCGTCGAGCATTCCAACACAACAAGTGGCGGATAAATCGAACCTGTGGACAACCGTCGGCGTACCACTTCTAGTAGCTGCCGGTATTCTTCTCTTACAATGGCGAATTCTCGCTGGGCCATCCAACGTGTAAGCCAATTCGTGTTGTAACAATCATGCCGGCTCTATGGCGATAGATTTGTGCACATACCTACTTCAAGTCGCTGTAATTAAAGTCCGTGCGTAGGAATGTTGTAGTGTTTTATAGGCACTCGGTAAGTATTGCACATGCATTCATGGCGATACGATTCCCTCGCGGCGCAACTTGAAAAGCTGATATACGTGTGCAAAACAATAAGACAATCCTTGGATAGATGTAGTTATGTCGGCTGAAGATCTACAAGATGAGCAATTTGTTGAAGAGGAGCAAATGCAGGACGATACTGAATCCGGTAGCGACGAAGCGATGGATCCACGTCAGGCAGAGTTTCTAAAGCAATATCGTGTTGTCAGTCGTATTGCGTTGTGCGCGTTAACCACATCGATTGTTGGTTTATTATCCGTACTGGACTTCTCCACCTTTTGGTTAATTGCTGCTGTTTCTCTGCTTATTTCATGGCTTGCCATTCATCAAATAAACATAAGTGACGGAAGTGTGATTGGTAGACTTCCTGCCAGAGCAGCATTGGTCCTTTCGCTCGTTGGTTTGATTGGTGGATATGCGTGGGAAGAGTATTCCTTCTATCTGCGCGTACCGGAAAATCACATTCCACTAAAGTGGAGTCATCTGGAGCCGGAAGGTTTTGGTTCGCGAGGTGGAATTCCAGAACGCGCTGTAAAGGCGGACGGACAAGACGTGTATATCGAAGGCTATGTTCACCCGGGCGTATCGGGCATGGGCAACATCGCTCAATTCGTACTGGTTGGTGATTTCGATACGTGCTGCTTTGGCGGACAGCCTAAAGCCTGGGATATGATTGAGGTACAGTTGCCCGACAACGTCACAATTCAGTACAACCGTGAACGCCGTGAAATCTGGGGTCGGCTTGTGGTGAATCAATCACGGCGAACGGCAGTCGGTACCACAGGTACCGTAATGGGCGATGAGCAGCTTCAGGGTGGATATTACCAGCTTGAAGCGGTTGGGATTCGCTAAAGGAATCTGATGGCAGCGGTAGTTATTGCTTAACCGCAGTACCGGACAGATGGTAAATCGCCAGATGTTTTCCGTCTGGACCTTTGAATGGTTTAACGGTGAACTTTCCTTCCACTGCGATCGGTCTAATGGTATAGCTGGCTGACGCACTGCCTGTCATTTCGACGATAACACAATCGTAGAGTGCGGCTCCAGGACCGAAGCAGCATTCCAAATTGTCACGTACGAGCACAAACTGTGTGATACCGTTTTGCTTGAAACTGGGAAGCATATAACCGCGGATCCGAACGGACTGATTCGCGAGCTTCTCAATTTCCGGAGTCAGCATTTCACGTTTCCATGCTGTGCCCTTCTTCATTTCGAACTTGACCGTATCGAAAGTAATATCCTTGATTCGCTTGGAAGGATCCTGTGCCTCAGCAAACGAGGTTGCTGTAAGAATGAGCAACGATGCAACGAGTGTCTTGCAGATATGTCGCATGAGATTTACTTCCCGATAGGAGAATATGAACAAGGCGATGTCCTATCTATATCTTAGTGACGAAACCCTACCGGCGGCAACACGGAACTGCAAGTAACCGGTCGTCGAGAGGGATGACGTTATGCAACCGCACAGGTCACAATCCGGCCGCCTGATGCTACAGCAACCGCGGGGCTCGGCGTAGCCGAACCCGCAGGGCCGATCTGCAGTTGCGGGAAACGTTGCTACTTTAGCGACCACCGCGCCACGTGAGCTGACCCAATGTCACACGAGAGTTGTTATCATGGGGACATATAAATCATCACAGAATTACTACCCCGTCGGAGTTTGCAAATGGCAGCCAAGTCTTGGAATGTTATTGACTCATCTAGCAGTTCATCCGTAGAAGAAACAACGATCGTGTCAGCCAAGGATGTTCAGGGTGCACCTGAGTCGATGGCTGTAACCAAACGAGTCTATTCTGGTGGCTTAAGTGGTGGTGTTGAAATCATCCGTGTTAACAATGGGCGGCTGGTGTTCGACATTTTGGTTAGCCGAGGGCTGAGCCTCTGGAATGCCTGGATCGGTGACTTTAAATATGGTTGGCAATCACCGGTAAAAGGCCCTGTTAATCCCGAACATGTTCATGTCGGTGAATCAAGCGGACTCGGTTGGCTTGACGGTTTTGACGAGTTAATGGTGCGGTGCGGATTGGAAAGTAACGGTGCTCCGGAGTTTGATGAAGAGGGTCGCGTGCTTTATCCACTTCACGGACGGATTGCCAACAAGCCGGCTTCAAAAGTCGACGTCAGCGTAGACGAAGACGCCGGCACTATTACGGTGTCCGGAGAAGTACTCGAAACCCGCTTTCACTTCGCAAAACTAAAACTTACAGCATCCGTGACAACGAGCTTCGGTTCAAATTCTTTGAGAATTGATGATACCGTCACAAACCTCTCGGCAAGCCCGTCTGCAACACAGATGCTCTATCACGTTAATTTTGGAGTGCCGCTATTAGATGCAGGTAGTCAGGTGATTGCTCCTTGCAAGACGATCGTTCCCAGAAATGACCACGCGGCGTCCGGAATTGATAACTGGAATAGCTACGGTGCGCCTGAAGTAGGGTTTGAAGAACAGGTCTATTTCACCGATCTGCATGGTGATGCTGATGGTGAAACCACACTGCTACTTAAGAATGCTCACGGGACACGCGGTGCGAGTCTGCATTACAACGTGAATGAACTACCATGTTTTAGTATGTGGAAGAACACGACAGCGGTCGAAGATGGATACGTAACGGGCATTGAACCGGGGACGAATTATCCGAATCCAAGAACATACGAAGGCGAGCAAGGAAGAGAAACTCCACTGGATCCGCTCGGCTCAACGACTTTCTCACTGGGCATCGGATTTCTGGAAACAGAGGCAGAAGTATCGGAACAGGAGTCAGTTGTTGCTAAACTTCTGGAAGGCCGGGATACACACGTATATCGAAAACCACGCAAAGGCTGGTGTGCACCTTAACTGGACACCTTTACCGGTTCTTGTCATCGGAAAATAAAAGCTCTAAAAAAGTAGCTGAAGAGGGCGTGCGGCAATTCGTTATGCATAGGCTTTTCACGCATGATGACGCAAAAGCTCAATAATCTCAGTAGCGTTTAAACACTTCAGCAGAGAGTCAAAATACCCCGTTACTGTTTTCTGTAAACGATATAACGGGCGGCACCATTAGTTAGTGATTAGAGGAATGTAAATGTCAGCAGATAACATGATTTCCAAGGATAACGGTAAACAAATGTTCTCGGCTAAAGAACTAACCATTGAGCCGGGAGCCAAGTGTACGTTGCAGGATCCGGGTTCCAGTAGCTGGATTACGACGCAAGGTAAAGGGCGAATGGGCAAACTCAATTTGCAAACGCCTGCCTTGATCCGCTTTGGGGAAGAGACAGAAGACGAAGTATTCATTAGTCATGAAGCAGCTGCTGCCGGTGTAGAAATAGAAAACACTGGTAGCGAAGCACTTGTCGGGTTACGTTACTTTGGCCCGGATGTACATGATAATCTTCCAGAGATGGGTGCTTACCAGAACTAACCAATCAGGCGGTCATTTGAGATCGCCTGTTTTGAATCGCAGACGTTCATCCAATGATTAGCAGGAGTGAATGACAAATGACAAATCTATTTCCAAAACTACACAATGCAATGTGGCCTGGCCTGGTGGGCAAAGGTGACGAAGAAGGTCAAGAACCGCCAATCAGTTTGGAGCGAATGCTAGAGTTGACCGCTGATGCTGAAGTAGACGGTCAGAAATTCGAAGGCGTTGACTACTTCCTGTTCCACCCGCACACCGACCCGGATGCCAGTGATGATGAGCTGAAGGAAATCGCGGACTTGATCGGCGGTTACAATCTCAAAGTTGGATCAGTCGTTGCTCCTGTTTGGCCAGGTACCGTTGGCGACTCAGCAATGGGTGACGACGAGCAACAGGCAAAGTTCCTCGATGCCATCAAGAAGGCTTGCAGGATTGCCGGCGTATTTAACGACCACGGTATTAGGGAATACGGCGTCATTCGTATTGACTCAGCGGAATTCGGAGTCGAAAAATGGCGTGAAGATCCCGCTGCAAACACAGCACGCATTGTTGATACATTTACGCAGGCAGCGGAAATTGCCGAAGCACATGGCGAGCGATTGGCATGTGAAGGGGAGATCTGTTGGGCTGGCATGCACAGTTGGAAAGATATGCTGGATATCCTCGAAGGTGTTGGAAGGCCGGAGACGTTTGGTTTTCAATCTGATCAGGCCCACACGTATCTGTATCTCATGGGCTACAACGCTCCGGAGCATGCGCTGCTGCACGATGGTTATACAGACGAGGAATTCTATGCAGCTTACGAGTCCATGACTGACAAGCTGCGTCCGTGGACCATTGACTTCCATGTGGCACAAAACGACGGCACCGTTCACGGAGCTGGCTCACATGATAAAACCGGTAAGCACTGTCTTGCCGATGATCCAAACGGCAAACTCGATATTACTCAAACTGCCGGTTACTGGCTAAAAGACGCTCCATCACGCGGTATTCAACACATCTGCTGGGATGGTTGCATGTTCTCTAATGAAGTTCTGGAAACTCCGGATACCTGGAATGTTATCCTGAAAGCGATGGTCGATGTCCGTGATGCTCATGGCTGGAACTAACTCCCACACTCTTAGTGAGAACTAAGCAAATTTAATCACAAACCAGGCTGAACAGCCAGAATTATAGGTTTTCGAAAAGAGAGAGATATGTCAAAGAAGCCTCTGAATATTGGAATGATTGGTTACGGCTTTATGGGTCGTGCTCATACAAATGGTTACTGCAAAGTTTCAAACTTCTTCGATCTGGAATATGAGCCGGTACTTAAAGCAGCATGTGCTCGCAACGCTGAGAAAGTGCAGGCGTTTGCAGATAACTGGGGTTATGAATCGATCGAAACAGACTGGCGCACTCTGATTGCCCGTGATGACATCGATGCGGTTGATATTTGTGTTCCAAATAATCTCCACAAGGAAATCGCGTTGGCATGTGCCGAAGCCGGCAAGATGATTCTCTGTGAAAAACCACTTTCGATGGACACAGCTGAAGGTGAGGAAATGTGCCAGGCTGTGGAAGCCGCGGGTGTAAGAAACATGGTTTGGTACAACTATCGACGTGTACCAGCGGTTACTCTTGCCAAGCAACTGATCGACGAAGGTCGTCTGGGTCGGATCTTTCATTATCGTGCTCAATTTCTACAGGATTGGACGATTTCATCAGACTTACCACAAGGTGGTGAAGCACTCTGGCGCCTGGATGCGGATGCAGCAGGCAGTGGTGTAACAGGTGACTTGTTGGCGCACTGTATTGATACCGCACTCTGGCTCAACGGCAGCATCGACACTGTTTCCGCGATGACAGAGACATTCATCAAGGAACGTATACATCAGGACACTGGCGAAGTTATGCCGGTCAACATTGATGATGCCTGCACATTTATGGGTAAGTTCAGTAACGGTTCGCTAGCACTGTTTGAATCCACTCGATACGCCCGTGGACATAAAGCTCTTTACACTCTGGAGATTAACGGTGAGCACGCATCGATCCGTTGGGATCTGCATGACTTGCACCGATTAGAGTATTTCGATCATCGAGACGATTCCATTGTCCGCGGCTGGAGAAGTGTTCATGTTTCAGACGGTGATATGCCGTACATGGATAAGTGGTGGGTACCGGGTCTGCAAATTGGATATGAACATACATTTGTGCATCAGGTAGCGGACTTCCTCAAGAGTCTTGAGGAAGGTGAAGTGCCGGTTGAACCAACTTTCCGTACCGCACTTGAGACTCAAAAAGTCTGTGACGCCGTATTGAAGTCTGCGTCAACTGGTAGCTGGGAAAACGTCTAAGATTGACAGACGTATAAACATTGTCATCATTTGTGTTGCTTTGTAAGCAAGCGTCAAATTCAAACGAGGAGTTGCTGTAATGAAGTTTGGAATGAACCTGTTACTTTGGACCGGTGAAATGCATGATGGGCTGATGCCTGTGCTCGAATCGATCAAGGAAATGGGATACGACGGTGTTGAGATCCCGGTTTTTGAAATGGATGTCGAGAAGTATGCCGAGTGGGGCCGGCGTCTGGATGAACTGGAATTAGAACGGACCGCCGTAACGGTGCGTGGAGAAGAAGATAATCCTATTAGTCCCGATGCAGCCGTGAGGGCTGCGGGCGTTGCTAACAATAAGGCGATTCTGGATTGCTGTGCAGCAGCGGGTGCGACCACGCTTGTAGGCCCGTACCACAGTGCTCTGGGTGTGTTCTCCGGGCAAGGCCCAACAGAGGATGAATGGAACTGGGGCGTAGACAGTATGCGTCAGGTTGCAGAGCATGCAGGTGAACTAGGGATCACACTGGGAGTTGAATGCCTGAATCGATTTGAGACATATTTACTCAATGTTCATGCTGACTCAGCCAGATTCGTCCGTGAAGTTGATCACCCAAATTGCCGGATGATGTATGACACGTTTCATGCCAATATCGAAGAGAAAGATATTGCAGAAGCCATTCGCAGTTGTGCAGATGTTTGCTGCCATGTCCATATTTCTGAAAATGATAGAAGTACACCAGGTTCAGGAAACGTTGATTGGGCAACGAACTTCGATACGCTTCATGAAGTTGGTTACGACGGTTGGATGACTGTCGAAGCATTTGGCCTAGCACTGCCTGAACTCGTTGCCGCAACGAAAATCTGGCGCCGCATGTACGACAGTGAAGAGCAACTGGCAGCCGATGCCCTGGCCTTCATGAAAGCCGAAGTTGCTAAACGCTGGTCTTAATTACCATTGCTGCTCAACGATGTGAGCCTGAGGTAAGTCTTCAACCGATTCGATTCCAAAGATCTTCAGGAAACGGTCGGTTGTGAAATACTTTGGCTTGCGTTTGTTACCTTCTTCCCGTTCGATCCGGAGAAGCTGACGACGTACCAGTTGAGATAGCATTGATCCACTGTTTTCGTCTCTGAGCTTGTCAATTTCATCACGGCTGATGCCCTGGTGGTAAGCGACAATTGCCAGTACATCGACTGTTGCCTGCGATAATCGTGCGTCGCGTGTACGCCCGTAGAATTTCTCGCGTATCGGGTGAAACTGTTCTCGCAGGGTCATTACGTAACCGGCACCCTGATTCTTGATTTGAAATACGGCACCATCCGCTGCGTATTGTTCATTTAGTTCCACGACGAGGTCATCAATTTCACGTGGGGATACACCACGCATTAAGCTTGCGACGTATCGGCTTGTTAGCGGTTGATTGGCCGGATGCCCAACAAATAACATCGCTTCAAGAATGCTTGTTGGCGAGATTTCCGTTGATGAGTCGGTGTCTTGCTGGTCTTGCGAAAGCAACTCAGAGTCACGATTTGTATCCGGATCATGTTCTTCGGCAGCGGTTGCGACGTATGGGTTTTCTCCGTCGTTAAGCAGTTGCGAATACGCATCGCTCAGTTGATCAAGCGAGAGTCCACCGACATCGTCGGCCGCGGCGAATCCGTCTAACTCAAGATCACTGCCACCATCGCCTTCGGGATCACGTATTTCCTCGGCGCCGTCATGAGGACGATGATTCTCAGGTTGTGGCAGTGCACTGGCCATGGTTGACACTAAAAATGACGACTAACAGGTGATATCGCGATAAAAGGAAAGCATTTATTGCGGCGGTAATATTCTTCAATTCTGTAAACTGAAGCAATACCAAACGACTTTTTGTGGCTCCAGATGACTTGCACATTACAAATGCTCGTAAATACTAGATGTATATGAGCTTGAGATTAGAGAATATTCGTGGTCAGCGGCCTGTCATCCTCCCATCGCTATTACTATGCGATTTTGGCAATCTTGCCGCTGAGGTCGGTCGCTTACAGGATGCAGGCATAAAAGCACTGCACCTTGATGTCATGGATGGACATTTTGTACCGAATTTGAGTTACGGCATGCCGATTGTTGAAGGTTTGAGAAACCTCACTGACATGCCGCTGGATGTACACCTGATGATTTCCAATCCATCGAATTATGTGCAGCAGTTTGTGGATGCTGGAAGCGACTTGCTGACGGTGCATGTTGAAGCATGTACGGATCCGCAATCCGTTGTTTCCCAGATCAATGAAGCGGGAATCGCAAGCGGGATTGCGTTAAATCCTGCAACGGAAATCCATGCGATCGACGATGTGCTTGCCGATGTTGATGTTGTGCTTGTCATGAGTGTGCAGGCCGGATTTGGTGGCCAGTCTTTTCAACCGACGGCGTTGGATAAACTGAGACAATTGGCAGCGATAAGAGAGAAAAACGGATATTCGTGGTCGCTGGAAGTCGATGGTGGCGTCAATACAAGCACTATCGGAGATTGTTTTGAGGCTGGAGCTGACTGGTTCGTAGCCGGTTCGGCTATTTTTAAACAGGACTGTTATGAAGCCGCCACCAGAAATTTGGTGCAGTTGTGCACCTAGTGTGTTGAAAGATTGACTCATCAACGCAGAATTGCCGGTTGTCAGAGTCATCAATCAAGCGTAAAACGATATATCTATTGAGAAACACAAGCAATTTGTACTATCCTTCCCCCCAAATGGTGAATTCGCACCAAGTACATAAGGCGTCATGCTAAGACTGCTTGAGGCAGTAGCAATCGTCAGGAGTTCTGGTAAATCAAAGCCGTATAAGAAGTAACGGATGAGCACAGAGACTACAAAACGAGCAAAACGCGGCGTTCCTGAGGGGCTATGGAAGAAATGCCCCGGGTGTAACGAAACGATTTACACCAAAACTGCAGATGAGTTGCTTGGTTGTTGCCCTGAATGTAACCATCACTTTTATGTATCCGGTAAAGAACGCATTAGCCAAGTTCTTGATGAAGGAACATTTGAAGAATGGGATGCGGATCTGATGCCGACGGATCCACTGCAGTTCAAAGATAAAAAAGCATACGCCGACAGAATTGTGAGTGAGCAGCAGCGAACCGGTTTAAACGATGCTGCCATTACCGGTACCGGCATGATAAGGGCTCGCCGGGTTGCACTGGGTTTAACGGATTCAGCTTTCATCATGGGCAGTATGGGTTCTGTTGTTGGAGAACGACTTACCCGGCTAATTGAACGGGCAACCGAACAAAATCTGCCGCTGATCATTATTAGCGGATCTGGTGGTGGCGCGAGAATGCATGAGGGAATTCTCTCGTTAATGCAAATGGCCAAAGTCTCCGCCGCATTAGCTCGATACGATAAGGCTGGCGGTCTGTTTATTTCCGTGCTGACGAATCCGACTATGGGCGGTGTTGCCGCTAGTTTTGCGTCGCTTGGTGATGTGGTATTTGCCGAACCAAGAGCACTCGTTGGCTTTGCCGGTCCACGTACGATTAAGGCTACAATTCGGATTGAATTGCCAGAAGGATTTCAAACAAGTGAATTCCTGTTAGAGCATGGATATGTCGATCGTATCGTGACTCGTGATCGCCTTAAGAGCGAGATCGCCAGGACCATTGACTACTGCGGAAAGTAGCAAGTTTGATAAAAAGGTCTGATTGCTGATGGGCTTGTTCGACAAGTTAAAGCGTGGCAGTTCCGAGTCTCCAGCGGAGTCAAAGAAGAAACCACGAAAGAAAGTAAACGTTTCTAAGCGTTTTGAATTAATGCGGCGTGGTGTTTCAGGAACCATGTCTCAGTTCTACATGGCGAAGGACAGAGATTCCGACAAAGTGATCGGGCTGAAAATTGCAGACCCGGAAAAGACAGCACCGTTTGAGGAGCGTTTTCGAGAGCTGAAGAAGCCACCGGAAGGTCGCATCGCTGTTGAAATAGAACATCCTAATGTCGTTACCACATACGAGTACGGCACGACGACCGATGGCAAGTCCTACGTGCTAATGGAATACATCAAAGGCAAGGGTCTTCATAAACTACTGTATGATCGCGAGAGTATTCTTGAAGGAAGGCGTTTGAATCTCGTCAGACAAATGGCGGAGTCGATTCTTGCGGTTCATCGTGCAGGATTCATTCATCGAGATATTTGCCCACGGAATTTCATCTGTGCACCGGATTGTGAGTCACTCAAGTTAATTGACTTCGGGCTGACATTACCGGACCAGGAAGTTTATCACCAACCAGGAAATCGTACGGGTACGCCACTGTATATGGCACCGGAAATCATTCGCCGCCGTCAAACAGATCTCCGAGTGGATATTTTTGCCTTTGGGGTAACGGCTTATCAAACCTGTACATATGAATTCCCATGGCCAGTGACTGATACAACGGGACTAGCCGCATTAAGCCATGACACGCAAAAGCCGGAAGACATACTCTTTCACCGGCCAAGGCTGAACAAGAAACTTGCAGCGGCCATCATGAAGTGTATCGAGGCAAACCCTCGTGACCGCTTCCACAACATCAAGGACTTTCTTGCGGAAATCAAAGGTTGCGAATCGGATGATGAGTGATTGTCGTGGTCACCAAACGGTTGTGATAGATGCTAACAGGTCGGAATTACCCCGTTGATGACTTCTGAATCCACACATATACTTAGAGTTTCCACATGGGAAATGTAGCTAAGCACTACAGAGTAAAAAGCTAGAACCGCATTCCGATATTTGCGAACAAGACAAGAGAGAAGTCAGATGACGATCGACAGAAGCTTACGTATTCGCCGTGGCTCGATGGGAAACCGTAACGTGCTAACGCGAATTGAACGTCTCAAGAAACTAGTGGAGATGGACCGCTGGGAAGAAGGCGATTCGGTATTTGGTCTGGCCAAGGTTCGAGTGGAAAAGATATCGATGAAGCGTAAGAAGAAGTCCAAAGTGGAAGAAGGTGAGGAAGACGTTCTCACAACAGAAGGCGGTGAAGGTGCTGCTGACGCTTCGGACGTATCTGACGAGTAAATAGCATATGCAAATTCAACTGGAATACGGCCGAAACGGCCTTTCCGTTGATATTCCGGACGACCGATTGTCGGCAATTCTCAGCTACCAGGATGCAGTGCCGCTCGAGTCACCTATAAATGAACTCCGTGATGTGCTGCGCGAACCTCTTGGTACACTACCGCTTCGGCACATCGCATCCGGATGTCAAAATGCCTGCATTGCTATTTGTGACATTACGCGACCCGTACCCAACCAGCTTATTCTTGAGCAAGCTCTTGCCGAATTATCAGCTGCCGGTGTGCCTGAGGATTCCATCACCATTCTCATCGCGACAGGTTTGCATCGAGCCAGTACACAAGACGAAGTCGTAGAAATGCTTGGCGGAGAGATCGCCGAAAAATACAACGTAGTTAGCCACGACGGGCATGATGAAACACAACTCGTGTTCCTGGGAATGAGCCCGCGTCAGGTACCGATTTGGGTTAACAAACATTTTATTGAATCGGATGTGAAGATAACCGTTGGATTGATCGAGCCGCACTTCATGGCAGGGTTTTCGGGTGGACGAAAGTTGATCTGCCCCGGGATCTGTGGTGTTGAGACGATCAGAGCATGGCACAGCCCACGGTTTCTGGAACACCCCAATGCTCGCTCAGGAGTATTAAAAGGTAATCCGGTACATGAGGAGAACAGCTGGATCGCAGCGCGAATCGGTTGCGACTTCATTATTAACGTTGTAATAGATGACCAGCGGCGACCACTGAAGTTTGTGGCGGGTGACATGGAGGAAGCGTTTTACGATGGCGCGGCATTCTGCAAGGAAGTTGTTACCGCCAACGCTGACGAACCAGCAGATATCGTTGTGACATCTTCGGCTGGCTATCCGCTCGATATCACCTTTTACCAATCCGTCAAAGGAATGAGTGCTGCTTTGCCGGTGATCAAGCAAGGCGGTACGATCATCCTGGCCGCGAGTATGACCGAAGGAATCGGAAGCGAACCCTTTCAACAGTTATTCCAGGATCATGATGATATCGAGTCATTCATGCAGGCAATTCACGATCCAGAGTACTTTGTGATTGATCAGTGGCAAATGGAAAAATTGGCGGAAGTGTTGCGTAAGGCTAATGTAATTGTGGTGACTGATGGACTTGAACCAGAGGTGTTGAGCGGCCTTTACGTTGAATCTGCAGAATCGGTTGAAGCAGCGATTGAACAAGCTGTAAGGCGGCATGGAGATGACGCGACAATCGCTGTGATTCCCAAGGGACCGTATGTGCTTACCGGTCTGGATAGCCCAGAAGCAGTCGGATCAAAGTAAGCAACCGTCTAGAGCCAGAGTTTTAGGCGTCCGTCGATCATGTCGGGAATTGCTTTTTCCACCATCGACTTGATTTGACGATCATGATAGCGCGTGCTGAAATGTGATGCGATAATGCATTCGTTGTTGAATTGGTCCTTGCGGGCAACGATGTCATCCAGATGCATGTGGCCGTGCTTGTGGATTTTTTCTTTGCGGTGATCCGGCGCCACAAATGTCATTTCAGTTATCAGGATTTTTGTATCAAAGAAATCCGGATTGTTATCCAAGCCGGATGGAGCCGAATCACCGACATATCCGATCAGTGGTGACCTGAGTTCTTCTGATACCTCTGTGCCTGAATTACGCAAGTCCCGAATTTCATCACCGCTTAAATCACTGAATTCAGTCTTTAGTTTGTTACGTCGTTGCCAAACGATGTAACCAACCGCTGGAACAGTGTGCTTAGTTGCGACGACCGTTACGGCCAGTTCACGGGATAATTCGAATTCATCCCCTGGCAAGACTCCAATTAATTCACATGGCATGCGACCACGGTCCAGCTTTACGAATGCATCAAGCATGGCGTTTACATCGTCGACGTTTTGTTCCGGTAAATAGATGACCGGTGGTTCCATTTTCATCATGCGTCGCCGTGCGATGTACACGGGCAATGCGACAAGATGGTCCAGATGGGCGTGCGAGATAAACCAATTCGGCGTTCCCATGAAGGACCATGGTTGTGCACCCAGATCAAATCCCAGGCGCAGTTCCGGTATTCGCCAGTACGATTGCACGGCGGCACGGGAATAGCCTTCGATCGTGAGGCCATCATGCTCATGAGTGATGACAGGTAGGTTGTTAACCATTGGTGCTTAACGACGGTGTGGGGAAAACGATTGTCAGAAACCGTATTGGTATTATGACTGCGATGCTCGGCTTGAAAAGGTCAACGCATTTGATGAGGCATGTCGTTCTGGTCAGGAGTTTTGGCATCGTACTCTTCGACATTTGTTACATCAAGAGATTGATCAAACCCCTCAGTAGCGTTTAGCCAGATGTCACCACGCGCCCCGTCTTGCTCTGCTGTGACATTGTGATGCCTCACAAGTTCTAAAATAGCAAGGAAGACTCCAATGATGGCAGACTTATGCATTCCGGGCACGAACATGGAAGTAAATGATGTCCTGCCGGTATGAAGGATCCGGCGATGGATTTCCTTCATGTAAATATGTATCGGGGTGTCGTCACTGATTTCAACAGTGGTGTTTATTTGTTCGGAATCCTTCAGGATTCGACCAATGGCACTAACCAGATCCCAAAGTTCTACATCCTGGATAGGTTGCTCTGCGACGTTTACTCGTCTCGGTGGCAGATCATTTGCTAATCGGACATTACGCTGTTGCCAGTCTCGGGCTTGTATTTCCAGTTGCAATGAAACATCACGGTATTGCTTGTATTCAAGCAATCGGTGGACCAATTCTTCGCGAGGGTCTTCAATGGCCTCTCCTTCTTCCATAACCCGTGGTAATACCATTCGAGATTTGATTTCGGTGAGTGTGCTGGCAATATCCAGAAAATCGCCAACCGCATTGATATCCAGCTGTTGAAGCACTTCCAAATACTCGAGGTATTGCTCGGAGATGATGGCAACGGGTATGTCGGTGACTTCCAACTCGTGCTTACGCACTAGATAAAGCAGCAGATCTAACGGACCTCGAAACAAATCGAGATTCACTTGGAAATCACCTTGCTGAACCATTTTCAGAGATCTCTGCCTTCATGCTTATCATTAATTAACAGCGGAATAATAGTGGCAACATTCAATTCATGCGATAGCAGAATACCGCTATGACACATAAGTGAGGGTTGATGAAAATCCCCCCAGAAGGGCTTGTTTCAAATAAATTGATATTGATTCGATCGGAAATGGCTTATATTGTCCGTATACCGGTGAATTTTGAATAACTAAAAAATCTACCACCTATTCACCGGAGCACGAGTAGCGACGCGCAATACAAATAATAGTTCTCCAGATAGCGTGGCAATTGTGCGACTGATTATTCAGTTGCTTTTTGATTTTCAACTTGTTCGTCGTGGCGCGTTGTGAGCAACAGTCTTAAGCGGCTGAGGCCATTCTTGGTGCCATATTGGGATATTAGTTGAGTTATTCCTCGTTCAGCTCTTAGGGAGCCCGGAGGGTACGTCATGATTCTAATACGTCACTCGGAAACAAATGATCTGTTATTAGAAGTAGATCAGGAGACTCTGCAGGGATGCCATTTAAGTGGCGCGCAGTTAAGCGGCGCGAACTTTGAAGGCAAAAACTTACAGGGTGCAGATTTCAACAATGCAGATTTGCGCAATGCGAATTTTGCAGGTGCTAATCTTGAAAATGCAAACTTTAAATCGAGCAACCTAAAGGGCGCCATTTTTGATAACGCGTTTTGTCAACACGCAGATCTGACTGATGCATTCCTTGAAGGATGCAGTATGCGAGATACTGATATGTCACACTCGATTCTGCGTTATGCCAGGCTAACCGACGCTGACTGCAGCGGTGCGACGATGACACGTTGTGATATGAGTCTTGCGGATATGCGTTCGAACTTCAACGAAGCCAATCTAGCTCATGCTGATCTTAGAGGATCAAATCTTACAGGAGCCAATTTAAACGGTGTTAACCTGACAGGTGCAAATATGCTCGATGCGCTGATGGTTGATGTACGCATGGCTCGTGCGAAGATGGATGACGCTATCGGCCCACATGGAAAACGCATTGAACGCGCATCTTCAGGGCGCAAGTCGAGTGGTCTCAAACGACCTTGGTGGCAATTCTGGCGGAGCTAATTAACCGCCATTGGGTACTAAAATCCGAGGCCATATGGAATCGCTAATGAGTAGCCCTGATCGGGTGAGCTGAATGTGGCCTGTCTGGATTTGTAGTAATCCCATCGACTGTAATTGATCGATTTCGTCTCCGCAGATTTCAGTGACGGTGAAACCGGTTTCCGCTTCTAAAGCTTCAATGCAGACGCCCTCTAGTCGCCGCAATCCAAATACAAGACGTTCACGTGCACGATCAATTGCATTGAGTTCTTCGCGTTCGCCAACGGCTGACTTCCCCGCCAGAACGGCATTTAGATATGTGGTCGTGCTTCGATGATTTACTTCTCGAACACCGTTTACAAATCGCGCGGCACCCGGACCAAATGCATGAAAGGATTTGCCGGTCCAATAGACTTGATTATGACGACATCTAAATCCCGGTCTTGCAAAGTTAGATACTTCGTAATGCTCCAATCCAACGCCAGTTAAATGGTCGATTGCAATTTCATACATCTGGCGTTCGAGTTCTTCATCGGCCAATTCCAGTGCTCCTGATTGCAGGCTCTTCCAATACGCTGTGCCCTTTTCATATGTCAGTCCGTATGTGGACAGGTGCTGCGGGTGAAGGTCGATGGCCTGATTCAAATCTGCACGCCATGTTTCCAGAGTTTCACCATGAGTACCGAAGATCAGATCAATTGACACAGCGTCTATTTCAGGTGTGAGTAACTCCATTGCTCGGCGAATATGCTTATCTTGGTGGTCGCGTCCAAGTATTGTTAGCTTGCGGTTGTCGAACGATTGAGCACCTAGACTGACACGATTAACACCATGGCCTGTTATGACTCCCAGTATGTCCGAGGTGATGTCGATTGGATTGGCTTCGATCGAAAACTCTGCATCATCATGTAAACCGAACTTGTCTTGAATAATCGAAAACAGCCGATCTAATTGCTGACAGTTCAGTGCCGTTGGCGTACCGCCTCCGAAGAATAGGGTGTCGATCTCTAAACTGTCGGCGACATTGGAGAGTTCCAGTTCGATGGCATCGAGATACGCTTCATGCAGATCCGGACGTCCGGCGATTAAGGTGAAGTTGCAGTACGGACAACGATGTGCACAAAACGGCACATGCACATAGACACTTCGAATTTCCGTGGCAGTTGAGAGCATGACATGTTGCGTGGGTTCAGAGTAGTTGGCATGTCGTATAGCAGTTTTATTTTAACGCCCACTGATTAAGCGTTACTGACTATTAGGATGAGTTTTGTTCGTCAGCCCAATTATCCAGTTGAGTGCAGATATCATCGAAACTGATGAATTGCGATGGAATAGCACTCTTTAAATCTAATTCTCCGAGACGCCATCCGAATGGACTGCGAAGTATCTCCACTTCCTCTTCTAATGCGAGGAGCCATTCAGGAACATCAACACCTGAGCCACCAGGTGACTGTAGGAACATTTCGGTTTCAGCTCTCAGTTTTTCAAATGCTACTTCAACAGATTCCGGATCGGCTTCCGCATCGTTGATGGATGGCTTAACGAGTGATCGCATGAAATCGATGGCCATCGGTTGAACAAATCGTTCGCTTAGCCTGTCGCATACTGACTGCATTTGCATTGAATAACGAGACTGGAGATCGTTTAACTTGTTTTGGAATGAGTCAGCCTCATCGCTGATTCGGTCTGCTAATCCATTTCGCCACGTTTCAGCAGCGTGTTCACGTTCGTGTGATACTAGAATCTTATGGGCGAGAACCACGGGTCGGAGATTCCAGCAAATTCGATCGTACTTTGCACGTAGGCGAATAAAATCCAGCAGCATGTATAGCTTGTCGCCCTGGTCACTTTGTGTAGTTGTCCCGTTGTAGTCACGGTACTCGTGATAGTTTTCAACGATCGACTCAAGGATCAAGTCAAGATATTTTGCGGCATCCGCAATATCGATTTCCCCGCTCTCCAGATCATCCAGCAGTTTCAGTGATATATAACCATCTGCCTGAAGTGACTCGAGCCATTGAGGCACGCCCTGGAGCAAGATACCGCGTATGTTTCCCATCGCGAGGAAGTGTTGAGTGAACAACTCTTCACCGTAGTCTTTGATGAACTGAATAATCGAGTCCCAGTTCTTTGGATCAGATACAATCTCGAGTCTCGATAGTTGGAGCGTCTGGCTGTGAGATAACCAACTCACTAATAGTGCTTCCGTTACCTTTTCGAGCGTATGAACAAGTTCCTCTTCAATGACATCGAGTGTCGTTTCATCCTCGGATTTGCTAATCATATCCACCGAATTCTCAATGAGATATTCAACCAGCGACTGATAGCCTATTGCAAAGAGAGTGTCGAACTCGGTTACCGCACCGGGACCCACCGGGTGGTCTCGTTCCATGTCTCTGGCGATCTCAATCAAATCGCACGTTTCCCAAATCAGACCAAGTCGCGGAAGCCAGCGGAGCAGATCAGTAATGACATGTTGTCTGATTCGGCTGGTTGCAATCTTTTGCGGGCTGCCTCCGCGGTTTAGTCGGACGTATAGTAACGGGCATTGTAGAAGCCCGTTCTTGAATAGTGGCCAGTATTCACGAACAGCTGCGGGGTCTCCGGCGAGTACCGCAGCAAACACACGTTGAGTCAGCTCTTCTAATTCCAGGATCGCACCAGACGGTGGTTGTTTATTACCTGACAATTGATCCAAAAACAGTGATGTGGATTGTAATAGTCGACCGGTGTTCCCGATTTCAACCATGCTGGAAATAATGCGTTCCAGCAGAGAGTCGAGTGTGACTCGAAGTCGGTCATATTCGATCATTGACTCATGATCGGCTTGTGGCTCAGCAACTTCATGTGATCGGACAAACTGTACAAGATCATTGAGTTGAGCTTCAAAGGCTACTGTATGTGCTGCCCACTGGCGAACGGAATTCGTTGTGTCTTCAATTAACTCGGCTGGTACGTCATCCAGTTCATGGATTACTTTGCACTGATTTAGAACAGCGTTGGACCAGAGATTTGCGACTGTGTCTAGAAAGGTCAGGCGAGCGTCAATGAAGTCACCTGCCCTTATCAACTCGTCCTGATCAGAGTTGTTGTTTTCAAAAATACTCCCATCAACCCCGTCATCAGTCGTATCACGATAGGTGAAGTGTTCATATGCTGCGCCGTACAGATCATCATCGAGAGTCTCGTCCTGCTCTTCGACTTCTTCCTGAACCAATTCATGGTTCAAAAGGAATTCCGGCACACGCCAGAGGTCTTCAGCATTTGCTTCAAGGAAGTCAAAGAACTTGCGAATTCGCGCCCATTGCTCTGACGCCAACTCGGCATTGAATTTGTCGTCTGAGTTGTTCCTTGCTTCGTCCAGCCATCGTCTTGCCAGCAAATAGAAAGAACTTTCACTCTGTTCAAGCGGGATGTCCTCAGAGCGGCTGAGCCAGTGCACCAGCAGTGCCATGGAAGCGATGAGGTCTTTCTTTCGGATCAGTGTGTGGATTACAAGTGAGTACGCTTTCGGGGAGTCAAAGGAGTCAGCAAACGGAGCCCAGAATCCGATGTTTCCGGCAGCAGCCCCATCCTGTTGCCATGCGTTGAGTGCAGCTGCGACTCGACTTGATGCCGTATAAAGTTGCTGTGGATCTGTTGCTGAAACGCTCGAAACGGTATGCGCAGCAAATTGTCTCCACCACTTTGAAGTTTCCTGAAATGCACTTTCAGTTGACTTCACCAGTTCATGATTGTTTGTTGCAGATGCCTCGCTCCAAATTCTGGCCAGAAGTGCGAACAGTTGTTCCACCATGACGATCAATTCGTCTGCACGATGGTCGTGAGAACTGTTTTCTAACGCCGGGAAGAGGCTGAAGTTTGCATCAAAGCCCAGGATATTCCATGGATCGATGAGACTACCACATTCGATTCCATCAAGAATTAATCGGTAAATCTTTGTTGCGTTTTCAGAAGCGCGTACCAATTCGTCTGTTTCGAGACACTTTGCGGAATCGTCCAGTAAGCAGGCGATTTGGCAACGGGTTCGCGCTGAGGGAACTTCGACGTGTGCAACTTGTTTTTGTGCAGCTTCGTGTTGGCCGATGAAGGCGAAGACCTGAGCAAGGTGGACATGCTCAAGTTGCTGAGCCTTGATCTTGGTAAGACTCGCATTCAATTCCTGCCTTGCGGCTCCGAATGGCTGTAATCTTTCAGCAGCTTCTTGTTTAAGCCGATCGACGTGCGGTGATGGCAAGCGTTCAATGAGTGAGTGATAGAAGTCATCACGGTAGCTTGCGATGTATGGCATCAGCTTGGAAAGTGTTGTTTCTGAAGCATGGCAACCAGGGCAGTTTCCGCTAATACCGCTTGCCATCAGAATCGTGCCCGCGAGAACAGCAGCTCCTTCTAATAACGCTTCCTGATATTCCATGTCCCGCGAGTCGGCCACTCGTTTCAGGACGGAATCAAGCGTTACCTTTTGGATGACGAATCGATCATAGAATCCACTGGAATTAATTTGGTTGGGATCCCACATTCCAAATTGATGATTTGGACGCTTGTTTGATGGGTGGTCAAAGTCGTAGCTTCTTGGATCGTAAGCCAGTTCATCCAGAGTACTTATATCGAAGAATGCTCGTCGTAAAATCGACTCATCGGTTTCCTTTAATAAGTCAATTGTGAGCTCAACTAGTTCCTGAAATGGCCCATCGCAGACGCCAGCGTTGGCGATGTACAACGGAACCGGCCTGATCTTCTCATGTGGATAAGGCTCGTGCCTGTGCGTTTCAAGTGTCGCGATTGGTCGATAACCAACAAAATCATTCAGGTAGTGAACAGCCTGTTCTGCGAAGACTGGGTTTTCCCATTCGTCCTGTAGCTTCAGTACAACATCAAACACACGTCCAATAAGAAACGTGTTGACCGTCTCATTGACGTCGTGATGATTGAGAACCTGTTGATGAAATGTGAGAAAGCTGGGGATCACGTGTGAAAAAACGAGTTCGACTGCTGTTCTCGCCTGATTGGAACTGGACAGTACACCTGTGCTGCCGTTGAGTTCATCTAATGCAGCCAGCATCGCATTTTGCATCGATGCGTAGAGGAGATCTCCGTCATCTGCGACGGATTGTGAGGCTGTCTTTAAGTTGCAATAGAACGCCGCATCATGGCTACCCGATGAAAAATTGATATATCCTAACACCTGTTCAAAGGCGTTTTTTTCTCCAGAACTTAGTTCCGAGAACTTCATAGGACAGTATCACTCGGTAATGTCGATTTCAATCTGCTGGGCAACATATCAGCAGTGTGATATTTCAACGGTGTCTGACGCTTGCTTGTAACGTGCAATCCTCACAGGTCTTTAATTCGGTATGGGCTGCACAACCTGTTTTTAATGTATTACTGGATTTAGTTACGGTCTACGGGGGGCAATGGGACTGTGGCACTGCAAACGCTCTGGTTATGGTGCAGTTTGGTGTTTATTAAAAAACGAGATTAAACCCTCGCTCTTCTAAGCTATGCGTAATAATTTCAGGTGTTATGCACGTTGAGAGTGTCATGACACTATGACATTTAGTGACACACAACTTTGTTTGTCTTTGTGAGTCTAAGGTATATGATGACCTTATAAGGCTCACGCACTTTTGGTATTTAGATAATTCCACCAATTCAAAACAAGCCGTAGGCAGAACCATGCGAAAGTTCACTCTTGTTGCCCTAGTCATAATTGCTCAGATCTTGATCCTGACATCCGACGCCAACGCACAGTTTGCACGTAAAGGATTGATTGATCGCAATGCGGCACGCAACGTCGGATTGGAACGTACCTGGCATTTGCAGGTGCCCATGAATCCCTATGCAAGTGAGATCAAGGACGTCTATGTACACGTGAGTACCCAAGAGGCTCGATGGGTCTACGAGGTTCAGCAAGGTCCAAAGTCCTGGTTCTTCGCAGATGATCAACTCGATCAATTTGGACGTCCCGTTGGCAAGAAAGCAGCCGAGATAATGGCTGCCAACAAGAAGGCTGAACTAGGCGACGCAGAGATTCTTGAACATGGTGTCCCGACGGTACGTATCGCTCTGCTTACTGACCGTGGTGATGTCACACTTGTTGATGGCGAAACAGGCGCGGTTTTATGGACGAGAACTGTCGGTAATCCACGACATGCAGCTGTCGGTGTTTGCACGAATGATGAACTGACCGTTGTGCTGACAGGACTGCGAATGTATGTGATCCGCAATGCAGACGGTCATGTCATTACGGAGAAAATCACCAAAGGTATTGCAGGTGCCAGTCCCGTGATCACCGAGCGTAGAACATCAATTACGTTTAACTACGAAGTTAACCGCGATGGCGAGAATTCTTACTCGATGATCTATGTTCCAACGATTGAAAATCGAATGGATGTCTATGACTTAAATAAAGAAATTAAGACTGGCGGACCTGATGCATTAGCTTCCTATCCACAAGGGCTTCCCGGATTTGGCCGTGGTCTGATGCAGCCGACGATTGGCTCTAAATCGATTGCCTGGCCTACCGATCAGGGCGTTGTATACGTGGCAGATCTTGTAACGAATAAGGTGGACCGTCAGCTTAGGACGCTTGGTGCCATCACTTCACCGGTGGCCTTTATTCCCGGTGTAAGAAGGTTTCTAACGGCATCAAGCGATGGATATGTTTATTGCTTTAAAGAAGATGATCCGGATGATATGTGGCGATGCAGCATTGGCGAACCGATATATAGCGAACCCATTCTTGTGGATGGAAATGCATATGTCGTCACACGCAGTTACAAGCTGTATCAACTGGACCTGACGACAGGCGCTGAAAAGTGGATCGTTCCAAATGTAGAACGAGTGATTTCGATCAGCAACAACCGTATTTACTGTGTTCAGGTTGGCGGCAATCTTATGGTGCTTGATGAAAACCAAGGTACACCACTTCGTACAGTGCCGATGCAATCTGTCGATTTCACTTTCCTAAATCCGATGACAGATCGTATGTATGTCGGGACAAAAGACGGCTTGCTCCAGTGTGTTCGTGAATTGAATCAGACCTTTCCGGTAGTTCATACCAAAGCGTCAGAAACCGCTGTTGCCGACGCAGCCGCTGCGGATGATGCCAATGCAACGGATGATCAGCCAGAAGAAAATCCATTTGCACCTAAGCCTGCCCCAATGCCAAATGCTGGTAATGCAAATCCATTTGGACAACCTGCAAACAACGGTGGTGGAAATGCTAATCCATTTGGGCAGCCTGCCAACAACAATAACGGCGGTGGTAATGCCAACCCGTTTGCACCGAAACCAGCAGCAGGTAACGGCGGCGGAAATGCGAACCCGTTTGGTCAGCCTGCAAATGGTGGTGCTAAACCGGGCGCCAACCCATTTGCACCTCCTAAATAGTGCATGCGTCCTATGCCACTGATTTACCCAATTCCGCTCGACGTGGAATTGCTCTACTTGATTGATCCTGCCTGATTAACAGACGTTGTGAAAACCGTTATTCTGTTAGCTGTTTATGGCAGTTGTTAGCAGATTTTTTACTCGCTAATAACCAGCTTGTGGTCAATGCAGGGCTTTAAGAGCAAGGGTATGTCACAACTATGGGTTCACCACCAGTCAAGCGTGCACTGATTAGTGTTAGCGACAAAGAGGGACTTTCAGCATTCGCAGCCGGATTGGTTGAGGCTGGTGTCGAAATCTACAGCACCGGTGGTACGCGACGCCATCTGGAAGAGTCAGGACTTTCCATCAAAGACGTGGCGGAATATACCGGGTTTCCTGAGATGATGGATGGTCGCGTTAAGACTCTCCACCCACGCATATTTGCAGGGCTGCTTTGTCGATTTGATCGTGAAGATGACATGCAGTCGCTGGCTGATCATGACATCAGCACTTTTGAACTGATTGTTGTAAATCTATATCCTTTCCAACAGACTATCGCACGTGACGGCGTAACCCAGGCTGAAGCGATCGAGCAGATTGACATCGGTGGCCCTAGCCTCGTGCGTGCTGCTGCCAAAAACCATAAGTTCGTCAACATTGTGACGGACAAAGGGCAGTACGACCGCGTGCTCTCTGAAATACAAGACAGCGGTACTACCACGCTTGAAACCCGTTTTGCGTTGGCCAGTGATGCTTTTGCTATGACAGCTGATTACGACTCCGCAATCTCAGCCTACTTCATCAGTCAGGGTGCTACTGAAGAGTCTTCCCTAGAGAATGATGACGATGCATTTGCTGACACGATTTCGGTCGAATTGCAACGATCTGCTGTCTTACGCTATGGAGAGAATCCACACCAAAAAGCAGCTGTGTATGAACAGCTTGGGACCTCAGGGCCAAGCCTGGTTCGTGCTAAACAACTGAATGGAAAGGAACTCTCGTATAACAACTTGTTAGATCTGGACGCTGCATACCATATCGCCCAATCGTATACCGACCCGGCCGTCTCGGTCATTAAGCACAACAACCCATGTGGAGCAGCGGTCGCGGAAAATATTGCTGAGGCTACCAGGAACGCCATGGCTGGAGATCCCCTTAGCGCATTTGGTTCAGTGCTTGGATTTAATCAGGAAGTAGACGAAGCGGCTGCTGAAGTGTTGGCTGAACCGGGATTGTTCATCGAAGCAATCGCGGCCCCTTCCTTTAGTAACGCTGCGGTGGAGATTCTTACCACGCGTCCGAAATGGAAAGCCAATGTGCGATTGATGGAATTGGGAGACGGTCGACATTCCGGTGGTGATGTGCAATTAAGGCAAATCGCCGGCGCACTATTGCTGCAGGATGGCGATACACTTGCAGATGCATATGACGAGTGGAATGTCGTAACAGACGCACAACTCGATGAATCCCTTGAGGGTGAACTACGCTTTGCCTGGCAAATCGTCCGACACATTAAGTCCAACGCGATTGCGATTTGTCGCAATCGATCTCTGGTGGGAGCAGGCGCTGGTCAAATGAGCAGAGTGGATTCTGTTGAAATATCGATTCGTAAAGCGGGCGATCGGGTACAAGGTGCCGTGTTGTCCTCCGACGCATTTTTTCCTTTTCCTGATTCCATCCATGCTGCCGCCGATGCTGGTATTTCAGCAATCATTCAGCCGGGTGGTTCCAGACGCGATGATGAAGTGATCGCAGCTTGTAATGAACGTGGTATTCCAATGGTGTTCACCGGGCGTCGCCACTTTAAACACTAGTCAATCTTTAATTGGGTGACAGCGAAACATGCCGGATAGAACACCTGGATTTCTGGCATGGAGTCTTCAGCGACAATGCGAATTGCGTGAATTTGACGGATGGGATGATCCTCTGCAAATCGAGAGAGCATTACGTCCCGTAAGATCCATCCGGAGAGCTCAGCTTGAAGCTCGTATAGAGGGCGACGTTTGCATTCAACCATTGTCTGATTTGGAATCTATCCCGTTGTCCGACGTGATGGGATTCCGTGTAAGTGAAGCCCTCGAATTTTACGGCGGCGATGTGTCAGAGTTTTGCAATGCCTGTCCTGCCAATGCTTACCAATCCACAGACCTCGGAGCTTTGGCCGGGTGTTACGGCATTGTGACGGAAAATGGAATTGATCCAGACGATTGGGCCGGGTCATCATCCGCCGCGAAGAAATGCATTTCAACACTGGCGCAGCCGTTCTTAGCTCAACATGCACCAGAGATGTCGGCGTTGGGCTTTATTGAAACAGAACCTTTATGGCATGGACTCTGGATGAAGCCCATTCAATCACGCGAAAAACTGACATTCCTTCACTTGGTATTGGAATCTGTTCTTGCGTGTCAGCGAGAGCTATACGGATTAGTTCCTTCATGTTGGCAGTATTTCCATCAGGCGATTAGCAGTGCGTTAGAAAACGACCTGACCATACGAGTGGATATGTACCCGTCAGGCGAAGTTATTGAAAACAGTTGGTTTGTGGATAGCCATTGCCCGCGATGTAAGGCCACCGTTAGTAAATCAGATGGTTCCCCATTAAAGAACTGCACAATATGTGGGTATGATGGCACTAAGGAACCCAGACGTAAGCGATTCGTGAGGGGTAAGAGACCCTATTGGGAGATCGTAAGATTTCTTGGTATCCAGCAGACCAGAGAATTACTTAGTAGATATAAAACGGAACGTCGTCTAACGACCGAATTCACCGAATTAAAAGATGACAGCTGAAGCAAACATATTGGACAAAATCGTTCAGACAAAGCGACAGGAAATCGCTGAGGCCAGAGATAAGATTCCTGAAGAGTCCTTACGCGAACGTATTGCCGATGCTCCGCCGCCACGCGACTTCTTTGCAGCACTGAATCACCCAGGTGAAATCAGCCTGATTGCAGAAGTAAAAAAAGCGAGTCCGTCGGCAGGTATTATTCGGGCAGATTTTGATCCGGTCAGCATCGCGCAATGTTATGAGGTCAACGGAGCGCGATGCATAAGTGTCCTGACGGACCATCCTTATTTTCAGGGTAGCTTGGAGTTTCTCACTCAGGTTCGATCGAATGTTGCGGTTCCCGTCTTACGCAAAGACTTCATATTAGATTCATACCAATTGCTCGAAGCGCGTTGTGCTGGTGCTGATGCTGTTTTACTCATTGCAGAGTGTCTTGATGATTGTGAACTTCGCAAATTGCATAATGAAACACTGGCCTTAGGGATGACTCCGTTAGTAGAGTTTTACGAGCCTGATAACTTGAGCCGTGTCCTTGAAGCAGGCGCCACATTGGTTGGTGTTAACAATCGGGATCTCAAGACGTTTGTTACAGATTTGCAGCATACCGTACGAATGCGAAACCAAATTCCCGATGATGTACTACTCGTCGGTGAGAGTGGAATTCATGGGTGCGACGATGCCGAAATGCTCAGATCAAATGGTGTAAATGCAATGCTTGTCGGTGAACATTTAATGAGACCGACAGATATTGGTGCTGCCGTGCGAAGTTTACTCGGACTGGACTAAGCGGTCACTCAAACGATGAGTCGTGCACAGCACCCAGATGGTAATCCACGACCATCACTCGCGATAATTTTCATTTCATGTGCCTGAGTGTTGCCACCACAGTGGCCAATCATGATTTGCGAAAGATATGCTTGCAACTCTGCCGGGCCGATTCCAGATGAATGGCAAGAGAGCAATATAAAGTGCGACTCTGGCACCAGGATCTGTTTGCATAACTCAAGAAGTTCCGGTAATTGCTGAACCTTCCATACCTGACCCTTGGGGCCATGACCGTAGGATGGCGGATCAAGAATAATACCGTGATAAGTGTTCCCTCTCTTTGCTTCCCGTTGGCAGAACAAAAGTGCGTCTTCTGCGATCCATCGAATGGGTGCTTCACCGAGACCGGAGCAATCTGCATTACTTCTTGCCCATTGCACAACGTTTTTTGCTGAGTCGACATGTACGACACTCGCCCCGGCGCTGGCTGCTGCCATCGTACTTCCACCCGTATAGGCAAAGAGATTCAGCACACGAATCTCACCGGAGTCACGTCTGGCCTGACGAGCAACTTGATCTGCGATCCACAACCAGTTTCGTGACTGTTCAACAAACACTCCGACGTGACCAAACGGTGTGATTTTCAGTTGAAAACTGAATTGAGCGTTGAACGAAAGTGGCCATTCCGACAGGCCGGATCCATCCGGTTTGAGATCCTCAGTAAGTGAAGAGTTGACAGCTTTCCATTCACCGGTTTGCTCGCTTATTCGTTGGTAGATTAGATCAGCCTTGCTCCAGCAATCGGGATTGGTACGCGAAGTAAACTCCGCGGGTGGAGATGGGCGATCGATAATCAAATCTCCAAATCGTTCGAGTTTTCGTCCCTCGCCGAAGTCAAGAAGTTCGTACTGATCAGGACTAAACATCGATCATCCAATACAGAGTCTGGCAGCTGCAAGAACTAGGCTGCGTGTGATTGTTTGGGTAAGTGCAAACGATTGGAAAGCACTTCGTCACAGGCTTCTGTCACCATTTCCACGGTGATTGCACACATCGCTGTGTTGGGGCCTCGTCGTCGCTCTTTGCCTGTTCCATCTTGATAGAATGCCTGTACATTCACGTGCTGCTCACCGTACGGCCCGCAATCACTTGGCATGGTTGGTCCGTACATTCCAATACATGGGGTGCCAACAGCTGCAGCCATGTGTAGCGGGCCGGTATCACTTCCGACAAACATGCATCCTTTTCGCAGCATGGCCGCAAGTTGGGGCAGTGTTGTGGAAGGTGCAAGTTCACAATGACCGTCGGACTTGCTACTAATCAGTTCCGCCCACTCTCTTTCTTCATCACCGGCCCAAACGACGACTGACGGAAGATTGAATTCCTTGCCGATGAACTTTGCAACGTCAGCATACCGTTCTGCCGGCCAGATCTTGGAAGGCCAACCTGCCCCCGGATTGAGAACCACAAATGGTTCACGAACTCCCGTGGACAATAGATAGTCAGCAACAAACTGCTCTGCGTCCGCATCACGTGGAAAGCTGAACTGAGCCGTTGGAGACGTAATGCCAAGAGGCTCTAGTAACTGTAGGTACGCATCGACAACATGATCCGCTGTACGCTTAATGCGTATGTTGTTTAAGACGGGTGCAAGCTCTCGCCCCTGCCCACGAGCAAACCCTACACGCTTCTTGCATCCGGACAACCAGCCACCCATTGCACTCTTGGTTAGACTTTGTGCATCGATGGCCCAGTCAAAATTATTTTGTCGCAATTGTTTTCGTAGCTTAAGTACCTCTTTGGGTGACTTCAGCCAGCCTTTGGGTACTTTAATAACTTCATCTACTGCCGGGTGGTTATGCAGAAAAGTAGCTCCCACGCCTTGTGTCATCCAGGCAATGTACGCATTTGGAAATGCCTCACGAATCGCACAGGCCACGGGCATCGTCAAAATGCAGTCACCGATGGCACTGAGTCGAGTAATTAGAATTCTGGGAGATTGGTTAGCATCCATGCCTTGGGCCATTCTCGTGTTACCTCAATCTTTGACAACCGTATTGTCAGAGTAAGGTCTCTATTCAATTGGTTTCGCATCCGGGTTTTCCGGTAACTTACCTGGTTCACCGTCGACGGGTGCTTCCGTGGTATGTCCCGCTGAAATCACGGATTGCGAATGTGGTTCCGGTGGGTTGATAAAGGTGAACTCATCCTGAATCATGATTTCCTCATCTTTATCTTTCTTTGATTTTGGCCTAAACCACTCTGCTATGGGAATAGAGATTCTTGAACCGGCAAATCGGGTACCTTCATGAATCGTTCCCCACTGGAATGGACCGGCTCCGAATACCCATGCGTCGTTGGCCGTACTTCGGGCAAATTCGACTCCGGATTGCCAGACAGGTTCTTTCTCATCCTTGCTGTAAATGAACACGGCGATCTTGGCTACACCCGACTGGCCATGACGCTTAGCGAATGATATCTCAGGAATCGCCGGTAGACTTGGCGTTGAGGTGATAATGGATGCTGCTGTTGTAATGGCGTTATTAGCAGGAATGCCGTAGGTGACGTCATGACTGTCACTACCAAGAGCACCAACACGTGCTTCTATGACATACGTGGCGTTCTCTTTAGTGTCGTGAACCTGACAACCGTGTGCGAATAATTGTTGACGAATCGAACTCACAATGTAGTTTGCGTTTACAAAACCGAATCCTTTGACAGCCGTAATGTACTGGGTATCCAGAAACACAGGCTCACCAGCGATGACGGAGAAGTCCATTTTTCCGATCGTCATGTCAACAGCGTTGGATATCAGCAATTGTTCGGTTGCCGTCTTAACCTTTGTCGTACCGCAACCGGTCAACGATATCATGCAGCAGCATATCATGGCTGCGATGGTCATTCTGCGGGTAGGCGAATTGCAGAGCTTATGCATCAATGCACTTACTCACTTATTACGGATTAACCCCCCCGTAACTAAGTCATATGAAATCCTCGGCAAGCATTGGCTGCGTTCAGCGCATACCCCTTACTAAGATTTCGGGTGGGGAGTATAGCAAAAGCACGAATAATCGTCCTATATCAAAAAACAGGGAATCCTGGTTAGGACGGTTGACCCATGACACATTCGCGGTCGTCGGATAAAATGCAGCGGCAAACCAGCATAACGAACTTCGGGGGAAGTATTTGTGTCTGCAGAAATCATGGATGGTAAAGCGATTGCTTCTGAGATCCAGAAGGAAATCGCACAGGAAGTTGAACAGTTTACAACCGAGACCGGCGTTCAGCCGTGTCTGGCTGCTGTGCTCGTAGGTGATGATCCGGCAAGTCAGGTTTACGTTCGTAATAAGGAGCGTGCCTGTGAACGTGTTGGGATCGCAAGCCAAATGCACCGATTGTCATCTGAAACGACTCAGCAAGAACTGCTGTCCCTGATAAGGGAACTAAATGAGGATGTGTCAGTTCATGGGATTCTAGTGCAACTGCCATTGCCATCACATCTGGATGAAACAAGTGTGCTGGATGCCGTTAATCCTCTTAAAGATGTTGATGCGTTTCATCCTGAAAACGTAGGCCTGATTTCACAAGGCCGGCCAAGGTTCTTGCCATGCACACCGCACGGTGTGCAACAAATTATTGATCGCTGCGGTATTGAGTTGTCCGGTAAACATGTTGTCGTCGTTGGTCGAAGTGAAATCGTGGGCAAGCCGATGGCAATGATCCTTCTAAACCGCGATAGTTCACGCGGACCGCGAGCTGCTAATGCAACGGTAACCGTGTGCCATTCACGCACGGCTAATTTGGCGGACGTTACGAAAACAGCGGACGTATTGGTGGCCGCTATCGGTAAACCGCTATTCATTACGGCTGATATGATCAAGCCTGGTGCCGTTGTGGTGGATGTTGGTATTAACCGAGTCGAATCAGGATTGGTTGGAGATGTGGACTTTGTGCCGGTAAGTGAGGTAGCCTCCCATATTACGCCGGTTCCTGGCGGTGTCGGCCCGTTAACGGTCACGATGTTGCTGTACAACACGCTTACCGGTGCACGCCTTGCGACAGACGCCTAACTTCTGGTGACACGTTCAATGGAAATCAATAGTACTCAGAACCAACGAGTCAAGGATGCGGCCAGACTGCGAGAAAAACGTGGCCGCCGGACTCAGTCTCGATTCATCATTGATGGTGGCAGAGAAATTTTGCGTGCAATCAAATCAGGATGGGAGATTGATGAATTATTTGTCTGTTCTGACTGGTGCGAGCGAGAAGACCGTCAAGAAATCCTTCAACAACTCGGAGAGATAAGCCAACGAATAGATGTTTCAACAGATGTAATGGAAAAACTGAGCTTTGGTCAGCGTCAGGAAGGCATAGTGGCAACAGCTCAATATAAACAGATATCGAGCATTACCGATTTGGCTGCATCCTGCACGTTGGTGGCCGTATTGGAAGGAATTGAAAAGCCGGGAAATCTCGGCGCTCTTATGCGATCGGCAGATGCAACTGGTGTCGACGCAATAATTCTGGCGGACGCACACACAGATATATTTAATCCGAATGCGATTCGGGCAAGTGCTGGCACGGTGTTTTCTGTACCGATCTATAGCGGAACATCAATCGAAGTGCTCAATGAATTGGAACGCCGTAGCTTTCAAATACTGGCGACTCAATTGACAGCATCTGTGACATACTCAGATGCAGATTTAACGAATCCAACAGCCATCGCATTGGGTGCTGAGGCAACAGGGCTGTCTGACGTCTGGAGTGACGAACGTGTCACGTCCATAAAGCTACCAATGCATGGCATCGCAGATAGCCTTAACGTGTCAGCAACCGCAACCGTTTTGTTTTACGAAGCCCTGCGTCAACGAAGTCATCTAACCACGTAGCCGCGACTAGACAGCTTGCCCATCAACATGCGCCAGCAAATTGTCATTTCCTTGACGATGGCAGAAATCGCCAAATGACTCACCGTCCTGACGGTCACTCTTAAAGTATTCAAAGAGTTTTACGAGGCCCGGGATAACCTCTTCTGCGGGCACAAGATCTTTATGGATAAACGACAGGCGATTACCAATGGCTGTTCCACCGACAAATACGGTGTACTTGTCTTTCGCGCGACCGACTAGTCCGATATCCGGGTTATAGGGGCGTGCACAACCATTTGGGCACCCTGTCATGCGTAAGGTAAACCGTTCGTCGCTTAAACCAAGTTCATCCAACGCGGTTTCTAATTCGTCGATAAAGGACGGTAGTGCTCGTTCACTTTCTGTGATGGACAGTCCGCATGTCGGCCAGGCAACACAAGCCATAGACCAGCGTCGTGCATTTGAAATCTCTTCACTTAGAGGGACTCCATTCGTCCTGAGGATTTGCTCAATCGCATCGCGATTTTCCGGTGCGACATCGCTGAATAGGATGCTCTGATGTGCTGTCAGGCGAATACCGGGACGAAACTGCGTGCAGATCTCCCGTAATGCAGTCTTCAGCTTAAATGTGTCTGTATCTTTGATACGACCGTTTTCAACATTTAAGCCATAGAACAGATTGCCATCGCCCTGCTCATGCCATCCCATATGGTCATCTGCTTCGTGTGCCACGACAGGTTCAGGATCTGGAAGCGAACTACCAAAGTACTCTTCGACCTTTGCCTTGAATGTTTCGATGCCCCAATTATGAATTAGGTACTTCATGCGAGCGACTTTTCGATCACTACGGTTTCCATGATCCCTTTGTACTTTGACAATTGCCGCGGCCACGTCGAGCACTTGATCGAGTGTCACAAATGTCAGAGGATCACCAAGTCTTGGGAATGTCTTTTCGGCACTAGGAGTACGTCCCTGTCCGCCACCGACGATTAGGTTGTAGCCAATCAATTCCCCGTCACGCACGATTCCAAGTAACCCTAAATCGTGTGTGTATAGGTCGATGCAATTATCTTCCGGCAGGGCAATTCCCATTTTGAATTTTCGAGGCAGGTACTGCTTTCCATAAATCGGCTCAACGTCGTCACCTGTGTATCCGGAAAGTGTTGCTTCCGTATCACAAGCTGCAAGTTGTTTTTCACCCGTATCGGTATCGGTTAGCCAGATGTCATGGTATGCACCGGTCTTTGGTGCAAAGTGTTCAGCGAGATCCATCGCCGTGTTTTGCAATTGAATGTGAGGCTGATCCTTGTACGGAGCTGGGCAGCACATCACATTTCGATTGATGTCACCGCACGCACCCCAGGTGGTTAACTGGGTTTCGTTAATGCGTTGCATGCATGTTGCTAGATCACTCTTTACGACACCGTGTAGTTGGAGTCCCTGACGAGATGTGATTCGTAATGTGGAATTGCCAATTTCATCGCACAGATCTAATTGTGCTAGCAGTTGTTCACTGGTGACGATGCCACTTGGGATCTTGCTGCGAACCATGAAAATAAACCGCTTAATACGTTTACCATCGTCGTCGCGCATGCCGCGCACGTCACGATCATCCTGCTGATACGTGCCGTGGTGTTTAAGCAACTGAATGCTTCCTTTTCCAAAGAAGTCATTTTCATCGACTAACTCGCCAGCGATTTCACCGCGTAAATGTAAGCTATCGTGTTTGAAGACTTCGACGGCGCTTGGTTGTGGAATTTTTTCGGATGCCATGATTCAGACTACTCTGACCGTAGGGGGATAAAGGCCTTTGATGTGTGTTTTGACGAAGTTTCATTAATCGCCAAAGCAAACCGTATTATAGTCCGGCATCGAATCTACCACTATGACACAACCTCAACTGCTGCTCCTCTCAGATAACTTTGGTGGGTCAGTTGCGGCGCGGTTACACAAGGACGTAAAATCGGATGTTTGTGGCTGGATTTTATATTTCATAAGGAGCTGTTAATGGCTTCCGATCTAGAGCGAGATTCGTATTCAAGTGAACCGGATCCGACATTTGTGAATTCACGACGTGAAGCAATTGTCATCTTCTGTACTTGGTTTGTAGCACTCATCTGGGCAGTAACTTACTGCAAGATCAATGGCTACGATATCGAGGATCCAGCCAATATCCCAACAACACTGGGAATGCCATCATGGGTGGTCTGGGGAATTGCGACTCCATGGCTTGTGGCTGATCTATTCACCACATGGTTCTGCTTTTGCTTTATGAAAGACGATGAACTCGGGATTGCGGGAGATGAAGAACATTTAGAACACGCGGCGGAGGTAGACGGCTAATGGCGAATCTCACGTTTATCTCATCCATGAAAGAGCATTGCATGCTGGCAGCTGCCGAGTCAGGCAACTCGGTGCTGTTTACTTTTCTTATTTACATCCTTGGCGTATTCGTAATTGCATGGCTATCAAACAAGCTGTTGCAAAACAGGAATTTCCTTAGTGAATATTTCCTGGGTAGTCGCGGATTAGGAGTCTGGGCTTTTGCTTTGACTCTAGCGGCCACCAGTTCATCCGGCGGTAGCTTTATGGGATTTCCTGCAAAGATCTATACCCATGGGTGGGTATTGGCATTATGGATTGGTAGTTACATGGTTGTACCGATCTGCGTTATGGGTCTACTCGGTAAGCGAATTAATCAGGTAGCTAGAATCTCCGGTGCAATCACAGTTCCGGATATCCTGAGAGATCGTTTTAATAGTGTGTGGTTTGGGCTGGTTAGCGTCGCGCTCATCATCTTCTTTATGACCTTCAATCTTGTTGCTCAGTTTAAAGCCGGTAGTGAGATCCTCAGAACACTTCTCGGGCCTATTGATGCTTTTAATAGTGCGGTCGCATCACTGCCGGAGTGGTTTGGAAATTTCTCAGGTCTCGGTGCTGATTACATGCTCTGCCTGGTGGTATTTGGAATCGCTGTGATTGTGTACACCACGTATGGTGGATTTCATGCCGTCGTCTGGACGGATGTGATGCAGGGAATCGTGATGGTGGTCGGCGTGATTATCATGTTGCCCCTCGCGATTAGTCAGGCAACTGATGCAATCGATTCATCGGATTCTTCTAAAACTGGAATGGCAGCCGTTACAGAGGAAATGGCCAAAATGGTACCGCCGCGTCACGTATCGGTGCTAGTTGCATTACCGCATGAGGCAACGGAGGATACTCAAATACCGCCGGGAACCTGGGTGTCATTTCAAGGCACCGCACCACACGGGGCAAACAATCGAGTATTTAGAACAAAACAGCGGCATATCATCGCTTCAGGTTCACAAGTGGCAGTGGTTGAAGCCATTGAGATTATTTCAGACAGCGACAAAAGACGCTCGTTTATTGCGATGAAATCTCAAAATGAAAATGATACTGTCGGTGTCGTGCCGAGCTTAGAAGTAAGATTCGTTTTGAATCAAGCGACGGTGAAGATTCCGGCTGATTACAACGGAGACTTAAATGCCGTCAAGCTTCAAGTCCGTACACTGTTGCCTTGGACAGACGAAAATGGCACGAAGAGAATTGCAAGGCTTTACGCAGTCACATCTCCGGTAGATGATTTGAAGGTTGGTGATGCGCTCGATGCTTATGTCATTGATTTTGTCAAAACGGCCGGCACGACTCTGGAAACAGAACAAAGCGTCTATAAAGCTCAAGTGGATGAGTTCCCGCAACTAGCGGGAATCGAAATCACTAGCCTTGATGATGGTTACTACGCATACGGTGCAGCCGATGAAGAAGTCGGTTCCTATGTAATGGCACCTGGGCCTCACAGAGATAGTACGAGTGGATTTCTGCCACTGAGCCTCGCGATTTCATTCTTCTTTATGTGGGCGATATCCGGCACAGGGCAACCGAGCAACATGGTGCGATTGATGGCTTTCAAGGACACCGTGACCTTACGGCGTTCAATTTTTACCGTCGCTCTGTACTATACGATGATTTATTTCCCGCTCGTTATCATCTTTTGTTGTGCCAGAATCCTGCTGCCGGGTATGGAGGCAGAAGCAGATCGAATCATGCCGCAAATGGCTGTGACTCTGACAACCAACGTTGGCATGGGGTGGCTGGCAGGGTTATTGATTGCCGCACCTTTTGCCGCGGTGATGAGTACGGTAGATAGCTTTTTATTGATGATCTCATCTGCGCTCGTACGCGATATATACCAACGGAATATGAATCCGGATGCGACCGAGAAACAGATCAAGAAACTCAGCTATATCTTCACATTAGTTGTGGGACTTGGTGCTCTCGTCGGAGCGATGAACCCTCCTGAATTCCTTCAGGATATTATCGTTTATACGGGTAGCGGTCTGGCGGCAGCGTTCCTGGCACCAGTTGTATTCGCTCTGTACTGGCCGCGTTCAAATCACCAAGGGTGTATTGCGGCCATGACCGGTGGCTTCGGTGCCCATCTGTCGCTTTACATTATTGGATTTATAAACGGCGAAGGCTTCACACCGTATCGACCTCTCGAATTGGATCCGATCATTATCGGTTTGTTTGCTTCATTTATTATTGGATTCATTGTTACTTTGAAAACGGCACCACCGTCAGACAAAGTGGTTCAGAAGTACTTTTACAAGAAACTGGAAGGTTAGTCCCAGATGTTAATTTTTGATGCCCACCTGGACATCTCGATGAATGCGGTTGAGTGGAATCGTGACCTCACTAAGAGCCTCAAGGAGGTGCGGGATCGTGAAGCGGGTAAGACGGACTATCTCGATAGAGGTAAAGGTGTCTTAACGCTTGATGAAATGCGCAAGGGTGAGATTGGTATTTGCGTAGGAACGCAAATCGGTCGATATGTTGCACCGGATAATAACTTGCCAGGCTGGCACAGTCCGGAAATTGCTTGGTCCATCACTCAAGCACAGCTTGCTTGGTACCGAGTGATGGAAGAACAAGGCCAGATGGTGCAGATTCGCAGTCGCGATCAACTAAACAGCCATGTGGAATTGTGGCAATCAACAGAGGATAAAAGTAATCTGCCAATCGGATATATCCTAAGCCTCGAAGGTGCCGATTCGATGGTAACGATCGACTTCGTTGAAAAGGCTTATGAATATGGCCTGCGTGCGATTGGTCCGGCTCACTATGGGCCAGGCAGGTACGCACCAGGTACCGGAAGCCGCGGTGGGCTTGAGCCTGGTTGTAAAGAATTACTCGAGGAAATGGAACGACTTGGGATCGTCTTGGACTGTACCCATTTAACCGATCAGTCCTTTTGGGAAGCTCTCGAGATCTACTCCGGACCCGTCTGGGCTAGTCACCAAAACTGTCGAGCCATTGTTGATCACCAACGACAATTCAGCGATGAACAGCTTAAAGCACTTATAGATCGGAATGCTGTTATCGGAATGGCTTTCGATGCCTGGATGATGTATCCGGGTGGGTGGCAGCGTGGCGTTACGATGCCATACACCGCAGGTGTTTCCATTGAGACGATTGTCGACCACGTAGATCACATTTGCCAGCTCGCCGGAAATACCGACCACGTAGGTATCGGTTCCGATCTGGATGGTGGGTACGGCCGTGAACAGTGTCCATATGATATGGAGACGATTGCAGATTTGCAGTCACTGGTGGGCATTCTTGGTAGTCGCGGCTACAGTGAAGATGATGTTGAGAAGATAATGCACGGTAATTGGATTCGCCGGCTTAACGAAATATGGAGCGACTAAGTAAATGAAGCTTGTAAAGTGTCAAATTGCCGATGGCGGAGTTGCTGTCGGTCTACTTGAAGGCGATTCCATCAGGTTGTTGAATCTGGATGGATCAGCGTACGGAAGCCTGCAGGACATCCTAAACGCAAGTGACCCAGTTGCGGCCGTTAACGAGACGCTCGGTGAAACAGTGGTCGCAGCAAGTGACGTGTCATTGCTGGCACCGATTGACTGTCAGGAAGTCTGGGCGGCCGGAGTTACTTATAAACGCAGCCAAACTGCTCGTATGGAAGAGTCAGAGACGTCGGCGTCATGTTATGACCTCGTTTATACCGCTGATCGTCCGGAGTTATTCCTAAAGGCGACGCCGAATCGTGTTTCCGGACCTGGCCAGCCAGTGCGAATTCGTTTTGATGCAACGTGGAATGTGCCGGAACCGGAGATTACCTGTGTCGTAAACGATCGCGGTGACCTCGTCGGATTTACTTGCGGCAATGACGTCAGTTCGCGTGATATTGAAGGTGAGAATCCTCTTTATCTGCCGCAAGCTAAAGTCTATCGACAATGTGCTGGGCTTGGCCCGTGCATTACTCTTGTCTCCGCTATGCCTGCTCGTGACGATACCGGAATCAAACTGGAAATTACGCGAGATGGAGAGACGGTCTTTGAAGGTACAAGTGGTGTCGATCAAATGGCACGTACCTTTGAAGACTTAATCGGGTATCTGTGCCGTGAACAGGAATTCCCAAATGGAGTGTTCCTGATGACGGGCACTGGAATTGTTCCTGAAAGCGACTTTACGCTGACTCGCGGTGATGTCGTTAATATTTCGATCGACGGTATTGGTACACTCACCAATCCGGTCATTCAGGACTAATTATTAATCTGCGACCAAGGTGTGTACTGCGTACATGCGAATCGCTTTAGAGAACTAGAGATTTTTAAGAACTAGAGGAAAGATGCAAAAAGTACTTATAGCAGGCGAGTGGCGTGAAGCGGATGCAGCGTCTACCTTTCAAGCTCATAATCCGAATACCCGTGAGCCCCTTCCAGAGGTATACCCGGTAAGTAGCTGGAGTGACTGTGAAGCGGCACTCGCTTCAGCAGCCGAGGCCAGCATTGCACTCCGCACGACATCAGCCTCTGAAATCGCCGCATTTCTTGAAGCATATGCCAATGGTATTGAAGCTAGAAAAGACGATCTGGTGGAAATGGCACACGCTGAGACGGCACTTCCCGTTTCTCCGAGACTCGCAGATGGTGAATTGCCCAGAACAACAGGACAGCTGCGTCAAGCGGCAGCTGCAGCTCGCGATGGTAGCTGGGCCATGCCAATCATCGATACGGCAACCGGTATCCGAACAATGTTTGGTTCGATAGGCCCGGTTTGCGTATTTGGCCCAAACAACTTTCCATTTGCATTTGGATCTATTTCTGGGGGAGACTTCGCTGCGGCAATCGCCGCTGGTAATCCCGTGATTGCCAAAGCAAACAGCTCACATCCCGGGACAACACGAATTTTTGCGGAAGTGGCGAAGGAAGCAGCAGAGGCCACAGGAATGCCCGCCGGGTTGGTCCAACTGCTCTATCGAACAAGCCACTCGGATGGTGAACGGCTTGTCTCGGATGAACGTGTCGGTGCCATCGGATATACGGGTGCACGCAATGCCGGCTTGAAACTGAAGTCAGCTGCAGATGCTGCAGGGATTCCTATCTATCTTGAATTGTCCAGCGTTAATCCGGTGGTCATCTTGCCCGAAGCACTGGTAGAACGAGGTGCAGAGCTCGTAGATGAGTTTTCCGGAAGTTGCCTTATGGGCGCAGGTCAGTTTTGTACCAATCCAGGAATGGTGCTCTTGCTTGAAGGCGATAGTACCACTGCATTTATAGATGGTGTCGTAGCCAAATTTGGGGAAGCACCGGTCGGCACCCTGCTCTCGGAAGGAGTGGAGTCTTCACTGAGAGCAAATCTTGGCACACTGATTTCTGCCGGAGCAGAATTGCTAGTAGGAAATGCTGAATCAGACGACTCGCGGTACTGCTATGCAAACACAATCGTGAAGGTGTCCGCACAACAGTTTATTGATGACCCGGAAACCATGCAGACAGAGGCATTTGGCAACTCCTCGCTCTTTGTTGTGGCTTCAAATATTGAGCAGGTCAAAGCCGTTATCGAATCGCTCGAAGGTAACCTAACCGGTTGTGTGTACTCTCATAACGGTGGTGATGATGACGCAGCGTACGATGCAATCGCTGCAGCCTTGCGGACAAAAGTGGGTCGGTTGCTTAACGACAAAATGCCAACCGGCGTCGCGGTGAGTCCGGCTATGAACCACGGAGGTCCATATCCAGCCACCGGTCATCCCGGCTTTACCGCCGTTGGTATTCCAGGTGCCATAGTTCGATACGCAGCACTGCACTGCTATGACAATGTTCGCGCACATCGACTACCCTCAGCACTTCAGGATGCAAACCCAAATGGGACTCTCTGGCGAAGTGTTGATGGAAGCTGGACGCAAGCTGATATCTAATTCGAGTACACGCATAGGCCGTTATCCACCGTGCATAGTTTGCACATGTGCGTCATAATGCAGGTATCGCATGTGCGACCGGTATTGTGACTCACTTATCACTTCACACCAAAAGTAGCAAAGACGAGGAATCGGATGAACTACGGATTATTGAACAGACCTGTGATCGTCGTATTGGTCGCGGTCTACGGTTTGATGACGGCGCCAGCTGTTTCTCTTTCAGCTGAAGGTGATGCCTTAATTGATAAAGCGACAGATCTGAAGTTGGAAGCAAAGAACTTTGATGACTTGGAGCAAATAGCCAAGTTGTGTGAAGAGGCTCTGGCAAAAGGTGTCTCAGATGACAATAAGGACTTTGCTGTTCAGTTGCTGGCTGGTACTTTGCTGGAGCGAGCAAATCAAATGGCACAGGCAATTCTTGGTGAACGTCCGGATAACCGATGGCCGTCGATTCGAAAACTGATCATGGAGGATATGGGTCGTATTCTGAAACACGACGCCAAGCACGTCGATGCGCTGTTGTTGCAAGCCCGATTGCAGTTATTGCCCGGCGGACAGGCACAACTGGCACTTGATTCTATTGATACAGTCATAAACGAATTGGAAGAAGATGACGCCAGATTAGCTGAGGCATATCTGGTACACGCGTCACTCCAAAAAGAGCCTGAACAGAGACTTGCCTCGCTAAACAAAGCGCTGAATGTGAATCCGGATCATTCAGATGCTCGTCAGCAACGTGCCTTTATTAACTTAGGTCTCAAAAACTTTGAAGAAGCTATCAAAGACTTGGAGACGATTCTTGAGTTGGACACCGAGAATATGACTGTGGCTGTTGCTCTGGCCGAAGCGTTGGTGCAGAGCGATAAATTCGATGATGCGATCGCTGTCGTTGATGGCATCATCAAGGTTCGTCCTCAGAATTCGGCTGGTTATGAGTTGAAAGCTGAACTTTATTTAACCGCTGAAAAATTCGATGAAGCATTTGAACAACTAAATAAAGCGATAGAGATTAACCCGAAGTCGGCAAGTGCTCTCTTAACACGAGCACGATTGTCTATCATCAAAGGCGATTCGGAAGAGGCTAAGAATGACATCGGTCGAGTACAACAACTTCAACCGAATTCACCTCAGGCGCTTCTCCTCTTGTCCGCAGTTTATGAACAAGAAGAGAAATATGGTGATGCGGCTCGCTTGTTGGAACAATTGCTTGAATTCAATCCGGCCAACACACAATTGCGTATGCAGTTGGCAATGAATTACTCGATGGGTGATTTCCACGATGCAGCTATCGATGAATTCAGTAAGGTCATTCGTCAGGATCCAAAAAACTGGCTGGCTAAATACTCGCGTGCTGACACTTATCTAAATGTTGGTAAGCACAAAGAAGCTATTGCCGACTATGAAGCAGCGCTTGAAATTAATCAGCAAGACGAAAATCTTTTGAATAACCTTGCGTGGGTACTTTCGACTTCACCCGTCGATGATGTGCGTGATGGAAAACGTGCTGTTGAATTGGCGCTGAAGGCATGCGAAGCCAGTAACTATGAAAAGCCACATATCCTGAGCACGCTGGCGGCAGCATATGCAGAGAGTGGTGATTTTAAAGATGCAGTGAAGTGGGCGAAAAAAGCCGTCGAGATTGGTCGAGAGGACATACAGGAACAACTCGACGACGAGCTGAAGTCGTATACAAAGAAAAAGCCATGGCGAGAGAACAAAGGGGATGATGCGGAAACCAAGCAAAAGCCCAATATCGATCGTTCCAAGCTAAAGACACTTTAACTCGCTCTCACTGAGACTTTAATTCAGCTTCAATCACGGTGAATTCTCTTGAATCGACAGGATGCCTTTGACCTTGTGTGTGAGTACACAGATGGTGTCAGCCTTCGTCAGCATATGATGGCCGTTGAGGTAGCTATGCGATGGTACGCAGACTTGTATGGCGAAGATGTTGAAAAGTGGGGGATCGTTGGACTACTCCATGACTTTGATTACGAACGGTGGCCAGATCCGCCGGACCATCCATTAAAGGGCTCAGAAATCCTTGGTGAGCTCGGTTATCCGGAGGATGTAATCTATGCTATCAAGTCGCACGCGGACTACTTACCCGACTGCCCTCGTGTTTCACGGATGGATAAGTCACTCTATGCCTGTGATGAACTTGCCGGGTTTATTTCTGCGGTCGCCAAAGTGCGACCGACGGGCATCCATGGCATGAAACCCAAAAGTGTTCGTAAGAAAATGAAACAGAAGAGTTTTGCCGCTGCCGTCAGTCGAGATGATATGCTAAACGGATCTGAGGATCTTGGAGTTGAATTCTCCGAGCACGTGCAAAACGTGATTGATGCTATGACTACGATTGCGACAGAACTGGGATTGGACGGATCTTAAGAGTTCGCATAGCAAGAGCTTGAGGAATGATATGGAAATACAAACAGCATGTGATCTGGTTGGTAAAAAGTGTAAGCCATGTGAAGGTGGTGTGGATCCGTGTTCGCTTGATGAAGCAAACCTGCAGCTTCAACAGCTCAGCGGTTGGTACTTAACCAATGATGGACAACGCATTTGTAAAGATTGGACCGTCAAGCACTTTATGGCCGGCATGAGATTCTTTAACGCCGTATCGGAAGTAGCCGAAGCCGATGGCCATCATCCGGACTTGCATATAGCAGGCTATCGAAATGTGTCGATCGAGCTATGGACGCATGCAATTGGCGGATTAAGTGAAAACGATTTCATTCTTGCCGCGAAAATCGATGAGATTCCGATCGAGTTGCAATCTTGATCTGCCTCTTTAGGCTAACAGGTCGAGTGGGTTCTTCCGATTCTCAAGCGGCATGGAAACGGGTTTCTGTTGCCGGTGAGATTCAAATACCGCCGCGATCATTTCGATGGTCGTACGTGCTTCCTGTACGTTGCACTCCGGCTCGCGATCTTCTTCAATCGCCATGACCAAATCGGCACAAGCAGCGATGTTTCCAGCTTGCAGCCCACCGTCCTTCATAGGCTCGGGCTTATCAACTCCGGCTGTAGTGATTGGTTTCCATTTTCCACCGCTTCTACCTGGTGACCACATCGGATCTTCAAGGATGAATGCGTTGGGTATATATCCGGTGACGACCTCAATAACTCCATTACTGCCGAAGATCTGTAAGCCGAAACGCCGCCCGTGTGCTGCACGATTCGTAGCGAAGAATCCCCGCACGCTGTCATTCATTCCGTAAGTTGCCGTGATGCTGTCGCCAGCTAACGGGCCGATCCCCTCGTTTCCATCCGCAACATGCTGGGCAGTCACTGGTTTGTGCTTATCCAGTACACTTCCAAAACACCAATTCGGCTCTCCGCCAAAGTAATGCATGAGGTTAAAAATATGGCTACCGAGCACCCATAGATCTTCACCTCCGCCACGGTGATCCTCCTTGCCACGACCTCTTAATTCCAGAAGCCTACCAATTCGACCGTCCTCGATTAGTTCCTTGATAACTTGAATGATCGGGCTGTATCTCGTTTGATGTGCGATCGCGAGCTTGACGCTCTTCTCTTCGCAGGCCTTTACGATTTCATCAGCTTCTTCCAAATCTCGGCAAAACGGCTTTTCAGTGTATACGTGGATTCCCCGACTCACGCATGCCAGGATCATGTCCCGATGTTGATCAACCCATCGGGGGCACACACTCACGATGTCCAACTGCTCCTTGGCGAGCATTGTGTTGTAGTCCTTGTATGTGCGCTCGGCACCGAGTCGCTCTTTGGCAGCGGCACGCCCGTCATCATTTGCATCGCTGACTGCAATGATCTTACATCCGGCGATGCTATTCCATACGGAGTCTACACCGTGACCATAGTTTCCTCTTCCTGTGTGTCCGATGACGCCGATGCGGTATTGTTTTTCCATTTTCTGAGTTCTCAATCGGTGAGGGACTGACTTGAAATCTGCATTTAAAGTTTCTACCTGCAAGTTTCTGCGAGTGTTGCAAAAGTCTCGTCTAATGGTAGAGAACAAACGATGCGGAGTTTCCGGTATCATACTGCTTGTTGCACTCACATTCCAATCATGACCATCAAAACACAAGGCTGTCAGCGTTATGGCTTCTCAGATGACGACGACTCGATCTGTGGCTGTGATAGGTGGTGGTATCACGGGATTGGCAGCCGCACATCGAATTCGTGAACTGGATGATTCTTGTAATGTCGTCGTTTATGAAGCCAGTGATTCACTTGGAGGTGTGCTTCAGACCCGGGCCGTCGACGGCTACTTGATTGAACACAGTGCGGATATGTTCACGACGCGCGACACAGCCGCTTTAGAGCTATGCCAGCGCATAGGCTTTGAAGACCAGCTAATTGGTACCAATAAGAAACATCGTCGGCCCCTGATTGTGCGCGATGGACAACTGTTCCCCATGCCCACAGGTTGGTCGATGCTCGTGCCCGGCTCTATGGGTTCTGTATTGAAGAGCCCACTGCTAAGTCTTGGTGGTCGAATCCGTGTGTTGCTCGAACGATTTGTGAAGTCAAGACGGGCTACTGAAGACGAGAGTCTCGCAGACTTTGCACGTCGGCGGTTTGGTAAGCAAGGCTACCAGAGGATTATCCAACCACTGATTGGTGGCATTTATACTGCGGACCCTGAGAAGCTCAGTATGAAAGCGACGCTGGAGGTGTATCGGGAACTAGAACGAGAATATGGTAGCTTATCGAGGAGCCGAAAACGCAGACTGCCACGCGATGTATCTTCAGATAAATCAAGCGGCGCCCGATACGATATGTTCCTGACTCCTGAAGCGGGTATGCAGTCGTTAGTGAAGTGCATTGCTGATTCGCTGCCCGAAGGATCCATTCGACGGAATTCTCCCGTAAAGTCTCTCGTTTCAATTGCAGGCAATCGATGGAAGGTGTCCAGCACTTCTTCGGAGACGGAACACGATGGTGTCATTGTTGCACTTGGTGCCTCCGCAGCTGCTAACGTGGTGACGGAGGTCGACTCAGAGATGAGTGATTTACTCGGTTCCATCCCGTTAGCGGGTGCAGCTATCCTTGCCGTTGGACTTGATCGCGATCAAATCAAGCACCCTCTCGATGCATTCGGCATCATTGTTCCACAGGTAGAAAAACGCCCGCTTATTGCCATCAGTTTATCGAGCGTGAAGTTTTCAGGCCGGGCTCCCGTTGGAAAAGTACTCATGAGAGTGTTCGTCGGTGGTGCAACACAACCTCACGTCTTGGATTGGGATGATGAGACGATTAAACAGCGTGCATGGGAGCAAGTGTCCGAACTCCTCGAAGTTTCCGGTGAGCCGGAATTAATGGAGTTGTTTAGATGGGATGGCAAAATGCCACAGTACCATTTAGGGCATGTGGAACTCGTTGAGCAGATTCAGCAGCGATCAGATAACCACCTTGCTTTTGAGTTAGCTGGAAATGCCTTTCGTGGTGTTGGTATTCCAGCATGCGTTGAAAGTGGAGAAACCGCCGCTCAACGAATCATAGACTGCTTTTAGGTGGTCCTTCGGGCCAGTCTGTGGCTGAATTGAGACGGTTTGGTGTCTGGGATAATACCAAGTGACCAGTTGTTTTAGACCCTGAAAGCGTAGGGATTTTAACGGTTATACGGGCGTTATTACGCGTTAGAACAATTACGCGACCATGGGTTGGTAAATATCCCTGTTTTCTTGCCTTATCTAATTTACCGAACTAATATCGAAGATGGCAGTTCAACGATGAACATGATGACCCAGTAACTCATGGAAGAGGTGTGCGTGCGCACTGTAACGGGTCAAACGAGTATGGGAATACTACTCATACACTAAAGACTTAATTGAAACTAAAACATGTACTGCCAGTCCGGTAGTGATAAGAGGTCAAAGCGATGTCAGTTTCCACATACATCCGCAAGCTAGTATCAATCGCTGTTATTGTAGTTTTCGCAGTGCTCACACCGCAGTCGTACGCCCAATTTGGCGGCGGTGGCGGCCAAGGTGGCGGTGGTTTCGGCGGCGGCGGCGGCCAGGGTGGCGGCGGCCAGGGTGGCGGTGGCCAGGGTGGCGGTGGTGGTGCTGGTGTTGTGATTAATCCTGAAGGCGTATTGCAAATACGTCGTTTTGATGCACGACTCACAATGCAGCGAATTGCAGCGGCCAAAAAGAACCTGAATCCGGATATGGCACGACCTAGTGAATTGCGTTGTGTTTCACTTACGCGTCTTGAATCCGAAATGCAGAATCGTCTGGCTGCTGGCGAGCCAATTACCGATGACATGAAATTCATGGCCGGTTTGACAGAGATTCAATATGTATTCTTTTATCCGGAGTCCGGCGATGTTGTTGTCGCTGGGCCAGCCGAAGGATATGCAGTTGACCCGTCCGGACGTCCGATCGGTATTGTGACTGGCAAAGCAGTTATGGAATTGCAGGATATGATTGTGGCGATGCGGGCTTTTCCTCCTGCAGGAGATCAAACTCAGGTAATCAGCGTTTCGATTGATCCTACGAAAGAAGGCCTCAATCGCATGCAGCAATTCCTGCGTCGCGTTTACCAAACTGGTCTGAACCCAAATCAAACGCCTCAGCTTGTAAATGGACTGCAAGCAAGTCTAGGTAAACAAATCGTAACGATTGAAGGCATTTCAGCTAAAACCCACTTTGCACAGGTTCTGGTTGAAGCTGATTATCGTATGAAACTCATTGGAATTGGACTTGAGCGACCACCGGTTCGTATTCCGAGTTGGGCTTCCATGGCTAATCCAAGTGCCGTTTCGCGAAATGCCCTTCAGCGATGGTACTTCACACCGAATTATCAGGCTGTGCGTGTCAGTGACGACTTCAATGCTATGGAATTAGTTGGTGCCGGCGTAAAGCTCGTCGGTGTTGATGAATTGGTTCGTGCTGATGGCACACGTATAGCATCAGGTAAAGTTGATAGGGCCAGTAAGACCTTCACCCAGACGTTTACACGTGAGTATGAAGAACTGGCGAAGCAAGTTCCGGTATACGGTCAACTACGTAATCTGATCAACATGTCCATAGCAGCAGCTTACATTCAACAACAGGATTTCTATGGCAAAGCTTCCTGGGATATGAGCACATTTGCTAGTGAGAAACTGTTGCCATGCGATACATATTTACCACCATCAAAAGTTGATACCGCAGTAAATGCAATTTGGAAGAATAATACGCTTATGACACCAATCGGTGGTGGCGTGAACATTCAGCCTACGCAGGCACTGCTTTCGAGCAATATTCTCAAGGATGACGATAAGTCAGTTGAGAAGACGCAGGGCATTGCAGCTCCGATCAATCTTAAAGATGGTCAATGGTGGTGGGACTGAGACTTAGTTCTTTATTCCCCAATCAGTGCTACTCGGATATCACACACGTTGGTGTGTGTCGGACCTGTCTTGATAAGCCCTCCTATCTGTTCAAAGAAGTGATAGGCATCGTTGTTGCGCAAATATGGCTCTGGCTCGATTGACTCCATATTCTGCTGAAGGAGTTGCTCAATACAGAGTTTTGCACCGGCAGCATCTGTTGGGCCATCTTCACCATCCGTGCCACCAGAGATTAATACTGCGTTGGAAGGCCAGTTTCCATTCCTCTGTATTTCGACAAGAGCAGCAAGAACTAATTGCTGATTCCTGCCCCCCTTCCCTCGTGTGTTCGCGTCACTGAGTGTGACGACTGGTTCGCCCCCGGTGATTAAGGCACATTTACTATTGGATGCAGCGTGTTCTTGAAGCCACTCAGCATGATCTCTGGCTACATCATTGACTTCACCTTCTAAGCTCGTGTGCGCAATAGACTCCACTTCATAACCAAGTGATTGTGCTTTGGCTGTTGCTGCCGCGACGGCAGTTTCAAGATTTCCAATGATGTGAACTTGAGAGGTCGTCTTACTGAGACTGCACTGCTCAACTTCAGTTGCTTGTTGTTTTAATGCTGAGAGGATGCTGTCAGGTATGGCATGCGTGAGTTCAAGCTGTTCGAGTATTGATAGTGCATCATTAGCTGTAGTTGAGTTATCGACGGTAGGCCCGGAAGCGATTACATCCAATGGGTCACCAAGTACATCCGAAATCACGAGCGTTGACATTTGACCAGCATTGCATGCGTCACGTAAACGGCCACCTTTTATTCTGCTTAACTGTTTGCGTACCGTATTTAACTGTTCAATATTCGCCCCATTCTCTGACAGTAGTCTTGTGACCCGTTGTTTGTCTTCAAGACTTACACCGTCGATGGGTGCTGGCAGCAATGCCGAACCGCCGCCAGATATAAGGCAAAGGCAAACATCAGTTTCTCTTGCAGAATCTATTAGTCGGAGAATCTCGCTTGTACCATCGACTCCGGCCTGCGTCGGTTCATTAACACCTGCTGGCCGGGCTCCATGTAAGTGAATTCTCTGCAGTGGTCGTACGCAGTCAGCAGGGACGTTGATCCACCCTGTAACTCGATCGAGTAATCCCGCATTGGCCATACTGGTTTCGATACCACTGGCCATACCTGCACCGGCTTTTCCACCACCTATAACGATGATGCGTGAATCGGGACTCAAGCTTAGAATCTGGTTGCCAATGGTGATGCTAGATTTGTCAGCCTTGAGAGCACGTTTGACTAATTGCTCGCTATCGACCGAATCGACACTATGTTGCCAAATCGCAAGTGCATCATCGATTGGACGCGAAGGTAGTTTTGAAGAGTCAGTCATTGTGTCAGTGTTTTATACGAAGTACGTCCATCCATTGTGCGTCGTGTGCAACCGTTACTTCACCAATAGGGTTTGATGTATCAGCGGAGAAGGCCATACCGATCAAGTATCTTGAATCACCATCACTGAATCTACCCGTGATGCTGGACCAATGAGTGCCTACTCCATTGTTGCCCGGCAGGCTGATGTTATTGAAGAAGGCTTGCTTGAATCCCTCAACACTCGGTTGTCCTTCCCAGGCACGAAAAATAGGTTTGTGAGAGTCGACAATGTCCATGAAATGCGGAATCACATTTTGTAAGGTTGCGGGTAAGTCTTGCTTATCGGGAAGTGTGGCACTTCGTCCGATGGGAGCAATAACGAGCATGCGAAGTTGGACGGGCATGGAATAGAATTCGATGGACGGATTGTCACTCACTGCCACAATTGGCAATGCCGAGAGGTCAATCGTAAGGTCGGTTATGTCATCACTGCCATCGCTAACCGAACGCTTCGCTCTCCACCACCAGACCACAGCGACAACAAACATCGCCCCACCCACCGCAATTCCCCAACCCTCAATCATGGACACCCACTTTTTAAAACATAGACTGTCTATTAATTCTGCGCAGAATAACTATAGACTGTCCATGAATTTCGTCCATGAATTTCAATCCAATTTCCCCTTTGAATTAAGGGGTTTTTAGTAAATCACGGTTTGGCCAACTATAGACTGTCTATGATTTTAGTTCGGAGCGAAGAGGCTCTGAGTTGGAGAAATTAATGGGTTTTGCTGAGTTTGTACTGCTGGCCTAGGCCTTGGATTACTTGGTTGTTCAAGCACTTGAATACTCACATTATCGATTTTGACTTCACCGATCCCCATCATGACGAATGTCACAGTGACGTGTCCGTCACTCGGTGCCATTCTCAAGAGTGTAAACGGTTGCCAACCGGATGTTTGGTGAAACCGCTCTGCCAGACTCACACCACCGATAGAATCGAACACCAATAGCCCGTCTCCGTTTGAAATGAGTTTCTCAGGGATATTGATCCATCCATTTATCCTGACCATTTGCCCGGCCTGTACCGTAGTCGGAGGACTGGAAAGCCACATAGGAGATTCAGCAAACGCGCCATCAAGTAAGTGATCATCTGAAATCGACGTGTTTATCTTCAAGCAGTGACGACCTTGTCTAACAAATTCGGAAGATAGTGATACGACAGATTCGATGGCATGATTGGCATGCCTAAAGTACCGCCATTTTTGATTTACGAGCGATGTTAGTGACTCGAAATCTCCACCGCCTAATCGATTGATTGACCAGTGCCCGGACGATACTTGTGACATCCCATCAATATAGGCAGGTAATGTCTCAAATGAGAGTAACAGCGGATGCGCAACCGGTGATGGCCACTTCTTTAAGAGAGTAGTCCATATCTTGTTTTGTGTGTGATCCATTAACCGGTTAGCTTCGGTCATCAGGTTTTCAGCAAGTTCCCATTCTTGATTGAGTAATCGGTGACGCGACTGTTCGACTAATTCTGTTGTCCTCACAACATCGGTATTGATCGCACTTTCTGGAATCACGGTCCGGACGGTGCGTAATACCTTAATGGTGTTTTGCAACTTGAGATTAAGCAGATCTTGCTGTGAGGAGAGAATGCGACGTTGATTTTGAGATACCGTCCGCTGTAAATAATCACGGACAAGTGGATCGGCCGTAAGTACGATTAGTTTGACTGGGCTATCAAAATCTAAATTGATACTTGTTGTTCCTGCACGCTGACTTTTCACCCGATTTATCGAGGCTGGAGATAGTTCGTATGACTTATATGTAATGGGAATGCTTGGAATGGAGAGATTCAGTGTTCTCCGATTTACAGTAGGGTAAATGGACGTGTCCTCTTGTTTATCGAAGATAAAGACAAGCCGAGCGCGTTGTGTCTGAATTAACCTTGCTTCGACAGAATCGTCACCAGTCTTAATCTCTCCGCCAGCCGTTCCACCGGCAAGCCAAGGTTCGAGTGTTTGAATTTCACGATTCACCAAGAATACTGCATGCTGGCGATCTCGTGTATTAAGGTCTGCTTGGTCAAGGCGCGTGAGGGATTGGAAATATAGTCCACGTGCACCAAGTGCAACACTTCTTAACGCCTGATCACGAATCACAGAATAAGAATTCGTTACCGTTGGATCTATTCCAGTTGCCATCGTTTGCCACTGAGAAATGACTTCTTCGGTAGGTTGAGTTTGGATATTTATCCAAAATGGTGATCCTCTTTTCAAACGGCTGGAGAGATGGGTCAACTGCTCCGTTGCATGTGGTCGTGACAAAGTCGAGTGATGATGATTCCAATCAAGTCGACAAATGTCGGAATGCCTGCTGAAGATATGATGTTGTTCAATCGCATTTACAACGGTTGGTCGCTGCAGATGCTGTGCCGAGCGCCGTATCTCATGTGAATGCGCCATGACTTCATCCAGTTCATGGCGTCTGATATCGTCACCGTAGTCCCAACTGATTACGCTCTTGAGGATGTGCGTTGGGATTGTATTTGGTGATTGGCTATATGGCACGGTAAACCAGATCCCTAACTGGGTTGCTAGCGCCGATTCATCGGCCAACGGCAGACGATTCAATGCAATGACGTTAAATCCTAATTCAGCGAGGAATTGAATAGGTTCGCCGTTATGCTTAATAACGCGTGGAAAAAATGGTCGATCGTCGACATAAATCATGGAACCGCGAATGGCGATTGGACTGGTGCTTATCTGTTGTGAAACGGGCTGACTACCGGAAAATGAGGCTAGCTGATTACCGTCTGATCCGATGGCAACCGTTGTCCTTGACATTGAGAAATCGTCAAGCCAGAGGTTTGTGGTGCCCGGAGCACTATAGGAATTAAGAACGATCATATCGATGTATGCCTGTCTCGCATCAAGATGTGATCCGAATTGGGATCGTAACGCAGGCACGCGTTGAAAGAGTTGTGAACGGATTGAAGGGACAGATAGCTGTTGCCAGTTATCCACGTCATCGTATGTTGTTCCGGGTAGCAGTGCTGTCACGGGTTTCTTTGTGTGTGGGTCAATTGTTCTTGGCAATACAACTCTAGCGAGCAGTTGCAGATGACGATGGTTTGATTTAATCCAAAGGCTGGGATTGAGTTCATCTACAAGTCGAGCGGGACTCACTGAATACTGCAAATAGGCATACGTTCCCTGACCGTGGGCAACTTTTAGGTATTCAGATCCATTACCGCTGTGAGATTCATCAAATACTCGTTGGTGCTGAATCTTGATTAAACGAGTATCAGTTTCACCTAGTTTCCACGACGGTTCTGGTGTCTCGAATGAATCATTATCAGCCTGTAGATTAGACACGGCGATAAGTAAGAGCGCAAAGATAGACGAAACGCGCATGACGTATCTAAAACAGCAAAACTCCGTCCATGGTTTGCAACGCATGTTGCTACGACCTCGAGCCATCCATTGCTCTTAGTAATTCGATTCACCCCACGCAATGTGGCGCCCCTGTTGTACTTATCAGGGCGATGTGAGAAGGTTTTGTAGCAGGGAAACTGGTTTCATGTCTAGGTCGCTTAAAAGACCTGCATTTAATTCAATTCGTCTTCCACTGGCCATTAAATGAAAGCTCAGCACAGATCGCTTGCAAACACGGATAACGTGTTTAAGACCATGATGTACCTGGCTGCGCCAGTGTTCATTGAGCAGCTATTTGCAATGCTTGTTGGTTGGGTGGATTACTGGCTGGCTGGGCGTTTCTTAGAGCCATCTCATCTGGCAGCCATGGGCCTTATGGCTTACATCATTTGGGTAATTCCATGTGTATTTAGCGTAGTTGCGATTGGTGCTACAGCGCTCGTTTCGAGATTCTACGGCGCCGAAGATTTTAATATGGCGCGTCGCGCAACCAATCAAGCTGTATTCATGGGAATCATCATGATGACTGTGATCACTCTATTGGCTGCCTTGTTTCATCGAGAGTTGATTGAGGTGATGCAGTTAGACCCGGTGCCGACTGAATTAGCGATCGAGTATCTCGATTGGATCATCTGGGTAATCCCTTTCATGGTGATGTTGCAAGTTGGTCGTGCGTGTCTTCAGGGTGCCGGAGACATCATCAGTGGATTCGTGACCATGGTCCTCGTAAATATTCTAAACATGCTCGTTAGTGCGGCATTAGTAACAGGTTGGGGACCATTTCCAAAACTCGGTTGGCAAGGACTTGCTGTTGGCACAGCCGTTGCTTATTTCGCCGGTGGGTTAATTACACTCGGATTATTGCTATGCAATCGATATGGACTTGGATTACGACTAAAGCTCTTAAAACCCGACCCGGAAATGCTCAAGCGGATTCTCAGAATTGGGGTACCGGGCGGTATAGATATGGTTTGCGTCGTGTTTTTCCAGATGTGGTTCTTAACGATCATCAACTCACTTGGCACGGTTCAGGCGGCTGCCCATGCAACAGCACTCAGGATTGAATCACTTGCGTATTTACCCGGCCATGCATTCTCCGTGGCCGCCACGACATTAGTTGGACAATTCCTTGGAGCCAAGAAGCCGAAGGAAGCAGAACGCAGCGCGTTACTTGCAAGTGGCGTTGGTGGGGGCTTCATGAGCCTAGTAGGAATTCTGTTCTTCTTTGCTGCAGTTCCGCTTACAGGATTCTTTGCAGGTGAACATACTGGCGAAGCGGTATCGCTTTCTGCTCCGCTCATTCAGATTGTTTCAGTTGCGATGCCTGCATTGGCTGTCGTAATCATCCTTACGGGTGCATTACGAGGTGCCGGCGATACGAAATGGCCGTTGATTTTCTCAATGATCGGTCTCGTCGCAATTAGGATTCCCATTGCCTATTACCTGGCATGGGATGAGTTTACGATTCCGTTTCTTGACTGGCATGTCACAGGGATGAATCTAGGTGTCATTGGTGCCTGGTATGCAATGGTGGCTGATATCATCATCCGATCGTTACTAGTCGGCGGTAGATTCCTGCACGGTGGTTGGAAGCAGGTAAAAGTTTAGCCAGCTTGTACTTCGTCTTTGCGGCGAATCAACTGTAATAGTGCTGCACGTAGCTGCCGCATCTTGAGAGGCATTTGAAGCATTCCCTGCAGATTGCTTAGCTTAGCTCCACTTGCAAACTGATGTTGATCACGTTCGGCGATGAGAATAGCTGGAACCCGCTGCATTCGCGGTGTCTCACTGATTAGGTTAAACGCATCTAACCCATCTTTTCCCAACTCTGCAGTGCAGAATATTGCACAATCGACAAGTTCCGGTTCGTCGCGTAGACGAGCTACGGCACGCTGTGCATCAGTCATGACAAGAATTCGATAGCCACGATCGCCGAGTTGTTTCCGCAGCATTTTCTGCATACTCTCACGCGGGTCGACTAGAAGAATGGTTCGCCCTTCGCCCTCGTGTTGGATTTCACCACGTTTTTTTCGTGTTGAGGTATCTTCTTCCGATTCTTCATCATCACTTCGACGATCCAGCAGAATACCTTCGGCACCTGATACGGACTTTAAGTCGAGTAGCATTTGGTCATGGTTTGGGTATCGTTTTTCCGGGTCAAACGCGGTTGCTTTGTTAATAATGGATAAAACATTTGTTGGCAAACCACGAATGTATTTACTAATTGGAGGAATATCACGGTATCGTGTGATGTTTAATCGTTGAATTCGATCTCGTGTTTCAGCCAATGGGGGTTGGCCGGCAAGCATGTGATAAAGCATGCATCCTACGAAGAACACGTCGCTGCGTGGATCATTGCGAGGTACATGTGTTGCACGTTCAAGGCCGGCATAGTCGATACTGCGAGGATTCGCTGCATTGGCAAACTCCCGATCGGTCTTCGCATCGGATTTGACCATCGACGCTAAACCAAAGTCCACCAACTTGGCCCGTCCTCTGCTTGAGATAAGTACATTGGAGAGCTTTAAGTCGCGATGGGTAATTCCACCTTCATTCAACGCGTGAGCAAGCCCATTGGTGATGTCAATAATGATCTTTAATGCTTCACCTAACTCCATACGCTTTCGCAGTTTTACAAAGTCCCGTAGGTTTTGACCTTCAACAAAGTCCATCACCATGTAGTACCGACCGCGTTGAGAGTCCACATGTTGAACAGGGACAATACTCGGATGTCTGAGAGGCATGACGAGTCGTGCCTCTCTTAAGAACTGTTCGGTGGCGGAGATATCATCACTGTATCGTTGTCTTAGTACTTTGACGGCACGTACAGCGTTGTCACCACTCAAGTGGTCGACGGCTCTGTAAACTCTGGAAAACGTACCCGAACCGACAAGGTATAAGATCTTAAAATCGCCATAGAAGTAGCCATCTCGAATACCAGAACCTAATCGTTCCAGTTGCCAATTCGTGACAAATTCTTTTCGCGTTAGAATGCTTGAAAAGTCTTCGTACGATGCATCGTGATGGCCAACTTCACTCCATACCTTATCCAAATCTTGTGATGATACGATGCCGGTATCAAAACAGAGTTGTGCAAGTCGCTCTGCAGTTAAGTCTGGCATTTGGAACTCAGTGAAGAATCGAACGAGAATGTAGTAACAAGGACATCTTGTTAGTCATTATCGGCACATTTTGTCCATTTGTCACTGCGAACCTTGCAATTCAGCAGTGTCGCGTGCTATCCCGAATATGTTCGGCAGATTCTCAGATGGTTAGTGATCGAGGATAAACTCGTTACTGTTTAGCAGAGCCCACCAAATATCCTGAAAAACCTGTACAGCATCCACGTCAGGGTCCGAAACGAGATCTAAGACTACCGTAGACTCCTGATTGGTCGGCTTTCTTGAAAGAGCTGCCAGAAACAAGTGGTCAAGTTTATCCTGATTTTCCATCTCGCTTCGTATGATCTTGCCAAGTGAAGTGTTGTCGTCGAGATCGGTGACTTTTTGCATTAATTCGCCGTTCATCATCGCGAGACTTTGACGGATGTCACCTTTGAACAGATTTGACTCATTACCTTCATCGGTATCCATATTTTGAACAAACCGACCGAGCCATGCTCGTTGAGCTAGTTCCTGAGTGCGAAACGCATTTGGATCGCGTTGGCTTCCAGCTAGCACCTGAAGTGATTGATACACTTCTTCAGGCTGTAATTGCCTTGTGTAATAACGGCTAAATAATGGAGAGCTCCCCAGCTCAGGGCTGTCGAGATCATTGGTTGGAGAATACGTACTGGATCGACGAAACGCATCGCTTAATACAATCCACTTCATTGTCTGTCGTAGGTTATATTCCGTGGCAATAGTTTGACGGGCTAGTAATTCGAGAAGTTCAGGATGACTGACAGGATTGTGTAGACCCAAGTCGTCAATTGGCTGCGTGAAGCCAAATCCGAAGAAGTGTGACCACAGTCGGTTTACTACGGATTTTGCTAGTAACGGAGAATGCTGAACGAGCTTTGCCAGCCATTCGCGTCGATCAAATTCATTTAAATTGCCACTATTAATATTTGCTTTTTGCCCAAGGAATGCAGGGTAGGCGACTCGGATTTCTCCTGTAGGTTGCTCAAAATAACT
>JBJLEE010000066.1:0-112707 GCA_045566075.1 Pirellulaceae bacterium | reverse complement strand
AAGAGTCTGGTTTCCTGCATCACATTGTCAATTCCACCGGTTTGCTCTGACATTTGATGAATCCTCGTTGAATGGCAATTTGAAAAGAGACTTGGGCGTTGCGTATTCAGGCATGCCCACTTGTTTAAACCTAGCGTGTGTTTGCGAGTATTTTAAAACGTGATAAATCGCTGTGCCAGTAGCAGACACCGTGGGATTATTGCGTAACCTCTGGCGGCGCAACAAAGTCCTGGCTGAACCGATCAACCTGCTCAACGGTCATCTCGCCTTCCTGTAACCAAATCCGATAATTCAGATGCAATGGATTGCTTTGGGAAACGGTGGATTCAAAATATGAGCCAAATCGCCCGTAATCTCGTTCACTGAATCTCGCTTCCTTCGGATTGTCAGGGCGATCGAGATAACAACACGTGTATCGGGTGTCATCTATTACGAATGACTGGGCGTGCCATGCGAGATTGACATGATTTTTGTCGTTGGGCCAATTCCGGAACTTACCGGGTTCACCCTTTCCGTCCGGCCTCACGTAATAGGTCTGGTCCTTCGTCTTGTCCGGGATGTGTTGTGAGCCACGAAATTGGAATCCAGCGTGTTGCGGGTCTCCGTCTAACTTGATTTCGCCGACTTTTGACTCTAACTTTGTGGCGAACTCCACCATTACTCCGCCCTTGGCGTTGTATGCGGTCATTTCACGAGTCTCCACAGCAAACACCGCGCCGTCCTTACCTTTCCATTCAATTTGCAGCGTATGTCGACCGAAAAGCGGACCTGCCTCCTCACTGATCACTTTGGCATGTGCCTGACTCTCACCATTGTTACAGTGCCAGATGTCGGCAGTTTTGCCATCGCCGTAGCTAATGCGATTGAATCCAAAAAAGAGACCGCGATGATGCGGGAATAAACCACCGGCCCCCTTGGTAACGAATTTGCTACCCGTCGGATCGTATAGGTGATGATAGACCTTGTAAGTCTCCATCCGCCGTTCCTTTGTGGAATTATCGAGCGCCTCATACATGTATCGCAGTACGTTTCGACCTTCTATGGAGATGTCCGTGTATTTGCCAGCCTCATCACGAAACTCGAGTTTCACAGGTGCATCGGCTTCGTCATTAACCAACAACTTACCCCCTGATGACCTACCCGCTGGGACATTTGCTAGTAATAGTGTTACTTCCAACTTTCCCTGTGTATCGAAATTACGAGTGGATACTAATCCCGGCTTTGAAATCTGTGCTGGCAAGAATCGATCACCAATTACGATTCCCCCTCGTTTACCAATAAACTTTTCCGGCATCTCCACCAAAAGCCGTACCGGAGTATTGATCCGCTGCACATCGCCAATATTGATTGAGACGTCAGTACTGAATTTTTCAGCACTTACCAACGTATGAGCTGCCATAAGCACCGCGAAGGCAATAGACAGAGGCTTATACGTATTCATCATTTGATCCTGCTGTGAACAAATTGCGGGGTTATCAGGCTGGGATTCACGCATTGTAACCGCGGAATTTACTCAATGCTGCCACACTAAGCGAACGTTTCTTAGAACTTAAGCCAGTTCTTTACGCCAAGACGTGCCATTACAGCAAGTGACTTGGCCGCCTCTGAACCATTGAGCTTACTCTCACCGAATCGACGGTCCGTAAATGTAAACGGTACTTCAGCAAATCGAGCTCCTGCTCGTTTCGCACGCCAAAGGAACTCTTCAAAAAATGAATAGCCTGTACTACGGAATGATGCAAAATCAATTCGGTTCAGAATCTCAGTGCGACAACATCGAAATGCACCGCTACAGTCCTTCACGGGTAATCCCATTAATGTGCGGGCATACAGGTTGACCCCACGACTCATTAGTCGTCTCCTCATCGGCCAGCCGTCCACACCACCACCTTTGGTATATCGAGATCCAATTACCACATCCACTTCTCTGTCGCCGTTATCAGCAAGTCGAGACAGCAGTGCCGGTACCTTCTCTGGCGGATGTGAAAAATCTGCGTCCATGCCCAGCCAGACGTCATATCCACGATCGATCGCTTCCTGCATACCGCGAATCGTTGCCGAACCCAATCCACGTTCATCCTTACGAATAATCACATCAAGATGATCATTATCTGCAGATGCTTCGATACACCATTGGCCCGTACCGTCGGGAGAGTTATCGTCGACGATTAAGATATCCGCATCGGGCACGATGTTGTTGAGATGCTCTACGAGCTTAGGGATATTCTCAACTTCGTTGTAAGTGGCGATGGCGATTAACACCTTCATCGCATTTGCCTCTTAGTTTTTTGCCGAATGAACACTCTTGTAATACTCGAGAGTCTCGCGAATACCATCCTGGAGACTCACAACTGGTTCATAGCCGAGTAATTCCCGCGCCAGTGAGATATCCGCAGAACTGTGTTTGATATCCCCCGCCCGCTCCGGTTGATAGTCTGCTGCTACCTCAGCGCCCATCAATTCGTTTAAGGAATCGATCAAGGTGTTTAACGATACACGCATTCCCGCGGCCATATTGATGCTATGGCCAACTGCCGTGGATGCATCAGCAGCGAGTAAGTTTCCATGCACCACGTTAGCAACAAATGTAAAGTCTCGTGACTGGGTACCGTCACCGAAAACGATCGGTGCTTGTCCATTTAACATACGTGTGATGAAAATTGGAATGACAGCCGCATATTGACTGTTTGGATCCTGCCGTGGGCCAAAAACGTTGAAATACCGCAGAACGACTGTCTCGAATCCAAATGACTCGTAAAACGCATGACAGTACTGCTCCCCAGCTAGCTTGGCCGCGCCGTAGGGTGAACAAGGCTTCGTTGCATCGCCCTCTCGCTGGACTTCAGAGGTGGACTGCCCATAACAACTACTGCTGCCTGCGTAAACTAATCGCCGGACACCCGCTGCTCGTGCTGACTCTAATAACTGCAAAGTGCCGGTAGCACACACTCCATGAGTTGCCAAAGGATTCTCTAAGCTGTACGGGACAGAGGCCAATGCGGCTTGATGGAATACAACATCAATCCCTTCGACAGCCTGGGATACAACATCACTATCGAGCAAGTCGCCTTGAAGAAACTCCAGCCTGTCACGATCCCTTAGACGCTCCTGACCGATTCCGCTATTCAGGTTATCCAATACGCGAACGGAATCACCACGATCAAGAAGTGCATCAACGATGTGCGATCCAATAAATCCGGCGCCGCCAGTTACCAGGTAATTTGCCATTTGTGTCGTACTTGTTCGGATTTGCAAATGCGAAGAAGCTCTAACCTAACGTCCTTCGTCAATCGGCCACGCCAATTGTCGCCGCTAGGGAGCTATACGTAGCTACAGAGCTACGTGCATTATGCTCGACGCAGCCGGTCAAACAACCTGCCGTAATGCTGATTTAGATGCTCTTCGATCTCGATCAACTCAGATTCAATTTCCAAAGCATCCTCTTGGATGAGGATATCCCTGTCGCAATCCGGTTGCTCTTCTTCAACACTGGAAAACGGGGTAGATGCTTCGTGCGGAGTTAGAAGTCCGGCCACGACAGCATCGTTTTCCCAGCTAGCATCACCAGAGGTCGTATCAGTAGAAACTGTTTCACTATCTGGAAGTGGAGCAACCGGCGAAGTCACCTCGCATGCAGAATAGTCGCTTTGCTCGGACTCCTCTGTCGGCTGAGGTTCATCCACATCGCTTTGCAATGCACCAAATTCTACCGATTCACTTAAGCTGCCAAACTCGATCGACGAGCTTGTTGGTGGCTTCGATGTGTCCTCGCTCATATCAGCAGTCAATGTCGGAGCGGGTTTTGGAATGGGCATCTGTTGTATATCCGCCCAACCGCACTGGATGTCATATTCTCCAAGTCGCTCAATGCCGTTGCGACAGGCCAATAAGATACTTCGGTCGGCGACTTGATTTACAACTCTTGGCACGCCATCGCTTAAGTCGTAAATGCAGCGTATGGCACTATCGTCAAAGTGATCATCCAGTTGCAAGCCGACTAACTGAACGTGGTGATTCAGATAGTCACGCATCTGATTAAAATTAAAGGCTTTGATGAAGGCCCGCTGAGCGATTTGTTGATTAAGAGATTGCAGTGACGGATGTGTTAGAGTCTCTTCGAGTCGTGTCTGACCGATGAGCACCAGAGATACCGCGCCGGAAATGTCTGTTGTCAGGTTGCTCAGTGATTGGAGTTCTTCAAGTTGATCGGTTGTCAATTTATGAGCATCGTCGATGATCACGCATGCCGGGCCATTTTGTGAAGCAATACCAGCAACAGCTATCTTCAGTTCTGCTTCACCTGAGCGACTGATGTTGCCCCCTAACTGATGAAGCAGTGTCTTCAGCAATGCCTTGCGTGTCGTCAAGCTACCGTTGGCAAGCACAACTCTTCTAACTGACTGTCTAAGACAAGTTATGAGTAACTGGCTCAATAAGCTCTTGCCTGTACCGGTTGCACCGGTGACCAGTGAAACGCCTTCTTGGCGAGCTACAGCCCGTGCTGTATTTTCCAGAACCTGATCCATGTCAGCATCCAGAAATGCGTGCCCCACGCAAATCCGTTGACTAAATGGTCTGGTTGGTGAAAGTATCGAACGATTCACCGCCTGTTCACCCCTTCAATCGATCTAAATACAGCATCGTCGTCATGCGACCTGATACAACTCGATTCAATTAGCCCCGTTGCCCGTATATCAGATACCCTTACGTGTCGTTAATAAGAATCGGTAATTTACGTCCCATCTCTTAAAACATCGGAAATTCAAGCGTCGGGTCTATCTAACACTGACCTCCTCGCCAATTTACCTACCTTTACATTTGACATACCATCTGCCGTTCGCCCTTATGTTGATACTCTGGCATTGCTAATCAGGCATTGCTTAAACAGATGCAAGCGATCAGCATGAGTAGATATCATGTTTCGAACTAAAATCTGTGGAATAACGAGCGTTTACGACTGCCAGGCATGTATAGATGCTGGGGCTGAAGCTATCGGTCTAAACTTCTATCCCCCTAGCCCACGCTTTTTGGATGATTCTGGAACGGTAGCAGTCGAAATAAGCGAGATTTCCCGTAGAAAGTTAAACACCGTAGGCTTGTGGGTAAATGCCGACATCAACGAAATTGCCCGGACTGCCGACGCACTTAACTTGACATATGTACAGCTTCACGGCGATGAAGACCCTGCGTATATAAAAAGACTAGCAAGTTTGCTAGGCACTACCCAGATTCTCAAGGCATTTCGACTAGGACGAGATGATGCTGTCTCCATATTAGATTTCGTAAGTGCCTGCGAGATATTCGGAGTGCGATTAGCTGGAATAATAGTGGACGCATACGACGATCCAGATAACTACGGCGGCACCGGCAAGACAATTGACTGGGATTCCTTCAGTGCACTAACCCCCCTGTTAGAGGGGTACTCACTTATTCTCGCAGGTGGTTTGTGCGATTCAAACGTCGCAGAAGCGATTCGCACAGCAAGACCGCACGGTGTAGATGTAGCGAGTGGCGTTGAATCGGAACCAGGTCGCAAAGATCCCAAGAAGGTCCAGACTTTTGTGACAAACGCAACCGCTGCACTGAATACATAAACCGCGGGGCTCGGCAAAGCCGAACCCGCAGGGCCTACCCTACAAAACACCAGCACTTTCACAAATGCCCAACCGCAACTCCCGTCAAACGAGGCGTCAGCCGAGGGTGGCGGAGGATGCGGGCAACACCGGCAAGCAGCGCCCGCATCCAATTCCTGCGTCGCCTGGCGGCTCCTTGAAATATGGTGCGGTTAGCAGACATAGCGCTACCATTGGAATGTTTCACGTGAAACATTCGAAGCTGGGCTACTAGCTAATCGGATTAATCACCAGGCCGCTGAGAAGCTTGGGATAGAAATATGTACTTTTCGCTGGCATGCGTTCGCCATTCTGACTGATCTGCCGAATGTGATCGAGTGTCGCCGGCATGACAAGCGCTGCCAATCCATAGGCTGCACTATCCTCATCACCGGATGCGAGGCCATCGACAACTTCATCGACCAGATGTACATAATCCGGTTTAGGTAAATCGGTGAATCCGAGAAGATCATCAAGGATCAATCTATGCAGAATGCTAACACCCAACCCGCACCAATCACTACTTTGCTCACTTGCGATTTCCTGTAACCGTGCAGCACCGTTTTCATTCACTCTTGCCAACACCCACTGATTGTCAGCAGCACAATATAGTCCGATCGTGCCTTGCTGGTCCTCGACCTCTATTTCATCCCATATTTGGCGTGCAGCATCTGCGCCGACTGGCCCGACTGTCAACTCAAAGTGATCGGACAATGATGCGGACAACTGGTCTACCGAAACAGGAGAAACGCCTCTTAGCAATCGATGGGTCGGTAACACGATCATGCCCGGATCATTCATACTCACGCACATCGTGAGTACAAAGTTGGCGGGGTGATCAGGATTTATCCCCTCCTCATCGAGCATCTGCTGGCGATAGTTACAACCTGTTTCATATCGATGATGGCCATCGGCGACATACATAGGTAAGTCTGCCATCGCACTGGAGACTTCTGCAATCACTTTCAAATCGGTAACTGGCCAGAGGCGATGTAACACGCCTAGGTGATCTGTTGCCTCAAGTGGGGTAACGCCACTGATCGCCGTTTCGAGAAGTTGCTGGGCGCCGTTTTCTTCATCCGGGTAGATTCCAAATATCTGACTAAGATTACACTTCGTCGCATTAAATAACTTCAGGCGGTCTACTTTGGCGGCAGAATGCGTCTCTTCATGAGGATACACCTGTCCTTCGCCGAACGGTTCAAGTTGTAATCTCCCCATAAACCCACGACGGACGAATGTCTGACCTGAGTAATCAAACTGCTGGTGATACACATACAACGCTGACTCGTTCTCGGTAAAAAAGACGCCTTCACGTTGCCACTGCCGCAGGAACTTGGCGGCCCGTTCGTATCGCTCATCGCCGGACTCATCGCCCGGCTCTTGTCGATTCAGGATCAGGCGAATAATGTTTGCCGGATGCTGCTCGTAAAGTGCATTCTGAAACTCAGGATCAATCACATCGTAAGGTGGGGCAATCACATCGCTAAGTGAACCCACTTGCGCCAGATCAAATCGAATACCACGAAACGCGCTTACATTTACCATCGACAACAATCCATTTGAAAGTCGAAAGTGTGTGCGAACACACTCTTAATTAATAACGATAGTGATCCGGTTTAAACGGACCATCAACCGGTACGCCAATATACTCAGCCTGCTCATAAGTGAGCGTGGTTAATTTCACACCGATTTGGTCCAGATGTAAACGAGCAACTTCTTCATCAAGAGACTTTGGCAGAACATGCACACCCAGTTCGTACCGATCAGGTTCCTGCCACAATGAGATTTGAGCGAGTACCTGGTTTGTGAATGAATTGGACATAACAAAAGATGGATGGCCCGTCGCACAGCCAAGATTCACTAGCCGACCTTCGGCCAACAGGATAATGGAGTGACCATCCTCGAATGTATAGCGATCAACTTGTGGCTTTACGGTTTCCTTACTGATACCCAGTTGATCATTTAACCAGGCGACATCGATTTCCAAATCGAAATGGCCAATATTGCAAACAACTGCGTCATTTGGCATAGCCGCCATGTGCTCGCCACCGATCACATCACGATTTCCTGTAGCCGTTACAAAGATATTCCCAATCGAGGCGGCTTCTTCCATCGTGGTTACCTGAAAACCTTCCATCGATGCCTGTAGTGCATTAATGGGATCAATTTCAGTAACAATGACGCGTGCCCCATATCGTTGCAACGAATGAGCACATCCTTTTCCCACATCACCGTAACCGCAAACTACAGCCACTTTTCCAGCAACCATAACATCCGTCGCACGCTTAATCCCATCAACCAGCGATTCGCGGCAACCATATAGATTGTCGAATTTACTCTTGGTAACAGAGTCATTCACATTAATTGCGGGAACCTTCAGTTCACCTTTTTCATGCATTTGGTAGAGGCGGTGCACCCCGGTTGTCGTTTCCTCTGACAAACCGTTGATACCTTCAAGCAGTTCTGGGAATCTGTTATGTACCATTGCAGTCAAGTCACCACCATCATCCAGAATCATGTTCAATGGTTGACCATCCTGAAAGAACAGCGTCTGCTCAATGCACCAGTCGAATTCCTCTTCGCTCATGCCTTTCCAGGCGTAAACTGGCACACCTGTCGCCGCGATCGCTGCGGCGGCATGATCTTGCGTGGAGAAAATATTACAGCTGCTCCAGGTAACCTCAGCTCCAAGTGCTGTTAGCGTTTCAATTAGCACGGCGGTCTGGATGGTCATGTGCAGACATCCAGCAATCTTAGCGCCCTGTAGAGGTTTACTTTCTTCGTATCGCTTGCGCAATGCCATCAAACCAGGCATCTCGTTTTCTGCGATGATTATTTCCCGCCGACCCCAATCGGCAAGCGACAAGTCTTTTAGTTTATAAGGAAGTCGATCTGTATCAGCCTGAGACAATTCAATTCTCCTGTGCCATAAAAAGCTGTAATTCTTCTCTGCTGCCATTCTACCGGTATGAGCGATTTTGCATAGCAGCGAGTATAGATAAGCCCAACCGCAACTCCCGTCAAACGAGGCGACAGCCGAAGGTGACGGAGGATGCGGGCAATACTGGCAAGCAGCGCCCCCATCCAATTCCTGCGTCGCCTGGCGGCTCCTTGAAATATGGTGCGGTTAGCAGACATAGCGCTACCATTGGAATGTTTCACGTGAAACATTCAGCACGTTTGCATCCGTGGCCGAACAAACATTCCTATTGTTTCACGTGAAACATCTCTCCTCATCCCCCAGTTTCATCCAAGAACTCTTCATAATTGGCGTTTTCAACAAGTTACTGCACTCGTTACAATTCCACCGCCGGAATAATGCCCGGTTTTTGGGCTGAAACGGAAAACTAACCAACTGGCAGGAGGCCAAAGTCTGGTGAGCCGCGTTTTTTGCATCGCAAATCAAAAAGGTGGGGTCGGAAAGACCACAACTGCGATTAATCTATCGCATTGCCTTGCGCGCGCTGGTTTTCACACGTTATTGGTCGATTTAGATCCACAATGCAATGCAACAACCGGTCTAGGATTTGATCCGTTAGAACACCATCCGTTAGTTGCAGACGATGACTTAACCAATTCCATTATTGTTGCTGCAGAACCAAATCTACATTTACTCCCTGGAAGTCGTAGTTTCGCCGACGTTGACAAACTAGCCCGCAGCGAAGATTCGCAAGGTGATACCCTGCGACGTCATATTCTCAATGGCACAAGCAGTTATGACTACGTATTGATCGATTGCCCGCCATCGACCGGTCCACTAACTCAAACGGCGTTATCCGCTTCCACCGAAGTACTCATGCCTATTCAATGTGAGTACTTCGCAATGGAGGGTCTCACGCAGATGATTCATGTCATCCGGGACGTAATGCAAACTGAAAACAGTAAGCTCGAATTTGGCGGAATCCTGCTTACGATGTACGACGATCAACTCGAACTCACCGCCGAAGTGGACAAGGAAGTTCGCGAGTTTTTTGGTGAGATAGTTTTTGACACACCGATTCCAAGAGATCCGCAATTAGCCGAAGCTCCAAGTCACGGTGAGTCCATCATTCAATATGCTCCGCGGTCACGCGGAGCTCACGCATACACTGAGCTATGCATGGAGGTGCTCGATTATGAGTAAAGACAGACGATTAGGTAGAGGACTTCAAGCCCTTTTAGGTGCGACATCGGAATCATCCGAGGCATCGGAATCTGAATCGAGCAAAGCGCAACAGCCGCCGACTGCCCAAGCACCGGTTCATGCCAACGCAGATCAGATCCTGCGCATACCAATCGATCAAATCGATGAGAATCCGTTCCAGCCAAGAACCGCGTTTTCAGAAACGGAAATCAATTCTCTCGCAGAGAGCCTTCAGGCACACGATATTCTGCAGCCAATTCTTCTCCGTGAGAATGACGGTCGTTATCAGTTGATCTCCGGTGAACGCCGGTGGCGTGCGGCTACTCAAGCTGGATGGAGTACCATTCCAGCACGCATTCGAAATGAAGATGATCGCACGGTCGCTGAATTGGCGATTGTTGAAAACCTGCAACGCAAGGATCTCAATGCACTTGAAAAGGCAACGTCCTTTAAACAGTATCTCGACAATCACCAATGCACGCAGGATGAACTGGCCAAACGACTTTCGATCGACCGATCAACGATCGCCAACCTAATTCGGCTTCTTGAATTACCTCAGGCCGTTCAGGATGAAGTCATGGCTGAACATATCTCCGCAGGCCACGCACGTGCACTCCTTCCGTTGGGCAATGCCAAGCAGCAAATCAAACTCTGCAAGAAGGTAGTCAACAAAGGCCTTAGCGTTCGCGCTACCGAAGAACTGGTGCACAAGACGATTTATTCTGAAGACCAAAAGCCGGAAAAACCATCCACCCGACAGCGGTCCAATTCAGAGAATACAAAGTCACCACACGTGACAAATCTTGAAGCGGAATTGAAGTTTGCACTTGGCACCAAAGTCGACATCAATGAAACGGGTGGCGGCAAAGGGAAAATCGTAATTCACTTCAATAGTCACATTGAGTTCGAAAGACTTCGCCGCTCTCTTAGTGGGCAATCTAATCCTGGCGTACGCAACGCTGGCTAATGCCAGTTGCCATGCGGTAAGTGCCAACAATCTGATTTAACCGTCGCCGCGGTCTAGTGAATCTTCAGCGAAACAGACCGAGATCTGTTCGTCACGACTGTGCTGCGTTCGGATCTTAATTTGGATTGAAAGAGCAAGTCCTTGTGAGACTCGTTTAACACCATGTTGCTCAATTCATTCGCTCAGGTTAGATTAAATCCTTCATTCACCGGGGTGTAGCGCAGCCTGGCTAGCGCGTCTGGTTTGGGACCAGAAGGTCGCGAGTTCGAATCTCGCCACCCCGACTCATAAAAAAAGGTGACCACTCATTGGTCACCTTTTTTCTTGGCGTTTTAAATAGTGTACATTTGTACACTATTTAATCTCACTAAAGCGGATCGCTTTTATGATCCCGGTTTGTTTGATCTGGTTGTTGCCATCAAGGCACTTATACTCGAGACGCTGTCCGACTCGCATGATACCCATCTCAACGAGCGTCAATCTTCCTGCCTGCTGACCTCTTGTCGCCCCACGCAACTCCCATTTGCCTGCACGCTCAAAACCGTCTGCTGATGACAAACGGTATACATCGCACCGGTTACGGCCACGTTCACTACCCTGTAATCGAAGGGTTTCGTCACCTACTTCGATAATGATAGATTGGTCTGACACAATTGCTGAAAGATTCAACTTCGGCACCGTGACTTCACCTTCAGCTGCAATGCTTGCAGACATCATTGCCGACACCAGCAAGCAAGCTATGGTCTGCAGGCGCAGATTCCTATTGCTCTTATTATTCATAACTCTCGACTCTCTCTTTTTCACGTCAAACCACACCAACTAATTGCGGGATTGCGATGTCGACTTGAAGTGTTCGTTGTACTCTAGGTTTCTCTTATTCAGTTCTTTGAACAAAACAGCGAATTCCAGAATATTTCCTATTCGATGGCGTGAACGCAAGTGTAATAACAAGTAGGATCGTTATTACCCGAATTCAGCCGAATCTATGACATTAGATTCCGTCACTAGACCGTTTCTCACGCGAACCTGTGACACCTAACGTTAGGTTACTAAACCACACAATCACATTTCAAATAATGAATTATCAACAAAAAACAAGTTTGTCGTTATCCTTGCTTAGCGCGCTTTCCCTGCTCCTCCTATCTTCCCAAATTGAGACGAGCCAGGCTCAGGATACGGCATGGGAGTCAGTCGATGTACCGTCGACCTGGAAGCGTCCTCGGACACTAAAGCCGGAAACGAATGGTTTTACATGGTACCGTGCTGCCGTATTAATTCCTGAAGAATGGCGTGGCGAAAACACGAGATTCCTTTCCGAGCCAATTGATGATGCGCGTGAGTACTATATCAACGGCATTAAAATTGGCTCCGCCGGAAACCTACCACCCAAGTTCCGCAGCGGACTTGGCGAGGATCACGAGCACGACGTCCCTGCCAATGCCTTGCTCTACGGTGAATCAAACGTCGTTGCAATCAGGGTCGCACAACGCTTTCCACGAGGTGGGTTTAATGTCGCGCCACCTGTCCTGATCACTGGTAAGCAGGCAATTCAAATGGGCGGTGCATGGCAGTTCCGTGCAGGCGACGACCTTCAATGGCGACTGTGGGATGATAGCGACCAAAAACCATTTTCCTTCAAAGAGATTGAGGATGCCGAGCAAGTCCTTAAGCGGCGCCAAAGCCTAACCGGTGAAAAAGGCCCGTTCACAGCAGAGCAAGCCATCAAACTATTCACCACTGCTGAAGATCTGAAAGTCACGACAGCCCTGTCAGATCCCGATATCGCTCAACCATTGAGCATGAAGTTTGACGAGCAAGGGCGATTGTGGGTGATGGAATACCGGCAATACCCGGACATCGAAGGTCTCAAGATGGTAAGCCGCGATATTTATCTGAGAAGTGTCTATGACAAAATTCCACTTCCGCCACCACACGGTCATCAAGGGCGTGACAGGATCAGTATCCACGAAGATTCAAATGGAGATGGAACGTTTGACTCGCATAAAGTATTCATCGATGGACTAAACCTTGCTACGTCGTTCGAGTTCGGCCGAGGTGGCGTCTTTGTAACCAATCCGCCGTACCTACTCTTTTATGCCGACACGAATAGTGACGATGTTCCAGATAGCCAACCAACCGTACTGCTTGAAGGATTTGGACTCGAAGATTCTCACTCAGTCGCCAATAGCATGCGTTTTGGCCCTGATGGATGGCTTTATGGTGCTCAGGGTAGCACGGTCTCAGGAAAAGTGCGTCGATACGGATCAAATGATGAACCGGTTGTCAGCATGGGGCAGCTCATCTGGCGTTATCATCCTGAACGCAATAAGTACGAGATCTTTGCTGAAGGCGGTGGAAACACATTTGGCGTTGAGATCGATCAGTTTGGTCGCGTCTTCTCCGGACACAACGGTGGAAACACCCGTGGATTTCATTACGTCCAAGGGGGTTACTCTCAAAAAGGTTTTGGAAAGCACGGGCAACTATCAAATCCGTATACGTTCGGTTATTTCCCCTACATGAAACACCACGACGTCGTCAGATTCACCCACACATACCTGATCTATCAGGACAATTCTCTTCCCGAGCAATACCACGGTAATCTCTTCGGCGTAGAACCACTTCAAGGGCGGGTTGTTCGGAGTGAAGTAGCGGCTGATGGTTCGACCTTTGCTACAAAAGATCTCGGGCACCCACTAACCACAACTGACACGTGGTTTCGCCCTGTGGATATAAAGGTTGGCCCTGACGGCGCAATATATGTCGCTGATATGTATGAGCAACGAATTGATCATGCTTCGCATTATCAAGGCCGTATCGATCGCAAACGAGGACGTGTTTACAAGATCTCCGCAAAGCAACAAGACGACCGGAGAAAAGCTATCGACTACGGCGCTCTGGCAACAACAGACCTCATTGGAATCCTTGCACACGAGTCGCCCTGGCATCGCAGTACGGCCTTGCGCATTCTTGCTGATCGCCACGACAAAAGTGCCATTACACGATTGACCGGAATCGTCGGACAAGCCCACGGCACGGTAGCGTTAAATGCACTTTGGGCACTCAATGCAAGTGGTGGATTTACTCCACAATTCGCTGAAAACGTATTACGCAATCATCAGGATCCACATGTGCTGAGCTGGACAATTCGTCTGGCGACTGATGAATTACTCTCAAATCTAAATGTAGATCCCAAGCCTCTGTTAACAGCCTTTGTAGATCTTGCAGAAACGACTCAATCTGTTCATGTTCGCAGCCAACTTGCATGCTCTGCGCGACGAATCAGCGATGCCTCAAATGCGATGCTCATCGTTAAAGAACTTGTCACACATGGAGAGGACACCAACGATCCACATGTTCCACTGCTAATCTGGTGGGCTATCGAGTCATTTATGGAAGACCACTCTGATACGGTTGTCAGCACACTTTTGGCAGACGAAAGCACCTGGCATTTGGAATTAGTGCAGACACACCTCGTAGATCGCATGATGAAGCGGCTTATCCTGAGCGGCAAACAAAAGCACTTGCACACAGCTGCCGCTTTATTCGATGGTGCTCCGGACAAGTCAACAACCGGCAAACTGATGACAGCGTTTGAAGCGTCACTGCAAGGCCAATCGCTTGCGGGTTTACCAGAACAACTCGTGGCAGCGCTTAAAAACGCGGGTGGCGGATCCCTCAAACTACAGGTCCGTCAGGGTATAGCAGAGGCTATCAATAGTGCGATTAAGCAAATCGCTGACGCAAGCGTCGATGCGAAGTCACGAGTTGAATTAATCACGGTGCTCGGGGAGGTTAAATCTGAAGAGTCTTTACCTGCACTTAAAGGGCTTCTTGCAAATGAGGCTGACAACACTGTTTTGCAAAACACGATTGGCGCTATACAGAGTTTTGAAGATTCCGAAATAGGTACCATAGCAGTGCAAAGGCTTAGTGCTGTATCCGATGACACGCGACATTCCTTACAGTCATTACTCGCAAGCCGACCCCAATGGTCGATCGCACTCGCAGCAGCGGTCAAAGACGGTCGTCTATCAAAAGACTCCGTCCAACTCGCCACCGTTCGACGAATGTTGCTTCACGACGATTCGGATTTAAATACAGTGATTGGCGAAGTCTGGCAGTCGGTCGAAGGAGCCAGTACCGAAGAAATGAGGGAATTGACGCAGAAGTACACACGGATTCTCTCTGAAAACACAGGCAATCCTTATGACGGTCGAACGCTGTTTGCGAAACATTGTGGCAAGTGCCACCAACTATTCAACACGGGAGGTAACGTCGGCCCAAACCTGACGTCATTCAAACGTGATGACATCCAGCGGATGCTTGAAAATGTGGTCAATCCGAGCCTTGAGATACGCGAGGGTTATGAGAACTTTGCGGCATTTACAACAGATGGTCGCACACTTACCGGTTTCATTGATGATCAGGATAATCGCGTGGTCGTCATGCGTGGTGTGGATGGGCAGCGTACCGTGATTAATCGTAACGACATCGAAGAACTAGTTGGCATTAACCGTTCGGTCATGCCTGAGGGCATTCTCAAAGCGCTAAGTGACGATGAAATTCGAAATCTATTTTCGTATCTAAGAGCCAGCCAGCCCTTACCGTAATCTTCCGAGACTGTTGTGTCGCTAACGCGACTCCAGACCACGCTATCATAGATCCGGCCTAGCGGTCGCCCGCACGCGCGCAAAAAAAAGTGGGTTCCTGTTCGCCGCAACAAGAACCCACCGATCGTTGGTTGCATGAGCTGGCATCCTGCCTTCGCCCATTAGACCTGCAACCTAAAGAGCATATCGGAAGTTGGTATGATCTCTCTTTAACTTCAACCTCGGTACTTCCCCTACACGTCGGAAATCGGCACAATACTTTGTAGCGCAGATCACAATCATGCACGATGGAATTAAATTCATGACACAAATCGCAAAGCTGGCATTGGAAGACGGCACGGTTTATACGGGCAAGTCATTTGGAGCAACTGGTGAGATCGACGGTGAAGTCGTCTTTAATACCTCGATGACCGGTTATCAGGAAATCATCACCGACCCAAGTTACTGCGGTCAGATTGTGACCATGACATATCCTGAAATTGGTAACTACGGCATTAATGAAGATGACGTTGAAAGCGGCCAGCCATTCTTATCTGGTTTTATCGTTAGAGAAAACTCGCGAATCGCCAGTAACTTCCGTAGCCAGGAATCGCTGGATGAATATCTGAAACGGCATAACATAATAGCGCTGGAAGACATCGATACGCGTTCGCTGGTACGTCACATCCGAAGTGTTGGTGCCATGAAAGGTGTACTCTCAACGGAAGATCTGGATGATGCAAGCCTCGTTGAAAAAGCAAAGAACAGCCAAGGTCTGGTGGGTCGGGATCTCGTGAAGGAGGTCATTCCCCCGGAAGCACGTGAATGGACTGAACCACTAAACGAATGGGCTCGACTGCCTGCGGAGTCCTTTGAACCGCAGGATTCCAAGCACGTTGTCGCCCTCGACTTCGGAATGAAATGGAATATCGCTCGGCATTTGGCAGAACTAGGGTGTAAAGTCACTATCCTGCCAGGGACAGCGACAAGTGATGAAGTCATGGCACTCAATCCGGATGGCGTATTCCTTTCCAACGGACCGGGGGACCCGGAACCAGTTGAGTACGCGATCAAGACCATTTCGGAATTGGTTGGTAAGGTACCGATTTTTGGAATCTGCCTTGGACATCAGTTACTATCACTCGCTTGCGGCGCCAAGACATTCAAATTGAAGTTCGGTCATCGTGGCGCAAACCAACCTGTCATGAATCTCGACACCGAACGTGTGGAGATTACTGCACAAAACCATGGTTTTGCTGTTGAAGAAGAGACGATTCCTGATGAATTGGAAATTACTCACCGCAATCTAAATGACAACACGATTGCGGGTGTTCGACATAAGACCCATCCGGCATTTAGCGTGCAGTACCATCCGGAAGCATCATCCGGACCGCACGACAGCCGATACCTATTCCAGCAATTCTATGACAGCATGGCTGGTGCACCTGCGTAGTATCTCTTTGACGACCATTATTAATGGCTAAAGACAAACAGCAACGACTGCGCCAGCAACGGACATTGGCGACTGCACAGCGAAACAAAGCTGGCAGCACCAGTAGCGAGAGTGATACTCCCAAGCCGAAAAAAACTCGTCGCCGGAAAAAAGTTGATCCGGCAGTCGAACGAATGCGGGGAGAGGAGTCACGTGGCGCGGAAACCGTCACGGTATTGTGGAGCATTACGATACTCGCGACACTTGCCAGCCTCCTCGGTGCACTTGGCTTCGAGATTTTCGCCGGTATGACTGAAGACGAAGAGATGAAAACGAACATCATGGGCATGCGGAGTTGGTTTCTCGCCGTCGCTTGTATTGCTGGTTTCGCTGGATTCTTTCTCTCCTTTGCGATGTATCACACCAGAAAATACAAGCCGCCTGTATCGGTTATGTGGATTGGAGTGCTGATCTCGACCACAGCATTCCTGCTTGGCATCTTTATTCAGGGCGGTTAATCGTTTCCAAATAACCAATGTCAGATTATCGTTGGTTATAGGGCAGTATGCCGTAGAAACTGCCCACTCGTTTCGAATCGTCACAGCCAGTAACAGATATAAGAAGACATGGCGCAAGCGGATATCACATCATCAGATACGCCTTCAGACGATGTATCGTCAAACGACGATGCCAACGATACAAGTGCGCCATCTGAACGATTCGAAATACAGCCAGCTCAGCGCGTGTTACGGCTACCACCGTATCTATTCGGCCGCATCAACAAACTGCTATATGAGAAACGTGTTGCCGGACACGACGTCATTGATTTGGGGATGGGAAATCCATCCGACGCACCGCAGGACCTTGTAGTCGAGAAACTTGCTGAAGCTGCTCGCGACCCACGCAACCATGGCTATAGCAAGAACAACGGCATCACCAATCTTCGACGCGAGGTAGCAAGTAAATACCTCAAGAAGTACGGGGTCAGACTGGACCCTGAATCAGAAGTCATTGCATGCCTCGGCAGTAAAGAAGGCTTTAGCCATATGTGTCTCGCGTTGATGGGGCCAGGTGACACAGCCATTACACCTGCACCCTATTTTCCGGTGCACATGTATGCGATCGCGTTGGCAAGTAGCAATGTCATCTCACTGGAAGTCGCCGACAGCGAATCGTTCCTATCGAACATCGCTCACACGTGTGAGCACATGTATCCAAAACCCAAACTTCTGATTCTCAATTACCCACACAATCCATCTACAGCAACCGTGGAACCTGAGTTCTACGATGACGTTGTAAAATTAGCCAAGCGATATGGATTTATGGTCATTAGCGATTTCGCGTACGCCGATGTCGCCTTTGATGATTACCAGCCACCAAGCTTTCTGGCAGCCAAGGGTGCCATCGACGTCGGCGTTGAATTTACGACGATGAGTAAGGGATACAACATGGCTGGCTGGAGAGTCGGTTTCTGTAGTGGCAATGCTGAGATGATTCGCCATCTCATGACCATTAAAGGCTACTACGATTATGGAATGTTCCAAGCGGTTCAGGTTGCGGCCATTATGGCTCTTCGACACACTGATGCTGCAGTAGAAGAACAATCCCGAATCTATCAAAGTCGCCGGGATGTGCTGGTCGATGGTTTAAGACGAATCGGATGGGACGTCGAGCCACCGAAAGCTGGCATGTTCCTCTGGGTGAAGATCCCTGAGCAATTTCTATCTGGAATGTCGACCATCGACTTTGCCATGCACCTGCTCGAACACGGCGACGTCGCAGTCAGCCCGGGTAGTGGCTTCGGGAGCAGTGGTGAAGGTTACCTGCGTATGGCACTTGTTGAAAACGAGAATCGACTGCGACAGGCTGTGCGACAAATTGATCGCTGCCTTAGTTAGGCATTCGTTGCGGAAATCTCTAAAAGTCCGCTGAACCAGGTGTGCGTGGAAACGGAATGACATCCCGAATATTAGCCATGCCGGTTACAAACTGAACAGCCCGCTCTAGTCCAAGACCGAATCCTGCATGTGGCACCGTGCCGTAGCGTCGCAAATCCAGATACCACCAGTAGGTTTCCGGTTCCAGATCCTGCTCCTTCATTCGACTTTCAAGCACATCGAGCCGCTCCTCACGCTGACTGCCACCAATGATTTCACCAACCTTGGGTACCAGTACGTCCATTGCTCGTACAGTCTTTTCATCGTCGTTGACTCGCATATAGAACGGTTTAATTGTTCTGGGGTAGTCGTAAACGATTACCGGACTATCAAAATGCTGTTCCGTAAGAAACCGTTCGTGTTCGCTCTGCAGATCACGTCCCCACTCAACGGCATATTCAAATTGCTGGCCACTGTTTTGCAAAATCTCGACGGCCTCGGTATAGGGAAGCCTTACAAACTCCTTGTCGGCAATCTGCGTTAGTGTTTCGATAACGGTGTCATCAATGCGTTGATTGAAAAAGTCCATATCTTCCGAACATTGACTTAACGCATCGCTGAAGATTCTCTTTAAAAACGCTTCTGCTAAGTCCATATTGTCGGTAAGTTCGTAGAATGCCATTTCCGGCTCGACCATCCAGAATTCCGCCAGATGCCTGGATGTATTTGAGTTTTCAGCCCTGAAAGTTGGTCCAAAGGTATAGACCTTGCCAAGCGCCGTCGCATAAATCTCAGCTTCGAGTTGCCCGCTGACTGTCAAATAACTGGGGCGGTCAAAGAAATCCTGTTCAAAATCAATCTTTCCGTCTGCTTTAGGCACGTCACTCAGGTTCATCGTAGTAACCTGAAACATCTCACCTGCACCTTCGCAATCACTGGCTGTGATAATGGGCGTATGTGTGTAGAGAAAGCCGTTTTCCTGAAAGAAGTTGTGAATACTGCGGCATACACAGTTTCTAACCCGTGCCACGGCGCCAAACGTATTTGTCCGTGGGCGCAAATGCGCCCATTCACGCAGCTTCTCGAAGGAATGCCGTTTCTTTTGCAGCGGATACTCTTCCGGATCTGCCCAACCGTGCACTTTCACCGCTGATGCGTGTATCTCGGTGTCTTGCTTGCCACCACCGGATGGTTTTACTTCGCCATCAATCGAGACACTGCATCCGGCAGACAGCCGTTTGATTTCAGATTCATAGTTTTCCAGATCGGCATCAGCAATGATCTGGATGTTAGCCATGCAGCTACCATCATTAACCTCGATGAAGCTAAAGCCGCCTTTACTATCACGGCGGGTACGTACCCAACCCTGAATGGTAACCTGGCTGCCGATAAAATCCTTGCAGCGTGCTGATTGAACTGAAACCAGTGACATTTAAAACTCCGTCTCTCTGCCAGCTGAAAATCCCCCGAACAAATATACTATTCTTCGGCAGACGTTTCACTCGGCGTATTTGGTTCAGACTTCTTAGTGATCGCCGTGATCACAATGGCTACGATGAACACAACACCAACGCCGATGACAACCTTTCCAGCAATTGGGTGGCTGGCTTTGTCATAGACCGCAGTTGCAGCAGCGGCAACTGCTCCGAGTACTGAGATCCCCATCAGCAAATTCCACATTGTCATGCGACCGCCTGTTGGCTTTTCGTCGCCAAGAATCTTAGTGCTATTCATCATTAGCATGAAAGTTGAATAGGCAATTGGCAGTAACATCATGCCAAATGCAGATACGAGAATTGCCAGCCACATTTTGGCATCGCCATCCCAGAATACCCACCATGATGCACCTACAATCCCAGCAATCAGGCAACCGATGAAATGCTGAGAACCGCCCTGCTCTTTGCCAAACATCTCACAGAATGCATAGCCGTTGATCAGCATCAAAATAATGATCGATGAAAATCCCATACCAAGAACGCCGATACCGAACACGGTATTGGCGGTTGTCTCACCAAGCAGTGGCGAAAGTGACTTGGATAGCTGAAAAGCATTACGTTTCACCAATGAGGCTGCAACTTTCTTTTCTTCCGTTGGTAGTGCTGCAATGGCACTGTTCTTTTCATCATCTGAAAGATCCGCAAAACCTGAATTGGTTTTTTCTAATCGTGCAGCAAGTGTTTTACTTGCATCTTTAAACAGAGGACTAGTCTGCATCACAGCAATATCGTCACTTGCCAGGTTCTTATCCATTTCACCGTGGAACATCGTTCCCGCTGCAATCACAACACAGCTAGTAACAACTACATAGGGAATAGCCATGCCAGTCGAGAGATCAAAACGTGAAAGGCCACGGAAAGGTTTATCCCAACCTCTGGCAAGCATTGAGTACGGCAACAGGAATGTCATATTGATTCCAACGGCTGTTGCGGCTGCTCCAATCATCACATCGCGTTGAGATTGAACAACAGTAGCATTCCAGAAGTCCTGTACGCCGCCCGACATTTCTTTAACAAGTTCGGCGACTGATCCGGTTGGTTTAGTCCACTGTGAGAAATCCGGTACAAATCCACTAAGGATTTCCCCCCAATTCAGACGGCCCTCGCCGCCCAATGTAACGACGACACCAAAGAAGGAGATAACGACAATTGCCACCATGATTTTCAGAAGCCAGTCGAACGCCTTAGCAGCCTTTCCTTGCTGGCTACTTAAGTAAACGATAAATCCTGCGATGGCCAGTAATACAACAGAAATACCGACTTTGTAGCCGTACATCTTGTCGCCAGCGGCGACCGCGTCCTTATAAGCATCCGTGTTACCAAATCCGATCAGGTTCTGTTCCAGCGCCTCAAAACACAACGCAAATTGAGGCATACACCAAATCATATTTGCAGTAATCGTTGCGAGCAGCCAACCCCATCCCAACGCCGGGTTAATATGCTGATTGATCAACGGAAAGGGACGTTTCCCGGTTGAGAGCGTCACATAGCTAATAGCGCTCAGCATGACAACGCCCATGATGATAGCCACCAATTGCAGCCACAACATGTTTGTGCCACCGAGTACGCCAAGGAACAATGCACCGGACAGTGAACCGCCACCAAGCGTAATGGCACTCTGCAGCCATCCCGGACCGGACAGTTTCGTGTACGTACCAAGCTTGCCAATTGCACCTTTGTCTTGCACGGAAAGGAGCATTTCGCGTTCTGTTGAAACTCTATCTGACCCGTTTGACATGTCGTGTCCCTATCACTCTTATGTGTGTGCTGTCCGCCTTACAGTCTTTATCGATGATTGTGGCGTTTTGAGCCAAAAACTCAATGCAGATTACAGACCCTTTGATGCAAGATAACGCTCTGCGTCCAGTGCAGCCTGGCAACCGGTACCGGCAGCTGTAATTGCCTGTCGATAGTAATCATCTGCCACATCACCCGCTGCAAACACCCCTTCGATACTGGTATTGGTACGGTGTGGTTGTGTCCAGGTGATGTAACTTTTTTCGTTCATGTCGAGTTTACCGTTCAGGAATCCTGTATTCGGTGTATGACCGATAGCAACAAAGAATCCGGAAGCATCCATATCTCGACTTGAGCCATCGGTGGTGCTTTCAAGCGTTGCACCGATCACACCCTCGTCGTCATTGCCAAGTACCTCAGTGACGACAGAGTTCCATTCAATGGTAATCTTTTCATTTTCGATTGCTCGTTGCGCCATGATTTTGGACGCACGTAGCTCATCGCGTCTGTGAATCAGATGCACCTGCGATGCGAACTTTGATAAATAGTCCGCTTCTTCCACGGCAGAGTCACCACCGCCGACAACGATCATTGGCTTATCGCGAAAACGTGGCAGTGCCCCGTCACACACGGCACAAGCACTCACGCCGCGATTCTTAAATCGTTCCTCTGAATCGAGTCCGAGATAGTTGGCACTCGCACCCGTTGCGATGATCACGGGTGTGTGCTTCTGTAACTTCACCAGACAAAGATGTCAGTTTAAAAGGTGTCGAATCAAAATCGACATCAACAATATCGTCCGTTTTCACACGGGTTCCAAAATTGATGGCCTGCTGTCGCATTAACTCCATCAGTTCCGGGCCGCTCACACCTTCCTTCTGGTGTGGTGCCATCATCATACGCCGGGTGCTATCAAGCGAATTGTCGAGGTATCCTTCGAGGTCGCCGGCCGGAAAGCCTGGATAGTTCTCCACTTCCGTCGTTAACGCAAGTTGCCCAAGAGGCAAAGTACCTTTCATCCGGTTCTCTTCAGTAATAGCACCTTCAAATACGAGCGGATTTAAACTCGCCCGCGATGCGTAAATTGCCGACGTCCATCCGGCTGGACCGCTTCCAATGATGACAACATGTTCTGCCACGGCGTGATATTCCTTGCTTTCAAACTTAATCAGACCCATTTGACAGCACGCACATTCGTTTTTGCTACAAATTGGGAAACCGGTATTATAGGAAGATGCACTCTAAATCAGTAGTAGATGTGTAAGGATTGAAAGTGTGGATTACACTAATAAATTGCGAACACGTTTTTAACATCCCCCACGAATAACCAGCTTATGTCTACGCTTTTAATCGCAATTGGCGCGTTTGTCGGATTTATCGTCGCCTACCACACATACGGAAGGTGGTTAGCCCAGAAGATTTTTGGGCTAGATAAAGAAGCCGAAGTTCCCAGTAAACAACTTCGCGACGATGTCGACTTCATACCCACAAAAAAAGAAGTGATCTTTGGACATCATTTCACCAGTATTGCGGGCACAGGACCAATTGTTGGCCCAGCCATTGCAGTGTTCTGGGGGTGGCTGCCAGCCCTGATCTGGGTGGTGCTTGGCTCAATTTTTATCGGTGCAGTACACGACTTCGGAGCATTGGTCGTTTCACTTAGAAACCGGGGTCAAACTGTTGGAGAAGTTGCTGGTCGATTAATTAATCCGAGAGCAAGGATTCTATTTCTCTTAATCCTGTTTGCCGCACTTACCGTTGTCCTTGCCATTTTCGGATTGGTGATTGCGGTCATTTTCAAGGTTTATCCGGAATCCGTACTTTCGGTGTGGATCGAAATACCAATCGCTATCGCGATTGGATTCTGGGTCTACAAGAAAGGTGGCAGCCTCTTAATTCCATCGCTGGCAGCACTGGGAATCCTGTATTTGGCAATTTATCTAGGCGTCCATCATTTCAACACACCGGTGTTCGGTGTTGCGCCGGACGCAGCAAACCCAAATGTAGTTGCTCCATTATTCACCGTTGAAAATCCCGTCGTGGTGTGGACGATCATTCTTATGACCTATTGTTTTGTCGCTTCGGTCATGCCGGTTTGGACGCTCCTTCAACCGCGAGACTATATCAATAGCCACCAGTTAATTGTCGCTCTGGTATTACTTGTCGGTGGTCTTGTCGTAGCCGGTGCTACCGGTCAGGCAGACTTGATGGCCAGTGCACCAGCCATTGCAGAATCACCGCCGGCAGGTGCTCCACCGATTTGGCCCTTTCTATTTATCACCATTGCATGTGGCGCCATTAGCGGCTTTCATTGCCTCGTCTCCAGTGGAACGTCCAGTAAGCAAGTTGAATCAGAGCTTGATGCGCAGTATGTCGGCTACGGTGCAATGTTGCTCGAAGGTGCACTCGCAGTCATCGTCATCCTTGCATGTTGTGCGGGAGTTGGTATGGGCGTCGGTGATGGTGCTTCGCGACTGGTAGGGATCGAAGCATGGCATACAAAATATGATCCGGGCGGAAACTGGGCAGCCTTTGGTCTACCGCAAAAAGTCGGGGCATTCGTCGACGGTGGGGCGAATTTTATTAACAGCCTGGGCATATCTCTGGAAATGGCAACAGGAATCGTTGCTGTGCTTGTCGCAAGCTTTGCGGCCACGACTCTGGATACAGCCACCAGACTGCAACGTTACGTAGTCCAGGAACTTGGTAAGAGTTTGCGATTTAAGAATGCAACTCCGCTTTCCAACAAGTACGCTGCGACGGCAACTGCTGTATTCCTGGGCGGAGCCATGGCGATGCTCCCCGCTCCCGGAAAAGACTACGGCACCGGCGGTCTCATCCTCTGGCCACTATTTGGAGCAACAAATCAGTTACTCGCGGGTCTGGCATTTATGGTCATCGTCTTCTACCTTTGGCGGCGAAACCTGCCAATCTGGTTTGCAGCCATTCCCATGGTCATTATGCTGATCATGCCTGCATGGGCTTTATCCTGGCAGTTATTCGACGCACAAGCGGGATGGATAAGTGGTGAAACACCAAACTCACTGCTCGGGACGATTGGTATCGGTGCACTATGCCTGCAATTCTGGATGGTCATTGAGTGCGTATTACTGTTACCAAAGGTCAAGGGACAGCTGGAACAGGCGCTGCCACCCTTGCCAGCCACTTAGATGCTGCCAATGATCAGGTGTGAATCACAAATTGTTGGACATATCACGTCAAACTGAAACAGGATCAATTCCGCAGATGGCCACTGAGCAACAAACTGAGCTGCAGCTTTACTGTCATGACACAGCCGCCAAAGCTAAACGGGCTGCCGGTGAATTACAGCTTTGCAGCACTGAATCACGCAACAACTGGCTGCGTGCTGCGGCAAACGTGTTGCGCGACGGCAAAGAATTAATTTTGGAAGCAAATGCTCGCGACATTGAAGCAGCACCGCAGTTCAATTTAACAAATGCTCAAATCGACCGATTACGACTCGATGTCGAGAGAATCGAAGGCATAGCAATCGCGTTAGAGGATGTTGCCAATCTACCAGATCCGATTGGCGAAGTGATTTCGTCTAGCATACGTCCTAATGGACTCGATGTTAAACAAGTACGTGTGCCACTGGGTGTCGTCTTTTTCATCTATGAATCCCGACCGAATGTCACGGCAGATGCAGCTGCGATTTGCATCAAGAGTGGCAACGCAGTGATTTTACGAGGCGGCAAGGAAGCAGCACATTCAAGTCGCGCCCTTGTTGATCTGATCTCCAGTGTTACCGCTGAGAATAACATCCCAACCGACGCAGTTCAGTTAGTGTCAACGACCGACCGTGATGCTGTCGGACATTTCCTTCATCTCAATGACTTCATCGATGTAGCAATCCCTCGCGGTGGTGAAGGACTCATCCGCCGTGTATCAGACGAAGCGACGATGCCGGTTATCAAGCACTTCGAAGGGAATTGCCACGTCTACGTGGATGAAACCGCTGACCTCGATATTGCTGAGAAGATAGTTGTAAACGCTAAATGCCAGCGAATGGGCGTTTGTAATGCGTGTGAATCACTGTTGGTGCATGAGAGCATCGCGGCACAGGCTATTCCGCAGATTGCCAGTGCACTTGCTGAGCATGAGATTGAGATTCGTGGAGATCACGTTACGTGCTCCTTAGTTGAGAATGCGATCCAAGCCAGCGATTCGGACTACAGATCAGAGTTTCTCGGCCCGATCATCTCTATCAAGACTGTTAGCTCGCTAAAAGAAGCCGTAAACCACATCAACTCATATGGTTCCCACCATACCGATGCGATCGTTACGAAGACTCCGAATTCAGCAGATTACTTTACTAAGGCCGTTGATAGCGCCGCGGTAATGGTGAATGCAAGCACACGATTCAATGACGGCGGAGAATTTGGCCTGGGAGCGGAAATCGGTATCAGCACCGACAAATTCCACGCACGCGGCCCATGCGGACTGAAAGAACTGACCAGTTATAAGTACATCGCCACCGGCGACGGACATGTACGATAACGTGGATCGACGGTCGCGTGCTATTCAAGCATCGATTCACGACTGAGAATCCGAGCTGCTTTTTTTCCTTCAAGCGATACGGGCTCTGCAAGAAACAATCGCTCATCATCCACGTAAATCTCGATGGGTTCCTCTACGGATTGTTCGGACAAAATTACATCGCCGAGTTTTAGGTTAGCTAACGTGTCGGCTGTAACCTGAAACGGCTTGAGGCGAGCAGTAATCTCCAGTGTCCGGCTTGGAGCACCGATGTCATGGGCTGTATCGAATCGCACCAGACTCTCGAGTTGAGCCATTCCCGCGGCGGCACTCACGACAGCTTGCTTTGGAATCGAAATATTAATCAATCCAACGGTTAATCCAACGTGCACCTTAAAGTCCACTTGAACGACTTCGATGATCTGAGCTGGCGATTCGTGCAGCGATTCTACGTCATCAAGCACGCTTTCCTTAAGCATTGCTAGATGATCGACTCTCCCCCACCGGTCCAATAGTGTTTTCAATATTGAGTCGATAGCCCGCTCAGCGAGTTGAATTTCAACATTGGTCGGGTCACGATCCGGATGAGCCGATTCAGCATCGGACGTACCCAGCACACCATTGAGAATGGAGTAGATCACCGGTAACTCAATGTTAACGAACCAGTTATCTCCTCGATCCATTTCCAGCATGTGCAAAAACGTTGGACGTTTTAGCGAAACCGCAAATTGCGACAGCACACGTGATCCACTGAATTGCAACTCAACCGTTACCGGAGAACTTGTTTGCTCAGAGAGGACTTCTGAAAATGAATCTCCAAGTGCAAGTGCAAATGGTCGCCATCCGTCGATGCCGCCAAGGAATTCATCGTCCGCAGCTTTTTCTTCTATTGGATTGTCCATCCATATCCTCGTTCTTTTCGCAATGACTATGAGGGGAGAATTATCAAATCAGGCCAATCATGGCTATAGTGATTTAGTCAGATCAAGAGGATGGTCGTCTGGGATAGATTATGTTTTTATATGATTTGGAAACGGGCAAATTCACAGATGACAAAGAACTGCAAAGATATGCTTGTATGAAATTGCATTAAGTGAGCAGGCAGGAAGCAGAATTCATTCAAGGGTTTGAGACGGGCGCAGTCACAAGCAATTCGAAATTAAAACTGGAAGACGACGGTGATACCGGCCCATCATCTCGACTACGCAATTAAGCAACGAATCTCAGCATATGTATTGGCAACTAAGAACAAAGCGGATCGAATTCGACGATGGCCCAAAGTTGATGGGTATTCTCAATACTACACCCGACAGCTTTTCTGATGGTGGATCCTATAACAACCTTGATCGCGCAGTCGAGCAGGCGATGCATCTTTCGGATGCCGGTGCAGCGATTATCGATATCGGGGGTGAGAGCACCCGACCGTATTCAGAGCCGGTCAGTGTCGACGAGGAGTTGAATCGAGTTATCCCTGTCATCGAACAGGTTGTGTCGCGGACTGATGTCCCCGTATCCATCGACACATCCAAAGCCGTTGTTGCTGCAGCTGCCATGGAAGCCGGCGCCGAAATCATAAACGATGTAACCGGGCTGGAAGGCGATCTGGATATGATTCGCATTGCGACAGAGTCCGGAGCTGGTATTTGTGCCATGCATATGCAGGGCAATCCTCAAAACATGCAGGATAACCCGTCCTACGGTGATGTCGTGAGTGAAATCACCGGATACCTCAAAGATCGGCGTGATGCGCTTCTTGCAGCCGGTGTCAGACACGAGAACATCTGCCTGGACCCAGGGATCGGATTTGGCAAGACGCACGATCACAATCTCACCCTCATGCAAAATTGCTTTCAGTTTGTCGAGCTTGGTTGTCCGATTCTCGTTGGGCACAGCCGCAAAGGATTCATCGCGCATATCATGCAAGACAAGCAGAGTGATCGGATGCCGGGTACCGCCGGTGCGGCAATTGCACTTGCGGATCAGGGAATACACGTGATCCGCGTACATGATGTACTTGCCGTAAAGCACGCATTGGATGTGTACCGTGCAACACGTCAGACACGCGATACATCGGACCGTTTACCAGGGTAGCTCCATCTGAGCCACAATTTGCTTTGCGAGTTTTTGAATCGCATCCTGATGTGCACTAACAAGCGACTGTCCGCCTTCGGCTACGAATCCTGAAGATGCTACGATTTCCAAGGACGCGTTGGGGAGATCTGTCGCACTACGCTGCATGAGCTGTTGTCCCTGACGATCAATCCAGGAAATTTGAACTCGTAATTCAGTCGATACGTCGCGAGCTTGATCATATGCATCTTCAGCAATGACCCACTTCCGCTCATCCACCAGACGCACCTCCAAAATCGTATCCGCTCGTTCTCGGTCAACAACCTTATATGGTGTTTTCGCTTCGATTTCCTTCACAACCGCTTCTGTCAATTGCTCCCCAAGGCCCTTGCGGTAACTGTCGGATTGGATCATTGGAATGTAAACCGTCCGAATGTCCGGACGGTATAAATCTAAAGACCCCAGCTTGTATCCCTGACACCCACAAATGGAAATCGCACAAAGGAGCATCCAACTTCCTAATGACGACCTGATCGGGATGTTCGATTTTGAAATCATGTAGATTGATTCTGACATCACTTACCGCAGTGTTGCATCACTCGATTCAGCAGCGATAAGCGGTTTTGCTTTTTCTTCTTCCGGGAATAAGTCTACGAGCCACTCCATTTCCTGAGCTGGTTTACCCGGGAATTGCTGTATGGAATTTAGCCGAGCGATCGCACGATTTCCGTATGGCGTATCACGATAGTTCGTCGCCAGTTCATTCAAATAGAACCGGGCCGCACGATATTCCTTTTTCGTTTCGTAATACTGCGATACAAACCACTCACGCTCGGCTTTCTTGTATCGAATCTCAGCGGCAAACCGATCGAGACGATCGTGATGCTTTTTATACTCCTGTGGAAACAGGCGATGAATCTGGCTTAAGTATTCAGCCGCTGTTTCCAACGGCACGGCCGAGTATTCAGCACCCATATACAGCTTGAGTTTGCATTGCATACCGAGCACATGTGCATTGAATTGATGCTCACTACTGGGAAACATTTTCACGAGGTCTGCAAAGTAGATATCAGATCTGGAATAGTCTTTTAGATTGAAATAGGTTTGACCAACAAGCATCGTTGCATCGTCCGACAATGCACCTGTTGGATCCTGAAATCTCATACGATCCAGTATGTTGATGGCCTTGGATAATCGCTCATGCATGGGCATCGAATGATCGAAAATATTCATGTGGAAAAACCCAGTGGGGCTTTTAATCTCTGCGTCCAGCCAGTACTTGGCAATAGCAAACCTTTTCTGCTGAGCACGATCCAAGTGTCTCGTATTTGGATATTTCTTAATTAGCGCAGAGTACTGATTAATGGCATCTTCGTAATAATCAATGAAGAAGTATGCTTCACCAGCCATAAACAGAGCATCTTCTTCCAGAGCTGATTCTCTCCACAAGTCAGCAGCTTCAATGTACGACTCTGCAGCAGTTTGGAAGTGCTTACCGGCAAGTTTTAAGTCCGAAGGTCTTCCACGACTTTTGTCCCGATATTCCGTCGCACGGTTAAAGGCAAATTCTGCCAGCTTGAACTGTTCGCTTGCCTCTTCTTGCTGGGCAGTTTCTGGTGTATCCAGCACACTGAATGCTATGTCGAGATAGTCACCCGGAGACTTTTCAGCCTCTTTTTTCGCAGCGTACGATGCCGGGGGATTCCGTTTACGTGCGTGCTGATAGGCTGCATCCAGATCTGTCACGCCGAGCAATTCGTCAGAAGTCCGAATGCCTGTATTACAGCCAATCGGGATAGCGAACAGTATCAAGACAATGAGCATCCTTGCCCATTTCCACTTGTTTTGCATTTAGGACATCCTTGTCCGTGTCGGGCATTCGCCAGACGTCGTTTTAATTCTTATGCCTTCATTGCATCAGCAGTCGCCATTTGCGACATGAATTTATGAAGGCGAGGTCGTTTTCCTAACAGGTGAGCGATGTAGTTATTCAGCAAGCCACGAAGTTCCCCTAAAGCGCGCGAGCTAATTACATCATTCAGGTCCGCCGTTGACGATTCGGACAGCGTAATCATCGCTTCCAGCACATCGCTGGAAATACCGATAACCTTCGTTCGACCGACTCGACAACCAGGACACAGGACACCACCGGACAACTGACCAAACGGAACACGTTTCGCTTTTCCGACTTCAACCCCACAACATGAACAAGTCCGTAAGGATGGAAAATGTCCAAGAAGCTGCAAAGCCTTAATCTCGAAATTACTTATCGTGCGAAGCGGGCTTGCCATGCCGTCGAGTGCATGAATCGTCTGATTCGCTACATCGAACAGCTCTGGGTGGGGATCGCCGGTATGCGTCAACTCGTTCATCAACTCTGCCACATAATACCCTGCGTACAGGTGCGGTAAGCTGCCGGTCGCCGCACGGAATCTCCGCTCAAGCTTCGCTTCAGTCAATAAATCCAAGGCATCCGAGGATTTGTGGAGGAAGACTATTCGACATAGGGCCAACAGGTCAAGAGCAGACTCGAACGGACTTTTAGGACGGCGCGCTCCTTTGGCCAGAGCACCTATCTTCCCGAAATCCCGGGTAAACATGGTCACAACGCAACTGGATTCACTGAATTCCACCAGCCGGATAATAATCGCCTGAGACTTCTCACTCGCCATAGTACCGCCGAATCGATGTTTCCATGTGTGAACAAGGTTTGTTCACTTAGCGTTTGAACTACTCGCTGCCGTTAGAAACGCGTTCAATTCGGACGCGTTCCACCCGGCGCTTCGATGCCTGTAAAACAGTAATCCGCACTGACGGTTCAGAAAGTACTTCGTTTACCGCTGGGATATAACCTAGCTGATGTACAACGAATCCACCAATAGTATCAATCTCGTCGCTTTCGGTAATCTCCAACCCAAGCTTCTCATTAATGTCATCAAGATGCGCTCGACCAGAGGCCTCCGCTATTCCATTAACACTATCAGTGATTTCCGGTGGTAATTCGTCGTCGTGCTCGTCGATAATTTCACCAACGATCTCTTCCAAAGCGTCTTCAATGGTCACCAATCCGGATACGCTGTTGTATTCATCCACGACGATGGCGATGTGATTGCGATTACGTTGGAATTCTCGCAACAGGTCATCCACGATTTTTGTCGTCGGAATAAACCAGGCTTCACGTACAAGGCCTGAAAGTTGACGTTTACCGTTCTTTGGAGTTGTAGCGAGACTGCTTAGGAGATCTTTTGCGTAGAGTACACCGATAATTTTATCTAACGATCCGTCGAAAACCGGGACGCGTGTTCGACCGACTTTGACTACATAATCGAGCACGTCATCCCAAGGCGTGTTTACATCAATGGCATCGATCTCACTTCGCGGAGTCATGATCTCCTGAACATCGACGTCATCGAGTTCCATCACGCCTTCAATCATTTCCCAGGCATCTTCTTCCAGCAACCCTTCATGCATACCAGCCGTGACAATAGACCGAATCTCGTCTTCCAGTGCCTCCTCCTCTTCGTCCTCTGAGATGTCTCGACCACTTAGTCGAACAGCCAGGAAGCGCATGCTGACAACTCCGACTGTCAGCGGCGTCATCACTTTGGCTAATCCCACCCAGAACAGCCATGAGTGAAAGATCACCGGCGCTGCAAACGAACCCGTTATAGCGCGAGGAATCCACACGATGAGCGAAAGTAACAGCAAGCCAAGCCAAATTGTTGCCAATCCGATTTCGCCTCCGTCTGCACGGTGTGCGGCTTCGTCCGTTGATATCTTGACCAATTGCTCCATCGCGCTATCCGCCGTTGATTCAGTTACAGCAATTCCAACGCAGCAAGCAACAAAAAAAGCAAAGGAAAGTGACAACAGCGTTTCGGATGCGAGCACGCATCGGTCGTGTCTCTCAAGCACATCCTTCCAAAGATCGGGTTTCCCCTTCTTTCGACAATAGGTCTGCAAGTCGTGGCGCGAGAAATCCTGTAACAACCGTGAACCAATGGCACCGATCAGGATCAAAAGCAGATCCAGATTAATAAGCCAGGACAGCGTGTCAGGTGTGAGCACCTAAAGCCTCATGTGAAAAGTCGAATGGATTTCATGCTCGGATGCAATCGCCATCTACTGCATCGTCTCATGCCGGGTCGATGCGGTGCTGCAGTCCAAACTTCAACAAGTATTTCGCCTCTTGCACGTGCATTTCTGCCTGACCATCGGGCGTCTTATCGTTGAATCCAACGAGATGTAGCGTACCGTGTATGACATATAACAGCAACTCATCGTTCATTTTCCAACCGTAAGTTTTAGCATCTTCGGCTGCAGTATCAGCACTTACGATTACTTCGCCATCGAGCAGCGGTTGTTCGCGTTCGAGTACAAAACTCAATACATCCGTGGGATAATCGTGTTCTAAATACTGCACGTTGAGCGCGTGGATCGTCGGGTCGTCAACAACCGCCAGGCTAACGCTGCCTTGAATAAATCCGGCTTCGCTTGTAATTAGATGTACAGCATCGATCAAGCGATTTTCATCAATCGGATGGGATTGCTGTTCATTGCTGATACGCACGTCGATCAATTCAGAATTCCTATGCCCATATACGGCAAACCCTAATCACGCCGACTCTTGCTTGGACGAATCTTCAGCAGATCCGTCAACTTCATCCTTGCTCGGATACTTTGGCCGGTTATGCAATACCGCCTGTAATGAACTGGTTAAGTTCACTTGAATAACCGATAGCTCAGTCAGAGTTAGTCCACTCTCGTCAAATTGACCATCAAGCAAACGGCTCATGGCAATGTCGCGTATAAGGCTCTCGATTCGCGCCGGTGCTGGTTCGTCCAATGCACGCGTGGCACTCTCTACAGCATCCGCCATCATCATAACCGCCGCCTCACGCGACTGCGGTTTTCTGCCTGGATATCGGTACTCTGACTCATCCACCTCTTTGTTGTCCGGATCAGCATCGCTTGCTGACTTGGCCTGATGATAGAAGTACTCCACCAACGTTGTACCATGATGTTGCTCGATGAAATCGATCAACGAAGTAGGCAGATGATGCTCGCGAGCCAGTTCAATTCCATCTTTAACATGGGCAATAATCACCAATCGACTCATGGCTGGTAACAATCGTTGATGCAAGTCTCCTGTTGCACCTGTCTGGTTCTCCGCGAAATACTCGGGCTTAAACATCTTGCCGATATCGTGAAAGTAAGCGCCGACTCTAACCAGCAGACCATTCGCACCGATTGCCTCCGCTGCCTGTTCAGCAAGTGATGCAACTTGTAACGAATGGTTGTATGTACCCGGTGCCCGTTCAGCCAGTTCCTTAAGCAATGGATGCTTCGGATCACCAAGCTCCTTAAGGCTGATATCTGTAGAAACTTTAAACGCCCATTCCACCAGCGGTAATAATCCCGTCGTGAAAAACCCGGCCAATAGCACACAGAATCCGTACCACGCGGCACCTCGCAGCAGTGCGATTACATATCCCGTTAGATTCCAGGTATCGATATTTAGGAGTGTATTCCAGTATTCGTTAGCAGATACGCCCGGCGTTTGCTGAGTCAGAATGCCCATACCAATCGTGGTTAACATCGTAATGACACCCGCAGTCAATCCAACTTGTGTTAGTCGCGTTCGGTTTCGAATGTGACCGATCAGGAGAGTTGAAGGCGCGATGGCAGCCACCATGATGATGAATTCAGGTAGGCCCATACCCATCGATACGGAGACAATTAACGCCAGTGTCATCGACAATAACAGCGCCACATCACGACGAAATGCAATGGTTAGAATCATCGCAAACATCACCACCGGCACCAACTGCGCTCGCCAACTGTCTTGAGCCACCAAACGAATCGCTGTAACGGCAATGGCAAGTAATAAGAGTATCCGTAACATCAGCCATGGGTGACGGACGACTCGCGGCTCGTACACGTATAGATACGCCGCTGACATTGCAAACAACGCGATGTACATACCAAGGTTGGCCATAGAAATGCCCAACAACTCCGGCAAACCAATCTGAGTAACGCGAGCGTCGTACTCTTTTCTAAGCAGTTCCACTTCGTTGTAGTCAATCGGTTTGCCGCCGCTGGCAATGACATCACCTGGTTGATAGCTGATCAATTGCGTTTCGACACTATTTACAAGAGACTCCTGATTGGATCGGCTCAATTCACGGTTGATTGTCAGCGTCGTGGGCAGCGAGTTAAAGCTGATCCAATTTCCCAATGCCTGAGTGACGATCTCAGCATCAGCCCGTGGAAATCCCTTCGCAACCAATGCGAGTGTTACATCTTCGACAATTTGCTTTTCCACGGAAGAAGCCAATATGGTATCTACCGGAATTCGGAATTGCGTTTGGTCAAATGATCCCGACTGATCATACACCTGAATCCGCTCATAGCTGCCGTCCTCTGGTTCATGAGAGAGTCGATCAATGACACCATTGACTGAGATGCTGTCGTAAACCGACAGCAGTGACTCTTGCAACGATGTATACATCATCTCATCAGAGTGAATGACATCGAAAATTTTGACGGCCTGCATTGGCTTAGTAACCGACTCATCATCGTTCAAGGCACTGTTTCGCGTTACCAACTGTGACCACGTCTCGATATCCAGCGTATCAAAGGCCTCGGCATCATTCACTACGCCGATCAGCTGCATAAACCGCAGCACATGTTCATTGAATCCCGTCTTGTCATTTTCGTAGACGTTCAGTGCACGCGAGCGTGCCTGAATACGTGCACGTTGAGTTGCGATTGGATCGTCGATTTCAAATGGGGTAGCGGCAACAATATCTCGCTGAGGAATATAGCCCTGGTGAAAGCTAAAGGCCGGTTGCCAGCCACGGTTGATGGCGAAAACGATCAACACAAAAACCAGACAAATAAACCCACGTCCCCAAACAGAGCCGTCACTAGCCAATTCCCGCAGCGACTTCCAACGCGTACGCCGGGACAAACCGTGCACGGTCGTCCGTTCGATTCGCTGTTTTGATTGGTTTCCGCTGGCCATAACTGACTTTTAAGGTGATTGGCGTGATTGGACGCTTAACGGGGATTCTTCCGGTCTTTGCCCGAAGTTTCGTATGCATTAACGATCTCTTGCACCAGATGGTGACGTACGATGTCCTTACGTGTGAGTTTTACAATCTCGACGCCATCAATGAACTGCAATCTGTCAACTGCATCGATTAGTCCACTCCTTTGATTCGGCGGCAGGTCGACTTGCGTTGGATCACCGGATACGACAATACGTGATCCGGATCCCATCCTGGTAAGGAACATTTTCATTTGCGATACACTGCAATTTTGTGCTTCATCAAGGATGATAAATGCGTCATCGAGTGTGCGGCCTCTCATATATGCCAGTGGAACAACTTCAATGACATCCTTCTCGATCAATTCCTTGACCATGTCGTAATCAAGCATGGCATTGAGTGCATCAAGTAAAGGTCTCAAGTATGGGTTGATCTTGGCCCGCAAATCACCTGGAAGGAATCCAAGGCTCTCTCCTGCTTCCACAGCGGGCCGCACAAGAATGATCTTTCGTACATCCTGATGTTTGAAGTACTGGACGGCCATGGCGACAGCGAGATACGTCTTGCCCGTTCCGGCCGGCCCAAGTGCGAAGACCACTTCCCGGCGATTGATTGCATCAATGTACTTTGCCTGTCCAACGGTACGTGGGCGAATTTTTTGGCTGGCATTGATCACGTCGATCTGCGTGCTCATGATCGAACCAAAATCGCCTGTGATTCCTGCAAGTAATCTCTGAGTGTCCTCTATAGAAACACCGCCATTTCGCAGTACAAGATCTTTGAGCTGCTCGAGGACCTCCGTCGCTTTGACCACAGATGGTTCGTCACCGGTCACACGCACCTTACCGTCCAGATGCAACACATCCACGCCGAGCTTTTCGCGGATCATACGAATGTTCTGATCACGCGAGCCAAACAGTGCCAGCACATGATCCGCGTCGGTTAATGATAGAGATGATTCAAACATATGAAGCGTGAAATCTGCCTGCGCCATTGGGCGGCGCGATTCAGTTTATCTCACGCAATTCCATTGAGGTATGAATACGTAGTGAATTCACTTTGCACTTGAAAGCCATCGACTCGATTAGAGACCGGTTCAGGGCCTGTGTGTCTTTCATGTAAGTCACTATAGCTGACATAGGATAAGTCAATTATTGGCTGTCAGAGCCTAAGTACTATCTTTTCAATTGTTGAATTGAATTGTAAAGGGTATTTCCGAATATACGGGTATTTCTATGGTTTTGTCGCTTATTTAGGCGACTGACATTATTGAGAAACTGGCGAACTAACGACCTGTTTTTATGCCAGCAACTTCCTTTTGGCTTTTAGTCTTTTGGCTTTTAGCTCATCAAACCGGACACCCAGCATAAATAAGCCGGAACAGCGGAAAGGGTAATCGAATCCATGACATCCAGAATTCCGCCGAGCCCTGGCAACCATGAGCTTGAATCCTTGATTTGCATGTCACGTTTAATGAGTGATTCAGCCAGGTCACCGAGCATTCCGGTAACGGTCAAGACAATTGCATATACCAGCCACTTCCACACCGCTAAATCAGAAATGGCAGGGGCAGCCTTGGGTGCTAACACTTCAAAGAACAGCACGCACGCACCAGCACAACCGCCGACAACGGCGCCGACAGCGCCTTCAACAGTTTTTCCGGGACTCAGTTTAGGTGCCAGTTTATGTTTGCCAATCGACTTACCGGTGAAGTATGCCGCGGAGTCACTTATCTTTGGGATCGCTACAAGAGAGATCAGAGCCACGATACCCAATTCGCCGCCACCATCAAATGTACGAATCAGGATCATAAAACTCGGCATAAACCCAGTGTAGAGAATAACCATTGTGCCATTACAAATCCTTGCAACAACGCCACCAGGTTCACGGAACTGAACCATCTCCACCAGGATGAGCAATCCAAATGCCGCTGCCAGTCCGATTCCGGGCCACCCTGCTCTACCGATCGGACAATCCGCCGGATAGCCACTGCCAATGTCCATCAGCAATGGCACCGTGGTAAGAATCTGAATGATAAAAATGCCCACGAGCACCATACGCTTATTCAGTGATAAGCCGCCCGCAGTGCACATACCCGCGAGCTCTGAGCCAGCCATCATCGAAGCAATCAATAACAATGGGACGAGCCACAAGCCACCGACGCCTGCAAGTGGATGAGCAACATCTAGATAAATGACCCCGGACAAGAAGCTGATGATAATTGTCGAGGCGATTAATCGAGTCTTGAGCAATGGTCTACCTTGTAAGTTTGGAGTGTCGTAAAATTCGCCGCTGTCATTCGTCATCAATTTCGGCAGTTAGACCACCGAACCGCCGCTCGCGACTGGAATAAATCTCGATGGCCTCATGAAGGTCGGACTCTTCGAATTCCGGCCAGCATTTGTTCGTAACCCAGATTTCGCTGTAGCTTAACTGCCACAGCAGGAAGTTACTGATCCGCATCTCGCCGCTGGTACGAATTAACAAGTCGGGATCCGGCATTCCCGCTGTGTAAAGATATTGGCCAATCCGCTCTTCGTTGAGCAACTCAGGATCAACTCGACCATCCTTGACATCACGAGCAATCTTGCTGATCGCATCTACGATTTCACCGCGACCACCGTAATTGATCGCCAGGCATAAGCACGTGCCTTTATTGTTTGCACTCAACTCAATCGTCTTGTCGATTTCACGCAGGACACCTTCGGGAATTCCGCAGCGGCGTCCGATCGTACGTACGCGCACATCCTGTTTCATAATCGTGCTGCGTTCTTCAATCATGTACTGCTCAAGCAGGTGCATAAGGAAGTCAAGCTCCGATTGCGGTCGTTTCCAATTCTCACTCGACAGGCAATACAACGTCAGTTGTTCGATTCCCAGACGCGTGCATTCTTCAACCGTTCTGCGTACACTTGCAACGCCGCGTCGATGCCCTTCGATGCGTGGCAGGTTTTGACGTTGTGCCCAACGCCCATTGCCATCCATGATGACGGCAATGTGAGATGGCAACTGCTGAGAATTAGCCATGATCCCGATTCTATTCCTGCGTCAGCGTGAAGTGACGCCTGTACGTCAGCGGCCGTCATTTGCTCAAATGAAAACGGTTGCACTTCATGTAGGATATAACATGCAGCGACTAACCGCCAACGCCCGCCATTTGCTGAGCGTTTCCATCTACGAAGATAGACTGTGCCCGATCGGGTCCGACAGATACCATTGCAACCGGTACACCGACGACTTCGCCAACCCGGTTGGCAAAGCTCATTGCTAATTCCGGTATCTCCTCGATGCTTCGTGCTGCGGTTACATCGTGATTCCAACCCGGCAGAGTCTCGTATACCGGCTCGGCACGTCGCAAGTCGTCCGCGTTACTTGGGAATAGATTTGTCTCGACGCCATCGATACGATACGCCGTACAGATTTTAATTTCATCAAGATGGCTCATCACATCTAGCATCATCAAGCTCAATGAGTCCACGCCGCTGAGACGTGCTGAATACCGCACAGCCACCGCGTCAAACCAACCACATCTCCGCGGCCGGCCTGTCGTCGTACCATATTCATTGCCAAGATCTCGGATCTTAGCGCCAACTTCGTTGTCTTCTTCTGTAGGGAATGGCCCACCACCAACACGTGTAGAATAGGATTTGATGACGCCAATAACCTTGTTGATCCACTTTGGTGGTACACCGCTTCCTCCGGTGATTCCAACTCCAGAGCTGTTACTGCTCGTCACAAATGGGAATGTGCCATGGTCAATGTCCAATAGCGCTCCTTGAGCACCCTCAAATAACAGCTTCTTGCCGTCAGCGACGGCATCGTGCAGCAAGTGGTTCGTGTCTGCTACATATGGTTTCAGACGTGCAGCATATCCATTGAATTCATTAATAATGGCCTCTGCATCTAGTTCAACGCTGCCATCTGCATCATCACCTCGAATACCGGAAAGAATTCGTTTCTTTGCGGTAACGATACCTCGTACCTTTTCGGCAAAGTCATCACGAAACATATCACCAAGACGGATTGCAAATGTTCGGCCAACCTTGTCTCGGTAACACGGACCAATTCCACGCAACGTCGTGCCAATCGACTCACCACCGACAAGCATGGCATTTAGTGCTTTATCTTCTTCTATATGCCACGGGCAAACGACATGAACACGATCGCTAATGATCATGTTTTCGCTCGGGTCGACGCCATCAGCTAATAAGCTGTCGATTTCCTGAAGAATCGTTCCGGGATTTAGTACCACACCGGGTGCGATAATATTTTTCACCTGTGGATTCAGTATTCCACTGGGAATGTGGTGCAGCTTGAAAGTCTGGTCACCGATTACTACGGTGTGGCCGGCATTTGCGCCGCCCTGATATCGAACAACAAGATCAAAGTTTGGAGTAAGTAGATCGACCAATTTACCTTTGGCCTCGTCACCCCACTGTAAACCAATGACACATGTGCCTGGCACTGCACAACTCCAGAAAAGGCATAGTTATACGTTGATTACTGCATGGGCGCAATTGCCGCACACAAACATGCCAATTTAGAGGGGTAATTGTCCTGTGACAACTACTAAGACCCCTGTTTTTAGGAAGACCGGCTAGAGGAATTTACACATATTAAAATCGTCCAATTGACCGTTTTTTCCGAGCGGTGATAGATTGGACTACTTACAGGAAGTGCAATGTTCCTCGTCGTACATCTGCACTTATTTTGACATAACCCCAGTGGTTTCAATGGCAAAGGGACCCCCTGTAACGGATTCATGTCACAAACATGATAGTGAGCCATCACGTGATCCGTTATCGCCAGAAATCCGAATTGAAATAGGGAGACGATAATGGCAAATAACCTTGTTCAAGATCTAATTGAAGCAGGGGTGCACTTCGGGCACCGCGCTAGTCGCTGGAACCCGAAAATGGCACCGTACATCTACGCTCGTAAAAACCGAATCCACGTTGTAGATATTCGCGAAACCGTTCGCGGCCTTCTTCGAGCTAAGAAATACCTAAAGCAAGTCGCTGCAGGCGGTAGCCTCATCCTTTTTGCCGGTACCAAGAGACAGGCAAGTGGCGTCATCGAACGCGAAGCAGGCCGTTGTGGTATGCCATTTGTAAGTCATCGATGGCTTGGTGGTACCCTGACAAACTTCCGCACCATCCGCGACCGACTTGGTCGATTGGAAGAATTGGAAACACTGCTTGCAAGTGATGAGATCAATACCTACAGCAAGAAGATGCAATCAGCATTGAATCGCGAATACCGCAAGATGTTCAGAAATCTGAACGGTGTCCGCACGATGAACCGACTACCTGAATGTGTCGTCGTTATCGATCCAAATAAAGAAAAGAACGCAATCCGCGAAGCTAAAAGAATGGGCATCGCATCTGTTGCACTCATCGATACTGATTGCGATCCAGACACTGTTGATCTACCGATTCCCGGTAATGACGACGGACTGCGATCCATCGAGCTTATCATGCAACATCTGGCTGACGCTGTGCTAGAAGGAAAATCAGGTAAAGCTGGTGCAAATAAAGACGCTGCTCCGGCAGCTGCTCCAACTCCGGCCCCTGCTCCCGCTCCAACACCGGCTCCTGCTCCTGCAGAACCCGTGGCTGAAGCTGCAGAGGCAACTGAGGTAGCAGAAGAAGCACCAGCAGAAGAAGCACCAGCAGATGCTGCCCCGGCTGAAGATGCCCCGGCTGAAGATGCTCCGGCTGAAGATGCTCCGGCTGAAGATGCTCCGGCTGAAGAAACTCCAGCTGAAGATGCCGCAGAATAGGCACCTCAATAACGAACAGGATCTGATAAGGCGTCAGATCTGAATCCATAGATCATCGTGTGATTGAGGGAACCACTGGGAATTCTGACTGAGACTACATCGGAATTCACAACGCTTACCTCTCACGACACTAGAGAATAGAAAAAGGAAAAGACGATGGCTGATATTTCTGCCGCTGATGTAAAAGAACTACGTGTGTCCACCGGCTTGCCCATGATGGACTGTAAAAAAGCACTTACCGAATGTGACGGTGACAAAGAAGCTGCTGTGAAGTGGCTTCGGGAACGCGGTGCAAAAGTCTTTGAAAAACGAGCTGGTCGCGAAACGGCATTCGGTCGCTTCGGCATGCACGTTGGTGTAAACAACACAACAAGTGCTATGGTCGAATTGAAATGCGAGAGTGCTCCGGTCTCTCAAAATGAAGAATTCATTCAACTTGCAGACGATCTAGCTACCGCATTAGCAAATAGCGACGGCATTGATTCTTCGGATGCATTGCTCGCACTCGATTCGCCAAGCCAACCGGGAACAAGTCTTGGTGCACAAAAAGACGAGTTGTTTAATCGAATCCGCGAAGTGTTTAACGTTGGCCGATTTGTCAAAATCGTCAGTGGCTGCGGTGGCTACAGCCATAATGCCGGTACCGTATCCGGCGTTATCCTCGCTGTAGATGGTGGTGATGATGAATCTGCCCGCGACATCTGCATGCACGTGGCCGCGATGCGACCAGCTGTACTCAGCGTCGAAGACCTGCCTCAGGATGAAGTCAGCACCGAGCGTGAGACACTTCGCAACGCCGCGTTGGCTGAAGGGAAGCCGGAAAATATCGTCGACAAAATGGTCGAAGGACGGCTTCGCAACTACTTTGCTGAACGTGTACTTAGTGAGCAGCCATTCGTCAAAGACGACAGCATGACGGTTGCCAAGTTCGCTGAAAGTAAGGGCATGAGCCTTAAGCAATATGTCCACTGGGAAATCGGGGACGACGGTGAAAACGGCGAAGAAGGTTAATTCGCTTCGAATTTGATACGATGTAAGCCCCGGCAAACACCGGGGCTTACTTTTTGTCATGGTGTTTGGCTAATCAGATATTTAAGAGACCCATTGCAAATGACCCAACCAAAGTACAAACGAGTTGTCCTAAAGCTCTCCGGTGAGAGTCTTGCACATGCCGGAGAACGTGGCATTAGCATGGAAGAAGTCATGGAAATTTCCCGACAGGTATTCCAGGCTCAGCAAATGGGATGTGAAATCGCTATCGTAATCGGTGGCGGTAATATCCTCAGAGGTGCTCAATTCAAAGATAAGAATGCGAGCATCCAGCAAGCAACAGCTCATTATATGGGTATGCTTGCGACCGTAATTAACGGACTCGCGTTACAAGATGCACTGGAATCGGTTGGTTGCCAAACTAGACTCATGAGTGCCATTCATATGGACGGGGTCGCGGAACCGTACATTCGACGTCGTGCCAGACGCCACTTGGAAAAAGGACGTCTGATTATTCTCGGAGCAGGAACGGGTAGCCCCTTTGTAACGACCGATACAGCAGCGGCTCAACGTGCACTTGAATTGGAAGCCGATATCCTGATAAAGGCAACTCGAGTTGACGGAGTCTACAGCGACGATCCGGAAAAAAATCCGCATGCAGTCCTATATCCGGAACTGGATTATTCCACCGTCGTGGAACAAGGCCTCCAGGTGATGGACAGTACTGCCATCACACACTGTATGGAACACAGCATGCCGATCATGGTCTTTAATTACAAGAAAGACGGTAACATCGTGAAAGCAATTCAAGGTGATAAGATCGGTACGTGGATCGGCTCGAAAGTAGAGTCGACAAAAGAGTAACCTCCAATCCCTATTGTTCATTAAGACAAACAAGCAACCGCAAACCAATCAACACTTAAGGCACTGGAATCTCTGTCATGTCATACGATGAAATCCTACTTGATACAGAAGATCGAATGGACAAAGCCTTTAATCACCTCAAGACAAATCTAGCTGGAATCCGAACCGGACAGGCCAATCCCGGAATCGTTGAGTCGCTGAAAGTTGAAGCATATGGTTCACCCACGCCACTTAAGCAACTCGCAAATGTCGGAGTGCCGGAACCGCAACAAATCGTGATTCGGCCCTATGATCCGAGCATTATTCCGGATATTGAAAAAGCAATTGTCTCAAGCGACCTTGGGTTTAACCCTCAAAACGATGGCAAACTTGTTCGCATTACGGTGCCTCAATTGAGTACTGAAGTGAGACGCAAGCTGGTTATTCGCATCAAAGAACTCGCTGAAGAAACACGCGTCTCCATTCGCAATATCAGACGAGATGGAAATAAGGCGGCTGAGCAGGCTGAGAAAGATAAAACTCTGACTGAGGATCTGCGGGATGACTGCAAGGACGAGATCCAAAATCTAACAAAGAAATTCGAAGATCAGGTAAACGAAGCTGCGAAGCTGCGTGAATCTGAGGTATTGCAGGACTAGCTCTTTACCACCTTCGGAAGGACAGGCCAAATGCTGTACTTCCCATGCCCTCATTGCAAAGATCAGATCACAGCGCCGGACAGTCAGGCCGGCACTGAACAGCTCTGTAATAAGTGTGAGCAGCCTATCACTGTTCCCGGCGAATCTTCTGCATCTGATTCGACAGAGGCACCTGTATCGAGTGCCTTTGATGACCTTGATTTTGCAAGTCTCACCGATGCTCCACATGCTCCAGAGGTCACTGCACCGGAACCGACTCCCACGCCACAGGCACCTGAAGCTAGGGGAACTGAAACAAGGGCACCTGAAACGCCTGAATCACCGCGGCCATCTGCGTCTTCTCCAGCTCAACGACCAGAGGCTGCTACGGACGAGGATTCAAATGCACCCCGAGTTGATAGCAAACCTCCCGAAGAAAACGCCGTCACACCGAAGTCTAAACAACCGAGTCCAGACATCTCACCCGATGCTATCGAGCATGACAGTGACTTGATTCCATTGATGCCTGTCGAACCGCATGCAAGTCCGACTGCAATACCGCCGTCAGAACCGATCGACCCAATCACTCTCTCTAATGTGGAAAAGGATGATCAGGAACAAGGAGACGATCGCGAAAACGACGATGCTGAAGATGAACTTCAATTGATGCCTGCCGAAGAGCTTAATCTTCCCAACATCATGGACCAGTACGTTGAAATACAGGAATTCAGTGTTAAGTGTGGAGTCTGTGAGACGGTCATCATGGTCAGTACCGATCAGATCGGAAGCTCAATTCAATGCCCTGATTGTTTCACAGATGTCGCAATAACCACTCCAGTTGATAAACCACTAACACGTCTCAAGCCTATTGAAGGTGATGATGACATGTTCGGTCTCGAACCACCGTTGGAGCAGACATACGAACCGTTACCAGATGTTACTCCGATCAGTCGCAGCCCTAAAGAGCATCAGATGGAATTACTGGCTCAGGCACGCGATCAACATCAGAAGGAAACGGAAGAGTATGAACTAGATGACAATGAACAGTGGATCGTGCGACTCTCTCAAATATTGATCAATAGTGGCTTTCTGGCATTCTCAGCTATAACAACGATGGTCTTATGGCTGGGGCTTTGTGTGCTCTATTACCGACCAGAACAGGCCGGTGCGGAACTACAGTTTGCACAAGTATTTTGTACCGTCATTGGAATTCTCATTCTGGTGCCGGGGTTGCTGCTACTTGCCAGCACGTTCATTGTGATTTGCCGGGAAACTGCTGCCGGTGACCTCGAATTAATTGACTGGCCGCCAATTGACCTGATGGAGTGGCTGTCGAATCTGTTTTTTGTTGCCGTCGCAGCGATCTTTAGCTATCTACCGGCACTTCCGTTCGCAGTGTTATTCGTAATAACCATTGAAGATCCGGGATCATACTGGTGGATCGTTCCGACCGTGATACACATGATCACCTTTTCCTTTGTTGTTATGTCAATGATGAGTTCCGGGTCGATGACTCGCCCCATCTCTGGCGAGTTAGTTAAAGCGATTGCCGACAGGCCCGGTGAAATGTCGCGATTCCTGGCCTATGCGATTCCGTTTAGCATCTTGATGTTCGTCTTCTCATATATGGCAATCGACCATGAATTTGCTAAGGATTACAAGATCTGGACGTACTTCTTCGGATGCCTGCTGTTCACGATGACTTCGTTTCTTTTTGCACGAAACCTCGGACTAATGGCTTTCTATGTTGCGAAGCCGGAGGATTACCAACCCTTCAAGTCCGCTGAATCCAAGAAGGAAACTGCTTCTACAGATGAAGAATCATCTGCTTAGCTGTTGTTGACGCACGCCTTAATGGAATCCGATGACGTTACGTTTTGGAAACGGGCAACCCCATATCTTCCATAAGTATCTGCACATCGTCCCAAACGAGTTGCTTGGCACTTGGATTTCTCAATAGATAGGCGGGGTGATAGGTGCATAGCACCTTCCATCCATTTACGTCATGCAAAACTCCACGAAGGTTTCCAATCGTCTCTTTGGTTTCGAGCAGATTTTTGCTTGGTACGCTACCCAGACAGCAGATGTACTTTGGTTTAATAAGTGCCAGTTGCCGGTTTAGAAATCCCTTACAGTGTTCCTGCTCTTCTGGGGACGGGTTTCTATTATCCGGTGGCCGGCACTTCACGGTGTTCAGGATATACACGTCATCACGTTGCATTCCCATCGCCTCGATGATCTTGGTCAGTAACTGACCGGCCCGACCGACAAAGGGAATGCCTTGTTTGTCTTCATCACGCCCTGGTGCTTCGCCAAAGAACACCAGATCAGCGTTGGGATTTCCCACACCAAATACGGTCTGTGTTCGGTTCGCAACAAGCTCATTACACAATGTGCACTGAGACACTTCTTGCTCGACAATTGTTAAGGTTTCTTTACCCATATCGTGCTCGTTTGTTTTGCCTGTTGACTCAGCCATCGCCGCATGGCTTATATCAGATCCAGATTCTTGATTATTGGAGTGAGATTCCAGTTCTGTGTTTGGAATCTCAATACTTTTAGCTGGAGATGTGCCGGTAACCCCTGCGCTCTGTGCACTCCGCAGGAATTGAGTGATCGTCTTTTTTAGCTGATCCGACTGCATTATTTCGCGATCTATTTAACCAACGTCTCGTTTACAGATGCAATTGTAACGATCTTGTTTCCGCATGTGCACAGGTAGTCGTTCTACACGCTATCCATTTGCCAGACATACGTATATTCGGAATCATCCTCGTACATTTCCATCATACGGTGGATTACTCATTTAGCTTGCCGATTCCCCGTCGACCAACTTCATAGCCGTCATTATGATGAAACCGTTATGTCAGTACCGCAAGTAGTCATCATTGGCCGACCAAATGTCGGAAAGTCCAGCATCTTTAATTGGCTGGCCAGAAAGCGTCTCGCAATTGTCGACGATGTAGCTGGGGTTACGCGCGATCGGATGACATATCTGCTTAACCACGATGAAAAGTATTTTGACATCGTCGACACTGGTGGAATCGGAATCAACGACGTTGACGACCTCAGCGATGAAATAGAAGAAGAGCAGATCCAGTACGCACTGGAAGCTGCAGACATAATCCTGTTTGTGGTGGATACACGCACCGGACTGCTACCGCTGGATTCTCATGTTGCCAAGCGACTACGGTACGTCGACAAGCCAATTCTCCTGGTTGCAAACAAAACCGACCAAGCGACATTAGATCCAGATGCAGATGAGTTTTATAAACTCGGACGGGGAAAACTCGTGAGAGTGAGTTGCCTGCAAAATCGCAATCGTGAAATACTGCTTGATATGATCGCTGAACGATTGCCGGAAGTCTCTCCGGAAAGTGTGGTCGAAGAGGCCGAACCGGAAGAAATGAAGATGGCCCTGGTCGGTCGGCGTAATGTCGGTAAGAGCACATTCATAAATACACTGACCAATACCGAGCGGATGATCGTTAGCGAAGTGGCAGGTACGACTCGAGATAGCGTCGATATTCGATTCGAGCTTGATAGTAAGGCGTTCATCGCTATCGACACGCCCGGTTTTCGAAAACGAAAAAGCGTTAGAAGTGACGTAGAGTATTACGGCACTCACAGAGCCCAACGTAGTGTTCGTCGAGGCGACGTTACGTTGATGTTCCTTGACGCCGGCCAAAGAATCAGCCAGGTCGACAAACAACTTGTGACCTATATCCAGCAGCAATTCAAACCATGTGTGTTTGTGGTTAACAAATGGGACCTCATGGTGGAACACATGCCCACCGAGCGCTGGGTCAACTACATTCGCGACACATTTCCGAGCATGGCTCACTGCCCAATCGCTTTTATCACTGGCCAAACCGGCAAGAACATGAAGGCACTGTTAAACCACGCACAGATGCTTTACAAACAGTCGCTTCAACGCGTGGCGACCGGTGAACTCAATCGCATTATCAAACGCGCGATCCAAAATCATCCTCCCCCGTTAATGTCCGGTCATCGACGGCCAAAGATCTACTATGCAACGCAGGTTGCCACCCAACCGCCGACCATTCTATTTAAATGCAATAACCCAAAAGCATTTGCAAAAGACTACCGTCGCTATTTGATCGGATATCTGCGTGACGAATTGAGCTTCGCCGAAGTCCCAATCAAGGTCTATCTGGATAAACGCGAATCGAACGATGATCGCAACGAACTTGGCTAAACGGCTCAATTAGCGCTGTCTTATAACGGATATACCGGTTGTCATAGGTACCGACTGGCTATCACTCACTGGTCATTCAATACGCTTAGCAAGCACGCCAGTACCGGTGTTTAAAGTGAAGGGATGTCTGATTCCCAGTCGTTAATTGACCAACAGCCTCCCACCGCTATTGCGCTATTGAAGTTGCTGCGCCCTTGGCAGTGGGTAAAGAATCTACTGGTATTTGCACCGCTTCTGTTTGCTCACCAAGTGTCAGATAGTGCACTCATCATTCAGGGTATCCTCGCTTTCATTTCCTTGTCATTTGTCGCCTCATCTGTGTACGTCATTAACGACTGGGCAGATGTGGAAGCAGACCGGTTACACCCAACAAAAAAGAGACGTCCTGTCGCCAGCGGTTCAGTGTCCAGACAGGCATGTTGGCCCATCGCCGTTACCTTTCTGTGCTTAGGCGTTGGACTCGCAATCTGGAAAACGAATTTAAACTTTGTCTACGCGTTGTTAACCTACTTCGTCCTTACCACGGGTTACACCTTCTACTTCAAGCGGATGGTCATCGTTGATGTGCTCTTACTCGCGGTACTTTACACTTTGCGCATCGTCTCGGGTGGATTGGCAACCGATACACCGGTATCCGAGTGGTTACTCGCATTCTCCATGTTTATCTTCGCAAGCCTTGCATTTGCTAAACGCTATAGCGAGTTATATCGAGTCGATGCAGAAGGTTCCGATCGGGACGAATCAAATCGTAGAGGTTATCGCGTGACTGACCTTCCTAGTGTGGAAGTCATGGGTATTGTCACCGGTTATCTCTCGGTACTTGTATTGGCTCTGTACGTTAAACGCGACAGCGACGATTCACTTTATGCATACCCCCAGTTCTTATGGGGTGTTTGCGTTTGCATGATGTACTGGGTAAGCCGGTTGTGGATTAGGGCCCGACGTGGAGAACTGAATGAAGATCCGGTTGCATTCACACTCAAAGATCCGGCAAGTTGGATCGTCGGCATGATATGTATAGCTTGTGCTGCGTTTGCTGCTGGGGGCCATTAGACGATGTCTAACAAATCAGCACGCCGGGAGTCCCTATCCGGTTGGGGAAACTACCCTCGCCACGATTGCTTTGTTCATGATGTCTCTTCACCGTCTGAACAGTGCTCATTCATTGTTGCGGATGACGGGCAATCCTTGATTGCCAGAGGGCTGGGTCGGTCCTACGGTGACTCCGCAGTCAATGCACTTAATAGTGTGTTGCTGCAGACATCACGGAATCGGTTCTTATCGCTGAGTGAAAATGGGATTCTCCAGTGCGAAGCCGGGCTATCATTTGCTGAGATTATTGAGTTTCTGCTGCCAAAAGGCTGGGCACTTCCAACGACGCCCGGCACGAAGTTCGTTACCGTCGGTGGTGCCATTGCATCTGACGTCCACGGTAAGAATCATCACCGCGACGGTTCACTGGGGAACTTCGTTCAGGCCTTTCGCCTGCTGACTGCCTCCGGCGAAGTTTTAGATTGCAGTCGTCAAACCCACCCTGATGTGTTTTGGGCGACAATTGGCGGGATGGGCCTTACCGGAATCATTCTCTCTGCACAAATACAACTTAAGCGAGTAGAAACAGCTTGGGTTAAACAAGAAACGCGTAGAACGCGCAACCTTACCGATACGCTCGATCTCTTTGTGAAGACGGATCAGGATTATCAATACAGTGTGGCGTGGATCGATTGTCTCAAACGAGGCAACTCGATGGGACGAAGCGTTGTCATGCTTGCCAATGATGCAAGCCTGTCAGATCTCCCAAGTCGGCGGCAGAAGCAACCATTACAAATGAAGAAGAGACGGCGCAAGAAAGTGCCGTTTAACTTACCGTCACTAACGCTTAACCGTGCAACGGTTTCGGCCTTCAACGGAGTCTATTACCGTGCACATCGGGACAAAGAATCCATCGTAAGTTATGACGAGTTTTTCTATCCGCTCGATAGCATTCAGGCATGGAATCGCATTTATGGAAAGCGTGGATTCATTCAGTATCAGGCACTTCTTCCAAAACAGCATTCATACGACGGCATGCACGAACTACTCGATTTGATCAGCAAGTCTCGACAGGCATCATTTCTCGCAGTTCTCAAGAGTTGCGGTCCGGCCGATGACGGAATTCTGTCCTACTTATTTCCCGGTCATACACTCGCACTTGATTTTCCTTTCAAAGGGTCACGCACGATCGAGTTGTGTAAACAGCTTGACGAGGTTCTACTCAAACTTGGTGGCCGAATCTATGCTGCAAAAGATGCAGTTGCAAATGCCAGTACTTTTGGCGCGATGTATCCTCGCCTCAAAGAATTCCTGGATGTAAAACGTCAGCTTGACCCCAAAAACGTATTTAGCTCTTCGCAGGGACGGAGACTTGGGCTGATTCCCGCTTAATCACACTCGTCACTACAACAAATCACATGGCAAAACAGAAAATCGATGTGCGTCTGATTAAGTCGCAACAACCGAAACCTAAAAAAAACTGGACCGATGGCTCCATTGCGGTGACACCTAACCGCTTCTGGGCAATCTCTGTCTTCTTTGCAATTACATTTGGATCGATGGCTTACAACACCGTAGGCACGCAAATGACCGGCATAGACGATGCTAATATCTTCCTTACGTATGCAAAGAACGTAAGCAATTTTGATGGCATGGTATTTAATGTTGGTGAAGAGCCGGTCGAGGGATTTACATCGATGCTGTGGATGCTGGTCTGCTCCGTACTTTCATTCATTACGGACCGTCCCGAACCGGCATTATTTGGGCTTAATATCCTCTTTGTCATAACCGCCGTTGCTATTCTGCAGTGGTTTGTACAGGAGCAGCTTTCAGAAAAGCGTGAGTCGGACTCAGGACTTGATCGTGGTGCATTACGCTACGTGCGATGGTGTTGTGCCGTCATCATTTTTGGTTGGGTGTTCTTTAGTCCCAAATTCATGATCTGGTCAACCATTACCTTGATGGATATTGGAATCTGGGCAATGGTACTGGCCGTTGGATCCGTCTGTTTCGCACGGGCCATTTCAGTATCATCGCCAACAATTAAAACAGACAAGATGTTGATCGTCTCCACGATTCTCGCAGTCCTCGTCAGGCCTGAGGGCATTTTGGTCGCGATTTGTTGGTGGCTGTGCCTGGGCATTGCACGTAAACGGCTAAGCTCTTCAGAGTCTGTGAGTATGGTTAGTGTTACGAAAATCCCACTGATAACCCTCCTTGTGTCTGTCTTGGTGCTGACAGTATTTAGATTTATCTACTTCGGTTATCCCGTCCCGAACACGTTCTACGCAAAAGTATCTGACGACTGGTTTGGGAATATCTGGAATGGACTTGGATATCTCCGGGACTTTGCAATAACACAACCATGGGTAATTGCCTTCGGATTGATTGCGTTGGTTTACGCCATCCGGTTCTTTAGGAGAGTTGATGACGAGTTGGATAACGATGATCATGCGCGGAAACTGAGTTGGGGATTGATCGCCGTAAGTGCAGTCGTAAGCATGATTCCGCCAGTCTTAACCGGTGGAGACCATTTTCACCTTGCACGGTTCTTTCAGCCTGCATGGCCACTCGTAGTCATCCCGGGAATCCACCTCTTTCACAAGTACTGTACTTCTCCCAAGTTCATTACAGAAAAGCCTATGCGCAGAATCATAACCACGACATTAGTACTTGTTGCGATGTTCTGGGTGGCTCAACAGCCTAAATGGGAACAAATCAGCCGCCCCATAAATCGAATTGATGACCGCGAAAAGGCAAAGATTGCTGTGGAATTCATCAATGCAATGCACGGACGTGATATCGGAGCGGAACTCAGCACGCGTGTCGGAGGAAAGTTTTCGGTCGCTGCGATCAGGGTCGGCGGCTTGGGACTCACATACAGTGGACCTGTCATTGATTTAATGGGTCTAAACAATAAACAAATGGCACACGCCCCGGGCAGCCTTGAGGGCGATAAGAACCACGCTGCGTTTAAACCCGAAGTCTTTTGGATTCAGAATCCTGATCTGGTCGAGCCGAAATTTGTCTCTTTTGGGAACGAATCTCGAATCATGGATAGATTGCTTCCGTCTGCAGATAGCTTTGACGATAAAGCGCTCAAAGGAATACTTCGATCCGAAGAGTTTCTCTCCAAGTATACGCCGATAATGTGGCCAACGACTGATAGTTCACATTCAAATGGATTTGTTGCGGTCTGGTGTAGAAATGACAAATTGAAATTGCTCGATGGAGCAACCGTACTTCAAGTCAATTGAGTTGCTGCTGAAGCATTCTATTAATTGCAGAAAACCGCAATAAGACTACAAAAACTGGTATTGCCCAGTATTTCTGCGCTTCCTATACTCCCACGGCTAAAAAACCTATTCAGGGTGTCACGGGGGGTGATTCAATTGCCACTTCCGGCATGACCTGACGTAAGACAAAACAGCAAATACGGTTGGTTAAGGAGTTACCGACATGGCCGGCAAGGAAGCCAAAGACCAATACTGTGATGTAACTGAAACAACGGAGCCTACACGACGTCGATTCGGCGGTCGCATGAAGATCCTGGTCACGGTCGTTGCTGGTGGTGCATTGTTGTCATCAATAATCTGGTTGCGACACACAGACCACTCCAGCAGTGAAGCTTCCGCACAACAAGCGAAATCTGCCGCGGTCCAAGTCACAGACACAAAGCCAAAGGCGACGACGCAACAATCGTCTCAAGCACCCAGGCCATCAGTAACAGGCACTATTCTTGGACCGGCAGACCTAAATGCTTCTCCAAAACTTCCTGAGAAACCGCGTGACGTGGGACAGGAGCATAAACAGCTAAGCGTTTTTGCTGTCGTCAATGGAGAACAGATCTCTCGCAAATTCATCGGGCAACAGACAGTAAAACGATTTGGTGGTGAAGTGCTTGAAAGCATCATCAACAAAAAACTGATTGAACTTGAATGTGCACGCCTTGGCATTCTGGTCACAGACGAACACGTTGACGTGGAAATCGAGACCATTGCCAAGAAATTCGGACTGTCTGTAGATCGATGGCTTGATTTACTTCAGAACGAGCGAGATATTCCGATCCAAAAATACCGCGAAGAAATCATCTGGCCGGCACTCGCATTGCGGCAAATGGCAACGAAACAAATCCAGGTGTCGCCCGAAGAATTATCCAAAGCATATGAGTCTGAATTTGGCCCTAAAGTCAAAGTCCGTGTCATTGCTGTTACAAATCTTGAAAAGGCCCAGCAACTGCTAAAAGCAGCAAAAGCAAATCCAGATGACTTTGGAAATCTGGCCAAAGACCACTCCGAAGATTCCAACAGTGCAAGTGCCAGAGGGCTAATTCCCGCTATCCGAAAACATGGCGGTGAAGAGAGTGTTGAATTGGCAGCATTTTCACTCGAACCGGGTGAAATCTCAGACATCGTCAAAGTCGCCAACCAATATCTAATCTTGAAGTGCGAAAAACTAATCGCACCTACTTACGTTGCCCCTCAATTCCAGGCGGATGCAAAACAGCGTCTTCACGACCAGATTCGTGATGCAAATATGCAACGAGAAGCATCCAAAATCTTCAAGGAACTCAAAGAAAAAGCCAAGGTTGTAAATGTCTACACTCAACCGGAGTTAGGTAAGCAAATGCCTGGTGTTGTTGGAATTATAAACAACTACAAGATCACGACTCGAGATCTTACAGATGAGTGTATTCTGCGACATGGTGCCAGCGTGTTGGAAGGTGAGATAAACCGTAAGCTCTTGAAACAGGCCTTAACCAAATCTCAAAAGAAGGTTACGAATGATGACCTAAATCGTGAAATTGCACGTGCAGCAGAATCATACGGATTCCTAAAAGCAAATGGTGATCCGGACCTGCGAGCATGGGTCGACAAAGTGACCGAAAACGACAATGTAACGCTTGATATTTATGTACAAGATGCTGTCTGGCCATCCGTCGCCTTAGAAACGCTCGCTAAAGACAGTGTGAAAATAACACAAGAAGACTTAGAAAAAGGCTTTGAATCAAATTACGGTAAACGTGTCAAAGTACTGGCAATCGTGTTGCAGAACCAACGTCAGGCCAACATGGTCTGGGAGTTAGCCAAGAATAACCCGTCTGATTACTTCTTTGGACAATTGGCTGAGCAATACTCTGTGGAACCTGTGTCGAGAGAAAACAGCGGACAAGTCCCACCGATTAGACGACATGGCGGGCAACCACAACTGGAAGATGAAGCATTTCGGTTATCGAAAGGTGAGCTTTCGAGTATCGTCGCCATTGGTGGTAAATTCATTATCCTCCGTTGTGTGGGACATACCGAACCTGTCGTTACCGATCTGGCCGATGTGAAATCTGAATTGCTCAAAGAGCTCTCAGATCGAAAGATTAGAACGGCGATGAATCGTACATTTGCAGAATTGGTTGAATCTTCGGAGGTCGTAAACTTTCTGCGACCCATCAAGACTGCATCCGGGGTTTCACCATCAGCTCAACCACCCATGTTCCGGAAATAACCGGACGCGTTCTTGGAGTTTGGTATGACAGTTGACCTAACTGGAAGGACTGCCGTTGTTACCGGTGGTTCAGCCGGTATCGGACGCGCCATCGCATGTATGCTCGCAAGCCACGGCGCTGATACATATATCGGCGATCGTCAGCTCAACGCGTCGAATGACGAACTATTCGCTAAATGGAATATCACCAGCCGCGAATGTGATGTGACAGACGAAGCAAACGTCAACGGCCTTATCAATCACGCTATCACCGCAAGCGGGAAGCTTGATATCCTCGTGAACAATGCAGGCGTCGGCCTCGAAAAACAAATTCCTGATGTGAGCCTTGATGAATGGGAACACGTGATTGGAGTAAATGTCACTGGCATTTTCCTATGCTGTAAACACGCGATTCCGTATATGCATCCTGCTGGTGGAAGCATCATCAATATCGCAAGTAATGCCGGGATTTTACCTAGAGCACATGACCCCGTGTACTCGATTAGTAAGGGGTCTGTTGTGGCTTTAACAAAGAGCCTCGCATTGTGCCATAGTATCGATAAGATCCGTGTCAACGCAATTTGCCCCGGACCGGTTGCTGATACCAATATGATTAACGAACAGCTCGATGCGGCGGATGATCGCGATGCTGCGATTGAAGGATTGATCAACGCCAGTCCACTGGCTCAGTCATATCGTCGGATGGGAACACCGGATGAAATTGCAATGGCTGCGCTCTATCTTGCAAGTGATGCGGCAGAAATGGTCACTGGTACCATTCTGGCAATTGATGGCGGAAAATCACTCGGCGTACCGCCACGACGCGCTGCTTAACCGATCAGCATTCACGGATTGAGTAAGAGGATTATTCAAAGCAAGCGATTAAGGTCTTCATGGATCGCAGCGGTTCGTGCTTGCATCTCCTTTCGAGCCAGATCGATATCTGCCAGTAACTCAGCTGGTACATACGTAAAAGTGTAGAACTTAATCTTCGGTTCTGTACCTGATGGTCTGGCTGCAACGTAATTTCCTTCCTCTTCCAAATCAAGGATCACGAGATTACCAACCGGTCCATCAAGTGGAGTCACTACACCGTCGCTGGTCGTCGTGGTTTGCCTGAGGTAATCACGAACTTCCACAACTTTCATCCCTCCGATAGTTTCAGGAGGTGACTCACGCAAGCCATTCATGATGGCCTGCATTTGGCTCATGCCTTCGGAACCTTTCATGTAGATGTTGGTCAGCGACTCCAGGTGAAACCCATGCTGCCACCATAGGGATTCTAGGTATTCCGAGAGTGTCCGTCCTTGGTGCTTTAATTCGGCGGCTAGTTGTGACATCAGCAAACAAGCGACAACACCGTCCTTATCGCGGACGTATTCACCCACCATGAATCCATGTGATTCCTCTGTCCCGTATATGAATTGCTCAGCACCACCGTCATCGATTGCACCTGCAATCCACTTAAATCCGACCAGAAGGTTTCCATTTGTTTGGACGTTGTAGGAATCAGCAATACGTCGCACCATTTCCGTCGTGACTAGTGTCTTTACGACAAAACTACTTTCTGTAAGGTTTGACGTCTTTGAAAGCACAAAGTCCGTGAGTAAGGCTGATAATTCGTTACCGTTAAAAACCACCCAGTCACCGGACTTATCGTTGGTGATAGGTGCTGCACACCCCATCCTGTCGCTATCCGGGTCAGTTGCCAGAATGAGATCCATGTTGTGAGTTTTTGCATACTCGATCATGGCTTCAAACACGGCAGGGTTTTCAGGATTTGAAACGTGGCCTGGTACGTTGGGAAAGTCGCCATCAGGCTCGGCATGTGCCGGAAACACCTCGACGTTACTGAATCCGGCTGCGGTCAGTGTCTGCGAGACGATCGGACCACCGACACCATGAAGTGGTGAGTAGAGGATGTTGAGGTCGGTGTTCGTGGCTAAACCGTGCCGTATCACTTCCGATTTGTATGCTGCATCCAGTTCGTCGGTGCAGAATTCCACATCTCCATTTTGCAATGCAGCTTCAAAGTCGAATTTGTGTATCTCATCTGTGTTCATAACACAGTCAATGATTCCTGTATCGTGAGGCGGAAGGATTTGGCCACCGGTTGACCAATACACTTTTACGGCATTGTCTGACGGCGGGTTATGGCTAGCTGTAACCATGATTCCGCAAGTACAGCTTTTCATGCGGACAAGATAGGAGAGTTGCGGTGTGGCACGATAATCGTCAAGCATGTAAACCTTGAAGCCATTGGCGACCATAATCGAAGCGCACAATTCTGCGAAGTGTCTGGATCGATGGCGGGTGTCATAGGCGATCGCACATGACGCGGGGGCAGCCTGTAGGTCTACGTTTTCTTTGATATATGTTGCGAGTCCTTGAGCACTTTCACCAATAGTGCGGTCGTTAATGGCATTGCTGCCAAACGGGTGCATTCGACCTCGCCTACCACCTGTGCCAAACGGAATGACAGTCCAAAACAAATCATCCAGTTCACCCCATGCCTGATTCCTGACTTGATCAATGATTAATCCGCGGTATTCTTCGTAGCAAGATTCGCTCAACCAGGCGGACAAATTTGTCACGGCAGTGTCACTTAATGAGCCAGCCTCACCAGCCTGCCTAACATCTCGCAAAGCACTTTCAACATCCATGATCGATCCATCTCCTATATGAACCGACGATTCTATCAAAATTCCAACCCCAATCATGGACACCCACCTATTCCATTCTAAGACAGGCATGATTTACACCACAAAATCCAACCAAATCCGATAACAAAATCTAAGACAGGCACAATTTGCTGATGGCCGAATCTAAGACAGGCACAATTTGCTGATGGCAAAATCTAAGACAGGCATAGTTTACTGATGGACATTCCCACAAAAAACACTGGTTTTTGGCTCTAACATAAGTGGGTATCCATGATTGGCCCGGCGGTTGGATCGGTAACAACTATAGACTGTCCATGTTTTCCGTCCATGTTTTCCGGACGGCCAGGAACATAGACTGTCCATGATTTTTGGGGATTTGATAAAAGGTGGGTGTCCATGATTGGCGGTGGTCGGGGGACAGGGCATAATGCGGGGGCGTGTTGGTTTTTTAGGGAGAAATGAGCGATTATGGCGACTATGAATGCGGCTTTTATCACCGAATGTGGCCCTGCGAGTAATATTCAGTACGGTGAAATCCAACGGCCTGAGTCAGGGCCAAATCAGGTTTTGGTAAAAACAGGCGCTGCTGCTCTCAATCCTGTAGATACCTACATCCGTAATGGTGCAAACTATTGGGATCTCCCCAATCCGTTCGTCGTCGGCTGCGATGTTGCCGGAACAGTCCAAGCCGTTGGCACTGAAGTGACAGAATTGTCAGTTGGTGACAGAGTTTGGGGAACCAATCAGGGTCTCCTCGGACGCCAAGGAACCTTTGCTGAATACTGTGCAATCGATCAAGAATGGCTATACAAGACACCGGAAAATGTCACTGATGAAGATGCTGCGGCCTGTTCACTTGTGGGTGTGACAGCCCACCTGGGTCTGTATCGGGATGCAAAAATCAGCGCGGATGACACCATCTTCGTTCACGGTGGATCCGGTGGCGTAGGTGCCATGGTTCTACAAATGGCGAAGATCGCCGGAGCACGCGTAATCACATCAGCAGGCAGCCAGGAAAAAGCCGACCGGTGCAAAGAACTTGGTGCTGATGACGTCATCCTCTACAAAGAAGAAAACGAAACAGACGCAATCACACGACTTGCACCAGAAGGTATAGACATCTTCTGGGAAACACTTCGAGAACCAGACTTGGAGTCGATTGTCGAAGTCATGGCGGAACGGGGCCGAATTGTAATCATGGCTGGAAGAGATGCTCGTCCTCCATTCCCCGTAGGACCCTTTTATGTCAAAGGCCTAAACTTATTCGGCTTTGTGATATTTAAGGCTCCACCATGCGAACTCAAGGCATGTGCCGATGACATAAACAATTGGCTGTCCTCGGGCCAACTCAAGGCACAAATCAGCCATCGTCTGCCTCTTAGTGAAGCTGCTCAAGCCCACCAGATTCAAGAGGACAATACGCTGATGAAAGCGGGCACGATTGCAGGCAAGATCGTCCTTATTCCATAGGTTTACCCTTTCCGACATTATTCATGATCAAGCCCAACCATGCCGTTCGCGGATTCATATTTGACATGGACGGTACCTTAATCGACTCCAAGCTCGATTTTGATGCTATTCGACAGGACATAGGATTAGCCAAAGGACTGCCAATCCTTGAATCGCTTGAGTCAATGGAAAGCAATCGCCGAATCGAATGTGAAAACATTCTTCTACGTCACGAACAGCAAGGCGTAAGAGATGCCACTGTATTTCCAAACGTTGCGGAATCTCTGTTAAGCATCGAGCGATTACAATTGCCAATGGCAATTGTTACGCGGAATCGCGCTGACTTTGCAGCCGAGATGCTCGTGTTATTACCGGTGACTTTTGACATCATCATCGGCCGCGACGACGGCCCCATCAAGCCTGATCCATGGGCCCCGCTGCATATCTGCCAGCAGTGGGGTATTGAACCATCCGAGTCGGTCATGATTGGCGACTTTGTATTTGATATTCAATCCGGAAATGCTGCAGGATGTTTTACAGTGCTCTACACACAAGGGCGAGACCATAGTGAAATTCGCGGTACAGAAGAAGCAGATTGGATCATGGATGATTTCACCCAATTGCACATGCAATTAGACGACTGGGCAAGGCAAGCTGGCTGATCACTATTTGGATTTACTGATCGAATTGCTAGAATCCGCATTCATAAGTCGACTGATTTCAACCGGTAAACGGAAAAGAAGCACGGATGCTCCACCGTAATACAATCCATTTGACGATGCTATTGCAGCTTGCATTTGCAACTGCAACCATCGCTCAGAAACTCCCGAGCATTGTGCCAACCCAGCCCGGCACGACTCAGAGGAGCAACACACCACGTGTCCAAACCTCCGATTCCGTACGACCGGCAAGTGCTCAACAACCCACTACTCAGAATCGAAGTGGCCAAACATCAGTCAATGCGCCGTCGTTTATTCCGCTCTCGACTGCACATCAAACTTACATTGATAAAGTATTAGAGTACTGGCAAAACAAAACCTCAAAAGTTGACCGTTATCGCTGCACCTTTGAACGATGGCAATTTGACACTGTTTTTGGACCACAAAACACCTTTAAAACATATAGCACCGGTCTCATACGATACGCCGACCCAGACAAGGGAATGTTCAAGGTCGAAAAAGTACTGTCATATCAAGCACCGCGCAGTCAGCAGGAGAAACCAAGGCACATCGCAATTGAAGGTGTTCACGGTGAATGGTGGGTATGCGACGGCAAAAGTGTCTTTGAATACGACTTCACCAACGAGCGCCTCATCCAACAAATCCTGCCAGTTGAGCTACAAGGTAAGGCGATAAAGAACGGACCATTGCCCTTTTTGTTTGGAGCTGATGCAACTGAAATCAAACAGCGATACTGGCTCCAAGTCATTACTCCCTCCAATGTAAAAGATGCGGTTTGGTTAGAGGCCTTCCCGAAAAGCCAAGCCGATGCGGCTAATTATCTGAAAGTCCACATCATTATCGATCGTCGCGACTTCCTTCCAAAGGGAATCGTTATCTTTGACCGCAATTTCATCAAAGGCAAAAATCACTCCCGTACAGTCTTCAACTTTCGCGATCGCGAAGAAAACTTCAACACAACATTCGAAGCATTGAGAATCTGGGAAAAGAATTTCTATGAGCCGAGTCTGCCTAGCGGTTGGAAAAAGGTCGTCAATGCGGCACCTACCAACCGGAACCGTCAAGCCAGTCAATCGGGCCAGCAACCACCACTAAATCGGTAATCCGGCAGATTAAAGCACGTGATTGGTTACCATTAATGATAGCTTGGCTTGAATCCGTTAACACGAATCCCGGATGCCTTATTCAATCGGAAGTGAATTGCAAATCCCAAATGCGACTCTTCACGCTTAATGCCGTTACCTTCGCATTCAGCCTTGGACTGATTGTTCCACTTGGCTCAAGTGTGTATGCCGTACAACAACAGGATGCCGTCGGGCGTATCATTCGCATTGAATTACCGATTGAGTCCAAACGCGTATCCGGCATCATTCGAGCTATCGAAACAACCGCCAGTGAATTGGAGCAGGCGAGCGATGCCACACGCAATTGCATCATCCTTCAATTCGGACAAACCGGTGCACACGACCAAAGTGCATATGAAGATTGTTTAAAGATCGCCCAAGTAGTACGCAGGCAAACCAAAGTAGAAGTTGTCGCGTTCTTGCCGCACGATCTAACAGGACATCCTGTTCTGGTCGCATTGGCATGTGAGCAAATAATCCCCAAGCCGAGCGCAAGACTCGGGCCGGTGTTGGAGTCGAGCGACAAACCGTCACAAGGTGTCATGGCAACTTATCAAGAAATTGGTCAAGGACGCGGATATCCCATCGCCTTTCTCACCGGAATCCTCGATCCATCTGAACCGATTTACATTGTTGAAAACGGTGCAAAACCAATCGTTACCAATCAACGTGAGCTCGATGCTCTCAAGGTTAAAAACAAGGTAACGACCATTCTCGACGCTAATGCCGCGACCGGAATCGACGGTTCGATATTGCGCAAGCACGAACTCGTCACCTACACCGCTGCATCCCGGGACGAGCTAGCTCGACATCTGCAGGTCGCTACGGATAGGTTTCGCACTGTGACGGTGGCGGAGGCAGAGTGGTCCGTGGCACGCATTAACATTCGCAATAATCTACATCCGTCTTATTGCAATGAGATCAAGCGAATGATCTCGGATGCACTATCAAGAAAAGCGAATCTGGTTCTCTTCGATATCGATACGACCGGTGGCGACATCAACGGCTCTCGCGAGATTGCGATGCTACTGGCTTCAAGTGATTTCCGAAATATCACCACGGTCGCATATGTAAACCCACAAGCACTCAAGGATGCCGCTTTATGGGTACTTGCATGCGATGCCGTGTATGTTTCACAGTCAGCCAATCTCGGTGGCCGCGGAAACATCATTGTCGATCGCGCCGGACTGATTGAAGATCTCAAACAAATAAAGAGAAACAACGGCCGCAACTGGTCACTCACACTAGGGCTCGTTGATCCCAAGACCACTCTTCACACGTTTTTGAATCGCGACACCGGTGAAACGAGGATCTTCTGCTCGGAAGAACTCAAGTCGCTTACTGATGGAGATGCCGATCTTTGGCGGGAAGATGAGTTAGTCGATGTTTCGGACGGCCTCGAATCTCAACGGGCATTTGCCATGGGTGTTGCCGACCGTGTCGTTACCAACATCGAAGACATTGCTGCTACTTTTGGTATAGACCCTGAACAGATTCAGGACATACAACGCCCCCCGCTTAGTCGATTTCTAACGAAATTGGCCAACAATACAATCCTCATGGGCTTCCTGTTCATGGTTGGCACATGGTGTTTGATTTCGGAAATCACCACACCGGGCCTTGGTGTGCCAGGCTTTGTAGCCCTCGTAACACTCACCATCTTTTTCTGGGCTCAAATTCATAACGATACGGCAGGACTTCTTGAACTACTGCTATTCATCATCGGTGTCATCAGCCTCGTGTTGGAAATCTACGTGATACCCGGTTTTGGAATCTTTGGATTTGGTGGGATCATTCTCGTGTTTACGTCCCTGATACTAGCCACAGTCAACTTCATGGTTCCATCATCGAATTTCGAATGGAACGAGTTAATCAACAACATGCTGACGTTGCTACTGTCCGGTGTGTTTACGATGACTTTATTTCTGGTTCTACGCAAACCACTATCGCGAATGTGGTTCGCGAAACAACTTATACACACGGAAGAAGCGATAACTCCACAGCGAGAATGGAACGAAGCGATGGTGCATTTTGAGCATCTGGTCGGGAAGACAGGTAAGGCACATACGCGACTATCACCTGCTGGCAAAGTCGTCATTGACGGAGAAATCGTTGATGTTGTCAGTGACGGCGATTTGATTGACGCCGACACGGAAATTGTAGTAAATGAAGTTACTGGAAACCGTGTCGTCGTAAGACGAAAGGCCTAACACCCGGCAATTAGCGATGAATCCATATCTCATTTGTGCCCTGCTCATTTTTCTAGGCGCCATTCTCGTCGTGCTCGAAGTGTTTATTCCCTCGGGTGGGATACTCGGAATCGTTGCTGGTACCGCCTTCGTTTATGCTGTCATTCACGGATTTAACGAGAATAGTACGACAGGACTTATTGTTCTACTGGGTTCTGCCATTGCGGTACCTATCGCTCTTACCATCGCCTTTAAACTCTGGCCAAAGACACCTTTAGGTAAAAAGGCGATTCCGGATCCAGAGCTCGGCGAAAGTGACAACCAAAAAGAGTTAGATCAGCTCATTGGTACTACAGCCATAACCCTAACCGAGATGATGCCAAATGGACGGATACGACTTGGCAATGATCAGCTTGATGCGGTTACCAATGGCACCATGATCGAAGCAGGTAAGCAGGTTGAAGTCGTGTCGGCTGTAGGCAACCGGATCATGGTGAAAGAGGTCATGCAAATCGACCAGCCCTCATCTGACACAACTGAAGAAAACAATGAATCAATAGACTATTCATCATTTGAAAGAGATCTAAATGAGTTAGAATGACGTACGCCTAAGCGCCACGTATCTTTCACCTCACCAAAAACAAGTGCTGAATGATGATCTTATCACAACTCACATCGTCACTAATCGTTGCAGCAGATGAGTTTCCTACTGTTCAGGTGGTGATCCTCTCTATCGTCGGACTGCTATTCCTATCCCTATTTTACATCTTCATCCATTTCTTTCGACTTTGGATTCAGTGCAAGCTGACCAATGCCAAGATCGGATTGATGGATTTGCTGTACATGACGTTTAAGAAGGCACCGCCGAAGATGATCGTCATGAGCAAGATCATGGCCGTCAAAGCAGGGTTTCCCAATGATGAAGAGAACGGAATCACTGCTGACATGCTGGTCGCACACCACTTATCCGGTGGAAATGTTCCGACAGTCATTCGAGCTATGATTGCTACTCAAAAAGCCAAGATCATCGATCTGTCATTCCGTGAAGCCATGGCAATTGACCGTGCCGGACGTGACGTATTAGAGGCCGTTCAAACAAGTGTCTATCCCAAAGTCATTAATTGCCCGGCATCCGGCACTGCAAAATCGACGCTAGATGCGGTTGCTAAAGATGGTATTCAACTTAGAGTACGAGCACGTGTTACCGTTCGCGCAAATATCAAACAACTTATTGGTGGTGCAACCGAAGAGACCATTATTGCACGTGTTGGCGAAGGAATTGTTAGTGCCATTGGTTCCGCCGAATCGCATAAGGATGTACTGCGTAGTCCAGACCTGATTTCGCAAGCAGTACTGGCCAAACGTCTTGATTCACAAACGGCATTTGAAATCGTCTCAATCGACATTGCTGATATCGATGTTGGCGACAATATCGGTGCCAGGCTGCAGGCAGATCAGGCGGAAGCGGATACGCGGGTAGCTCGAGCCAAGGCAGAAGGCAGACGCGCGATGGCAGTCGCACACGAACAGGAAAAGCAGGCCACCATCGAACAGAGCCGTGCACAATTGGTTCTCGCCGAAGCGGATGTACCTGTAGCTATCTCGGATGCCTTCCAAAATGGGAAGCTGACCATCAGCGAATATTACAAATTGAGAAACATCCAATCCGATACCGACATGCGAGTGGCGCTTGCCGGTGGTAATAACAAAGCCAATCAGGCCGTCATTGACGCTGACTAAGCTTCCAGTCAAAGGATAATCATCGGACTGATGAATGAGTCTTTAGTACAACAGCTGCGACGCATGTTAAAGGAGTCGCTTGGCGATGTAGCGGAAGCTCCTCCCAAACAGCAGCCTAAACCTCCCGTCCGCGACCACGGAGAGCAGTACGAGACTCTTCGAAGTGATTATGGTCACAATGAAGAAGTCTTCAGCGATTACGATGAAGATGTTTTTGATGAGTACGATGAAGAAAGCTACGCCGGTGAAGAAACAAGCACGCGGCACATCAGCAGTAAGTTCGATGATGTACACGGTGACGCCCCTAAAGATACAGAAAGCATTCTCTCTAAATCTCTTTTGGAGAGTAGTCAGCCTGACGAATCGATATTGAATCGAGTACACGACCTGCTGCATTCAAAAGACGGGCTTGCTGCAGCCATTGTATTGCAAGAAATCATCAATCGCCCTGAACATCGTTGGCAATAGACGACTCTCTCACGATAGCACGACTCATCGCTTCACCGTCGAGCAATTCACGCTACAATGGCGGCTATTAGGATAGGGGATTTCCGAGTAGCAATCTAAGCCCAGATCCGTTGTGGAACGACGCAAAAAAAGGACGAGCAACGTGAGTGAAGTACAAATTGAACCTGGGGTAACCAAAATCGGCTGGATTGGCACGGGTGTCATGGGTGCCAGTATGTGCAAGCACCTTATGGATGCCGGACTTTCCGCAACAGTATATACGCGTAGCAAAGACAAAGCACAGCCTCTTCTCGATGCCGGTGCCATCTGGGCGGATAGCCCTAAATCAGTTGCTGAAGCAAGTGACATTACGTTTGCAATCGTTGGATTCCCATCCGATGTGCGAGCGGTTTTTCTCGGAGAGGACGGTGCCCTCGCCGGAAGTAGTGAAGGCAACATCCTCGTCGACATGACGACAAGTGAACCATCACTGGCTGTTGAAATCTACGAAGCTGCCAAAGCAAATGGTGTACACAGTGTTGATGCACCCGTATCTGGCGGCGATGTCGGTGCAAAAAACGGCACGTTGTCGATCATGATTGGCGGCGACGAAGATATCGTAAATGCACTCCAACCATGTTGGGATGCAATGGGGCAAACCATCGTGTATCAGGGCAAAGCGGGTTCCGGCCAACATACGAAGATGGTCAATCAAACGCTGATCGCTACCAATATGATTGGAGTTTGTGAAGCGCTCTTGTACGGCTACAAAGCAGGACTTGATCTTCCAACTGTTATGCAGTCAGTTGCCAGTGGTGCAGCAGGCAGTTGGTCTCTTTCAAATCTTGGTCCACGCATTATCGACGGGAATTTTGACCCAGGTTTCTTTGTGGAACACTTTATCAAGGACATGGGAATTGCCATTGATGAAGCTAATCGAATGGGACTGTGCTTGCCGGGCCTCGCCCTCTCCAAGCAGTTATATGAAGGACTTAAGTCACAAGGACACGGACGCGATGGCACACATGCTCTTCAGTTGGCACTAAATCGACTGAGTGGCGTGAACTGGGAATAGTCACTCACCACACCTAATTGGATATCAGCCCAGTTGCAAACATTACTAAGACAGTTTGTCCCGGTTTGTATTGTTCTGGCAATTCCCATCATCCCATTCGTCTTATTTGGTGACTCGATACGCGAGTGGATTCCGGAAACTGACGATCCATGGTTGGTATCCGGTGCCATGGTACTTTTGCTATCGGGTGATATTTTCTTGCCTATCCCGTCTAGCGTTGTGAGTACGCTCGGTGGTGGCCAGATTGACTGGCTTATTGCCGCCTTTGCTTCATGGACTGGTTTAACAATGGGTGCGCTGATCGGATTTTTTTTGGCGAAGCGCTGGGGACCGGCATTTGCGTCACGGTTTTCCAATCCTGAAGAACTCGATCGCGCTGAAGCACTCACGCAAAAATACGGCCCGGCCGTATTAGTTTTTGCACGAGGTGTGCCGGTTTTAGCAGAGTCGAGTGTACTGCTAATGGGAGTACACCAACTGAGCTTTAAGAGGTTTTTTTGGCCCGTCGCCCTGAGCAATCTGGGGATCTCATTAGCGTACTCTAAGTTCGGTGATATCGCCGACAAACACGGTTGGTTCCCTCTCGCTATGGGTGTAAGTATCGGGCTACCCGTTATTCTCACATTGTTGGTACAACGGTATTTCAAGGTAATTCATGCGGACCCGGCTACCGAACGTGAATCTCACGATTGATCGGGAACGCACTAGACACGATGAAAGAAAACACATGAGTGTACGTGAACAACTCACAAAGCTACTCGAAGGTCAGGACCCCGGAACACTAGATGTTCAAACCACCGCTGCCGGACCAGCTGGAGCACTTCCACTTACTGACGAAATCCTACGTAACTGGTCCAGTGGTGACTTATTCGGTCTGACACAGGCAGCCGGCATGGGTTGGGAACCAGAACGACTGCTGGATCCGCAATTTCTTGTACTATCAACACAAGGTGGTGTACGAGCACCGGATGGTAGCCCGGTCGCACTGGGTTATCACACCGGACACTGGGAAGTTGGATTGCTAGTGGAGGCGGCATCGAAAGCGATAAAGGAAGTAGGAGGCTTGCCTTTTGCCGCTTTTTGTAGCGATCCCTGTGACGGGCGAAGTCAGGGTACGACCGGTATGTTTGACAGCCTGCCATATCGAAACGATGCTGCAATTGTGATGCGACGCCTCATTCGCTCATTACCGCATCGGCAGGGTATCATCGGAGTCGCAACGTGCGACAAAGGGCTGCCTGCGATGATGATCGCACTGGCTGGCTCGCGTAGCATTCCCGGGATCATTGTTCCCGGAGGAGTGACGTTGCCACCTGTAGACGGAGAAGATGCCGGAAAAGTGCAGACAATCAGTGCACGTTATGTGCACGGAGAAATCACATTAGAGGATGCATCTGTTGCCGGTTGCCGGGCCTGTGCGACACCGGGAGGCGGTTGTCAGTTTCTCGGTACGGCAGCCACAAGTCAGGTCGTGGCCGAGGCAATGGGAATTGCACTACCCCATTCAGCACTTGCACCAAGTGGCCAACAAATCTGGCTGGAAACAGCAATTCGCAGCGCGTACGCAGTCAAATCGCTCGCAGACAACGGCGTTGCCATGGCAGACATTCTGACAGATGATTCGATACACAATGCAATGGTCCTTCACGCAGCGTGTGGTGGTTCAACTAATTTGTTACTTCATATTCCTGCTGTCGCACATGCTGCTGGTTTGAGACGGCCAACGGTAGATGACTGGAGTAACATTAATCGGCAGGTACCGCGATGCGTAGATGTACTGCCAAACGGGCCATCTAATCATCCGACCATCCGATTTTTCCTTGCCGGTGGCGTTCCTGAAGTCATGCTACATTTGCGCGATCTTGGCTTATTAAAGCTCGATGCCCAAACGGTAACCGGCACATCACTTGGGGATGTATTGGATTGGTGGGAGCAATCCGATCGCCGAACAAAGTTAAAAGATCGTTTAGTGCGTGAAGACGGAGTTGATCCAAGCGACGTAATCATGTCACCTGAATCGGCGCGTGATCGTGGCATGACCAGCACTGTTTGTTTCCCTCTGGGTAACCTCTGCCCACAAGGCTCCGTCATTAAAGCAACGTCCATTGATCCGTCTGTCATTGATGATGACGGGGTCTACCGGAAAACCGGACCGGCAAGAGTTTTTACCAGTGAGCGTGCTGCCATCGAGGCAATCAAAGGACAAAACGTAGAATCACTTAAACCGGGAGATATTCTTGTGTTAATCGGGCGCGGACCCGAAGGTACAGGCATGGAGGAAACATACCAACTGACGTCTGCCTTGAAATTCCTGAAATGGGGAAAGGAAGTCGCATTGCTAACAGATGCAAGATTCTCGGGCGTTAGCACGGGAGCCTGTATTGGGCATGTCGGACCTGAGGCGTTGTCAGGCGGCCCCATTGGCAAGGTACAGGACGGCGACGTCATTCAAATCCTCGTCGATCGCAATGAATTGAAGGGAAGCGTTAACCTGATTGGCCATGGTGATACAATGTTCTCGCCCGAGGAAGCTATGGCGGAGCTTGAAAGTCGGTCAACCCATCCGGACCTGGCACCTGACCCCGATCTACCCGATGACACAAAACTATGGGCTGCCCTACAGCGAGTCGGCGGCGGCACATGGGGCGGGTGTGTTTATGATGTGGACCGCATTGCTGAAGCGATCAACGCAGGACAAGCGATCATCGATTCCAAAGAATAATCCGACAACACGATCGTGTCCTTCAACAAAATTCAATCGATAGCTGAAAACGAATATGACTTCTAAATTTATTCAACTGCGATCTAAACGACTATTCACCACCTTGGCGTTATTGCTCATCGCGTCACAGGTGATTGCTAATCCACCTGGTAAACACATTGATCCGCGAGGAGCTCATGGAAGACTGATCATCGCCGGTGGTGGAGTTTTGCCAACAGAAGTCTATGAACAATTTCACAATTGGGCAGGTGGAGATAATGCTCAACTGGTAATCATTCCAACGGCATCCATAAGATCTGACGACCCGGATCAGGTCAAAGAGATCGTCACTGCCTGGCAACTCAGAGGATTCAAAGAGGTCACCGTCCTGCACACGCGTGACCGCGAGATCTCGGATGATCGCAAATTCATCGCCCCGCTGTTAGATGCTACCGCAGTTTGGATTATTGGCGGTGATCAGTCAAAACTATCGAAAGCCTACGCAAATACCAAGGTCGAAGAGGAACTAATTGAATTATTAAAGCGCGGCGGAGTTATCGGAGGATCCTCTGCGGGAGCTGCCATTCAGTCAAAGGTAATGATTGCCATGGGGCAGCTCGTGCCGCGAATTAGCACAGGATTTGACCTATTACCTGGCACAATTATCGACCAGCATTTCTCACAACGTAATCGATTGGCCAGACTGACCTTTGCCGTCAATCGTTTCGATGACCTTGTGGGACTTGGTATTGATGAATCGACGGCCCTAGCAGTCGATCAGCGATTTATGAAAGTCATCGGCAATGGCAACGTTACCGTTTGTTTAGGGAGAACGCGACACCAGAGTACCGAAACGAAGTTGTATGCGGATGGTGAGTTTATCGATCTAACTTCGATGAGGAGACACGCTCGAGACCGCAGTTCGAGACCATTTCCAGCAGAACGCGTACAGGGTGTCTCGGTAAATAAAGGGTCATTGGTCATTGTCGGGGGAGGTGGCATGCCACGCCCGGTACTGGATAAATTCATCGAATTAGCAGGTGGACCGGAAGCAAAGATCGTCGTACTGCCAACATCGATGCCTGATCCGATCTCGAGCGACTACGGTAAGAAAATGTTTGAATCGGTGGGAGCGACCAATGTCATTGTGCTACGGGACCGCAATAAACAGGATGTGGAAAAAGAGTCATTCCTTACCCATCTCAAGGAAGCAGATGCAATCTGGTTTGGCGGTGGCCGACAATGGAGGTTTGTGGATGCTTACGAACACACGAAAGCACTTCCGCTCATGCATGACGTCCTAAGCCGCGGTGGCGTCATCGGCGGAAGTTCAGCCGGAGCGTCCATTCAGGCAGAGTTTATGGTGCGAGGAAATCCGCTGGGCAATCAAGACCCCATGGCGGCAGGATATACACGTGGTTTTGGGTTCATCAAAGGCTGCGGAATCGACCAGCACTTCGCACAGCGAGGTCGTTTCACCGACATGAGTGCTGTTGTCGATAAACACCCGCAACTACTTGGGATTGGCATCGATGAAGCAACTGCCCTGATCGTCCAAGGCGACGTCGGCGAAGTCCTCGGAAACGGAAGTGTTCATTTCTACGATCGCCAAAAACCGCTAACCGATGGTGACAAAGACTATGTTAGTATCTCCAGCGGCAAAAGCTTTCACCTCATAGAACGCGAAGCGATTGAGCAGGAATAAGCCAATCAGCGTGCATTACGGCTTCTGCTTGTTTACTACATAGCGAATGCCTTTGGTGTTTAGCTTGCGTCTATAAACTTTATCCGAGCATGTCACATAAATGGTATCCAACTCCGGGCCACCAAATGCGATGTTTGACAGGAATGCACGTTGTGGTTTTGAGACGGCGCCGCAGTATCTGCCGGTAGTGTCATACACCTGAACTCCTTTTGTTGTGCATACATAAATGCGACCATCTTTATCCGTGGTCATACCGTCTGCACCGCTTTCGGTACTGCCGACAGGTAATTCCATGGTGGAATACGGTTGCTTGAAAGAGAGCGAGCCGTCTGCTTCAATGCGAAAATTCCAGAGATTCGCACCTCGCATATCAGAAACGACTAATGTTTGCTGATCATTCCAGAGAATCAGGCCATTAGGAAATGTGATATCCTGTGCGACGACCTTTGGTTCACCGCCCGCAGGGATGTGAATTACATTTCCATTTTCATGATCGGTAAAGTAGATATTTCCTTTACCGTCTACCACCAGATCATTACAGGAAATCCCATCAGCAATCGATTCCATTTTGCCATCAGCCGTAAACTTAACGATCGCGCCACCACCAATCGATGTTCCGTAAAGCACACCATCAGCCCCGAACATCAGTCCGGCTGTGGCATTTGTCTCTTCAGCCCAAAGAGTCACATTTCCTTCCGGATCAATTTTGTAAATCTTGGATTCTGGAACATCCGTAAAGAAGACTTCTCCCTTCTTATTAGCTGCCGGTCCTTCTGTAAACTTGTACCCGGCACTCACGAGCTCCCAACCTTCTCCTTCGATCAGGATTTGACTTAACGGCATATCCTGAGCGGCAACGGGTAAGCCCATCATGAATAAGAGGGCAAGGCTACATAGGAATCTCATCATTAAACTCACTTTTCTTTTCTGATTTTCTCTTTGCATGATTACTCTTGCTCCCGCCAAAGCCAAATGAGTGATTCCGGCATCAGGACGCCACCGTGGATTCCGTTATGACCGCCTTCACCCATCACAAACTTGTAGTCGTATTTGTGAAACTTTAATGCTGCGGCCATTTGTCGATTGGCCAGTGGCCAGTTTCCGTGAAGATTATCCAAATCGTTCTCGCCTTCCTGAAGAAACGCACGAATCGGCTTGCGCTCAGTCTTGCGAATCAGTGCGGGGTACACATGACCACCGCGAATATTGGTAAAGCTACCGACGTGACTTAAAACTTTGCTGAAGTAGTCTGGCCGCTCCCACGCTGCGGTCCAGGCACAGATTCCTCCGCTACTGATTCCACCGATGGCACGTTGAGATTTATCATTGGTCAGGTTGTAATCCTGCGCTACAACGGGAAGTAACTCTTCGATCAGGAATCGAACATAAAGATCACCGAGACTATCGTATTCGAAACTGCGATTTTTTCGTGCCCGGCCATCCGGTTGCGCTGCAGGAATCTGACCTGGGTTAATGAACACACCAATCGTTACGGGCATTTTCCCCTGATGAATCAGGTTATCAAAGACAATGGGTGTTTTGAATGATCCCCGCTCGTTGACATACGACCCGCCATCCTGAAACACCATCAATGACGCTGGCTTCGATGCATCATATTGAGCCGGGACGTAAATCCAATAATCTCGCACGGTGCCGGGAAACAACTGGCTCGTCTTAAACTGGTGCTTCGTTACTTTTCCTACTGGTACACCATCCTGCCGCATAGAATCCGGACCGTGTTTATAAGGTTCCGCCGCATTTATGCTGCTCATTGTAAAAAATATAGCTGCCAGAGCTGCCAGATTAAAAAGTTTGGGTTTCATGGAGTGTTTCCTCATTCACATTCATTTGGAGACAAATATTGCTGTCATCTACAGTGAAATCTAACGCGAAATATGCCACGGTTAAGACAGGATTGCAACCCGTTAGGCTGTTGTACAAAAAGCAAATCGTCTGATAGTATGAGTCATTCACCTAAAACGTGAACAAACAATATAGATTAGTCACTCCATTCACACGGAATACCAACGAGGAGAATCGCGTGGGAACTAAGAAGACAGGAAAAGGTCGACGGAAGATCGGACGCAAAAAACGACGTATGCGTGCGAAGATTCGTCATCGTAAGGGTTAGAATCTCCCTAATTAACCGAGCTAGCCCAATAGGTTTGCAATGGGCTCTCTATCGCCCGATCTTTGCTCGGTCTCTATAAACAGCGCTATGATGTTCACTTCACGCTGCGCGAACAGCAAACCGATCGGTATAGATATAAGCCACGGAATCTAACGCGAATTTCGCTTCACACCGAAGAAATCGCCACCTTTTAGATTCTCATCGTCGGTGCCCCAGGTGATCTCTTTCGACATTCGTTTGAGCATCGGAATATGCTTGGAACAGTGGATATACGCCTCCTCGACTTTTACGCATACCCATCGTTCCGGTTTTCTTCCACCGCTCGCCTCCATGGCAACACGAACATCGCCAGGCACCGAATCGGATTCCAGCAATGCATCGTTCTCGATGATTTCCGCAGACCCATTTATGTGTAAACCGATGGTCGATGAAAAGAAATCAACCAGAAGCAAGCCGATATGAGGATTCTCCGAGATATTCCCCAAACTGGCCATCACTCCGTTTCCGCGGTATTCAGGATAGATTACCGTATGTTGATCAAGTGGGATTATGAAACCTGGTAGTCCACAACGAATCGTGCAATCACATTCACCATGTTTGTCTGCCGTAGAAACAAACATGATTTCCATTCTGTCGATAAAGCGACGCATTTCTTCGTTCAAGTGATCGAGCACTTGATTGGAATAGAATTTTTCGGCACGCTTTGCCGTACCATATTGTGCTTGAAGCACATGCTCTCCATCCGAACCCGGAAGAGAGCACATTCCCGGTTGCAGGTCGTTTAGGCTGTTCTTGGATGCGTCTTGCTTTGTCATATTCAAAGATGGCTTAACATATATATGACGGTGTCGAAACAGGTCTTATCTAAGAGTCCACCGTAACAGAAACCCATAGATCTGCCAGACCATGAAAATATTCAATTTCCAGAAACTTACGGCCTCGTAACAACGTCTAAAATATGCGCGAATTGTTTAATGGATAGAATGAACGAATAATAATTCACGACATCATTTTTGAATTGCGCTCGGAAATGTATATCATTGCCCTGCATAAGAACTAGTTAGACCACTTGAGGATCATGCTATGAAACGCTCCTGTTTCTGCACCGTTAGCACATTCGGCACTTCGTTTGTAATGATTTGTGTGACTTCCATGTTTTTGGCCATAGTAGGTTCGACACACGCACAGGAGCCCGGCTATCTGGAAGAATTCGCTCTGTCCAAGGACCGGCAGGAAACCGTGGATACGCTGATTCCAGGTACGAACGAACATTTCTACTACTGGTGCTTACACCTGCTAAACGAAGGGGAATTAGATAAGGCACAGGAAGTACTGGGCAATTGGATAAAGCAACACGGCAAGAACGGACAATCCGCTGTGATGCAGAAACTGGGAAACCGGCTATTACTGCTCAACACGGAATCGGACCCCAAGGCAACGGTCGACAAATTACGAAACTTATTGAATCTCACATATAACTACAGAAATCCGTCAAACCCTCCCACACAATACCCATCAACGCTGTCGCAATCAGTCATTTCAGATGAGACACTTACCAAGCGGTTTCTGACGGCACACCCGAACGATGTCGGCCAATTTGAACCCCTTGCCCTTCCACGGTTATTCAGCGCAACACTGACGCGTAACCAGCGTGAGAACCTGCTAGCTCAAGTACGACCGAACCAGTCCATTGCTGAACTGCCCAAGATGCTGGTCGATAGTGCCGCAGGCTTGAATTACAAAGGTCCGTTATCAGCCCGCCACGTAAATGCCTGGAACACACTCACGCTTGCCCAACTAGACGAAATCCGCCAGCTTCGACCAAATGTTCTGAATGAAACTCAGTACGTGCAGTATTACCTGCAACGACTTCAAGCAAGCACGGAACTCGATTGGCAAAACGACAAGAAAGATCGTCGTGCTTACCTAAATCGTATTTGGAGATTTATCAGTCAGCTTGCACCGGTTCATAACGCGATGCGGGCATCCGTTCTCGAACAGTTTCTTTTGCTCGATCAATCTGAGGGCAAATACAACCGGGAGTTATTCACACAATATATCCGTTTGCCGATTGCTAAATTTAGCTATGTAAACCGAAAGTATATCGATGGTATCGACCAGCGTTTTTGGGTACGGGGTCCAGCGAAACCATTCTTAAACCAGTTATTTCCAACGACGATCGACCACAGCAAACTCATTTCGGACTACCTTCAACACTTCGCAACTGAAGATGAGGATGTCCAACCATGGGTCGCCTATCTGAATGACGTATACGTACGTCAACAATATGCCGAAAGCCGACTAATCAACGGAATTGGTGATCCGCAGCGTTGGTACGCAGCGCTTTCACCAACTCAATTAAAACAGCTACGTGATCGAGTTGAGCTTCTGTTTGCCAAAACGAATCCGAGTGAATTTGCTCCGGACGCCGATGTCACGCTTAAAGTTTCAACCAAGAATATCGATTCGTTACTGATTAAAGTCTACGAGATCAACGCGCTCAATTATTACCGATCAAATTCTCGTGAAATCCGTCAGGACATCAACCTCGATGGTCTGGTTTCCAATGTTCAGCGTACAGTCACCTACGACGATGCACCGGTACGACGCGTCAAACGAGTATTCGAATTCCCGGAAATTAAGAAGCCTGGTAGCTATGTCATCGACCTAATCGGAAACGGAATCAACAGCCGCGTGATCATCCACAAGGGGCGATTCCGCTATGTTCATCGCAATACCACCGCAGGTCACTTATTTACGGTCATTGGTGATGACAATCGCGTTGTTAAAGACTGTTCGATTTGGCTAGGGAACAATGAATATGAGAGCAGCGAGAATGGCTCAGTTGTGATTCCGTACACGAATCTACCAAGCAGTCAATCCATCATCATTACAAAAGGGAATCGCGCTTCCATTCACCCGTTTTCGCATGCATCTGAAAACTACACGCTTAAGGTTGGTATGCACGTAGATGCAGAACAACTGTTGTTGTATCGGAAAGCCGACTTGCTGATCCTGCCACGACTGTTTGTAAATGGACAGCCGACCAACATTGACATGTTGGAAAACGTCAAGCTGAGTATTGATGCAACTACAGTAGATGGTGTCGATACGAGGATGCTGATTGATGATTTAAAACTAGACGCCAATGAAGCATACAAACATACAATCTCGGTACCACCGCGACTTCTTTCGCTCACGCTTACGCTTTCAGCTCAGGTCGAGCAGCTAAGCACTGGAACCAAGGTTCATGTGAGTCAATACAGAGAATTTGACGTAAACGGTCAGGCAACTACCAACACGATCGAAGGCCTACATCTTGGACGCAATTCCAATGGATGGTTTATTGACATAAGAGGACGCACAGGTGAGCCTCTTCCAAGCCGTTATTTATACATGCAACTTAAGCATGTCCACTATCGACCATATATTGACGCCGCCCTGCAATCAGATGAAAACGGTCGCATCCATCTCGGTGCGTTAAACGGCATCGATCATATTTCGGTCCCGGAAATGGGCACGACTGCCGCTCGATACTGGCAGTTAACGGGTGATCAATTTACCTATCCATCACATATCCTGGCTGCTGAAGGAGAACGCATTCGTTTGCCACATGTCTCAGGTGCCGCACAAGCCATGCAGGCTACACTACTGCGTGTGGTTGGCAGCGCGCATGTGCCTGTTTCCAATCACAGCGAAAACATCCAGTTAGCTGACAATGCGCTAAGTATTAAGGCGCTCGAGCCGGGCAACTATAACCTGATCATCAATCAAGGTGGGCAAGCCGGATCTCAACCTGTGATCATTCCAATTACCGTCGCGCGGGGCGACGCTTCATCAACACACGTCGTAAGCAAATTCAGTATTCGGCCAAAAAGTAATAACAAACGCATCAATATAAAGTCGGTTGATGTGGGTGATGAAGCCGTAACGATCCAGCTTACAAATGCCAATAACACGGCACGAGTCCACGTTATCGCAACTCGTTACCGGCCAATGTATGGGGCATTCACACCGTTCGCCTTTCTACACTACCATCGCCACGGTGGAGACTATTATCGCCAGACGAAGTCAACGTATTTAGAAGGACGAGATATCGGCGACGAATACCGGTACATTCTCAGCAGACAACAAGGGGAACTCTACCCCGGAAACCTACTAACCAGACCAAGCCTGTTGATCAATCCATGGACTGTTAATTCGACAACTACGTCTATTCAGGAAGCCAGTGATCAAGAGTTGTTTGAGCAAAAGGTTGAAGCTGACATGAAAGCTTCGGAGAATGCACCTGCGCCCGGTCAGATGCACGGCGGCGAAGAAGATGTGCAGTATTCGTTACCGCAACTTGATTTTCTTGACAGTGGGTCATTAGTACTTGCAAATCTGATTCCGGATGAAAATGGGAAGATAACGTTTGATCGATCTTTGCTTGACGCGTACAACACGCTGCAAGTTGTTGGCACAGATCTCTATAACACTATTAGTCGTCGCGTGACGGTCGACGCCGCCGATGCCTTCCAACGCGATTTACGAATGAGTGCCTCACTCGATGCTGAAACTGGATTTGCTCAGCAACAGGATGTCACCATCATGGCTAAAGGAGATGAACATGTTATTAGTGATCCAGGGGCTACGCGATTTACGTATATAAGTAACGTTAGTGATCTGATCACAACGCTTCAGACGATACGCAGTGATCCAAAGTTTGCGGAATTTGAATTTCTGGGGCAATGGCATGAGCTTGATGAGGATGCAAAGAAAGAGAAATACTCCGAAAAGGCATGCCATGAATTGAATTTCTTCTTGTATCAAAAAGACAACGACTTCTTCACTGCAAACGTGTTGCCATCCATCGCAAACAAGAAGGAAAAGCAATTCATGGATCTTTTTCTATTGGGGGATGATCTCACAAGTTATCTGGACCCGATTCGTTACGGTTCATTAAATTCTGTCGAACAAGTGTTGTTAGGACTTAGCATCGAAGCAGAACGGGATATTACCGAACGACGCATACGTGAATCGGTAATTCTCAACCCTACTTCTGCCGGATATGTTAGCGGCTTATTCCAAACTGCCCTCTCTAGAGGTTCATTATCCTCAGAAACGGCGGCCGTTACTGCGGGTTTAAGAGGTGCAATGGGCGGGGGTGGAATGGGCGGGAGTTTCGGCGGTGTCGCGATGGGTGAACCGTCAGTCAGCAGTCGCTTCAGCAATCAACTAGGTGTACAGCAAGACAACTCACGTGACTTTTATATGCGTAAAGAAGCGGAACAAGCACAGAGCCTTAAGAGGCTTGATAAGTCCATGAACGGTCTGAAAGCGGAAAAAAAACAGCTTGCCGGCAACATCGACGGTACTGTGGCAGCATTGGGACGCAGTAGTTTGGAAGCAGATGCGAACGGACGGGAACTTCAAGAGCAATTAAAAGCAAAGACCCGACAGCTATTCCGGCAGGTTGATAAGACGATGGAATATGCTGAGTCGAATTACTATCAAATCAGAAATGCACATGTCACCGCGGATTTGGTCGCACCCAATCAATTTTGGCTTGACTATGCTCAGCATGATCAAAACTTACCATTCCTGAGCGAGCACATTCTGATCGCATCAAGCAACTTTACCGAAGTGCTACTCGCTGCTGCGGTCATGGATCTGCCCTTTGAATCTGAAGAGCTTAGTATCAAGCAAGATGATGACAAGATCACCCTTAGCAGCGATTCGGCCACGCTTTTGTTTCACGAATCCATTCTGCCCGTCGATCGAGATGATTCAAACTCATCGATTCTGATTAACGAAAACTTCTATCAACTAGGCCAGCAAACAACCGTGGTCGATGGTGAGGAAGTTGAGAATTACATAACAAAAGAATTTCTTCCACAAACTGTATATGTCGGTCAAGTTGTGGTGACAAACACCTTTGCTCGTCAGCAACGTGTAAACGTGTTGACTCAAATCCCAACAGGTGCCATACCACTTAAACTTGAAAAATATACACAGAATCACAACCTGACTCTTGAAGCATTTCAAAGCCAGGTCGTTTCTTACTCTTTCTACTTCCCAATGTCCGGCAAATTCGCACACTATCCAGCACAAATGGCGAAGGATCAGACCGGGATTGCTTCAGCCAAACCACTTACCTTTAACGTGGTTGACGAGCTTATCGATGTCGACACAAAGAGCTGGAAATACATCGCAACGAACGGCAGCAATGAAGATGTATTGAGATTCCTCAATACAAACAATCTGACGGAACTCGACATCACCTTGATTGCCTATCGACTCAAGGACAAAGGGTTTTGGAAGCAAGTCGTCTCATTGCTGGACAAGCACCACCAGTATCGAGAGATCGTTTGGAAGTTTGCATTAATGCACTACGATGCGAATCGCATTAAGCAATACCTGCCGCATACCGGTTGGGCAAACACCGTAGGGCAACCTTCGCTTGATAGCCCATTACTGCATATAGACCCGGTACTGGATGGATTCTATGAACATCTCGAATACATGCCTCTTGTAAATGCTCGAACTCATAAACTCGGGCCAACTCGCAAGATTCTCAATGACAGGCTGTTTACTCAATATTCCAGACTGTTACACCTTGTGTCCTTTCAATCAGAAATCGATGACACGACCGCTCTTACATTGAGTTACTATCTGATGTTGCAGGACCGTGTCGGCGAAGCGCTCGCTATGTTCGAACAAGTCGACCGCGGACAAGTTGAACTGAAAATGCAATATGACTACTTCAAGTGCTACGCACTCTTCTATCAGCGACAACCACAAGAAGCTAAACAACTTGCTGAAAACTACGAAGGCCACGCGATAACACGGTGGAACAACATGTTTGCGCAAGTAGTACTTCAGGCTGAAGAAATTGAAGGGAATACTGCTACGATCATTGACGATGACAGTCGTGAACAAAATCAGCAGCAACTTGCCGACGCACAACCGACGATTCAGTTAGATATCGTCGGAGAAAATGCAGAGCTTGAATGGAACAACCTGGACGAAGTGACAGTGAATTACTATCTGATGGATCTCGAATTGCTATTCAGCAGAAATCCATTTGTAAAGCAGAACTCAGACGCGTTCAGCTTCATTCGGCCAAATCAATCAGCCGTCGTTAAACTGGCGAAGAAGCAAAGTAGCATGCAGATCGCAATTCCTAAGGAATTCTTAAACAAAAACGTGCTTGTTGAGGTTACGGGAAAAGGTGTAAATGCAAGTGCAGCCTATTACGCAACTTCGATGAGAGTTCAACTTATCCAGCAATACGGACAGCTACGTGTTACTGATCAGGACAAAGGCGCACCGATCGACACGGTGTATGTAAAAGTCTATGCACAAACCAAGAATGGTAAAGTGAAATTCTATAAAGATGGTTATACAGACCTACGAGGTCGTTTTGATTACGCCACCTTAAGCACCAATGAACTTGATAATGTCCGACGCTTTAGCATCCTAGTTTATAGCGATGAAAACGGAGCGGAAGTTCATGAGGCAGAACCACCAAAGCAGTAGAGTGGTCTAGGAATGATCTACGATATTCTGGTGCTGTTGAGATAGAGATTCATCTTTCTTAACGACACGCCCTAGCAGTGCGTTGATAGGCACACCGAGGATGTAATAACAAAACAAAAGCGGTATAGCCAATTCGTGCATGATGAGTGCTAAGATCACTGCGAAGATTATCTGCACGATATGATGGAATGCGATTTTGTTGTCCGAACTATCTGTCTTTGCGGCATTGACCAATAACTTGGTCAAATGGGGATATGGCAATCGGGAAACCATTAGTGCCGCCAGAATGAAGGTTAGCACTGGGACTCCCAAGGCAACTCCTTCAAGCAACCACTGTCCGTATCGCCGTGTTGATTCCTCAGCAGCCAGCTCATTGATCTTCGGCATGGCAATCGCAAACGCCGCAATGGCACCTGCAGCAGCCGGAGTTGGAATACCGCTGAAATACATTCCCGTGCCAGAGTCTTCTTCTGCTTCAACGTTGTATCGCGCAAGACGCAAGACGGCACAAAGCGTGAACAAACCGGCGATACCGTTAAAGACACGAAGGTGAACGAAATCCACTTCAAGTGCAAATACAAGCATGATAAATGATGGAGCCACGCCAAAAGTGATTACATCGCACAATGAATCCAGCTGAACACCGAATCGACTTGTCTGATTGAGAGCTCGTGCCACTTGTCCATCGAGCATGTCGAAGAGCATTCCAATATAGATGAGAATACCCGCTCCCCAAAGTGCTTCGGTGACCTTTTGAGCGTGTGCCACAGTATCCACGACTTCAAGACCGCGAACTGGTAGCACGCGGGCTACAAGTCCGATCGCGGCCAATCCGCAAATGGCATTTCCCAACGTCATAAGCGTGGGGAGTACCGGCATATTTTTAGATTCGTTTGCCACTTCTATTTCTCGAAGTAATCGACATGGGTGCCAGCAATATATGGTACACCAAAGCGCGGGGTTGTGACTTAGGTGTTTGACGCCAGACTACGCGTACCTGGCAAAAGGAGTTTCTCCTGCCTGAACCTTATCACCAAGCTTCACGAGGATTTCTAGTCCTTCCTCCTGTGGGATGACTAGTTCCGTACGCGAACCCAACTTGATCATGCCAAGCTGTTCACCACGCTTGAGCGTGTCTCCCGGAGCGACCCAGCAGACGATTCGACGAGCGATAGCACCGGTAATTTGGCGTAACCGCATGACACGGCGTGCATCATCGGTGGATTCAAGGAATAGCTCCAATTGCTCATTAATGAGAGCACACTCTGGGCTTGTTGCACTTTTGAATTTGCCCTTACGGTGGGCAATCTTAAACACCTGTGCCTCGACCGGAAATCGATTGATATGCACATTAAAGACTGAAAGAAAAATCGCAATCTTTACAGCAGGACCACCGATAACGTCGTCATGATCGAGATGCTCAATCACATCAATTTTGCCGTCTGCAGGTGAAACCACCAATCCCGATTCGGTTGGGGTCACGCGTTTGGGGTCTCTGAAAAACCAGATTATTTCCAGTTCCAGTAGCGTTGGCACAACAGACAGCAGCGGATGAACGAACCACAGTCCAATCGCTGCACCGACAAATAGCACGCTGAAAATGATCATCTCAGCAAAACCGACACGTGCAAACGGAATACGATCACGCCAAGTAAACCGGTCGTCACTCAGATCCCAGTGATAGCCGCCTTGATTTCGATAGAATTTCACATCACGAGGATCAAGGCAATCATGAGGGCAAGGATTCTTTTCTCCCTGACGGCACGCTTCCATTCGCCGCAAATATCCACGCCGGAAGAGCTTCAGATATGCCCGCCGAATAATACCCCATGCCAATTCAATTCGCATACAGGTACCGCCGCCTGGCTGAATGGTGCGGATTGCGCCGTCAAGCGGCTCAATCGGCCGTCCATCGGCAGTAGTCAAGCTCCTGCTACTATCTGAATCCATGCTAGACTTCTTAAACAAAAAATAGGCCCGGAAGGATTCGAACCTCCGACCAAGGGATTATGAGTCCCCTGCTCTAACCACTGAGCTACGGGCCCGCGATACGAAACATGATTATTACTAAATTCTCGATTGAATCCAGCCATGCTCGCCATGTAATTTGGCGGCAAGGAAGTTTGTAATAACCTCAGTGCTACCGCACTATTTCGCCGTTACGTCGTAACAAAATATGTGCTCCTGATCGCGAAGATACAGTTTGCCATTTGCTACGACCGGATGAGACCAAATACGGCCACGTGGGCTTCGAATCTGACTTTGAGCCGGAAGCGTCAATTTACCTGAGATACTCCATCCCTTTGGTGACGCGTCTGCCAGAACAACCGAACCGTCACCTTCAGCGACGCAATAAAGTTTGCCATCTGCATAGGTTACGGATCCCTTACCGTGCGTCTTGTTATTCCAGATCATTTCACCCGTCTTGAAATCCTGACAGATCCAACCCGGGCCATCGGAATAGCCGTATAGATATCCATCTTTTAGAAGGACTCCACCATGGTGATTCTTCATTGTTTGATTGAAGTAAACTTCTTGCACTGCATTATCTGCGCCGACCTGAACAAGCTTGCATCCCACACCATAACCTGAGGTAACGTAGACCATCCCGTCACTGTAAATCGGAGTCGGTACCACTGCCGTGCGTCCCGGGAATGGTGACTTCCACAAGAGCTTGCCGTTGGACGCATCGATGCCAGCCACGTGTTGCTGCGTTAATTGAATGTATTGCCGTTTTCCTCCATGATTCACAGGAACAACCGATGCATACTGGGCACCATCTGTGAATTCAGCACTTTGCCATACCTTGGCACCCGTTTTCTTGTTCAAGGCGAGTACCGTTCCCTGTCCGCCACCTGGTGTGCAAATAACATGATCGCCGTCGATTAACACGGATTCTGTATAGCCCCAACCTGGTCGCCGGCCACCGAATTTATCCATCGACGTGGTCCAAACCTGTTTGCCGTCTTTAACTGAAAGGCAAACCAATGTGCCAGGACCGGTCAGTGCATAAACGTTGTTACCGTCTACTGTCGGAGTGCCTCGGGGACCATTGCCCCATCCATTGGAAAGAATCGGACTCAATTGTGCAGCCCAAAGTTCTTTTCCTGTATCTGTGTCTATGGCCAGAAGAATCTCAGCTTCGCCACGGGTGCCTAAGGTGAATAGACGTCCGTCCGCCACTGCAAAACTTGAATATCCCAGACCTGCACTGGAGTATTGCCAGACCTGTGTCGGACCACCTTCCGGCCAGGCTTGAAGTAATCCCGTCTCTTGAGACACATCATTTCGATTTGGGCCACGCCAGCTCGGCCAATCCGCCGCTTCTAAACTGCTAGCTATCAGAAATACTACGATGGTTAGGATTTTTAGCGATTTCATGCTCATCAGTGCTCTCGATACATTTATTCGCCGGCGGGCGATGTTAGGTAGGATAGTTTTGAACCGTGAACGCGTGTTAACTAAGGTCGATTCTTTTGGAACGACTGTGTAAAACAGCAATTCCCCTGTTTTACCATAATAACAACTAAATCGGCTATCCACGCAGCTGACAGATTCCTCACAGAATCCATCCCGCACCCGTTTTACAAGAACAATGTCCACAGCAACACAAGTCGACTCCGCCGCACAAAGTGCCTCAATTGCTGCCAAGTTAGGTCGATGGTTAGGGCCATTGCTGGCATTGGTTTGCTATTTCAGCCTGTCGCAAATAGATGCTGTACCACCCGAAGCGCCGGCAGCTGCCTCGGTCATCCTGCTAATCGGAATCTGGTGGATGACCGAAGCCATTCCACTTGGCGCAACATCTCTGCTTCCACTCGTTTTGTTTCCATTATTTGGAGTACACGACGCATCCTCTAAATCTGTTCATCCCGGGCAAGAAGTTGTTGTCTACGCCGAGGGATTCTAACGAAATACACTTATCCTCAGCGATCATCCTCTCCGTATCCAAACACACCGCAGAAGTACGCGACCTTTCTCAAGGTGACAATGCTCAAGGTGACAATTCAGATGGCACAACCGGCCCACCTATTGACGTGCCACTAGAACAGATTGATCCCCTTTCAGGAAACACCTCACTGTTTGAACTTGCTGCGCGACCGTACGCGCACAAGTACGTATTCCTGATGATGGGCGGATTCCTACTAGCGTTATCCATCGAAAAATGGGGGTTGCACCGTCGAATTGCGTTACACACGATTCGCTTAATCGGTACCAATCCGATGAGTCTCATTCTCGGATTCATGGTGGCGACCGCCATGCTGAGCATGTTCATTACAAATACCGCTTCAACGCTGGTGATGCTACCGATCGCCATAAGTGTGGCAACAGTCCTGAAGGATCGCGGTAACGATGCGGTGAAAATGGCAAACTTCGCAACTTGCTTATTGCTGGGAATTGCATACTCAGCATCCATCGGTGGCTTGGCGACTTTTGTAGGCACACCAACGAATCTATTGATCGTAGAAACGCTGAGTCAGGAAGGACACGATATCAGCTTTGCCCAGTGGATGATGTTTGGGTTACCACTGTCGTTGATATTCCTGTTTGTAAGCTGGCTAATCATGACGAGATTGCTGTTTCGTCTGCAAGGATTACGGATTGACGGCAGCAAGGATCTCATCGATCAAATGATCAACGACTTGGGGAAGATGGATAAAGCGGAGTGGCGTGTGCTAACCGTGTTCATCCTTACAGCCCTGTCATGGATTTTCCGAGTTCCGATTACCAACTGGGAATGGTTAGTGGCACAAGTGCCCTTAGTTGGCCGTGTGGACGACACAATTATTGCACTCAGTGCAGGACTCATTTTATTCTTGATTCCATCGGGAACCGGTCAGGCTCTGTTGAATTGGCAAACTGCCGTAAAGTTACCGTGGCAAGCTTTATTGCTGTTCGGAGGAGGACTTTCACTGGCAGCTGCTGTATCAAGTAGTGGCTTAGATCAACTCATCGGCAACGCAACGCAGGAACTCTTCAGCGGTGGTGCCCCAACGTGGATACTCATTATCGCCGTAACGACCGTTGTGATATTCCTCACCGAGTTCACAAGTAATACGGCAACAGCAGCCCTGTTTATGCCCATCCTGCTGGCGACCATCACTAGTGCAGAAGCGACATCAGGTGTTGAGATCGATTCGTTGCTTGTGCTGATTCCTGCCGGGCTTGCCGCGAGTTGTGCATTTATGCTACCAGTAGCTACGCCACCAAATATTATCGTGTTTGGCAGTGGACATGTCTCAATAAGGCAGATGGTTAGAACTGGATTCCTACTCAATCTTGTTGCAATCTTACTGATCCCATTGTTGACATACTTCATCGGGCAATGGGTCATGCAACCAGCAGCGCAAGGGTAATACCAACAAATGGCACAGTCATTAAAAAGCCACATCGTCATACCCGCCCGGCTTCACTCGACCCGATTGCCCGAAAAATTGCTGCTTTCAGAGACCGGCAAACCGGTGATTCAACACACTTATGAATCTGCAGCACAGGCAACCAAGCCCGATGGCGTTCTGGTGGCAACCGACCATCAATCGATCCTGACAGTTGTACAAGGATTTGGCGGACATGCTGTCATGACCGATCCTGATGCGCCAAGTGGTACTGACCGTGTGGCCGAAGCTGCTGCAACCATCCCCGACGCGGACATCATCGTAAACGTTCAGGGTGATGAACCTGATATCTCAGCAACTGCAATCGACCTGGCTATCGAGTTGTTGGAATCAAATCCTGATGCAGTAATGTCAACGCTTGCTACACCCATCCGAAGTCGGGGGAAACTGGACGATCCTTCGTGTGTAAAAGTCGTCGTGGATTCAAACAACGCTGCAATGTACTTCAGTCGCAGCACCATCCCTCACCCACGCGAGTGGTCTGATGAACTGCTAGAGCGTGACCCTCCGGTCTTCCTGCAACATGTTGGACTGTATGCTTACCGACGCGAATTTCTATTACAACTGTCCAAGTTGCCACAATCGACAATTGAGACCGTTGAGAACCTCGAGCAATTGCGCGTATTATCACTCGGTTATGCAATTTCCGTAGGGGTTATTAATGAACCAGCCATCGGGATCGATACGCAAGCTGACTATGACGAATTTGTCAGCCAATACCGAAATCGTTAAAATGTCTCTGTGCGTTACGGGAAAATGGAACATCCCAAGTGCACAACCTTTCACCGAGATGAGAGTTTCAGTGCCATTTGCCTCAAAAAGAATGCAAAGATCTGAGAATAATAAACTCTGAGTCTTGAAAACCGGTGAGAAATGAACATGATTAGAGACTTGTAATTCATGGATGGACCCACATGATGTGGGATACAGCGAGCGGATAAAACGCTGAGAAATAAGAATGACCAAGCATATATTTGTTACCGGTGGAGTCGTTAGTTCCCTCGGTAAAGGTCTCACTAGTGCCTCGATTGGCCTTCTGCTTGAACGTCACGGATTGACGGTCAAAATGCAGAAACTCGACCCGTACATCAATGTGGACCCGGGAACAATGAGTCCTTATCAGCACGGCGAAGTCTACGTGCTTGATGATGGTAGCGAAACAGATCTTGATCTGGGCCATTATGAACGATTCACGCACAGCCCGCTTACGCGCGATTCGAACTACACGACAGGGCAAATCTACCTGTCGGTTATCGAAAAGGAACGCCGTGGTGAATTCCTGGGCAAAACAGTCCAGGTCATTCCGCATATCACCAACGAGATTAAGAATTGCATTCAGAAGCTCGCTGATGACCAAACCGATATTGTCATCACTGAAATCGGTGGTACCGTCGGTGACATCGAGTCACAACCCTTCCTCGAAGCGATCCGTCAATTCTCGCTCGACGCTGGAAAAGAAAACTGCCTGTACATTCATCTGACGCTTCTCCCTTATCTGAGAGCAGCTGGGGAATTGAAAACCAAGCCAACACAACACAGCGTTGGCATGTTGCGTGAAATTGGAGTCCAGCCTGATATTCTCGTCTGTCGCACTGAACAAGAAATCTCTCATGAAGAACGTGAGAAGATTGCGTTGTTCTGTAACGTGCCTCTTGAATCGGTCATCGAAGAGAAGGATATGGAGTTTTCAATTTATGAAGTGCCAATTGCACTTCGTGAACATAAACTCGATGAGTTGATCGTTTCAAAGATTGGATTACCCAAGAACGAACCAAACATCGACGATTGGCATGAGTTGCTTCATGACATGCGGAATCCGGTTCATGAAGTAAATATCGCAGTCGTCGGTAAGTATGCAGAACATAAAGACGCATATAAATCGATATACGAATCACTCGATCATGCTGGGATTCGAAATCGTGCTCAGGTGCGGATTATTCCCATACTTAGTGAGTTAATCGAACAGGAAGGCGCTGAGCGTCTCTTGAGCGGATTCGACGGCGTTTTAGTACCCGGTGGATTTGGACAGCGGGGAATTGAAGGCAAGATTCAGTCCATCAAGTATGCCAGAGAACGCAATATTCCCTACTTTGGCATTTGCCTGGGAATGCAGACTGCATGTATCGAATTTGGACGCAATGTCATTGAGCTTAAAGATGCTCATAGCACGGAATTTGAAAAGAGTACTCCCCATCCTGTGATTTGTTTGTTGGATGAGCAAAAAAATATCACCGACAAGGGTGGCACAATGCGTCTTGGCGCCCAACCATGCATCCTGAAAGATGAAAGCCAAGCTAAGCAGTGCTACGAGTCCGATGAAATCTCAGAACGACACCGTCATCGGTATGAATTTAACAATCAGTACCGACAACAGTTCGCAGCACACGGAATGGAAGTAACCGGTACAAGCCCGGATGGCATGCTACCGGAAATCGTCGAAATACCGGATCACCCATGGTTCGTCGCTGTGCAATTCCATCCGGAATTCCAATCCAAGCCGACCAAACCGCATCCACTCTTTAACGGCTTCATCGCTGCAGCGGTTGAACGACGTAACATCCGCGGTGACAATGAACCCAAGCCAGAAGCCTGGGAATCACTACTCGACTAGTTCTGTGATGACGTCGCTTACAGAGCATCACGAAGAATCATCCTTTCGCATTGGTCATTTTTTCCTTTGCACTAGCTGCTGCGCCCTTTTATCCAAACCTGGAGATACCTATGACTGACGATCAACTAAACAACGATCTCTCTGAAGAAAACAACCAATCAGATGAACAGATGAACGAACAACCTGTGGAAGAATCCGTTGCAGCACCGGATGACCAGATTGAAACAGATGCCCCTACAGAATCTGATGACTCCGTTGCCGATGTAATTGATAATTCCGAACAATCAACTGATGATCTGTCGAGTGAATCGGCAGATGACGTGGCAAGCGCTGAACCAGATGAGCAACCACAGCAAGATGAAGATGACGCCGCCGCTGACGAAATGTCTATCCCACCAGCATCATTTGATTTACTTATCATGACGCACGCCAGCCAGGCGATGTTGGCTATGGGATTTATGCCTGATCCAACAACAGGCGAAATGGCCACTAATTTGAAGCTGGCTGGCCATCACGTAGACATGTTGGGGATCATCGATGAGAAAACCAAAGGGAATCTAACGGAAGCAGAAGCCGCCATGCTTGAAAACTCCCTGCACCAGTTAAGAATGGCATTTGTTCAGGCAAATTCAGAGACAGCATAAAGGCTGTAAACAGTCACTGTGAGCGACGCCACATCAAAGGAATCGAACCAACCTGAACCGGTTGTGGATGATTTGGACGCCTATAAGCGTACCGGTCTGAAGGTACGCAATTTTCCACAAACACCTGGCGTCTACCTGTTCAAAGACTCCGCCGGTCGCGTTATTTACATTGGTAAAGCAACGAACCTTCGCTCGCGTGCAGGTAGCTACTTCCTGAAAGCAGCCGCCGAAGATGCCCGAACAGCGTATTGGATTCACGAAGTATGTGATGCGGACTTTATCGAATGTGAAAGCGAAGTCGACGCACTGTTGGTTGAGTCGCGGCTGATCAAAGACATTCAACCGCGTCATAACAAAATACAAAAGGACGATAAGACGTTTCCGTATCTTGTCGTTACCACGCGTGAAGACTATCCACGCGTCGAGGTAACCAGAGATCCGCCGTCAAAAAACGCAAAGCTGTTCGGTCCATTTACTAGTGCTGGCGCACTCAATGGAGCAATCACCGTGCTTCAGCGCATCTTTAAGTTTCGAACTTGCTCTCTGGATATTCAGGCAGATGATGAAAAGTGGAAATGGTATCGTCCCTGCCTGCTAGCTTCGATTCAACAATGTACGGCACCATGCAATTTACAAATCACACCGGAAGAATATGCCAAGGACATCAATCGTCTGAAGCTGGTGCTCGATGGCCAAAAGGTCAAACTACTTCGCGATATGAAGGCCGACATGCAGGAAGCCTCTGAGCAACTTCAGTTTGAAAAGGCAGCCCGACTTCGTGACGAAATTCACCTGCTCGAAACGTTAGACCGACGGGGAAATCTGGAAGATCATGCGCAGCCGGAAGTATTCTTTACGGATCCTAAGAAGGGGCTGGCCGGCCTGAAAAAGGTACTCGACTTGAAAGAGATACCGCGCACGATTGAAGGCGTGGATATCGCACACTTAGGTGGCACAGAGACGGTCGCGAGTCTGGTGCAGTTCATAGACGGGCTACCATTTAAGCCGGGCTACCGCCGTTACAAAATACGAACCGTTGATGGTGTCGATGATTTTCGTAGCATCCACGAAGTCGTAGCTCGTAGATTTAAGCGGCTGACAGAACAAGGCGAACTCTTTCCGGACCTATTGTTGATTGACGGTGGAAAAGGGCAACTAAGTGCTGCGGTGGCTGCATTTCGCGAAATGGATATCTCGCCTCCCCAAATGCTCTCAATCGCCAAGAAAGAGGAATTGCTCTACAGGCCTGGCGATCCTGAGCCAATCAAACTAAGTAAGCACTCCTATGCTCTGCGTCTGTTGCAATATGTTCGTGATGAATCCCATCGATTTGCACAACATTACCATCACATGTTGAGGCGCAAACGTACGCTGGACGAATAACTGCTATGAGCTTAATTATTGGTGTAGATGAAGCGGGTTATGGACCTAATTTTGGGCCGCTCGCTGTTTGTGCCACAGCATGGCGTATTCCGTCCGAGCTCGATACAGACAACTTGACCAATCTGATTCCGTCAATCACTGCTAACAAGCCCGGTGAAGATGAAATTCAGATTGCCGATTCAAAGGTCATGTATAAACCAGGCAGCGGTGTCAAGATTCTTGAGAACACAGTGCAGGTGATGTCGAGAGTCGCCGGATTTCATTTGGATCTTGCAAGTGATTGGCACAACTGGATCTCGAGATTTGATCCTCGGTGGACTCATCACACTGTTGATATCCCATGGTTTCACGGTGATCAGGAATTACCGGTAGCAGCCAACCGAGACGTGATCAACGAGCTAAGTGGCTCGATTACCGATAGCCTTGCACAATGTAGCATCGAATTAATTGACATCGAAATGAATCTTATTCCGGCCAAGCGTTTCAATGAATTGTTGAAAGTAAATGATGGTAAAGGTGAATTACTCTCAAATGTCTCTGCCGGATTAGTTAAATCGATTCTCAATCGCGTTTCGCCCGCAGCGGATGAACCGGTTCTTATCCATTTTGATAAGCACGGAGGGCGCAATCAGTATCTTCCACTGCTAACACAAACGTTTCCGGATGTATTCGTACAGGTCATTCGCGAGGGTCGCGAGTTGAGCGAATATCGCTGGGGAGATGGTGCCGGGCTCGGTGAAGGTAATATCCAGTGTCGGTTTGTTGCCAAAGGTGATCGATTCTTGCCAGCCGCACTGGCCAGTAATTTTGCGAAGTATGCACGAGAATTGGCGATGATGTCTTTCAACAAGTTCTGGCAACAGCAGGTTCCCGATCTAAAACCGACGGCTGGATACCCGGTTGATGCCAGACGATTCAAGCTAGAAATCGAATTGGCACAAGATAATCTTGAGATTTCAGACGATATCCTTTGGCGCCAGCGTTAACCGCGTTAGCTAGAATCCTCGCCGCGGCTACGGGAAATTCAATTCCCTGTCGTGTCAAATTCGGAGGTTGTGTGCTGCAAGCACATTGCCGGTCTTATACGGCCGCTACTCCCGGTCCATGGTAGCGCGGCCACAGGGAAGCAAAGCGATGCTGAGCCATAAGAGCGGTGGATTAACGCTCAGCGCAAAAACAAACGGCCTAATCCACGGTGACTGTTTGTTGTAGCTTCCATGCCACGTTAATCCGATCCCTGGTTTATCTGTGTCCCGACAAAATCACCTGGGTAAGATTATCAAATCCGTTCTGTCACAATGGGCTTAAGCCGCTTGCAGCGCTGTCTTTGAATTGACTTATGAATGTATTTCCGCAAACCTCCTCAAAACTGGCTGGCAGTCTATGAAACAGGACGCGTCCAATCGAAGTCTCCTGCAACACTAGCCGTTTGGATTAGTCCCTTAATCCGCACGATGCCGCAAGCCTACTCAGACAGCTGCGTAAGTAATGATCGAAATTCCGGCATGCGATCCTCTAAGTAAGAGACCCACGCCGGGGGATTCCAAATCTCAACGCTAATTGCAGCTCCAACGACAAACACCGGATCACCCGGGGCAACCCCCAGGAACTCCCGGAATCCTTCCGGGATGACCAAACGCCCGCGACCAGCCAATTGCACTTCGCAATGACGAGTCGACAGAAGCCGTCCAAGCGTCAACAAATCGTCGACCTGCCCGCCGAGTTTCCCCGCATCCACCTTATCAGCCACCCAATTGACGGCCTTATCGAGCTGACCTTGCCACGGGGTGGAGTTGTATAAACCCAAACACCCCGGCCTCTCCTTAGCAAGAACTAGTTCCGACCCCTCTTTGTGTAGTTGGTCGGCCAACTCTGGTGGTATCGATAACCGGTAACGGTCATCAAGCGTACGGCGAAATTCACCGAGCAGTATTTCGGAGTCAGACACGACAAATCCCGAGTGTTAATCCACTGAATAGCCACGTTGCCTCCTTGCTTATGCGTCTCAATGCTGAAAACAGCCTTGTCAGCATAAATGGGCAACCAACCCACAGTATAGTTACTAACTAAAACTGTTTTGGGTTTGCTTCCCACAAAAAGAGAGTTTAAGGATTCCAATTTAAGTTGCAAGTCTTTTTCAGAGAATTTGCACAGATTTAGCAGAAGTATTGCGAACCGTCATAAGCCTGAGCGTGACTGATGACTTAGCTAAAGAGAGTTACCGCTTTGCGTACTGCAGCGGTGAGTGCCGCAACATCGTCTTCGGTGTTGTACAGATAGAAGCTACATCGAGCACTTGCCGGAATTCCAAGTTTGGCATGTAGCGGCATGGCACAATGATGCCCCGCACGGATTGCCACGCCTTGCTGATCCAATGCAAATGCCATGTCCTGAGGATGAATGCCATCGATCACGAATGATACTATCCCCGTCTTTTGCGCCGGCTCCGGGCCCAGGATCGTCAGACCTGGCACTTCACTAAGTTGATGGTGAGCCAATTCGCACAGATGCTGTTCGTGCGCATGAATGGCATCTAATCCGATAGACTCCAGATAATCCAAAGCCGCAGGAAATGCCAAGGCCTGACCGATTGCGGGTGTACCTGCTTCAAATCTGGTTGGGATGGCAGCCGGAACATATCCATCCACCGACACACTGTGAATCATACTTCCACCGCCAAGCACCGGCTGCATCTCTTCAAGTAATGACGCACGCCCGTACAGTACACCAAGACCGTTGGGGCCGAGCATTTTATGTGCACTAAAGGCAACAAAATCCACACCAAGGCCGGAGACATTTAACTTCATATGAGGTGCAGACTGGGCAGCGTCCAACACGGTTACCGCGCCCACAGCGCGTGCGAGTTCCGTCAACTTGTCTACTGGATTGATCGTACCAAGCACATTGGATGCATGAGCAAACGCGACTACTTTCGTACGGCTGCAAATAATGTCATTCGCAGCGTCAAGATCCAGTTGACCGTAATCGTCAATCGGAATGAATCTCACAACAGCGCCGGTGCGTTCAGCTAGTTGCTGCCATGGCACGAGGTTACTGTGATGTTCCATTTCAGTGACGACGATTTCGTCGCTCTCACCAACCTGTTTATCGCCCCACCCTCGGGCTACGAGATTAATCGACGCCGTTGTACCACTGGTAAATACGACCTCGCGATTATCTGATGCACCAATGAACTGCTGCACTCGATCTCGAGATTCTTCGTAACGATCGGTTGCAATATCGCTCAACCAGTGTGCACCTCGATGCACATTGGAATAGCACTCCGTATCGATTTGCACTTGAGCATCAATAACCGATTGAGGGCGTTGCGTACTTGCACCGTTATCCAGATATGTAAGCGGTTGCGATCCGCGCACACGTTGGCTCAGGATTGGAAAGTCCTGTTTATATGCATGAGGATCCATACCGGCCGGCCCTAAGTCTCTCGGTTAGTCGTTACCTGTTCAGTCTATTTTGAGAGGAATCTTCGTACTAGTACGTTCGAGCCCTCAACTGCCTATTGAGACTGCTTTGTTTTATAGAATTCCTGAACGACATCGCGCTGGTAAACCGTTTTTAGCACATGTGGCCTGATCTGTTGCATGTGCTGTTGTGCCTCTGCCGGGCTCATGTCCGTATTGTCGAGCAACCAACACATTACCACCGTTGCACTTCTGCCCCGTCCTGCCTTGCAATGCACATACACTCCGTTTCCATCGCTAATCTGTTCGTTGATGTATTTAACTGCTTGTTGTACATGTTCAAGTGACGGAGGAGTAAAGTCGACCGTTGGTACACGCAACTGGTCAATTCCATGCTCGTTATAGTGCTCCAGAGGTCCTGAGTATTCATTACACGTGTTCACGACGGCACGTATACCCTCATCATGCAGCGGCTTTACATGACGTTTCATAGGTAGTGCGCCGATGATCAAATGTTCATCGATACGATCCCACCAATTACGCCAACTGAAGATCCTGCAGAGGATCTGGTTGTACCACAAGGTCGGATAAAACAGCAGATATGCAATTAATGATCGCATTTACAATTCGCTTCTATGAAAAGAATCCGACCAGACATGGTCAGGTTCAACTAGGTTACTCTAACTGGGCAGCACATTGTGCGGCGAAGTTACATAATTCCAAGGCTCGCTCAGATGATGATCCTTCTGCAATGGCTCGCACGATGGGCTCTGTATTACTACCTCTCACCAATAGCCATTCACCATTTGGCCATGTAATCTTCAGACCGTCCTGTCGCGACTGCTTTTCGCCGGAGAATTTATCGGAGACGAGATCCAATAAAGGCGCAACACAGCTTGGTTCAATAGGAATCTTCGTTTTCTCGATCGCCAGTACTGGTAGTCCGGACACGATTTGTGAAACGGAAATCTCTTCGCGGGCCAGTAAGTCGAGAATCCGGACCATACCTACAAAACTATCTCGAATAAACCCAATGGAAGGATCGATGGGGCCGCCATTCCCCTCCCCGCCAAACACAGCCTCAACTGCATCCATTTTCTCCACTACATTTGCCTCACCCACTGCCGATTCGTAACAGGCAACATCAAACTGCTCAGCAATTAATCTGTTAATGCCGCTTGTTGCGCAATTCACAACCACCGGACCAGACAAGCGAGGAAGCACGGACTTAAGGCATAACGCCATCGTCAACTCTTCCCCGATATAATCTCCCTGTTCATCCAGAACGGCAAGACGATCCGCATCCGGATCCTGACAAAAACCGATATCAAATCCGCCATCGACGACTGCCTGTCCCACATGCAACAGGTTTTCACGTGTCGGCTCGGCACCGTGGGCAAATGCACCATTTGGTTCGCCTCCCAATACAGTCACATCGCACCCAAGATCAGAGAGCAGTCGCCTTCCGAGCGGTGATCCAGCACCATGATTGCAGTCCAAAAACACTTTGACACCCTTGGACCTAATCGAGTCCGCGTCGACAGAGGCCATCAATAAACGGATATGTTCTGAATTGGTGTCGTCAAGTTCACTAGTGCTTCCCTTTGTAGCATCTGCAACACGGCTCTTTGATTCATAGCCCTGAAGAACCTGTTCACCCTGTTGTTGATTGAGGATCCGCCCACTCGACGTGTATAGCTTCATACCGTTGTATTCAGCTGGATTATGGCTTGCAGTAATTTGAATGGCGCCGGCCAACTTCAAGTTGCGAATCAACACACCTACAGTTGGCGTCGCGACAACGCCACCGATGACCACATCAAATCCTGCGCAATTCAGTACATCAGCGACTTGGCTTGCAATCTCCTTGCCACCTGCTCGACCATCGCGAGAGACGAGTAGTGTGGCACGTCCCGTGCCCTCGGCTAACGACGCATCGAGCCATGCTGCGTATGCAGCCGTGTAATCGTCTATGACTTGCGGCGTAAGACCACTACCGGTAATTCCACGCAAGCCGCTGACGCTAATGATAAGAGTAGATGACATAGATTCGTTGGATGCTCACTAATGAATGTGCAACAAGACGGTTTGCGGTTTACGTCCTGTTTGATCTTCGGACGGTAACAAGCGATTGATTCTTGCTACCCAGATATCACCTCGTCGAGGCACACGCACCGCCAATTCACTCCAGGGAATGGCACACTCAACTGTCCAGGTCGACTCAGTTTGACCAGCGGCAATAAACCACTTTGGGTTCCACGTGGCATCCCCGGTTCTCGAATCAGCACATCGACCTCGATGATCGACCACGAGTTTTTGAAAAGTAGAGTAGTCCCGATCAGAATCCAGTTCCAATACCATACGGTCAGCATCCTTCAGATCCTGATCATAGGATCTTGTCATCTCGACCGGTCCATATACCTCAGCCGATTCTTTAGCACACTCAATGCCGATTATTAAATACTCCTGATCCCAGTAAAACTGTACACGTTGAGACTCGGACGCTAGTGCAGGTTGTTGCCAAATCGGCTCTGATAGATCCCCATCCAGCACCGGCCGTTCGGCAGTGAATCTAGCAGGAATGATTTTGCCCATATTTGATTTGAGTGAGTTTTTAATCCCCACCTCATCAATCAACGCCTGAAACCATGTTGCATTTCGAGCTTCAGGATCTAGCGGATTAAACAACTGTCGCGACTGCCATATCCTCAGGTATTTAGCAGCATTGTCGCTTGCGCCTACTTTGTGCTGCACTCTCAACAATGGAATGCGGACTCTTAGATCCATAGATAATTCAGGCAGATTCCGTTTCATATGGTTAAGCAAGTCCATGGCTTCCTTAAGGAAGTCTCGTTCAATCAACTGATACTGTTCAAGAAATGCGTTAACAGATTCCGTTGTTGAAGTTCCCGGTTGGTTCTGGCTCGCACCACTAGCTGGCGTAATTTCAGCGGCAGCGGAAGCCCTGACGACGTTGGATTGGTTGGAGCCTTTGAAATCACCGGGACCATTTTGAACGGCCATCCGTGCGAATTGCATCATCAACTCACTGCTTGTATACATACGCATCAAACTCAAATAAGCTCGCTCGGTAAACGGATGCCCGGCATACTCTTGCAATATCAAGTGATTAACGCGTATTGCATGTAAGTACTGATGCTGTCGTTCAAGTCGCAATGCCAGATGAGACAACCGGTCGATGGCTATCAGTGGATCCAGACCATTTAAGATATGACCAAGGTCCCCAATTAATTTTTGTAACTCGTTTCCGGCAAAGGCGTTTTCGATAATCCGGTCAACCGTGGTGCGATAACGAATCGACTGCAGCACTGCATTCGATATCTTTGCTACCTGAACATCAGCGTCACGCCGCAGGCGGTCCCCTTTGAGATATGAAATCCCAGTCATCATTCCTCGTCTGGAGACCAATTGAATTGGCTCAGATGTGGATTCATTACTTAGTAACTCAAAATGCAAGCTACTTGGACTTGAAAACAGAGCACACGGGTCATTCACCCACCGTGAGTAACAACTGTATCCCTGCAACGTATCGGAAATGGCCGGTGCCACCTGCTCTGCCCTAAAACTAGTGCTTCCGGCCATCGGTTTTTGTAGATAGACCTTGTTTACACGCCACGGAACCAGTCCTAGAGACTGTAAATCAGGATGCTCAAGAGCGGCACGTTCAATGGCAATTTCCACGACTTCCCTGAATTCCTGAGAAGCACGTTCGCCAGCAATGACCAGCACTTCAGGACGCCAGGTTTGAATATGCTGTGTAATGCGCTGGATGTGATCATCCCGATTCTCAGAATTCAGTTGTTCGGCTGTCTCAACTCTCTGATGAGCAAGTTTGTTAAATGAAGTTCCACCCGAATGAACAACGGCTGACCTGGTGCGACTTGCCTGAGTAATCGAGACATGTTCACTCATGCCCAGCACAGTTACTCCCGAGACATAACCGCGATTAGCGGCTTGTTCAGCAAGCAGTTCAAATGGAACATGCTGTTCATTTTCACAAAGAATGCTCAGTGCTAACCGATTGGCACCGAATCGCATCGCACGCCAGGTTTGGCCGCCATCGCTTGATGTGAGAATGCGTCCCAGATCACCAACGGCAAAGCCAAGCTGTTCATCCACGAACGTCATCGCTCGAATCGGAGTCGGTGATTGCGTATACAACGCTTGCCAACTGCCGCCGCCATCGCTCGATTTTAGAATCACGCTTCCCGGATTTCCCGCAACCCAAATCGTGGAACCCGCTTGAGCAATCGTGTTCCAGTGAATTGAATTGAACGCGGTAGGCAAAGCCCCACTGACTGGCTGACTCCAACCGGCTCCGGCTGTCCGGGTCTGAAGCAATAACCCGTCATCACCAACTAGCCAGCCGTCGGTATCCGATAACATCTCGATTTGGTTCACCGATGACGGTCGTGGAGGAAGGAAATCGGTACGCACCAAATCCGTTTCCACACTGCCCAGACGACCGGTCGCTCCACCAAGAATTACTTTGGATTGAGAGAATCCCATCGCAGTCCATGAGGTGGATGTAGAACCACCAACGGTAATCCAGGTTTTGCCGCCATCGCGAGTCCTGAAGACTCCGGATGCGTGAAGAGGTGAACCATCGCCGATTGCCCACCCCTGGTCAAATGACATCATCCGAATTTGATTTAAGTTAGGCAGCGTGCCGTCATCCACACGACTCCAGGTTATGCCGCCGTTGGTTGTTTTTAAAACAACACCTGAAGTGAATGTTGATCCGGCATGGTACCAGCCTCCGGCAATCCAGCCGGTCGTTCTGTTTACAAAGTGAACTGAATTGAGCTGACACGTAACCGGACTATCAGACAGTCGCCAACTGGCACCGCCGTCGAGAGTCTTCCAGATCACACCGCGATCACCCACAGCCCAACCATGCAGCCTATCAACAAAACAAACATCGTGAAGTGCTGCATCTGATAGTGAATTCACTCTGGATGGACGAGGTGATTCCAGTGCGTTGGCGGTTGCATTTACAAACAGAATCAACACACCCACTGCCGCAAACCGACCAACTTTGCGCACCGATAATCCGACTCTCAACATTTATTTGAACATCCCCAAAAATCCTTAGACGTGTGCAACCCTGAGACCTTCTACAACTAAGACCTTCTACAACAAGGCGGTGAGAATTCTAGTGAATCTTATCGAATGAGCCAACTGCAGAGTTTCACTGAATCACGTGAAATAAGCACCTATCTGTGATGGAATCGATGTAGTGCCACATTCATTGATTTGGTAGTCTTGCCGCTCAATTCCGAATTACCATTGCCGCAGGATTATGCGAAATGAACCGAATCTCACCGCGAATGAATGCTGTTATCACATCGTGTGTTGCCCTCGCAGTAATTTGTTTTACGCAAACAGCATCAGCACAGTTCCCGTTTGATTCACTGTTTCCATTCAGTAAAGTCGATGCCGATCCGAGCAAGGACTACAAGCTCACAGAAGATGATGGGCCATGGTTGGTTCTTGCATGTACATTTCGTGGCGCCGGTGCCGAATCACAAGCCAAGCAATTGGTCTATGAATTGAGGAAGAACTCACAACTCGAAGCATATACGCTCTACCGATCGTTCGATTTCACTGGCACCGTGTATGGCCGTGGAGTCGATCAAAATGCAGCACCGGTCAAGATGAAGTATGCAAACGAACGTCGATTCAATGAAATCGCTGTGTTGGTCGGAAATTTTGAAGATATCGGAAGCAGCGATGCACAAGAAACTCTCAAGGTTCTTAAACACCTGCACCCACAATGCCTGCAAGTGAACAAAGGCGGATCAACATCTCAGGTGTATGCCTTCTTCAGAGAGGTTCAGAGACGTATCAACCTCTCACCGGAAAAGCACGAACGCGGCCCAATGGGCAAAGCCTTCTTCACTCGCAACCCACTTCTGCCCGCAAGTTATTTCGAGCAAAAAGGTGTCGATCCATTTATTGAACAGCTAAATGAAGATGTGCAATTCTCATTACTTGATAGCCCGGGAAGGTTTACCGTGCGCGTTGCAAATTTCACCGGCAATGTCTCATACAACATTCAAAAGGGATTCAATGCGGAGGAAAAACTTTCAAATAAGTTAGTCGTCGCTGCTGAAAATGCTCACAAATTGACTATGGCGTTACGAGCCCAAAACATTGAAGCATATGAATTTCATGACCGGACTTCGAGTATTGTCACCGTTGGTGCCTTTAAGAACGTCGGCACTCGTCAGTTCAACGGTAACCTTCAGCTAGACCCACGAATCCAGGGCATCATCAACACCTACAAAGCTCAAAGGCAATTTACCCCAGGTGCTGCACAGGTCTCAGTTCAACCGAAACGACTCGCTGGAATTCCATTTGACGTTACTCCGGAACCCATTCCAGTTCCGGGTAAATCGGTATCATCGAACTTTGCCAGAAGCCGTTAACACGCGCTCAGCAACCACTCGATCATCGGTAGCGTACTGAACCTCGACATCCACTAGTTGTCCCACGAGCTCATCATCTCCTGGTAGTTCTACAGGAGCATATCTACAAGAAGTGCCTGTCACCGAAGGCACTGAAGAGGATATTGCTTTTTCACTGGTGAGTGACGATTCAACTAACACACGCAAGTGCTTGCCGACTAACTGGTCAAAGTATTGTCTGCGCAGCTGTTGTTCCACGCTTGCGAGTTCCCGCCCGCGAGCCTGTTTTTCTTTCTTGGGCAACTGATCCGGGAAATCAGCCGCAGGTGTTCCACGTCTGGCACTAAATGGGAAAATGTGAATCTTGGAGAAACCGACTTCCTTTACGGTCTCAATTGTCTGCTGAAAATTCTCTTGTGTCTCTCCGGGGAAACCAACAATGACATCCGTCGTAAATGCGGGGCCATCAAGATTCTCGCGTACCAGTTTGCAACGATTGATAAAGGTACGGGTACTCCAGCGTCGCTTCATACTTCGAAGAATCTCATCGCTTCCACTTTGCAAACAGATGTGTAAATGCGGGCAGATTTTTTGTGGATACTCTGCCATTACAGCCACAAGTTCTCTGGTGACTTCGGTTGCCTCGATACTTGAAAGTCGTATTCGAAAATCACCTGGAATCTCGGCGATCTGTCGTACGAGCGTTGCCAACCGGGTCCATTCTTCCTTTGGCTTATCCCAGTTCCAGTCAACACCGTAATGCCCGAGATGAATCCCTGTTAGCACGACCTCGCGGTATCCATTGTCGACCAGCCGCCGAATTTCATCGAAAATCTGTTCTTGCGGACGACTAGTCAGATCGGGGCGAACATGCGGAATGATGCAATAACTACATCGTAATAGACATCCATCCTGAACCTTTACATACGCGCGGTGTCGATTTCCAAACTCTGAAATCCCCGTCGGAATATCGACCACACCGAAGCGGCCCAACATATCCGGCAATTCACGTTTGTCGGTGACCACTTCACTCACATTGGGAAGGACAGCGAGTTCATCCGGTGCACGGGTCGCATAACATCCCATTACCACAATTCGTGAATCCGGATTGTCTCGGGCAAGTCTGCGAATTACCTGACGGCTTTTGGAATCGCCTTCATTTGTGACCGTACATGTATTGACGATACACAAGTCCGCGGATTCTCCATCATCAGCCTCCTGAAATCCAACAGTCTGCAGGCCTTCGCTCACAAACTGAGTCTCGTATTGGTTGACTTTGCAGCCGAGTGTGACGGTTTTTAGCTTGGCAGACATAAAGCAATCGATGTGTAACGAAGTGGTTGGATGCGGTTTGGTTATTCAATGGGCTCAAGTGTGGCCGTCATACTGCCTTTGCATTCTTTAATGAATTCATCTTTGCCGAATGCATGAATTTGATCTCGCTTGAGCTCGGCATGCTCAAGAGTGGTTGTGAGACATACTGCCCGGCCATCGGCATCGACACTCGTCGCAATTTGAAAACCCTTTTCGATGTTGTGACCAAACAGTTCCTTGAGCATTAGGATCACGTATTCGTAAGTGTGATCTTCATCGTTCCACAGGATCACATTGAAACGCGGTTGTCTTTTTGCGCGCGAGTCGGCGTCCGTGGATCGCTTTGGACTAACAACGATTTCTTCAAACATATTGGCGTCGCATATGGATTTAACTAATTAAATGAGCTGCAATACCCAGCGCTCATGGTGACTAATCCAACAACTCATTATATTGTAGCCTCACCGAAGGCAAGTGCTTTTGTGACACAAATTGAGCCAGATCTGTTTAACCACAGCTATTCTGAAATATCAACGACCAAATTGAATTGGGATGCCTGCCTCCATGGAACTCATCAACCAATATATCGAAGACAATCGAGATGCTTTTCAGCAGGACTTGTTTGAGTTACTGAAAATACCGAGCGTCAGCACCGACAGTCGCCACAAAGATGACATGCATTCGGCGGCAACATGGGTAGCCGATCAGTTTCGGGCTATCCAGTTTCAGACGGAAATCGTGCCAACGCCCGGACATCCAATTGTCTATGCTGAAAGCCCAAAAATTGAAGGCGCTCCCACAGTACTGGTGTATGGCCATTACGACGTACAACCGCCCGATCCACTTGATGAGTGGCTATCACCGCCGTTTGAACCAACTGTTCGAGACGGAAGTGTGTATGCACGCGGTGCAACGGACGATAAAGGACAAATGCTTACGCACATTAAGAGCGCTCAAGCCTGGATCAATTCAGGGGAGACTTTGCCGATTCAACTCAAATATCTAATTGAAGGCGAAGAAGAAGTCGGTAGTAGTAATCTTGATGGCTTTCTAAACGAGAATCTTGACAGGCTCGGCTGTGATATCGCCGTGATAAGCGACACAAGTCAATTCGGACCTGGCCAACCTGCAATTACATATGGTCTTAAAGGAATCGTGTATTTCGAAGTGTTCCTGCGTGGTCCACGACAGGATCTTCATTCCGGCACGTTCGGTGGCAGTGTTGCTAATCCCGCTAACGCCATGGCAAAACTAATGGGTAGCCTGGTCGATGATAGCGGACGAGTTACACTCGACGGATTCTACGACGACGTTCTGGACTTAACGGTCGAAGAACGTGAGCAGTTTGCATCTCTTAATTTTGACGAGCAACGATTTCGAGACCAAATTGGCGTAAGCGAGACATTTGGTGAACAGGGATTCACGACACTCGAACGTCGCTGGGCACGTCCGACATGTGATGTGAATGGAATTTACAGCGGCTACCAGGGAGAAGGTGCAAAAACTGTATTGCCATGTTTCGCCGGAGGGAAAGTTTCCTGTCGACTGGTACCTAATCAGGACCCCGACATCGTCCGGGAAGCCATGAAGAAACATCTCGAAGCAAATTGCCCACCGGGACTGGATCTTGAGATAATCTGCCACCACGGTGCGCCTGGAATCGTCGTCCCACTTGATAGCCCTTACATATCTGCTGCAGCCGACGCCATTGAACATGGCTTCGGCGTCGCACCTGTATTTATTCGCGAAGGTGGGTCGATCCCGGTCGTCACGGCCTTTAAGGATTTGTTGGGAGTCGATACGTTACTGTTAGGGTGGGGACTTGATGATGACAACACGCATAGTCCCAACGAGAAGTTTTCGCTGAATGATTTCCAACGCGGCGTCAAAGCAAGCGCCCACTTGTGGAATGAAATCGGAAATATCTAAACTCACCTCAAATCAGTAATAGCTTAGCTTGCGACGATAAAATATTCGCAGCACCGGACAACTCAGAGGAATCACAATGTTAGATCGCAGATTTATTCTGGAAAATGCCGACCAGGTGGCTGAAAACTGTCGCAATCGCGGAGTCGATGCTGATGTGTCGCAACTCGTCGAATTAGAGCAACGACGGAAAGCGCTGCTACAGGAGATTCAGGATCTTAATCAACAGGCTAACACTGTTTCCAAGTCGATCGGTCAAGCCAAAGATGAATCGGAACGCGAAGCACGGAAAGAGGAAGGACGCCATCTTCGCGAACAAAAGGACGCAAAACAAAACGAGCACGATGAATTGGATGAGCAGATTGCCGACATACAATCCGGTATTCCCAATATGACTCATCCGGCCGCGCCGATCGGGGAAGATGACAAGGCAAATCTGGAGTTGCGTCGGGGTAAGTCCGAGATTCCATCCTTCGATTTTGACATATTAGATCATGTCGAACTTGGGCAAAAACACGACATGATCGATTTCGAAGCCGGTGCCCGGATTGCAGGAGCTGGTTTTTATTTCCTCAAGAATGACGGTGTACTTCTTGAATTGGCACTTCAACAATACGCTGTACAACATCTTGTAAAGAACGGATTCACACCGGTCATTACTCCGGATCTTGCCTATACCGAAATCCTTCATGGAACCGGTTACATCCCACGTGGCCCGGAGACTCAGATTTACAGTATTGAAAATACCAATCTGAATCTTGTTGCAACGGCAGAAATTACGCTGGGCGGCATGCAAGCAGGGCAAACGGTAGATTCCGATCAACTACCAATGAAACTCTGTGGAATTAGCCACTGTTTCAGAACGGAAGCAGGCGCAGCAGGACGTGCCACCCGCGGATTGTATCGAGTGCACCAATTCACCAAAGTGGAGATGTTTGCGTTTACTACGCCCGATGACAGCGAAGAAATGCTTGAACACTTTTGTGGCATTGAATGCGAAATCTTTGATGGCCTGGGCCTTCCATACCGCGTGGTAGACACAGCTACCGGAGACTTGGGCGGGCCAGCCTATCGTAAATATGACCTCGAAGCGTGGATGCCGGGCAGAGGTGACGGCGGTGAATTCGGAGAAGTAACAAGCACCTCCAATTGCACTGACTTTCAGGCCAGACGTCTCAATGCTCGCTATAAGGTCAAAGGCGAAAAAGGTACGAAATTCCTGCACACCCTAAATGGCACTGCGATTGCGATTAGTCGCGCTATTATCGCGGTGATGGAAAACTACCAACAGGCTGATGGTTCGATCGTCGTACCTGAAGCACTGCGACCGTGGATGGGCAAGGATGTCATTGGTCAGGATGCATAAGCCGCATGCCATCGGCCTATGTCTCTGTAATTTCACAAGCTCGGTGAAGAACATTCCCGCGGGCCTTCAGCACAGGTAATACAACATGCTTTTAGTACTTGGTACGCACAACGCCAAGAAGCGAATCGAGCTTGAAGAGTTGTTGGCACCGCATGGCTTTGAATTAAAGACGCTCGCCGACTTTGAAAATACGATCGAAGTGGAGGAGACTGGAACGACTTTCCAGGAAAACGCCGGCCTGAAGGCCAGTGAGCAAGCTGTCAATCTCGGTCACTGGGTAATGGGAGAAGACAGTGGAATCTCTGTGGTAGCTTTGGACGGCAGGCCAGGCGTCTATTCAGCTCGATACAGTGGTGAGCATGCCACTGACGAAAAGAACAACGAGAAACTGTTGTCCGAACTTGACGGAGTCCCACTTGAAAAGCGCACCGCATATTACACTTGCCACATGGCCATTTCCGATCCTCAGGGAAATATCGTCATCTCATGTGAAGCTTGTTGTTACGGTCGCATCCTCTTTGAAGCGGATGGTGAAAACGGATTTGGATATGACCCGTTATTTGAAATCCCCGAATATCACCAGACATTCGGACAGCTAAATCCTGCGGTTAAACGCACACTGAGCCATCGATCACGAGCAATGCGTCAATTGCTTCCAAAGCTTTTGGATCTGAAGCGAGAGCATGGATAGAGCTTTCATGCTCGAACAGCTACTCACAATAAAATGAGACCGTGTGCTGAAGCTCTTCCAGTCGCACCGTGTTTTCCAGCAACAGGGAGTGTAACCGTGCAGCTCCACCTGAGGGATCGGAAAAAAACAACTGAACGCCACGATCGTGGAACTTCGCCTCGGTTACTTCTGACCAACTGCGTTTACGACGAATCCCCAGAATAGATTGCCGAATTCCCGTTGGCCCAAGCTGAACGTATGTAGGAATCCATAGCCGCCAGGACAACAGGAATAAGACGGTGAACAACAAGCCAGCCATTGCCCATTGGCTCGTTGTTACGACAACGATAAAGGCAATGGACAGATTGACAGCAGCAACAGCGATGGAAAACCATGTTCTGTTAACTAGCGGCCAGTTCCTGAATTCCATGCGGGGTCGGGGCAATACCGCCGATGTGGAACCGGCAGATGATGCACTGACCACGACGGGTTTGATCTGTTTTTCAGAACTAGCCATACTGCTCGTCTCTCAAAGCATCTGTGAACGCACATCGAATTTACGGTTTACATTTCGGATAAGCAAATCATTCACAAATGACTACTCTGTATTATTCGTTTCGATGTCCAGCGGTTCTACATCTTTTTGTTTGAGAGCACCACGAATCAGGAAAGTCATGACGGTATACAGCAGCCCTGAAAAGACGGCTGTTGCAACCACAATCATCGTGAAATACTCGTCAAGCAATGTCATATCCGGCGGAATAACGGACTTCACAGGACGTCGCTTCACAGGACCTTTTCCCGCGGCCTGAGCCTGCGCTTCAGCTCGCCATTCGTCCCAGTCTTTTATTCGCTGAACCGTCTCTTCTTCTGTTTGTGATTGAACTTTTTTTCGAGCCTGATCAATCGACCAATAAGACAGAAACACGACTACGCAAAGTCCTACACACCAAAGTCCTCGGGGGCTCATCCGGACACCTCTGCTGAGTCCGCCGGCGACTGGATTGATTGCACCAGGCATGCGACCTGATGTGTTCCCGGCATAAGTGTGGGTACCGTATGATTGCACTGATCTTCAGCAGCCGGGCATCGGTCGACGAAGGGGCAACCTGGATACACTGAATCCGGAGATGGTACTTCACCAACAAGTTTAATTCTCTGCTGCGATACTGTCGGATCAGGCACAGGTACTGCTGACAGGAGCGCCTGTGTATATGGGTGGGTCGGATTCTGATACAAATCGTCTGAATCCGCCAACTCTACGATTCGGCCCAGATACATCACACCCACACGGTGTGCAATATGGCGAACGACAGCCAAGTCATGGGCGATAAAGACGTAAGACAAGCCAAGTTGCTGCTGTAGATCCATCAACAAATTGATTACCTGTGCCTGAATTGATACGTCGAGTGCAGATACCGCTTCGTCGCACACGATCAATTTCGGTTGGACAGCTAGTGCCCGAGCAATCCCAATCCGCTGTCGCTGTCCACCAGAAAATTCATGAGGATATCGATTGATGTACCGTGGATTTAATCCAACCATATCCATCAAACGCATTACTTCCAGTCGCTGGTCATCACCATGACAAATGTCATGCACGCTAAGTGGCTCGCTTATAATATTTCCAATCGTCATCCGCGGATTCAGCGAAGCGTATGGATCCTGAAAGATCATCTGCACACGTTGTCGGAGTGGCCGCATTTTTGATTCTTTTAGTGAATCGACCCGCACACCTTCAATATGGACCGAACCACTTGTTGGCTTCACTAGTTTAAGAATTGCTCGAGCGGTCGTGGATTTTCCGCATCCGGATTCACCAACCAGGCCAAGCGTCTCCCCTTCCGCAACATCAAAACTGACACCGTCCACAGCACGAATTATTGTGGGTGGGCGAAATAAGCCGTTGGCAATCGTAAAGTGAACCTTCAGGTCATTTACCTGAAGAATTGGAACGGAGCTCATGCGTCGACCTCCGATTTCCTAAGTGATGGCAAATCCCGGATACAGGCATGCTCACGTGATGCACTAGCATCACTGTTGTCTGTGTCACTGCTATCTGACTCAGGGCTGTCTGTATCAAGGCTGACTAACGATGGTACAACTGACTTACATTCATCAATGCAGAACTCACATCGAGGTGCAAACGCACAACCATTTCCAAGTCGCGTGAGATCAGGTGGCTGGCCTGGAATGGCCCGTAACATCCCGCCATGAGATTCGTCCCACCGCAACGCCGAGTTTAATAAGCCAAGAGTATACGGATGATGTGGATTCGCAAAAATCTCACGCGTCGTTGCCTTCTCTACAGGTTTACCAGCGTACATGACCATCACGCGATGGCATGTATTGGCCACCACACCAAGATCATGCGTGATGAAGATAATGGCCGTACCTTCCTGTTGTTGTAATTCGCTCATCAACTCAAGGATTTGTGCCTGTATGGTCACATCCAGAGCCGTCGTGGGTTCATCCGCGATAAGAATATCGGGCTTACATGACAGTGCCATAGCAATCATCACGCGTTGCCGCATGCCCCCGGAAAATTGATGAGGGTATTCATCAATACGGCGTGAGGCAGCAGGGATACCAACTTTTTCAAGCATGTCAATTGCATGCGTTCGAGCTTCGCCGCGAGAATGTCCCAAGTGCAGTTGAGTTACTTCGGTGAGTTGCTCTTCCACTGTCAGGAACGGATTCAGTGCTGTCATCGGATCCTGGAAGATCATCGCGATTTTATTACCACGGATTTCCCGAATCTGCCGGTTATTCATGGTCAGCAAATCTTCACCACGAAATCGCACTTCTCCTGACGTAATTTCACCGGGCGGTGATGGAATCAGCCCCATGATCGCCAGATTCGTCACGGACTTACCGGATCCGGATTCTCCAACGATTCCAAGTGTCTCTCCGGCCTCCAATTGAAAACTGACACCATTCACAGCATTCACCGTGCCATTATCTGTATGGAAACAGACACCGAGATTTTCAACTTGTAAGAGTGGTTGGCTCATTAACTTTATTTATTTTTCATTTTCGGATCCAAAGCATCTCGCAATCCATCCCCGAGGAAACTCAAGGCAAACAGGGTCAGTGCGAGTGTTAATCCCGGATAGAGGACTAACCATCCATAAGTCTTAATGGGTGTGATGACCTGAATACCTTCGTTCACCAGCAACCCCCATGACACGTCGGGCGCCTCGACACCTAACCCTAAGAAGGAGAGGAAGGCTTCAAATCGCATCACCGCCGGAATCGTCAAAGTTAGGTAGACGATGACAATGCCCATGACATTGGGAATCAGGTGCTTAAAGATAATCCTTGTCGGGCTCGCACCAATCGCACGTGCCGCCTCTACAAATTGCTCATTCTTTAATGAGATAACCTGACCTCTCACGACACGCGCCATCGTCAGCCAGTAAATCATCCCGATCATAATGAAGAACACTTTGATCTGGTCGATTCCCCATTTCTCCAACACTTCGGCGATTTGATCTTCCTTCACAATTGTGATCATGAAAATCACAACAAAAATAAAAGGAACAGAGTATATAACGTCGACAATTCTCATCATGATGTTGTCGACTTTGCCACCCATGAATCCGGAGATGGCACCATAGCTAACACCGATGAGCAACGAGACAAACGTCGCAACAATTCCAACGATGATGGAAACCCGTGCTCCCCAAAAGACGCGAGAAAGCACGTCGCGACCAAGGTTATCCGTGCCACACAACGACGGGAGCGACCATGTCCCAAAAATCGAAAGACGCATTTTGATCAACCATTGAGAAATCGTCCCGGGGTTATTCCAAAGTGTACTGACCAGTATCTCCTGCTTGCGTGATGCGATCTTGGATGCATCGGATAGTTCAGGTAATTGTTCGTCATTCTCAAAAATGCTTTCAGGATACAAGCGAACAGCACTTAAGCTTGGTGCTGATAATTGTCGCTGTTCAATATCCTGATAGATCGGTGACTGTAACGGCAGCAGCGGCGTGAAGAATGCCAGTACCGCAAGCAGAACCAGGAATACCAGAGACACCATGGCAGCTCGATTACGTTTAAGCTGCTTCCAGGCATCCTGCCAAAGCGACGTTCCTTTTATGGATCTCGCTTCTTCGAGAATTTGCGCATAGTATTCCAAATCCCGTTTACCTGTACCCGGTACCGGTTGATTTGGTAGTTCCACGTTGTCAGAAACATCACTCAATTATGAGCGTCCTATTCGACTTTTACTCTTGGATCGATCACGCCGTATGAAATATCCACAAGCGTATTCATCACATACAACAAGCAGGTGTAGACGAGTACCATCCCCATTGCCAACGGGTAGTCACGCTGCAATGCGGCTTCAATAAAGTGGCTGCCCATACCAGGCAGGTAGAAGATTCTCTCGACGATCAGCGAGCCTGTCAAAATACCGGCAACAGCTGGCCCCAGATAGGAAACCACCGGTAAGATTGCTCCACGCAGTGCATGCCGCACGACAACACGTCGCGTGGCAAGCCCCTTGGCATATGCCGTCCGGATGTAATCCTGGCCGAGCACTTCCAACATTCCGGTTCTCGTCAGTCTGGCAATGTAGCCGGCAAATGGAGCACCGAGGCAAAGTGCTGGCAGCAGGATTTGGGATAACTGACCCCAGCCAGCTGCAGGGAAGATCGGAATCCAAAAAACGAATACGATGACAGCCACACTTGCCAGTACAAAGCTCGGCACGGAGATACCAAGTGTGGCAACCGCCATAAAACCGACGTCCAGCGCGGAATTCCGTTTGATCGCCGATATCACTCCGCTTGTCATACCCAACAACAGCGCAAATACCATCGCAAAGATTCCCAGCGAGGCAGATACCGGGAAACCTTGAGCGATCACTTCATCAACGTTGTAATCTGCCAGTCGAATACTCGGCCCGAACTTCTCGCCGATCGGGTTAACCACGATATCACGTATCCCGTTGAAGTACTGAATATGCACGGGATCGTTGAGGTTATATTTTTCAAGCAGGTTGCGTTCAACCTCTTCCGGCAGCTGACGTTCACCGTCAAACGGACCACCGGGCACGGATCGCATCAGAAAAAAAGTGACGCTATAGACGATCCAAATCGTCAGTACCGCCCAGCCAAGTCTTCGAAGTAAAAATGCAAACACGCGTTAATCGCCTAAGTGGCTCCCCTGCCCTCTATTTATCTTCCACAGTTAAAACATGCAGTGGATGCACATCCTGAATATTTGCTGAAAAGCCCTTAACACGACCACTCACCATGTTTTTAGATACGTAGTAGTAGATCGGAATGATCGGCTGCTCTTCCATGAGAATCTTCTCAGCTTCTGAAAGCGCCTTTAGCCTCTCGTTGCCACGAAGCGTCTTGGCGGACTCAATGAGTTCATCATACCGTTGGCTGGACCAGTTGGTTTGATTATTGGGCCCGTCAGTTACAAACATATCAAGAAACGTATTTGGATCCGGGTAGTCGCCAATCCAACCAGCTCTGGCAATATCAAACTGCGTTTCAGATACATTTGATAAAAATGTACGCCATTCCATATTTTCCAAACGCACTTCAATTCCCAGGTTATTCTTCCAGTCCTGCTGAATAACCTGAGCAATGGCCTGATGATTGTCATTCGTGTTGTAGAGAATCCTCATGGACGGGAAACCTTCACCACCAGGGTAACCTGCTTCAGCTAACAGCCTCTTGGCCTCTTTCACGTTGAATTCACCACACTGGTAACCGTCATATCCGGTGAGCCCGGGAGGCACGTATGATCGCGCCGGTATCTCGCCGGCTTTGGAAACGCGCTCTGTAATCTTGGCCTTATCCAAGGACATGTTCAATGCACGCCTGACACGAATATCATCAAGTGGTTTTTGATCTACATTTAAGCGATAAAAATATGATGCGAGCATCGGCGCGGAAACAAAGTCATCGCGTGGCATTAAGTCTTTCATGATCATCGTTGGCAGTGACGTTAGCCAATCAACTTGTCCATTCATGTACATGTTTAACGCTGTCGTATCGGACTCCACGCTTAACGCATCGATGATCTCAAGACTCACACTGTCCGCATTCCAATAGCCGGGGTTTTTGACGAGCCTTATCCGATCCCGAATACGGCGGTCATTCAGCAAGAACGGTCCGTTGGTGACGATATTCTCCTGCTTCGTCCAACCCATGGCTCCATGCGATTCAACTGCCTCACGGTGAACTGGATACAACGGATAAAAGGCAACCAGGTCTGAGAAATATGGCGTGGGTTCTACCAGTGTCACACTAAGCGTTCGCTGATCGTTACCGCTAACCTTTAATCCAACCGTCGCATGAAAATCCGGAAGCACATGAAAGCATCGCGTGTACTTACTAGAGACGCTCTCTGGAATCTGCTGGTCATCTGCATGTTTGATGAACAACATTTCATCGGAGTCACCACTGAGATCTAACGTGTCCAATTGATGATCCGACGCATAGACCGCTACCTTGTACACTTCGATCGGTGTTTCACTCTCTTCTTCTGATCCACCGTGGCCATGATCACCATCGGTAGATTCTGAGGCGGATGCATCTGCCCACACCACTCCATCGGCTGCAGACCAAATGCCATGCGCAATTAGTTCTCCACGACTGATGGAAGCTCGTGGAAACAACTCTGTCTTGGTCCGTCGCTGACCATGTTCGACTTCTACGATTCCACCCGGCTCAAGTACACCGGTGTTGTACTGAACGGCACCCTCGATGCTGTACAACTGATAGACATACTCTGATCCGGTTTCCGGATGCAGCATGCGCTGCCAGGACCACCTAAAGTCTTCGGCAGTAACCGAATCGCCGTTGGACCACGTAGCTGTTTCACGAATGTGAAATGTATACGTTTTACCGTCTTCGCTGATTTCGAATGTGTCTGCCATGCCCATCGTCACCGGACGCAACGGAATGCTGTTCGTTTCATCAGGCTCTGTGCCTGTTGGCATATTTCGCAGCAAGCCTTCAAACAGTGCATTGATGATACGACCTTCCGGGCTTCCCGTCGCAAGTGCCGGGTCCACCGTCTTAATTTCGGCACCGTTGTTATAAGTAAAATCGGCAGGCTCAAGTCGGCCGAAACTGATCGCGTATCCCAGTCCGGCAAGCAAAATCCCAATCGCCAGATATGGAAAGAAATTACGGAGCCATCGTGGAGTCATTGTTGAGCAACCAGAAATTGAACAGATCGGATGATCATGGGTGTCGGGGAATTCTGTTAGTTAAATAGTACAACGTTAGTAACTTATATAAAACAGATGCTTTGCTTTCACATCTGTAATCACCAATCAATCAAAACAGCAATGCAGAATCACGTGCCTAAATGACGGTATTTTTCTTGAACACATTAATCTCTATTCATACAATGAAAACCATCGGAGCGGGTGCTCTGCTGAAGGATCTTTGTGCCAAATTGGATCCCGTCGGCATTTACGAACACCCCCCTCTTCCGGAATCTCATACCCCAAACGGTTTGTTTCAAGTCGATTCGCCGATGCTAATCAGTCTTTGTTGCAACAGTAACTAGTATTTAGACACATCAATAGATAAACATATCTTTTGATGCTGAATTTGGAGATTTCCATGCACGACTCATCACCGAGCCATAATACAAATCAATCCGATTACGAAAATCGCGTCGAGTCGGCTACAAAC
>JBJLEE010000065.1:0-6232 GCA_045566075.1 Pirellulaceae bacterium | reverse complement strand
CAGGTTCAGGTTCAGGTTCAGGTTCAGGTTCAGGTTTGTCGACCGGTTCTTCTTTTGGTTCATCAGGGCCATTTGCTTCACCACCGTTACCGGTATCATTGGAAGGATTCTGGGATTCCTGATTGTTTTCGTCAGGTTTTACATTGTTTGATTCAGACGGGTCGCTTTGATTTTGAGCAACAGTGTCTGTATCGGAAATTGAGTCGGGTAAAACCTGAAGGGTGATAATAATACCGGCAATTGCGACACCGAGTACACCGGTTGCGATCCAAAGCCCTTTCGTTCGGGATTTGGATTTAGCATGATAGGCGGCGGCTGCACTTGTCGTGGTTTGTTCTTCAACCATCAAGGTTGGTGAAGTTGACTGTACCGGGGCGGTTGTTGCCACTTCAGCCTGAGGCGACACGCTGGTAATTTCTTTGACATCGACCGGCGCCATTGGATCGCCAGACACACCGTTGGGTGTCAAATCAAGAGGTGCCATCGGATCTAACTCTGTCGCTCCGGCTGGCGCCATATCCAATGAGCTTGAGATGTCGCCCGGTCCGGCTTCGTCCGTGGAAGTCGTGGTTGGGGTAACTTCGGCTTGTTCGGGAGATTGCTGCTGTGGTGTATCTGGCGAGTCGCTTGATTCAAGTTTAAGCGCAGCGACGGCCTCGCCGCGAACCAGTTGTTGATCATATGCACTTCGAAGGTTTGAATCGCTGAGCGTTTTCAGTGCGAGCTCTAATTCATCCAGCAACGTGGCCCATTGTTGAGCTTGTGCACCTGGCTTAAATCCCCGCACTATTGAAAGTGCTCGGTCTGCTGCTTCTTTTATAACTTGCAGGTCTTGTTCATTGTTGCCAATTTCAAACAGGTCATAGAACGATGGGTTTGGCGATTCAACGCCAAGCCATTGTTTATATGGGCAATCGTGACCAGTCATTATTTCACCAGCGTGTTTTTCAGTAAAACCTGAATGTGCATTTGCCGCACGATGTCAAGAGTCCGTGCAAGTCTCATTCATACTACGTGTATCTCATTTATATAACAACGCTAACCATTGGGTATTCGTACCCAACAATTCGGATGGTTTTGTGGCGACGATAAATGCCTAAGAAAATCTGACAAACATGGGAACTGATTGGCTATTTCGTGCGTCAAAAGATAAAGAGAGATAGATATAATATGGCTGAAGTGTCGGTTGCACCGTCATTACGCTTATCCAAGTGATATCACCGCTTAATCCGCTTAGTCTGAGAGGATATTTAAAAGGCAAAGTAATCATGAAATCCAAGCCCGTCTTTTCACTGTTGTTTGCAGTTTGCATGATCGCCGTTTTTTCAGCAGTGATTCCAGCGTTGGCGAATCAGGATCCTGTAAACCTTCGTGCGCAGGCTGTGAAGGAATTGAAGGACGGTAATTATCGTGATGCTCTGAATCTATTTAAGAAACTGCTTCATGAGAAAGTTCTTGACGATGAAAAGCTTGGCTCCGACTTCATGCAGGCGGTGTCATGTATCCAGCAGCTCAACGTATATCCGGAATTTGATGAGCTTGCGGAGAAGGCGGTCGAGGCGCATCCAGCCAATTGGCGATTGCTCGAAGCCGTAGCACGCAGTTACACAAACATGCCCAAGTATGGATTTGTGATCGACGGCGAATTTCAACGTGCCGCCAGGAGAAACTCCGGTCAGCCCAAACACTCGGCAGAGCGCGATCGAATCAGATCAATTCAGCTGTTACTTCAGGCAGAGCCCTTAGCAATTGAAGATGATGATCGGGCAGCTGTGGGACAGTTATACGTGTATCTTGCCAGTGCATTCCTGAATCATCGCGGTTATCAGGAATCATGGCGATTACAGGTACTTGTGGATCTCGACACACTTCCTGATTACGAGCCCGGTTACTACTACGGCAGAGCTGTAACGAGTGCTCCGGTCAATGATGATGGGTCACCGATGATTTATTCCGCAGTCGATAAACTTGAAGACGCTGAGAATGACGGCGAGCGATGGCGTTGGGCGCTAAACCAGGCAATCGAGATGCACAGGTCGAGCCGATTTAACGCTGAGTGGCACTTCGCAACGTTTCTACATCAGCAATTCGGTGTTCAGACGATGCAGAATTACTTTCCAGCTCAGCGGCACACAGATGCTGCTGAAGAAAACCGCAATGGTCGGTATGCATTGGACAGCCTGACAGACGCTGAAACAATTGCTCAGCTGGCTACCGGGGTGAAGCGTTTTGAGATGGATGATGAATTCAATTTCATCAAACACTTTCGGCGGATTCTGAACGAAGACGGTCACGTCTATCGAGAGTCAGCTGCGTCACAAATTGGATCGATCTATACCAATCGCCGACAGTTTACGCGTGCAGCAGATCACTGGCGGGAGATGATTGATAAGTTCAACGTACCCGCCCGCCATTACTTTCGTACCAACCTGGATCAAATTGTTGGTAACTACGGAATGTTCGAACACATCAATGGCCAGTCATTATCAGATCCGAAGCTTGGATTCCGATTTAGAAATGCAAGCGGCGTCTCATTTACTGCACAGCCAATTAATGTCGAACGGCTGCTGGGAGACGTGAAGGCATACCTTAAGAGCAGTCCCATGAGGCTCGATTGGAATCGAGTTCAGTTACAGAATCTCGGCTGGCGTATCCTCAATCAGGATCTGGGGAAATACATCAGAAAAGATGCCGACACGAAATGGCACGTTGATTTAGAGCCGAGAGAAGGCCACTACGATAAACGTGAAATAGTCGACATTCCACTAGAATCCGCTGGTGCGTACTGGGTGACAGGTGATGTTGACGACGGTAACACTTCCAATGCGCTCATTTGGCTGTACGACACCGCAATTGTTAAGAAAGCACTAGCCGGTGGGAATCTCTATTTCGTCTGTGATGCCGAGACGGGAGAGCCAATCAAAGAGATCAAGCTCGACTTCTTTGGGTATCGTCAGCTCAACACCAAGGAAGGTACATACCGAATCACGTCGACCGAATTTTCGGAAGTGTCAGATGGGAATGGTCAGGTATTCCCTGAGGCATCAAAAATGCCGACGAATCACCAGTGGCTGATTACAGCAAAGGACAACGATGGTCGGTTTGCATATGTAGGATTTCAGGGGGTTTGGTTCTCTAACCGTCACGACCCAATTTATAACTCAACTAAGGTGTTTTGTATTTCGGATCGACCCGTCTATCGCCCGGAGCAAACAGCCCACTTCAAGTTGTGGTTACGTAGAGCTCAATACGATCAGGATGAGAATTCACAGTTTGCAAATGCTTCATGCCGCATTGAAATCTATGACGGTAAGAACGAAAAAGTCTACTCGACGACAGGTAAGGCAGATGACTTCGGAGGTATCGAGACGAATTGGGATATACCGGAAGATGCAACACTCGGTGTTTACCGCGTTCACGTGCATGGTATTGCTGGCACCGGTAATAACTTGCAAATCAGCGGCGGAAATTCATTCCGAGTTGAAGAATATAAAAAGCCAGAATTCGAAGTAACGGTTGAAGCTCCTTCCAAGCCGGTGGAGTTAGGCGAAATCATTACTGCCAAAGTAAATGCCAAGTATTACTTTGGATCGCCCGTCTCAGAAGCGACTGCAAAAATCAAAGTGACCAGAACCAGCTACCTTCAGAATTGGTATCCGTACGCTCACTGGGATTGGTGTTTTGGCCGCGGATATTGGTGGTACTGTTACGACTATCCCTGGTATCCAGGTTGGCATCAATGGGTTGGTTGCTTAAGGCCATATCCGATCTGGGCACCGTATCATGGCGGTTCTCCTGAGGTCGTACTGGATTTGGAAACGGAAGTTGGCCCGGACGGGACGATCTCTTTTGATATTGATACATCGATTGCCAAAGAATTACATGGCAATACGGATCATCGTTATACCGTGACTGCTGAAGTCCGCGATAAATCGCGTCGCACGATTGTCGGTTCCGGGGAAGTGCTTGCAACGAGAAAACCGTTTACCGTGTTTACCTGGCTCGATCGAGGTTATTACAACGTCGGTGATACTATTCAAGCAACTTTCAAAGCCCAGACTCTGGACCAACGTCCGGTAAAAGGTAGCGGCAAACTTGCTTTGTACAGGATCACGTACAAGGACAACAAACCAGTCGAGACAACTGTCCGCAAATGGAATATTGAAACCAATGATCTTGGTGATTCGGCTCAAAAAATTGCTGCATCCAAACCGGGACAATACAGGTTGTCACTGACACTTGAAGATGAACATGATCACGAAGTGGAGGGTGGTTACATATTCACAGTTCGAGGTCGAGAATCTGACGGGCGGGAATATAAGTTTAATGATCTGGAACTAATTCCGGATAAACGAGAATACAAGGCTGGCGACAAGGTCAAGTTGCAGATCAACAGTAATCGCCGTGGTGCGACCGTCCTGCTGTTTGTGAGACCGACTAATGGCGTGTATTTCCGACCCAAGATCATTCGCCTCAAGGGTAAGAGCACCGTTGAAGAAATTCTTGTTGTCAAAAAAGATATGCCAAACTTCTTTGTTGAAGCAACGACGGTATTTGACGGCCGCGTCATTAGCCAGACAAAAGAAGTTGTGGTGCCGCCTGAAAAGCGAGTACTGAATGTCGAGGTGATTCCTTCAGCCGACGAATATTTGCCGGGTGAAGATGCAACCGTTCGGTTGCATGTTACAGATATAAACGGTGACAATTTTGAAGGTAGCACCGTCGTCTCGGTGTATGACAAGTCTGTCGAGTACATTTCCGGTGGCTCCAACATTCCGGATATCAAGGAATTCTTCTGGAAGTGGCGCCGTAATCATTACCCGGGCCATCAGACAAATCTTGGTCGTCCCGGATATAACATGTATCCAAGCGGAATGACCGGTATGACAATGCTCGGTGTTTTTGGACACGCGGTGGCGGACGATTTTTCCGGTGCACGAGATGCTAAATACAAAACCGCTACCACTTCTGGTCTTGCCAATAGATCAAGGGCCAGTCAAAACGGCTACTTGCAGTCGGCGGACCAGGCATCTTCACCCGCCCAGGGACAGTCTTTCGGCGGTGGAGTAGGTGGCGGCGGAATGGCTGCCAGCCGACAGCTTGCAATGGATATGGAGTCTGCCGATCTGTCGAAATCGCAAAGCAATTTTCAAAGTCTACAGGCTGGGCAACAAGGCAATCCGCTCGTACAGCCAACCGTGCGTAGTAATTTCGCAGATACAGCACTCTGGGCCGGTTCTGTTACGACGGATGTAAACGGGATTGCCGAAGTCTCGTTAAAAATGCCGGAGAATCTCACGACCTGGAAAGTCAACGTCTGGGCGTTAGGACATGGCACCAAGGTCGGCAGTGGCTCTGCAGAGGTAGTGACCCGCAAGAATCTAATTGTCAGACTTCAGGCACCTCGATTCTTTGTTCAGAAAGATGAAGTGGTTTTGTCTGCAAATGTTCACAATTACCTCGATACAGAAAAACAGGTGCAAGTGACACTTGGACTCGAGGGTGGAGAACTCTCTGCGTTTGATGACCTGACACAAAATGTCGTCATCCCAGCCAATGGCGAGCAACGAGTGAATTGGCGTGTGAAAGTGAATCACGAAGGCGAGGCCATCGTTCGAATGTCAGCGCTGACAGACGAAGAATCTGATGCGATGGAAATGACATTCCCTGTATTCGTACATGGCATGTTGAAAACTGAAAGCTGGGCGGGGACGATTCGACCGGATAAAAACAGTAGTCTTGTGCAAATCAACGTGCCGGCGGAGCGGCGTCCGGAACAGTCTCTGCTGGAGGTTAGATATTCTCCAACACTTGCCGGTGCTATGGTCGACGCATTGCCGTATTTAGCAGATTTTCCACATGGCTGTACTGAGCAAACACTCAATCGATTTATTCCGGCTGTCATCACGCAGAAAATTTTGCTTGATATGGATTTGAACTTGGAGCAGATCCGTGACAAACGAACCAATCTCAACGCACAGGAAATTGGGGACGGGAATGACCGGGCACGCCAATGGCATCGCTGGCAAAAGAATCCGGTCTTTAGCGTGAATGAATTGGATCGCATGGTTGCGGCCGGCATTCAACGCCTCGCCGGACAACAAAACAGTGATGGTGGCTGGGGTTGGTTCTCCAGTTACGATCGTCCAAGTTGGGTGCATACAACTGCAACGGTCGTGCACGGACTGCAGACGGCGAAGCAAAATGGCATCGTTCTGAAACCCGAGATGCT
>JBJLEE010000064.1:0-6605 GCA_045566075.1 Pirellulaceae bacterium | reverse complement strand
CGGCGATTATTTAAGTTAATCACTGCACATCGCCATTTTCGTCAATGTAATGCACCGCGAACAAGAACCAGTGTCGCACCTGTTCTCAAGAAAAGTGGCCTTCCGGTTTTGCCGGGCGGTTAAGATATTATCTTCCACACCCCGCCTCGTATTGAGTTTGTTAGAGATTGGAAGCTGTGATCGCAAATAACAGAAGCATATTATGGGCCGCGTGTTTTATCATCGCCACGGCTCCGATACTCACCGGTCAGGAAACCATTGACATTGGCTCTCGCCGTGAATTATTTGTCGATAACTACTTAATCGATACTTTAAAGGACGCACGGTTAACCCTGCATCGACCGGTCCCACGTGAAATAGCTCTCGTGTTCGATGAAAAATGGGAAGGAAACACAAGCGGTTACCCTACCGTAATAAAAGACGGCGACCTTTTTAGAATGATCTATCGAGGACATCGGATGATTTGGGATGGCGATAAACTTCGAATGTCCCACAGTCCCGTCGTTTGCTATGCAGAAAGCGATGATGGGATCAGCTGGAGAAAACCCACGCTCAGGATCTTCCCGTTACTCGGCCAACTCGCCACCAAAGGTGAGGACCCTCTTAATAACAATATTGTTTGGCCAGGCAGTGCTTTTTCAGGCACCTTTGTACCCTTTTTGGACACACGTCCAGGATGTCCCACCTCTGAAAAGTTTAAGGCGGTCGGCGGTAACCGCAAAGTTGGGCTACACCTCTTTACCTCACCAGATGCCATTCACTGGGAAAAACATGATGAAGCAATTTTCAAGAAGGGTGCCCTAGACTCAATGAATGTGGTCTTTTGGGAACCCAAAGATCAACATTACGTATTGTATTACCGGACTGTTGTGGAGGGACGACGCTCCATTTCAATGGTCACATCGAACAATTTAAGAGATTGGTCTGAGCCGATAGCGTTAAATTATCCCGGCTCACCGCCTCAACAGATGTATACAAATGCTATTCAACCGTATTATCGTGCACCACACGTAAGGGTTGGCTTCCCAACACGGTATACCGCCCGCAAGCTATCCGATCAACTTCGTTTAATTGAACCGGTCGATCTACGTGCGGAACTGAGTGCAGCATACCCTCGCGTCGGCTCTGACCTTAGCGATGGACTTTTCATGAGCAGTCGCGATGGCGTCGCATTCCAACGATGGGATGAAGCATTTTTGCGCCCTGGTCCGGAGGCCGATCGAAATCGCAGCAATTGGATGTACGGTGACAATTACCAAAGTTATGGTCTTTTTGAGACGAAATCTTCGATTCAGGGTGCTGCAAATGAGATCTCTATGCTCTTTAGCGAAGGATATTGGCGGGACGGTGAATCACGGCTACGCCGCTACACTATCCGCTTAGACGGCTTTGTCTCCATTAACGCTCCCTTTCGAGGCGGTGAAGTTACCACCAAACCTATTCGCTTTAACGGTAACAAACTTCAGATAAACTACTCAACTTCAGCAGCAGGAAGTCTGCGCGTTGAATTGCAAGATATCGATGGCACCCCCCTACCCGACTTCACTATTACAGACTGCTCAGAAATCGTAGGTGATAGCGTCAAACACACGGTTAACTGGCAACAAGGTAGCAATGTTCAGGCTTTCGCCGGGAAAGCAATACGTCTGCGTTTTGTGTTACGTGATGCCGACCTTTATTCATTTAAATTTACAACAGCCCGGTAGCTCGCGAGACTAAACACCTCAAGCTCGTAGATTCATCTGCTGTCCCCTTCCACTTCAGGAAACGTCTGCAGTTTGTGCACGCTGGCCTGTCTGTAAACTCAGACATTCGTCAAATGCCGAATAGCATCAAGATTCTGAACTCTTCTTCAATCAATGCGATATCACACAGCTTATTGACGTTCATTTCGACCCAATCAAGGGATGCCGCGTCGTTCCATGAAATAGCATGAGGGATCCAGACTTCCTGTTCCTGGCGATATATGAAGTCGATCCGTGGCGGCGACTCAAAAGCGCCATCGACATCTGCCATCGAAATGGTGGCTAACGGCTTCTGCTCCTCGGTAGACTTTGATAACGTCCAGCGATACGGGCTAGCAAATTGTCTGCAATGCTGTACTAGACTCTCAAAACGACTTTCAATTCGAGTCAAAACCGGTTGCGAGACCGTTTTATTTTCTTCATTCTCAACTACCGCTAGAGGTCGCGAATCCTGAGCCTTGGCTAATAGAAAAACGCCCCAACAAGCCAGTAAAACGAAAAACGATAGCTGAAACTTACGACTCATAACGCATTTAGATCCAACAGCAGAGCGATTAACAGATCTACATATACTTATGTGTTAGTTGCATTGATCTGTCGTAGCGACTCATTTTAGCGAAGTAGGTGCGAATTGCTAATTGGGTGTATTGGAAAAAAGGCAAATCATTTTCGTTTAAACTTATTTGCCCGGATGGGTAGAGTTCATCCTTAGAAGTCCTCGTTTGCACCAGCTATTCCCAAGATAGGAAAACATTGCCTTAGAGTCCTATTCGCTGCTCGTTAGTGCTTTCAGAAATGCCACTAAGTCATCTATCTCAGTAAAACTACGATCCGATAACGGCTCGACGTCCAAATCCAATCCCTCCGGACCACGAGTCGGTATCCCGCGATAATAATACTCCACAACCTGATAGAGCGTATTCATCGAACCGTCATGCATATAGGGTCCCGTTAAGGACACGTCCCTTAACGAGGGTGTCCGGAACCGGTAACGATCCTCCCTTCTATTTGTCACGGCACCGCGACCCAAATCACCTCTGCCGACGCCCAATCGGTAATATTTTCCATCACTTAGAAGCGGGCCATTGTGACAACGAATGCAGCCTGCATCCCCTTCGAAGAGCTCCATTCCTCGCCGAGCTGATATGGATAACGCCTGTTCATCACCTTTGAGATACTTATCAAAGTCAGTCGGCTTTGACATCAACGAACGCTCGTATGACGCCAGTGCTTTGGCGATATTCTCTGCAGTGACCCCATCATCAAAGGCATCTAGAAACAGTTTGGGATACTCAGCCGTCGCCTTTAATTCCCGTACTAACTCTTTCATCTCTTGATTCATTTCCTGGGCAGACTGGATAGGCATCAAGGCCTGTTCTTCCAGACTCTGTGTCCTACCGTCCCAGAATAGCTGCCGCTGGAATCCTGTGTTTAGTACCGTGGGCGTATTCCTCGCGAGTTTTTCACCCGTGAATCCAGAAGAGAGTGGCTTGCCATCTCCAAACCCCTTAGAAGGTATATGGCAACTAGCACAACTGATGCGGTTGTTTCCCGAGAGCCGCGGATCAAAGAACAGTGTTTTGCCTAAAACGACCTTCTGTTCTGTACTTGGATTTGCCTGCGGCTGTGGGGTGCTTGCTGGAATCGGAACGAGGCGCATTGTGCCACTCACGGGTTGTGGTTCCGCCCTTAGATCTGGCAAAACAAAGCACAAACCACATCCCAATACGACGCTAAGGCAGCAGGACAGCTTTTTCATGAGTACAGGAGCGTTAATTACCCTGCAAGCCTGGAATATTCAGGCCCGGGATTCCCGGTGTCATGGGTAGACCAGGTCCATCTTCGCCTTTGACTTTCACCAAGTCATCACGTTCAAGATTCAACGCATCAAAACTATCACCGGAAATGACGTAGTACCACAACGCATATCGTTTATTAGCAGAATCGACCTTTTCCTGCCCTTCGCGAATTCGTTCGTCATAAAGACGCACTGCTGCTTCATATTCCGACATGGCTGCTTCGTATTCCGCCATCAGATCCTCTAAGCTCTTTTCAGGTTCCCCGTCATCCCCGTCATCCCCTTCATTGCTTTCAGCTGGTTCGGCAGGTGTTTCGACAGGTTCCTCGTCACTTTCACCCGCGTCACTTTCACTATCGGCTTTCGAAGGTGACTCGCTAGCTGGCGCGTCTGCTGCGTCTGCTGCCTCTGCTGCCTCTGCTGCCTCTGCTGCCTCTGCTGCCTCTGCTGCCTCTTCTGCCTCTTCTGCCTCTTCTGCCTCCTCCTGACACCCTTCGTCTCCTTCGTTGTCAGCTTCGGGTGAACTCTCCGAATCCTTTTCAGGTTCTGGGGCATCTTCAGCGTCGCCTTCATCATCCGGTTGGTCACCGTTATCATCTACCGGTTTTACCGGGGCGACGGGCGCTACTGGTTTAGCCCCCAGAAAAGCCTCATCAAATCGAGCCCTGACAAAGAGATAACGACCGGTTGAACCCGTATCACTAGGTTCCGCCTCTGGCTCGCCATCGAGTTCGGACGCCTCGCCGGACTCGTCTCCGCCTTCATCGTCACTTTCTTCAGGCGAATCTGTTACCGCGGCATCGTCCTCGCCAAATTCGATTTCGCCTGCCTCGCCGGTAAAGGCGCGACCAAAGTACAGCTCGTAGACGACCCCATCTTCACTGGCAACGTGAATCTCTCCTTCTCGTGAAAAGAGCCTCAATTGCTCCGGATCTTCGTCGGACCGGCCAAGAGCATAACCTCTCGCCAATAACTCGAGTTGCAGTCGCTGAAAGTCAGATTGGCTGTTAATCTGATCTTCATCAAACGTTAATTCTGATGTTAGGCCTTGGTTTTTTGGTCGGACACCAGCGATCTGGAGATTGCCAAGCGCGTTAACCGTGCTACGTATCTTTGCTTCATTTACCTCTTCGGATTCTTCATCCAATCCTTCGGTGGTCCAGCTCTCTGTGGCGTTTGGTTTAGAGAAGACCAGCTCATCACCCGGTTCGATTGAGATTTGCCCACCCGTCTCATCAAATGAATACGTCTCAACACTCAAATGCACGACACCGGATGCGTCGACCTCCAGAAGACTTGTCGAAATCCAGTCGCTGAACTTCGTAGATAACTGAATGTCCACATCACAGATATACACATTGTCATCCCCGGGGGTCCGCACGTAATAAGCACCTGGTTTATCCGGACTCTGTTTTCCGATAATGTAATCCACCAGCGTCTCATCGTTTTGCCCTTTGATGATGATACGTTTGCCGACGCCATCCACTTCAGTCACATTTATCGAACCTTGCTGAGGGTCAATCACTCCGTATTTAGCGTGTTCCTTCTCCCAACGTGTTGCCAAGGCACCACGCGTAATACCAATAACGCTGGCGGCCGTTTCTGCCAACTGTTCTTCGGCGTCCACCGGATAATGATCTTTACCGACGGTCCAGACTTCATTCAAGTCTGTTCTCGACACCTCAAAACTGAGTGGTTCGATGTTTTCCGAATCGAATGAATAGACACCTAGCGATTTGGCGGTAGTTGGATCTTCAAATTTCGGATAAAAGGGCGTGTCAATTTGACCTTGCGATTCAATTGCTGCCGGAGCACTGGACCATTTGATTAACACAGTGATGAGGACACAGACTGCAGCAGCACTCACCAAAGCCTGCGTACGTCGAGTTTCATTTTGCGCGTGTTTATTAATCTCTGACATGTCTTCTTCTCTATTAAGTACTTATGCCTGACGACGACGTGAGCCGGGTACCGATTCGTTTTCTGCAGAAATCCGTCTGAAAAACACTACCACTCCCAGGATGAGTGCCGGTAGTGGTGGAAGCACGACGGCCCAGAATCTGATGCTTGACTCAAGTGACTGGACCTTTCTTTTCGTGTCGGCCTGGATTTCGCGAATACGACGATTCTTGTCTTGTTCAATTTGCGCTTCATGGAGCGAAAGCCGTTGTTGTTCACTGATTTCTGCCTGACGTAGCATCTGAGCTTTGGCGATTTCATCCAGTGCATCATTTTCCTGGATCTCTTTCGCCCGCTTCTGCAGTTGCTCGCGAGCTTTATCCAGTTCTGCATCGGACTCTTCATCAGCCTTTTCGCGTTCTTCCGTCGCGGCAGTAAGGAACACTTCCTTCTGTTCTTCGACCCTTTGCAGCGTTCGGTGTGTAGCACGTCGACTTCTCAAACTGATGTAGTTCTCATCTTTTGCCAACAGATCCACCGCATTTAAAACAAACGTGACATTATCGAATTCAAACTCTAGGCTACCGAAGGCTCTTTCCTGGAAGAAGAAATCAGAAATCATATCCAGGTCCGCAACATAAACCGCCCGAATTTCACTATCGCCATTTTTGCCATCCACAAACGCGGCAATAGCGTGAGTCGATTCGTCAACGTCATGAAAGACTGCATCTGGAGAACGTTGACGGGCTCCCATTTGCATTCCAGGAAAATGCTGGCGTGGCTCGTCAACAAACTCGGTCCAATCCAATAGTCCGGACTTTTCAGATGTCTGTAACAATGGCATAACATTCAAATCATCATCTGAATCCCGATCACTTACTGTTCCGGTGTAAAGCGCTACGATTTCCTGCAGGTTCTTTGTTACCGGGCTATCTTCGTTAAACGATGTGCTGTCGTCCTCACCGCGTGTAATAAACACATACTCCGGTGGCAAACCAGCGAAATTAGCGTGAGGGTTATTTAAGTGAAAGGCGATTCGATCGTATTTCCAGCGCAGTCCAATTGCGTCAAGTAATGACGTAGCTCGACCCCCATCAGCTTTTGGCGGCGGAGGCTGTTGTCCACCGCCCATCATTCCGCCCATTCCTCCACCAGGACTCGGC
>JBJLEE010000063.1:0-6937 GCA_045566075.1 Pirellulaceae bacterium | reverse complement strand
GAGACATTTCCACGATCCCGGTAGATGTTCACCCGGAATCGTTCGCCATCTGCTGATGACATAGCAAGATCCACGCTCTTTTGCATTTCAAAAGCAGTACATTGCTGCGGATTCATGATCCCCCGAGCAACCTCTTCGAGTTCTGCTGCAGTGCTGAATTGTTCTGCTGATCGCAGTAGCTTACCGCTAACCCGAAAAAACGGTGCTTCGTTACTACTCAAATGCAGATCTGACGCCTCATTTGAGACCATCTCTTCGAGCAAACGATGGAATGTGGTAACAGTAAACGGCATAGTTTGTTTTTCTCTATTGAATCAGTAAGCCAGCACAACAGTCATTTCAGGTGTCACTAATTCGTTAGTGTTTGATTTCGGAACACTCACATCCATGCTCACGACAAACAAACTCCAAGGTAGTTCTATAATGCTTTCAAGAAACACGAAGAAGCTGACAGCCTTTCCTTGCATCTTGTATTCGAGCATTTGTATTTCTTGTAGCTGGTGGATTTGTTTTGCGTCGATATATGAGATTACGGGCGCGCCATCGATGTACTTGATTCGGTTACCTGTGGCGTCCGTGAGCGCTGCAGTTTCAATAATCCCAATTTGCTCAACATCTCTTACGGGAGTGGTTTCAAGGATTTCGAGATTAAGCGCTGTGGCTAGCTGAGCGATCTCCGCCCGCATTGATGAAGACTCTGCCATCGTATCGGACTTTGGCACGAGTTGAGATAATAGCTGTGTGGTAATGACCTTTTGGTCTTTGAGTTGCTGCTTCGTTGATTCGAGTACGCCTTCCTTTTCTGCGAGCTGTTTGGTGAGTAATGCCGCACCGCCGGACTCAACGACGTATTGAAGATCCATTTGGATATCTTCCTTATGCGACTCTATCTCTTCCTCAAGTTCTTTTTTTACTACTTGATAAGGTCGAATCAATGCATCAACGGCAGCTGTTTCTCCGGTGATATCACCGGAGAAGACATCATTGAGCAAGTTGGCTCCGGCTCCACCGGTAATACATAAATGGTAATAACCAAATAACAAGAACATCGCGAGCAGCATCACGAGCATTCTCTTTTCGCGTTCTGTTTTAACTGCCATGATTACTCACCAGTCCCTTCGTTCGTTAAGACCACTGGTTCAGTGATAGGAGTTATCCTCAACATGATCTGGCGTCCTTCCAGATTGAGCCTTCCTTTGGCTGGGCGTGTGGATTCGACAAGTACAGTCATGCTGTGGTTTGCTAATGCATCGGCAAGTTGTTTTACGAAAAGATCAGCCTTCTCCTGGGTTAATGACCATGCCTCCAGCTGAAAAGTGTGGCCATTTCGAGAACTTAACCTGTCAAGCATGACTTCATCCCCGACTGCCGCAGCAACAACTTCAAAGAGCGTGCTGTGAAAGTCCGAACGTTTGCCAAGTGAATTGCCAATCAGCCTGTTTCTCTTTTGGATGGGCGCGATTTCTGCATTCAGTGCATCAATCTTAGAATCCATGATGCCGATTCGATCTTTAAGTTCATTGACTTCATCCATTTTTTCGTGAGCAGCCAAGTCCGCCTTTTCTTGCTTATCACGTTCTGCGATGATCGGCAGCAGGCTTCGGGCCATAAAGAATTCTGCCGCGATGATCAATCCAGCGACGCAAATCGAGACGAGCAGCGGTTTGTAGAATGCCCGTTGGTTGAGTGGGATGGGAGGATTTTTGATCGGAACTGATGCTATCCCGCTCGCTGGTCTCGCTACGGTGGCTATTGCCCCAATTGCAATTGATTCCATGAGTGATTTAGTAGATTCATCGAGCTGAACGGTCGGCGTATTCGTTTCACCCGTTGCATGGACCAGTTCAGTGAGTTCACCGGTAGCACACTTGAGTAACTTGGATGGACTATTAATGCGATCGATCAGATTTCTTATTTGATCCGTATCAACCGGGGAAATGGGCAATGGTCGGTACTCAAACGCCGATGCCTTGTTCCCGGTGAAATGAGTGATCGAGGCGAACGTGTTGTGGACTTCGATGATTGTGCTAGCGGGAGAAGGGCTGGAGCTAGCAATTTCGCCAGCAGCAACACCGACGATCGGTAGCATGGCATTGACGCTAAGCCCGTTTTTCTTGAAGGCGGACAACCACTTGGCGCGATCATCGCGGGTGATCGCCGTTACATGGCGCTGCTGGTTTTGACCTGGAATGGCTTGCTCGGATGCTGGCAAACCAAAGACGTATTCACCAGTGTTCTCGGTTGTTGATAACGCTATCTGCAATGAAACGGCACTATTCAATTCTTCCTGTTCAATAAAGCCTCGTTCGATAGCTAGTTCACCAAGAGGGGTTGCTGCTGCAGCAGGATTGTCGGCACGCTGTTGTTTTTGAGCTTCGATTAAGTCACCAAGTTGTTGGTGAGAAAGGCGGTCTTGTGCAACGAGGATTTGCCCAAGCATCGGTGTCATCGGGTTCAGTTCAAGATACGGTTGCATCTCCCACTTAAGCATTTTGTTGAGCTCGTCGCCGGCAGTTATGTTTTCCAACCCTGGTGGCAATTGCAGAGTAGCGATGGTGATGTCGGTTGTTACCAGAATCACCTGCTTTGGACGTCCGAGTTGTGCAACGACTTGTCCAAGAGTGTCAGAGAGCTCTGTAATTGGAACGGACACTGAGGATGTGTCTTTAGCACCAGCAGTTGTTACCACGCCGTATAACGAAAATCCGTCGTGGATTATTACGAGTGTTGGAGTATTAGAGGGTAGAGGCATTTCTTATCGTCTATGGTGTGAAAGCTGACAGATTAAGTCGAAGGGTTGTTGTGCTTCCTGGTCGGATCTGAACAGGAGTTGCATGAAATCGTGCTGCGCTGAAATTCAGCCCTGAATAATCGATTTGCATAGGATCCATGTCGGTGTACAGGTTGGTACTATCATCACCGTCTCCTCCACCCATCTGAAATTCAATATTCCAGATGTTGGTTGCAACTCTCGTTACGATGCAGTTATCCTGTCCGGGTTGGATAATTGTTTTAGGACCGTTGTCCATTGTGAGAGCCTGATAGATAGCCGGTTGGGCAATGTCATTTGCACTAGCGAGATCAATGGTTCCGGTAGGGATTAGGGAGTGTTCACCATTACCATCTCGGTCAACCCAAATGCGAAAGTTACTAGGAACGCCGTTATTGTTAAGGCCGCCGACGGCAGATACAGCACTATCGATTAATCTGATTTGCTGGATTTCGTTCTTTTTGTTTGCAGTATTTCCATCTTGAATCGTCCGGACATAAACTGACGGAAAGTTAATACCACTTTGTGGTACTCCCGCCGCATTGCATCGCACTAGCAATAGGAGATGTTCGCCGGCCGGAATGCGTAATGGTCCGTTTATGCGATTGGTTAAGGTGAATATCCGACTACTGTTTGTCGGAATGTGTACATGGATATTGGCACTGGGGAATTGAGCCCATTGCCATCCCGTAGCTGTGCCATCTAATGGGTTGTCGGTTGATCGGGAATTACACGCTAACAAGACAATTCCGTATGTATATTCGTTGCCGCCGTCTGTATTAGGATCATCAACCAAGCCTTCATTGACGTTGTATTGGTTATTGAAAACATTACCGGCGGGAAGATCATTAAATACCTCAACACGAACATCATCGGCAACAATGCTCCAATCGTCCGGCTGAAGTCTGGCAATTACCTGATCAACTTCGTATGGGGAGTCTCCGCCCGTTGCTCCATCCTGACCAGACGTTGAAAGAGTAAGTGCACCGATTCCATTTGCTGCTGGTGTATCACCAAAGAAGTTCTCACCTGTGTAAGTTGCATCGGAAATTGAAGCTAATTGCCAACCATGTGTAAGGTCGGTCAGGGTATGTCCGCTGTTAATTGGCGACTGGTTTGAACCATCAATAGTATAAAAATCAGAAATGGAGCCATTTCCCCATCCATCCTGCAAAAGCGCTGCCCCGTCAGACTTGTAGTCGGTCGTCGACCCGATTCCAAGATTAATGTAGGAGCCGTGAAAAAATTCGGTTACGCCGTTGGTTGTTTGTTGCCCACGAAAACCTTTGCCCAGTGCAAAAGACAAAATGGATATCGAGTCAGCACTACCGTCGTTAAAACCTAATGTTGGGGTGGGATCAAAAACAGGGGAGACCATTTGATATGCAGGAAATCGCAGTGGTGTTGCTAAATCGCGAACGCCATAAGCAAGTTCCATCATGTTGGAGGGTAGTGCCCCCATATCGGTCACAAATCCAGAGATTGACCGTCCGTCAGCTGAAATATTTATGATGCCCTTTTCAAAGGCACTACCTTGATTTTTGGTGGCTTCAACACGGTATTGATCTTGAGCTGTATCCAGATTATCTGTCAGCGACACAGCACTTACAGCGAGTACTGAAAGGATAAACACTACCAGAAGCAACTCAAGAAGCGTAAAACCATATTGGCTGCGGACTTGCTGGGGAGTAGATTGTCGACGCACGGGTTGCCCCCCTTGATCACTTGGTTACGTAATGCACGACGTCATCCTTGCCGTTGGCTGTGCCGTCATTTACTCCGCCTTCATAGATTCCGTTCTTACCCATACTTACTAACCAGCAAGAGTTACCAGATTGAAAGTAGAAATAGGGTCTGCCCCAGCGGTTAGGCGTAGCCCCAGTAGTTAACTCGACATTGAAAGTACCCACAGTTTGGATATAAGGGTCAAAAACAGCGGGTATTTTTTCAATAATTGTGCCGGATGTGGGGTCCCAGGTTCCGTCCGTCCACGTTGTAGGTGTGTGTGCATGAGTAGCGGAATTAAATGTGCCAGCACTTACAAATTCACCAGCATCTTTTAAATACGGGCCGTTCCACCCTCGGCCACTTGAGATTTGCATACTCGCTAGTTTGTGGCCGGTACTTTCAAGTGGACTGGCTCGGAATGTGAGCTGATAGAAGTTAGCGGGGTGATTAAACCAGTTCGTCCTATCTGATGAACTGGCGCTTGATAGAAATGCCGGCCAATGGTCATCGTCATCAGGGTCAATGACTCCACCATTTGTGGTTAAGTTGAAAGGGCCTTCCTTTGGGAAATAGCCGGTATCCCGTTTAAATGCTTCGATGGCAGATGCAATTGTCGCGATTTCACCGTGTGAAATTCTCTCAACAGCATCGCTTTGCGTACCCGTTAGATTGAAAATTACTGCGCCTGCTATCACTGCCATTACTGAAACCACTGCCAGTAATTCAAGCAAGGTGAATCCACGGTTCGATTCGCGAAAACTATGATTGTGATTTCGAGTTTGCATTTTAGCGGCTAGCGTTGTTTATTCGGATTCTCGCAGTTGGGTCTAAAAACAACGCTGGGGTACCTACTTCTGATGAGCAGATACCCCGGACGTTGCTTACACACATCGTTTGTACTATGTGGTGCTTTCAGCTACTTAGAGCTTTTGACCCGTTGCTTCAGCGAATTCTTCATCAAGGAAGTCACCGCGTGAGTCAACAATTCCAATGACTTTTGCTCTGCTGCCACTGATGTCGATCAGTGCTACGTAGTGGTTGTATTCGTTTTTCCCTACGTTTCCGTAGAAAGGGGCATGGCCAAGGTTTGTGAAAACGCCGTCACCGATCAGTGAGGATGCATTGCCAAGGCCTAGGCATACTAAAACAGCAGTGGGTTTCGCACCAACTTTGACGTTGTTGTAACCGTTTGTACCGGCATCCCAGATCGCAAGTGGTACATTCGTTCCGGCAGTTAGGTTTACGTAGTAACCACGACCACGGTTATTGTTTCCTGGACGAGGTGCTTCGAAAGCATGTTGCGGAATAGTAATTCCAGCGATGTCACCAACCGTGGTTTCACCGCCATCAGCATCCTTGATGTCGAGTGTGCCACCAGTGCTATTTCCTTTAATGTCCAGATATCGTATCCGAGTGATTCCAGCAGCTACGAGCGCCGTCGGATCGGTATCCACAACGGTGAACTTCCCGGCGATTTTGCTACCAAGGAAAGATGCTTTTGCTGCGGTGCCAGAGGTGCCAGTAGCGGAATTATCAAGCTCAGCAGCTACATAAGTAGGTGTGTTAGGTGTTGCTGCCAGCAGCGTTTCCAGATTATTAGGAAGTACGCCTTCGGTTGCTGCAAAGAGGCGGAATGCTTCTTCAACTGCAGCGATGGTGTGAGTTGCGGTCCCCTTTGCAGCCTTATCTTCAAGACCACCATAGTTAGAGATAATTGCACCACCAACGATAGCTAGCATGGCGACAACCATGAGTACTTCGAGGAGTGTAAAACCTTTTTGTTTACGATATGACTGTTTCATTTGTCCTATGTTCCACTTACAGGAAGGTGAGCTGTGATCCGCGATATACATCCGTGTACAAACAATCCGTGGTTCCAACCACGCCATAAAAGCCTTTCCCTTATTAATACTTAGTATCAATAAGGGTATATTACGGCCATTTGGTAACTTCCGCAATAACCTAAACTGCATTTTATGCAAAAACATATGTGTTAATTGCCATTTTAATGATAACTATTCTCAATAGCGACGCAATTCGCGTGTTTATTGAGAATAAGGCCTTTTGACGATCTAAAGCGATCTAAGACAGGCGTGATTTACAGCAGAATCCACAGGCAGAAGAAACTATAGACTGTCCATAAATTTGACCGTGTAGAACATAGACTGTCTATACATTTCAGCTCGGCCTCCAACCCAGGCTCAGATCTAAGACAGGCATAGTTTGAAATTCAAAAATGCTTGAAAACCAGACCCAAACAGAAAGTGGGTGTCCATGACTGGCGTTAGTTGGGTGTTTTTACACTTCTGTATAGGATGGCGCCTTTTTCGTTATGGTGAGTGAATTCAAGCGATGCAGGATTGGCGGCTGTGCTCGGTTTACTGCGGATGTGTAAGAATCCGCCAGAGGGTGGATCCTGATTGTATAAATGCTTGATTT
>JBJLEE010000062.1:0-7353 GCA_045566075.1 Pirellulaceae bacterium | reverse complement strand
GTTTGGTTGCAGACAATCGAAATTAGGAGACAAAGAATCCTTCGTAACCTAACACGTCCCTATTTTTTGGAGCGGAAAATGCGCAATCTAATTCTTACAGCAGCCATTTGTCTGATCGGCTCGCCTGTTTTAGTCGCACAGGAAGAAAATCCATTTAAGGCACCTGTAAAGGTCGACTCTGAAAACCCATTTGCTACGCGTGAAGAACGCGAAGGTGACGGTGAACGTGAAACAGAGCGTGAAGGTGACCGCGAGAGAGACGTGGAACGAGAGCGTGACCTTCCAAAAGAAGGGGACCGTGAACGAGAAGAAGTAGAACGTGAAGGCGAACGTACAATCAGTCAGGAACAGCTTCGTGAGTTGATTGGATACCTGGAAAAATTGCGACGCGAGAATGCTGAATTACGTCAGGAACTTGTCCGACTAAGACAACACCTCGATGGTGCAGACCGTCCCCGACCGGATGCACCGCGTGAAGGCGACCGACCTCGACCGGACGCACCGCGTGAAGGTGACCGTCCCCGACCGGACGCACCGCGTGAAGGTGACCGTCCCCGACCGAACGCACCGCGCGAAGGTGACCGTCCCCGACCGGACGCACCGCGCGAAGGTGACCGTCCCCGACCGGATGTAGAACGCGAAGGTGATCGCCCTCGACCGGATGCACCGCGTGAAGGCGACCGACCTCGACCGGACGCACCGCGTGAAGGAGAGCGTGGACAGCTCGCAGAGCTCGAGGGAGTATTCAAGCGTTACGACAAGAACAACGACAAGACCGTTGTTTTAGAGGAATTCCTAGCTCTGCATCAGGGGAATCTAACAGAGCAAGATCGGCGTTTCTGGCAGGAATTCTTTGTTAGCCATGATCGAAACAAAGATCGCAAATGGACTTTCGAAGAGTTCGTTGGTGCCGTACGTGCATACAGCCAGCGGCAACGATAGAGAATAACCACGCCTTGGCTAAAAGACTAAAGGCGACAGTTATTGATTTGAGTTTCGAGTATTGCTGATGCGCCGAGTTCGTCGAGTTGGTCCATGACCGTGGATACCTGACTGCTCTTGACCATGACGCGGACTGCGCACCAGTGGTTGTCTTCCAGGGGATTAATTGTTGGCGAATTATAGCCTGGTGTAATCTCCTCGGCCTGAGCAAGTTTTTCACGCGGAATATTGTATTCCAGCAATGAATATCCTTGTGCAATGACGACGCCTTGCAGACGTCGCACGATTCGGTCAGCGAGATTCTCGTGACGTTTTTCTTTGTTCTGAACAAGAATTGTCTGGTAGTTACCAATCTCATCGAGGATTCGTAATCGGTTGGCAGCGAGTGTGCTACCTGTTTCAACCAGGTCAACAATGGCGTCAGCAATCCCAAGTGAGATCATGATTTCAACGCTGCCGGTTAATTTAACCAGATGTGCTTCTGCACCGTGTTGACCGAGGTACTGTCGCGTTACCGTTGGGAAACTAGTGGCAATCCGTTGGCCGTTGAGCGATGCAGCAGTATCAAAATCACTATCATCCGGCACGCAGATGGCCAGACGACATTTGCCAACACCCAGTTGCAGTCGTTCATCAAGATCAACATCGGCTTCGGCTACCAGATCACTGCCTGTGATCCCCATGTCCAATGCACCTTCGGCGCACAGGACAGGGATGTCGTCGGTGCGGAGGAAGATGATATCAACCGGCAAATCACTCACGCGGGCAAACAGAGACCTGTTTTGCCTGCGGAATTTCAGTCCGGCTTTTTTTAGCAGTTGTTCTGAAACTTCTGCCAATCGTCCTTTGCTTGGTAATCCAATTCTTAGATTCGTCATTGCCTTGCAGCTTTTTCATCAATTCCTGAAATACCGAATCGTCGGGACAACTCTGCTTCCACTTCGTGGATATGAATGTCCTTAAATCCGAGCATGACCATGAGGTGAAACAGCAGGTCTGCTGCTTCGTAAATCAAATGTGCACGTCCTTCGTCGCCTGCCTCATCTGCGGCTTCAACAACTTCCGCTGCTTCTTCGAGGATCTTGTCGCCGATTGTTGCTGTCCCACCATTAAACAGCTTTGTCGTATATGACTGTTCAGGTGGATTCGCTTTGCGATCTTCGATCACACCCATTAGTCGCGACAAGATGTTATTTTGGTCAGTCACCGGCATACCCTTTACACGAGCAGCAATACGTTGCACGATTGAAGAAGGACGACCGTGTACACCACGTACACGAAACCACATTGTTCACAGTTCATCGTAGATTCGCATCGGAATACTGACAATTACGCGTATTGTTAGAAGTTCTTAACATCTCATCGAGCACGCGTAAGTCACTAACGATCATGACGATTATGACAGCTGAGACTGGTAAAGAGTTCGCACCTATTTCACGTGACTGTTGGTTTCTCACCGGGCCAACAGCTAGCGGGAAATCCAGTATCGCGATCGAGCTTGCAAAGCGGCTCGATGCTGAGATTGTCTCACTGGATTCGATGGCCCTCTACCGTGGCATGGATATCGGTACTGCCAAACCAACTGCCGAGCAGCAACAACAGGTTGTGCACCACATGATCGATGTTGTAGAGCCAACGGAATCATACAGCCTTGCAGAGTATCTCACAGCGGTGCATGACTTGGTTGAGCAGATTCATGAGCGTCAGCACAGTGCTTTGTTTGTCGGCGGAACGCCGCTCTATTTAAAGTCCTTGCTGCGGGGGTTATACAGTGGTCCGGAAGCAGATTGGGAATTCCGAGAACAAGTGCAGCAAGAGTTGGAAGAGCGTGGAGCGGATGCGCTGCACGCACGACTTGCCCAGATTGATCCACTGTCCGCTCATAAACTACATCCAAATGATACGAAGCGGGTTATTCGTGCACTTGAAGTTTATCGGGCGACCGGTGAGCCGATTAGTCATCAACAAGTACATTTTGACGACACTGAAAGTCAGCCGCACTCACGAGCATTTGTCCTTGCCTGGGATCGTTCAGAACTGCACCAACGGATTGAGAGGCGTGTTGATGAAATGTTTGAGAAAGGGTTGGTAGCTGAGGTCGATTCCTTGCTTACAACACATGGTGAATTATCCAGAACGGCTATGCAGGCCGTTGGGTACCGTGAGGTGATTGATCATATTACTGGCGGCCATTCGATCGAAGAAACGGTAGAAAAAGTAAAGGCACGTACGCGGCAGTTCGCACGGCGACAGGTAACCTGGTTCCGGCGTCTGGATGAGTGTCAGTTAATCAATCGATCCGATTCAGACTCGCTTGGGGAATTGCTTAACCACATCACCGCAGCCGAGTCTCAATAACCCGAATACGGGTGTCTTTTGTATGTTGCACATCGCAACTAAAATACGAGTTTGCCGTAGCGATGCAACGAACAGCTGTTTTGGAACCAAACGGGCAGATTTTCTGTGATACACCTCTGGCATCGCAATTATTCAATACAAGATTAGGAATCAATCGTGTTACGAACACACACCTGTGGAGAGATTCGGGCTGAAAATATCGATGCCACCGTGACATTGTGTGGTTGGGTGGATAGTACTCGTGACCATGGTGGCGCCGTATTCGTAGACCTTCGCGACCGCTATGGAAAAACACAAGTTGTTTTTGGACCCGAGAGCGGTTTAGTTGAAGAAGCCAGCTCGTTGCGCAACGAAGACGTAATCAAGGTTATTGGAAATATTGCCGCACGTCCGGAAGGCACCGTCAATGAAAAGATTGATACCGGTGCAGTTGAATTGCGCACGACGCAATTAGAGATTCTCAATAAGAGTAAAACTCCGCCGTTTACACCGAGCCAACAGGAATTGCCCGGCGAAGATCTTCGTCTTAAATATCGCTATCTGGATCTTCGACGACAGCAAATGCAGGACACGCTGGTACTACGCAGTAAAATAGTTAACACGATGCGTCAGTACTTCGATGAAAATGACTTTATTGATGTCGAAACACCAATTCTTGGTCGTAGTACTCCTGAGGGTGCTCGTGACTATCTGGTCCCAAGTCGAGTACACCACAAACACTTTTACGCACTGCCGCAATCTCCGCAGCTATACAAGCAAATCATGATGGTCGCGGGTTATGACCGTTACGTGCAGGTTGCCAGATGTTTTCGAGATGAAGATCTAAGAGCGGATCGACAGCCAGAGTTTACTCAGCTTGATCTTGAAATGTCATTTGTCGATGCCGACGATGTGATCGGCATGATCGATGGTCTGGTTCAACGAATGGCCAAAGAGATTCTGGACTTAGATGTGCAGTTACCACTACCTCGCATGACCTATGACGAGGCAATGGAACGCTTTGGACATGACGCACCGGATTTGCGATTTGGTATGGAGCTAATCAACTGTAGTGATGTCGCCGAAAAGGTCGAGTTCCGCGTGTTTAGTGGTGCGGTTTCTAATGGTGGTGTTGTAAGAGGTATTAAGGCCGACGGTGTTGCTGCAGACTTCTCACGAAAACGAATTGACGAATTGACTGAATGGGTGAAGCAGGACTTTGGTGCAAAAGGCCTTGCGTGGTTCCGAGTGGAAGAGGATGGCAGCTTGTGGTCTCCGATTTCAAAGAATTTCAGCGATGAAGAATTGGCAGCTATCGGCGAACGCATGGGTGCCGAGGTTGGCGACATTATGTTCTTTATTGCAGATAGCTGGGAAGTCAGTTGTAAGGCACTGGCGGCCTTGCGGAAACGCCTGGGGGCGGAATTGAGTCTTTACGACCCAAATGCAATGAATTTCTCATGGGTCATAGAATTCCCAATGTTTGAGTTTGACGAGGAAGAGCAACGATGGAATGCGATGCATCATCCTTTTACCGCACCTCGGGATCAAGACATGCCAATGTTCGAGACAGAGCCTCATTCCATGAGAGCTATTGCTTATGATCTGGTCATAAATGGATCCGAAGCAGGTGGTGGTACCATTCGAATTCATGACTCAGCCATTCAAAGCAAGGTGTTCGAATTACTGGGGATCGACGCTGAGACAGCACGGGACCGTTTTGGATTCCTACTGGATGCATTGCAATACGGAGCACCTCCGCACGGTGGAATTGCTTTGGGCATCGATCGTTGGGTGATGCTGTTCGGTGGTCTCGAGAATATTCGTGACTGCATTGCGTTTCCAAAGACTCAAAAGGCCGGTGATTTGATGACCGAAGCTCCAGGCGGTGTAGATAAACGCCAGTTGAGAGAACTCGGTATCACAACCGTCGATGAATAAGGTGGTTTGTCGATCACGTCAGTTATCAAACAAGAACTTCCAGTAAATAAACGGATAGCTATTCACGATGGCAAAGAAATCAATTGATCAGGTAGATGTTGCGGGCAAAGCCGTATTGGTGCGTGTAGACTTCAACGTACCACTTGAGGACGACCAATCTATAACAGACGATCGCCGCATCAAGATGGCATTACCGACCATTCAATCGGTTCTAAGCCGCGGTGGAAAGCTGATTGTGATGAGCCATCTGGGCCGACCGAAAGGTGACGGCAATGACTCCCGTTTCAGCTTAAAGCCAGCTGCCGTCAGGTTGGGTGAATTGCTAGATCAACCGGTGGCATTTGCACAGGACACGGTTGGTGATGATGCACAGACCAAAGTTGCTGAACTTGGTGAAGGTGGAGTTCTGGTGTTGGAAAATTTGCGTTTTAACGAAGGTGAAAAAGCCGGCTGTACAGAGTTTGCCGGGAAGCTGGCAGCCTTTGCAGATGTCTATTGCAATGACGCATTTGGGACATGTCATAGAACAGACGCATCCATGGTTGCGGTGCCAGAAGCGATGACAGGCAAACCCAGGGTCGTGGGATTCCTGGTGGCTAAGGAAATTCAATATCTGTCGGATGCCATAGCGACTCCTCAAAGGCCATTTGTGGCAATCCTTGGCGGCGCCAAAGTGTCAGATAAGATCACCGTTATTGATAACCTACTTGGTGTTTGTGACAGAGTACTAATTGGTGGTGCTATGGCCTATACCTTTGCTTTGGCACAAGGCGGTTTAATCGGAAAGAGCCTTGTTGAGCCTGATAAAGTGGATCTGGCACTAGCTCTTCTTGAAAAAGGCGGTGATAAGCTGGTTTTGCCGGTGGACACACATTGTGGTGATGATTTCTCAGCCGACTGTAACAAAGAAGTCGTAACAGCAGGTCAGATTTCCGAAGGCTTTGAAGGATTGGATATCGGTCCGCAAACCGCTGGTCAATATGCTCAAATCGTATCCGAAGCCAGAACCGTCGTGTGGAACGGTCCGATGGGGGTTTGTGAAATGCCACCATTCGATGAGGGTACAAAGAAAGTTGCTCAGGCCATTGCTGATGGAGACAACGTTAGCATTATTGGCGGCGGAGATAGTGCGGCTGCTATCCAACAATTAGGCTTTGCAGATAAAGTCTCGCATGTGAGTACAGGTGGCGGCGCGAGTCTTGCCATGCTCGAAGGAAAAGCCTTTGCTGCCGTGGACTTGCTAGACGATGCCTAGACGACTGCAAAGTCAGCGGGTTTTAAGCATCGCTGAATCAGAAGTCCGCTATTGATCGTCGGTGTCATCACCGGCGTCGTTATTTACCGCAGTAAAGTCGTAGCTGTCTTCAAGAAATAGTTCCAGACCTTGTGACGGTGCGCCATTCGCCGCGCCTTCAGCAAACAGCTTTACGGCTTGTTCCACGTGACTCTCAAGCGGCTTCGGCTGACTAATCAAGAATGCGCCCTTGATTACCGGCGCCATTTGGAATTCAGTGAAGTACTTGTTGGCGAATGCCATGACGACACCTGCAGGTAATTCATCACGTGTCCAGGATCTATTGTCACCGTTAATTCGCAACGTGATCTTTTCTGGCGTAACTTCGGCGACTCCAGCCTCGATGCTTGTACCGACGGTCAGGCCTGACCCAATTTCCACTTTGCCAAGTGCTTCATTAAAGAGCTTGTAGAACACGGTTGTATATTCCACCATGTCGTGCAAGCGTTGGGCGATTACCACATGCTCATCGAGTTTGGCAAGGCTTAGGGCCGATGCGGCACTCTTGGCTGCTGCACTCAGTTCACGCTGTTGCAGTGATTCGCGACCTGCTTTTAATGCTGCTGACAGCATTTTCAACTCGTCAGCAGTTGGTGCTTCTGGCTCTGGCTCAGGTGTTGGCTCAGGTGTTGGCTCAGGTGTTGGCTCAGGTGTTGGCTCAGGTGTTGGTTCAGGTGTTGGTTCAGGTGTTGGTTCAGGTGTTGGTTCAGGTTCAGGTTCAGGTTCAGGTTCAGGTTCAGGTTCAGGTTCAGGTTTGTCGACCGGTTCTTCTTTTGGTTCATCAGGGCCATTTGCTTCACCACCGTTACCGGTATCATTGGAAGGATTCTGGGATTCCT
>JBJLEE010000061.1:0-7731 GCA_045566075.1 Pirellulaceae bacterium | reverse complement strand
ATTGCACCAATTCCATGCCACGGTAGGTTAGCCGGTCTCTGGTGTCGGGATCTTCCAGACCTGGTTCTTCACCAATGGTGACAAGTCCTGTCGTCGCTATCGTGTCGAGAACTATTGTATCCGCCCCGTTGGAACCGAAGACGACCAAATGGTCAAACCCTTCTCCCGCTCCTGAGTCACGGATGCTGAGGTTTGAATTGTTTCCACCCGTCACGTTAAGGATATAAACTTCTGGCAGCGGGTTAGTGGTATTCCCCTTATTGTCTAATATCACCGAGGCAGTCCAGTCGGAAACTGGATATGCGGTACTGCCAATCGTGATTATTCCATCGCGGTCACCGGTGACCAACACATTCTTGGAATCGCCACCAGAGATTTGCGCCTCTTCAAAGATATAATCTAGGTTCTCATGGGTTGCATCGGCCGCATATCGATCCCCGGAATTGCCCATTGCGTAATCCGGATTATCTTGCTTAACGGCTTCCTCTAACTCTTCCTGTGTTACAGGATCGCCTGTTACAAACTGACCATCCGTATCGCTGAGGATAGTTCCGACAGTTAAGGTGGAATCCGTGAGTGTTACATCTCGGTTGAACGTCTCGATTAACGTATCGTAATCGTTCCCATCGCTGTCAACGTCGGAGAAGAAGTCTTTTCCATCTGCGCCGGTATAGGTATCACTGCCTTCACCACCTGCAAGATAATCCTGGTACGCTGTTCCGATTAAGACATCAGATCCGTTGCCGGTCTGGATATCGATTACCAGCATGTCGGGCGCCACAACTTCGACTGAGTTACCATCGAGCGTCATCGTTTGACTTGTGGACAACAATGACGCATCGACTAAGTCATCTCCATCCTGGGAAATAATTGTTAGCCTGTCTCCTTCGGCACGCACAGTTTGAGCAATTTCCAGATCGTAACCATTACTGGATCTAGTATGTGTGACACGAGCCCGTGTAAATTGCGGTGTGATGACACCCTCTGATGTTGGTCCTTCCGGAGTAAGGATAAACGAGTCAGCAATGCTTGAGCCATAGACGGTGATCATATCCAGCGCGCCATCGTTGGCGTAACTGTATGTAGTCACTTCCTCTAGTTCACCGTCTTCATTTTCTTGTGTAGTCGTACCAGTTGCCGTTACGATTTTTCCTGCTTCTATCTGCAGCTTTGTGAGATCTGCCTGAGTCAGATCTTCAACAGTAATGTTGTCGGCACCTTCGTTAGCATAAAGAACGATCGTCTCGGCATTTGTGAGGTTGGTATGCTCACTGCCGATAGTGATGGCAATTTCCTGTGCATCAGCGGCAGCCGGCGTAAACAAATCGTTATTTACCAGGCCATGGCGGAACAGAATTGTGTCGGAGTTTTCCGTTGCGGTAAGCACCACGTAATCAATGTCGTCTCCGGCATCGATCGTTCCATCATCAGCGGTAGTCACGTTGATTTGGTCATCGCCAGAACCGCCAAACACGGTGTTTGCACCGCCACCACCTGTGATTACATCATTGCCGTCATTACCTTTAAGTGTATCGTTACCGGTAAATCCGATGAGCTGGTCATTGCCAATGCCACCCTCGGCAATGATGGTACCGCTAATTGCCTGTAGCAGGTCATCACCTTCATCACCGAAGATCTCGATTTCGCCCGGACCGGCGTTTTGGATAAAGTCATTTCCGCCATCGCCATGTATGGTAACCGTGTTTGGATTACCTTGACCTTCATAAATAATATTGTCGTCACCGGAACCACCATTAATTTCAATTGGTAGTTTTACGCTGCTATCGATGTGAACATAGTCGTCGCCACTTTCAAAGTCACCCACAATTTGTTGTACATCTTCGTAGATGTTGCTGCGGCCGAAAGCTTTAACCTGAATAGTTCCTTCGTGAGCATCGCCATCGAGTTGAACAATCGTGTAAGGGTCAGCGGTATCGTCTTCGCCGATATTTCGGTGGCCGGCACGGTCACCAACATTTAGGTAAAGCGTGCGTGAAGGATCATCGGTACCTTCACCGTCACCATTGCTGGCTGTCCAGGTCTGTGGCGAGCCCGATGAGCCAGCCAGATAGGTTGGTTCGGGTAATTGCAGATAGCCGACGGTGAATGTTGCAGTTTTTGATATGGTTACGAATAGAATCTTAATTCTGGCGGTAACGGAGAGTTCTATTTTCGTGCGTCCAGAGCCGGTCACACTAAAGGTCGCATCAAAACCAACACCAGCCAATGTGATGCCGAATATTCGAGCTTCCATATTAGCGCTAATGCTTAGACCAAAGCTATAAACATCATTGCCATTAACCAGTTCGACGGTATTCCATACGTGGAATGATGCATTACCGGTAAGGCCGAATGAACTGGAGCCTATGGTAAATCCACCATTAAGGAAGATGTCGAATTCCCCGGTTGATTTCACCCATCCATTCGCACCCAACGTTACCAGACCGAAGAAGTCCATGTTCGCGGTAAAGTTGATTTCCCAGCCGCCGTTAGCCACGAGCACTGAGAAACTTGTATCCATGTTTAGTACTTCAAGTACTGAAACTTCACCAGCTAACCGCAGGTAGAAGGACTCTTTTTGGATACCCAGGCGAGACACGGCCGTAGTGTTCAGCTCAAGTTCACCTGATGCTTCGATTCTGAACACAGCAACATCTGCTGTTACAGATACATTTAACCGCAGAGCAAGTCCCGGATTGGAGCCAACGTAAACGCCTGCTGCACCGTTTGCCGCAAATGACAAGCCACCAAGATTAAACGACAGAGCGAACTCCATCTCGATTTGCGTTGCGGATACGTGAATCTTCGTTGAGCCACTCGCTGAGGCAAATCCAAGGAATTCAATTTCGCCATTGAATTCCAATAAGATTCCATCGACGACATTCTGGCCATTAATTACCTGATTCGTCCCAGTTGTATTAATCGAGACATATGCACTAGCACTGAAGCTAATGCCAATATCTTCGCCAAAGCTGACATCTACAGATAAGGAGGCGTAAAGTGTTAAACCTTGTTGATCAATACGTAATCCGCCTGAGGCGTTTAGCTCACCAAGTGGATCCAGTTTAAGGACAGCGTCAACGGTTACCTCTAGTTTCTCGGGAGAGATCTCCATTGTAAATTTTCCCGAGAGCTCAAGCGTATCGGCAAATACAAGTTTGCCGGCGAGCATGAACTTCAACCCTGGATTTATCGTCGCTGTTCCAACCTTGAAGGAGCCATCTGGGTTCCGCTCGAATTTCCCATCGTCGCCGATAATGAATGTTTCCAGATCGATTGGTTGAACCAGACCCTCGCTGAACACGGTCTCACCACTTTGTGGCACCGTTAACACAGCGTTGAATTCCAGTACAAAGTCGCCTTCGACTTCCACACCCGGGATGCCGTTCACATCGAGGGCTAGCTGTACTCTTCCCGCCATTCCGACTTTGGTGCCCGGAGCGACACCTGCATACAGTTTGAAGTTCAATGTGCCGGAAAGTGCGCCTAGATGTTCCACTTCCGTCGTTACAGCACCGGTAACTTCAAAGTAACCTTGTCCATTTGCTTCAACGGCAGCCTCAATTTGCACAAAACCGGCAAGAGTGACTGTGTCGAGCAGGGTAATTTGAGCGAAAATCGTCGTGCTAAAGTACACTGCCGGTGTTGCTGACAGGTCTTCTGTACCATCTAGTGACGGTGCAGCTGCAAAGATTTCGATTGTGGTGGGATCACCCTCGTCGAGCAGTGGCAAGAACGATTCGGGTATTTCAAATACCTGACGCTGCATTGTCGTGTTGAACATGACAGAAACAGAGCCTTCCATGCTCAGCAAGCTACCCATGTCTGGTAAACCTAGATCAGCACCAGCGCTAAGCGAGAAGGTACCTGCCACTCCAGGTGTTGCACCATCTTGACCGGTGCGTACAACTAGCAAGCCACGTGCATCACCCAGTGTAAGTTGATTGCTTCCGGATCCAATTGATAATTCGGCGGTCGCAAACACCTCAAATTTATTTGGGTTAATACCCAGATAGAAGCCACCTTGCATGCGGAATAATTCCGTGTTGGCAACTTCCAAACGCATGTATCCAACAACTTCAACAGCAAAGCTTTGTGCCGGTAGCACGTAGGTCTTAGTAATGTCTTCGTTGTTATCGCCAATACCCTTCAGGGTCAGAGTTTCCGTCTTCTCATTTTCAGTGGTATTTATTTGAAGTGTGCCGGAACCACCAAGGTATAAGCCGTACTGTTCAAGTTCCGAGAAATTGGTTTCCAGAGATGCTACACCCCAGAATTTCGGGATACTACTGTTCTCATCGCTGCTATCCAGAACGAAACGGCCGGCCGTTGCTCCCACATTGCCAAGCTTAATGATCTGCATTTCGCCACTAAATTCCATCTGGAATACTTTGCGAGCGAAGTCCATTTCCAGCGACACTTCGGCTGTTACAGACATGAGCGGCTCATCGAACAAATCTGCCGCATTTAGTTCAATACCACCACTGACTTCGATGAAGAAATTCTCAGCCTGTGTGATTAATGCGATTTGTTTTGTACCAGCACTACCTTCATTGCCCGCTGCATCTTCCCATGAGCCAGCGACAAAGTTCACATTTAACATGCCCGCGTCGAGGCTGTTGTTATAGCTGTAACGGAATACAACACTATCCGCGTTTTCGATTGCCGTCACGATTTCGCTGATATTGCCAGTCGCTTCAACATAATCGTCCCCGGTACCGGTTCGATAATACACATCTGGTGTTCCGGATAGCTCAGCATTTTCACCACCTGCGCCAGCTAGAGTGAATTCATCACCCGCGTCGAGAATGGAGTTGATTGCTGTTTCTCTGTCCGCCGAATCAACAGATGCGTTGCTGAACTCGTTGCCGGTTGTCGTCTGGAATTCGACGTCCAGATATTTACGGGCATTCAGAGTTTCTCGGTCAAAGACGTCCAGTGGTTTCGGATCGACAACGGTTGCGGCTGCAGTTTCAACCGTGAAAGACTCGGTTTCTGCAAGATTGCCTGTTCCAGCGGTATCTTCAAAGCTGGCTGGTGCGATGTTTAGGGTATACGTCCCGGCTTCAATCGCTGAGTCAAGGTTATAGCGATAGCGATTACTGCTTTCGACACGTTCCGGCAAGCCGCTGAGGCTAATTTCATTGTTATCGCTGTCGAACAGCGTGATTTCATCGCCGTTAATCGTGTCGTGGTTGAGTGTGTTTCCAGAGGTCGGCAGGAAGGAAACTTCAATGTATTGATTGTTGTTAATCTCCGTTACGCCGATGGTACCTCCGCCTGATGGTACGGATAGATCAGCGGTAGATCCTTCAACTCTGAAGGATTGGCTAATTGCCCTATTGTCGTTGCTCGCGTCATCTGTCCAGCGTGCAATTAGGAATGCTACGTCTACATCTCCCGTTCCAAATATGCCAGTGAAGGAGTATCGGTATGTCGTATCATCAATTTTGGTCGCAGCACCATCGACGACAACACCGGTTGCAGCCGTCCCCGATATTTCAAACTCACCTGACGCATCAGTGATCGAGGATTCATCAAGCGTGGCACCTGCCGAAGGCTTGTATCTGATATCCAGATAGCCTCGTGCATTAAGTAACTCGATATCAATGCCGCCGTCGTTGCCTGGATCGAGCAGCACTGCGGTAGCACCGTCCACGGTAAAGGTAGCATCTGCGGCATCGTTTCCAGTGCCGGTTTCCGTACTACCATTATCGAGCTCTTTATCAACATGTTTGAATGAGTTGGCGTTAAAGCTAATGGTGTATTCGTCTTTTTCGAACGTATAACCTGCGTCTGTAAGCGTATAGCGGAAGCGATTTGTACCGGTTCGTCGAATCGCATCTTCAAGTGTTTCACCACCATCCGGGACCAGCTCAGCAGTCGTCACCACACCTGCATCACTCACTGTCGTCACTATCGGAGTTGGCGTACCGGACACGCCAATTGCAGTACCATTTCTTGTCAGTGTAAACTCGGCATCACTGTCGAGAACGGAGCCATAATCAAGTGAATTACCATCAGCGGGCGTGAATGACACATCGATAAATGGCTTGTTGTCAAATTTTCGAGAGGCATCATTGATGACATTCGAATCGATTGATCCATTTGTTGGGTCAATCAGACTTCCTTGTGGTTTGAGTGATGCCGGGTCTGCTACTGCACCATCCACGACATCAAAGGTTACCTCTTCGCCGGATGCATTACGGAAACCCATTTGTAGTTTTCCGTGTATTGTGAGCAACCTTACCTGATCCGGAATATCAGCAAGGAATAGGACGGTAGCCGCACCTTCACTGATTTTTGACAAGTCGGCATAGAGCTTACCACTCAAGCTAATATTGTCATTTGCGAAATTCAATTTACCGACAACCAGGAATTTGCCGTCGGTTGAAATCTTTATCATCACTTCGCCGTTAAACAGCTGTTTCGACGTATAGGCTGAATAGATCTTAGCACCACCAGTAATCGTCATTGGTGCAGTAAATGCTGCGCCAAAGCCACTCATGGATGGATTCGCTTGAATTGCCTGATATTGTTGCACAACCTGATCCTGTAAGGATGCCAGCCATGCTTCAGTGGTCATATCAGTGGGCAGTCCAAACTCTGGATTACGTAATTCGTAAGGGTCATCAATTGCAGGTAAACTCTTGAAGAATTCAACACCAGCGGAGAAATCATTGATCGTAAGGCCTGTATTTGGCTCAAGCATGATTCCCGTTGGAGTAGATGCACTGATGAATACACCAAGTGGTCCCAGTTCGCTTAACCCCAACCGTATCTCAAAACCACCGCTGCCCAGCATTTCGAATCCACCTGAAATGCCCATGTACATAACGCGATCTGCGACCGGAGTAACACTATCGAGCACATCAATTTTATTGCCGGCTGCATCTATTTTTAGGATTCCGCCAATTAGTGCCGCATTCAGTTCGCCACCAAACATCGGGCCACTAACGCTCACGCCAATAGCTGCTATATCAATTACCGGAAATTTACCTTCCAGTAGTAATGACGGTTTGATCTTCACACCTTCAATCGTGCCGCTGAACTTAAGCCCGGGAGCAGAAGGCATGCTGGAGATGCTGAGTGACAGCACGAGATTGAAATCAGATGAGTCTGCATTAAAGTCATCCCATTCGATTCCAATGCTGTGAATCTTAACCGGCAGCCATGATGGCCACTTAAAGCTTTCACCCGTCGCAGAGCCAACACTAAGGAATACGCCGAAGCCTTCCTTAGCCATAAAGCTGCCGTCACCCATAAACGCAAAGTTACGACCCTCACCGGTTAACATCAAGGAACCGATTTCTACGGTAGCGCTTACTGATGTGAAGCTGACTAATTCTTCATTGCTGCTTGCGGTTGTGTCGAGCACAAAATCTTGTGTGCGGAGAGTGACCACATCGGCAATGGAAACCTCCATCGTGTCGATATCAAACTGGAACCCCTCAACCTGGCCGTTATCATCGAATGAAATTCCCAGACGAATTGCTTCGTCATCAGGTAGTCCAGTGGAACTGTCGACATCTGTTGCACGGTTGCTGTCTGTGATGGTGGCCGAAACAGGGCCATCCGGGAATAATGTGGCACCACCGGAGGCGACATAGATGTTTCCGGTGAATTGCAGCGATGAACCGTAGGTTATTCCGAAGTTCTCAACACCTATTCGGATATCATCAAACTCAAGCATGCTACCAAATTTGACGCTTGTGTCATCGGTCGTAATGT
>JBJLEE010000060.1:0-9119 GCA_045566075.1 Pirellulaceae bacterium | reverse complement strand
CTGACTAACTCCTGCCGATGGATCGAGGAAGGTAAGTTGATCGAAAAGTCTGTCCTGCATTCATTTCTTCTTACCTAGCGGGAAAACAATCTGGCTTGCTAGAAACCAAATCTCTTATCACACTTAGTAGACCTATGAAGACTCCCATGAAATCAATCGAGCTATTCGCTGGAGGCGGTGGCCTGTACGTTGAATTTGTCCCTATCTCTCCTTTCCGTTTATTGAATGCCACGTCATGTCGCTGGTCGTCCTGCAAGAAGTCTCGATAGGTTACCGCGGTCCTGCTTTATTGGATGCGGTGGACTGCCGTATTGACGCTGGCCAACGGATTGGATTGTTGGGTCGTAACGGGGCCGGAAAAACGACGCTGATGCGACTGATTGTCGGCGAGGAAACGCCTGACGCTGGTGAGATCCTTTGCGACCCGTCCGCTCGCATCGCCTTACTGCCACAGGATGTCCCCAGTGACCTGCAGGGCAGTATCCGTCAGATTATCCAGCAGGGTCTGGATGGCCAGGACCTGCCCTCGTGGCAGGTTGACCAGCAGGTTGAGCAGATTGCTTCCCGGATGAAGTTGGAACTTAGCGGTGCGTTTGAATCGCTCTCGTCCGGAATGAAACGTCGCGTGCTGTTGGCCAGAGCGCTGGTCTCGAACCCGGACCTCTTGCTGCTGGATGAGCCTACGAATCACCTCGACATCGAGGCGATTTCCTGGCTGGAGAGTTTCCTGGCCAAGTGGCCCGGTGCCATCCTGTTTGTCACGCACGATCGTACTTTCCTGCAAAATCTGGCGACTCGAATCCTGGAAGTTGAGGGTGGGCGTTTGTTCGACTGGTCCTGTGACTACCAGACGTTCCTGCAACGGAAGGAAGCTGCCCTGGCGGCCGAGGAAAAGCAAAATGCGCTGTTCGACAAGCGTTTGCAACAGGAAGAGACCTGGATTCGCCAGGGAATCAAGGCCCGGCGCACGCGCAACGAGGGCCGGGTGCGAGCACTCAAGGCGATGCGGGTAGAACGGCAGCAGCGTCGGGAGAAGACCGGACGTGCCCGGCTGGAAATTCATGAGGGGCAACGCAGTGGGAACCTGGTTGCCGAGGTGAAAGAGATCTCGTTCTCTTATCCCGACCTGGCGATCGTGAAAGAGTTTTCCATGATGATCATGCGCGGGGATAAAATCGGAGTGATTGGGCCTAACGGTGCTGGCAAAACAACTTTGTTGAGACTGTTGCTGGGGACGCTGGAGCCACAGTCCGGTTCGGTGCGACATGGCGTGAATCTCCAGGTAGCCTACTTTGATCAACTCCGCGAGCAACTGGATGAAGACGCCAGCGTGGAAGAAAACGTGGGTGAGGGCTCTCAGTCGGTGATGATCAACGGTAATTCAAAGCATGTACTCGGTTACCTGCAGGACTTCCTCTTTACTCCTGAGCGGGCGCGGATGCCAGTGCGATTTCTTTCCGGTGGTGAGCGAAACCGAGTACTGCTCGCCAAGTTGTTTGCCCGTACTGCGAATGTGATCGTTCTGGACGAACCTACTAATGATCTCGATGCCGAAACTCTGGAGTTGCTTGAGGAACGTCTCGTGAACTACCCAGGGACAGTACTGGTCGTAAGCCACGATCGCACCTTTCTTAATAACGTGGTCAGTAGCAGCATCGTGTTCGAGCCGGGCGAGGTCCGTGAATACGTGGGTGGTTATGACGACTGGGTGCGCCAACGTTCATCTTCTGAAGCACAGGAGGCATCGCCCAAGCCAGCCAGTAAGCCAGCCAGCAGCCCTGCCAGTAATCCAGGTAGTGGAAAGAAGCAGAAGATGAGCTTCAAGGAAAAACGAGAGCTGGACCAACTGCCGGGAACGATTGAACGACTGGAAACGGAGATTGCGGCGTTACTCGAGGTGATGACGCAGCCGGACTATTACCAGCAGCATAGTGACAAGCTGGCAGCGGACAAGAAGAACCAGGCGGATATGCAGGCAGAGTTGGCGACGGCCATGGACCGTTGGTGCGAGCTGGAAGAACTGGCTGGATAGCTTGCGACTTGAGCTGACTAACTCGTGGGTAGAGCGACGCGAGGTCCGATCAGCGTTTTTGCAAGCTGCGAGCGAGATAGGTCTGCTGAAAAAATGTCTTGCCGTCCTTAGTGATGAAGCGTGCGTTCAGCTTTGCCTGTGCGCCTCGCTGGCTGCTGGTGAGCAGCAGGAAGGTGTTTCCTGTACCGGAGTCGAGGATCAGGCCCGGGTGGGGCTGATTCGAGTTGTCAATAACGGTCGATGGATCAGGTATCTCTGTTTTCATGCGTTTAGCATGTTTGTTATTATTTACCGTCGCTAATGGTGGCGGCATCCGGATCGTTTTGAGGAATACAAGGGTGAAGTGTTGTGCTTGAATACATTTCGGAAAACGTAGCGTGGTCCTGTGTTATTGGTGTATTAGCTTTATTGCTGTTGGTTGGCATTTATGACCTGCTCCAGACCAAACATGCAATCCGTCGTAACTTTCCAATCGTTGGACACCTGCGATATTGGCTTGAGACGATTGGCCCGGAAATTCGACAGTACTTTGTCGCAAATGATAAAGAAGAACGTCCGTTTAACCGTGATGAACGACGTTGGATTTATGCATCCGCCAAAGGACAAAACAATACGTTTGGGTTTGGCACAACAGAACAGCTTTATGAGGTGGGCTACCCAATCATCAAGCACTCGGCATTCCCCTTCCCCGATTCAAAAGCGACTTATCCTGCTGACGACCCGACAGCGATTCCAGGTCTGAAGATCATTGGTGAACGCCACGGTCGAGCGCGGTGCTATCGACCATCGTCCATTGTGAATGTCTCCGCCATGTCATTCGGATCTCTGGGAAAGAACGCAATTTCAGCACTGAATATTGGCGCTCGGGAAGCAGGCTGTATGCATAATACTGGCGAAGGTGGTATCAGCCCGTATCATTGTCATGGTGCAGACTTGATGTGGCAGTTAGGTACGGGTTACTATGGCGCCCGCGTTGATGACACGTTTTCCATGACACGACTTGTCGAACAGGTCGAACGCCATCCACAAGTTAGGGGAATCGAAATAAAACTTTCGCAAGGAGCCAAGCCAGGCAAAGGTGGAATCTTGCCGGGTGCCAAGGTAACTGCTGAAATTGCCAAGATCCGCGGCATTCCACTTGGTAAAGATTGTTATTCACCGAATGCTCACTCCGAATTTGATACGGTTGATGAAATGATCGACTTTATTGAATCCATCGCGGATCGCACTGGATTGCCCGTTGGGATCAAGAGTGCAATTGGCCAACTCGATTTTTGGCACGAACTCGCTGACAGAATGCGATCACGTAACGAAGGCCCGGACTTTATCTCAATAGACGGAGCAGAAGGTGGAACCGGTGCAGCTCCATTAACATTCAGCGATCATGTTGCCCTGCCCTTTAAAGTCGGCTTTAAACGCGTATACAAGATTTTTCAGCAGGCGGAGCTATCAAGAGATATTACATGGATCGGAAGTGCTAAACTGGGATTCCCGGACCGCACGTTGGTAGCGCTAGCCATGGGGGTTGATCTCATCGGGATAGCACGTGAGGCCATGTTGTCGATCGGTTGTATTCAGGCGCAAAAGTGCCATACGGGGCATTGTCCTGTAGGAGTTGCAACACAAAGTGGGTGGTGGCAGCGGGGACTAAACGTGCAGCACAAGTCGAATCGGTTTACTTCCTACATCAGAGCGTTTCGTAAAGAGCTTCTTTCCCTGGCACACGCCGCCGGATATGAACACCCGCAACAAATCACTTCAAGCGATATCGAGGTCTGCATCGGGGTAAACACGTTCACGACGCTGGAAGAATCACTTGGTTATAAGTGCGATCGGCTGGAGATCACGAGCATGGCAGACCTGACACCATTAGACTGACCCGGCGCCGCTTCAAGAAAGACGCGTGATTGCAGATGCAGATTGTCTGCTTAGCAAAATGCGTCAAATACGCGAACGCGGTCCCAGTTTGGCTTGCCTTCGGCAATAAACGAAAGGTGACGCTCTGCTACCTGATAAGCATCGTGTTGATCTTTGTTTTCAAAGATGACATGTAAGGCAATATCAAAGTCCTGATCGTTCACATCTCGCTGCATATCTTCACAACGAGGTCCGGCTGCATAAAACACGGTGCCGTCATGGTCCGTTAGATACTTATTACATGCGTTAATAAGTTCTTCGACTTTTTCAGCGCTCTTGTCGATCAGGTCAAAATAAACGATGTGTGAAAACATGATGTCTTTCGTCTGTGCTGTGTCTATCTATTACGGTGACTATACAGGTTTGTTTGGATCTTTTATCTGACCGGCATCCTGATTCGTCGGATCGTAACGTTTTCGTGTTTGTTGATGAGAACGTCGATCCAGCCCCGCTCTGTCGAGCAAGCTTCTGCCGAGAATCTGCTTTACACCATCGTCATCAGCAGGCGGTGGGCCTGTGGCGCCCAAATCAGCCGGGTCATATTCAATTCTGAAACTGTGCTTTGCAAACTGGATGACTGTGCCCGGGTCCAGACGTTTTCTGCTGACACGTGCATTATTGATTCGGGTGCCGTTTCGGCTGTTTAAATCTTTCACGAACCAATAGCCATGTTCAACCTGCAATTGGCAATGATGGGCAGAGACATTTGCGAATCGAAGGACAATGTCGCAGCTTTCCCGCCGTCCAACCAACAGCTTTTCCTGCAGGAGTGGAATTGGGTCACCACCGCCGATAGGTTCAAGTGTGCCGAATTTTGATTGTTGATTCATCCGTGCCTCAAGCTAAATGGCAAGTGGCCGATGGCCAGTTGCAGTATCTTCTCTGTTCAATTCCCCATCATATGCGGCATGCTAGAGGATTGCGATACCGAGAATATCGGGTAACCTGATAATGCATCGGGGTTTTTTACAGAGCTGCTGTACAAATCATCTAATAACCGCTGTAGTTTAACAACATGCATCCAGAACCGATAAAAAATGCCGCATATGAAGGCTGAACTGGACAATTCCCCATTAGACGCTCCAACGCCAGTCTACGATTGGCGTGCAGCCGGACTACCCTACTATGCCTATAACTTCTACCTGAAGAACCGGTTTGGCGGTCGCGTTCAAAAGGTAAGTATCGATGCCGGATTCACTTGCCCAAATGTGGACGGCACCGTTGCCATTGGTGGCTGCACGTTTTGCGATAATCGGTCATTCAGTCCAAGCCGACGTATTCCGCGACAGGATATTCTTGATCAGATCAATCACGGTATTTCCTGTATCAAGCGTCGTTACACCAAATGCAAACAATACATTGCGTATTTTCAGCCGGCCACAAACACCTATGCACCGGTGGATAAACTCGAGCCGTTGTACCGTACAGCGTTATCACATCCTGACGTAGTGGGCATGGCGATCGGTACGAGACCGGATTGTGTGCCGGATGATGTTCTTGCGCTCCTGGATGACATCGGCCAAGAGACTTTCCTGAGTCTGGAATATGGCATGCAGACGATGCATGACAGATCACTCGAATGGATGAACCGGGGACACGATCATCAATCCATGATCGAGGCAATGCAGCGGAGCCGTGGACTTTCCTTTGAGATCTGCGCACATGTTATCCTCGGGCTACCTGATGAATCACATGACGATATGATTGCCACCGCAAACGAGGTTGCCAGACTCGGTGTGGATTCGGTCAAGTTACATAACCTGTATGCAGTTAAACGCACTGCACTTGCTGATCAAGTGGAAGCCGGTGACGTGAAACTGATGGAGCGTGATGACTACGTGCGTACTGTCGTAGATGTACTGGAGTTACTCCCTCCACACATGATCGTCGAGAGGATCAGCGGGGATGCACCGCCCGATTACTTTGTGGGCCCGGAGTGGTGTCTGAATAAGTCATCCGTCAAGATAGCTATCGAAGAAGAATTCGAACGTCGACAAACATTTCAGGGTGCAAAGTGCCAAGCTAAGTGATCCACTGTCAGGGTCACACAAACAAACCAATGAAGGTCAGTAAAAAAGGTCAGTGAAAATGAAGATCTCACCAACATGGGTCGTTGCTCTCATGCTGTTTTCCATTCCTGCCATTGCACAGGAGACGGAAAACTCAATTACGCATGGTCCAATTCTTGGACGGTTGAGCACCGATGGTGTTGGAGTTTGGTCACGCACTGCTTATTCAGGAAAGATTGCGGTTGAGTACGGCACGGACCCAAAAAACCTGGACCAGTTATCAGCGGAAGTAGAAACGACTCTGGCTGCCGACAATACTGGCTGGGTACATATAAAAGGTCTGAAGGCAAATACAAAGTACTACTACAACGTGTTACTCGTTGGCGTATCGAAATTTACCGGACGCAGCGGATCATTTCGCACGATGCCGGATCAAAAGGATTTTGTTGATCCGGAGCTCAATCCGAACGGATTGTTCAATTTTAGTTTTGAATATGCCTGTGGAAATAATCAGAATCCCGGTCACAGCCTTGGTGCACAACTTCCAACCTTCGCAACCATGTTGCGGGAGATTAAAGATGACATTAACTTCGCGATCCTTAATGGTGACTGGCTGTATGAAACGCAGCGTAGCCTCACTGTCGATCAGTGGCTTGCGCAAGTTGGAAAGGATGCAACAGCCATCCCCAGTCACGTGAAAGCTGCACCATCGATTGTTGGCGTCTGGCAGAACTACAAGCATTTTCTTGCTCGTGGCCAAAACCTGACGAACTGGCACCGCCACGTACCGTCTTTCTTCACTTACGACGACCATGAAATCCTAAACGACGTCTGGGGAGCTGGCACACCGGGACTTAGAGATCGCCGCGCTGTATTTCGAGACGTCGGTGTGCGTGCGTGGTACGACTATCTTGGCTGGAGTAATCCAACGACATTCCCGCAGCGAGTACGCATTAGCCGCGCCACTGTATCTGAGAACGGAAATGTAATCACCGATCCGACGGCAGAGTTCACCAACGTGGATCTTGAGCAAGTCAGCAACCTGCATGTTCATTGGGGAACGGAAACGGATGGAGTCAATGAAAACGAATTAGACGGTGTGGGTGGAGATCCGAATGCCGGTGTCTACAAGATTGAAAAGGTCCTGGGGCCTAACCAAATCAGAGTTTCACCGACTTTCGATGCTGATGGTGAAGTATCTTACTCTCTCGGAAGACGTTCTTATTTTCGGATGCGAATTGCGAATTGTGACTTCTTTGTGTGTGACACCCGTGGACAACGGGATATGCATGACAAGTCAGACCCATACAAGAAGGGCATTTCAATGCTTGGTCCAGTTCAAAGAGACTGGCTGCTTGATGGCATGCGAAAAAGTGACGCCGATTTCTTGTTTGTTGTGTCGAGTGTGAATTTCATGCTGCCGCATGTTGGTGGTGGCAAAGTGCGGGCAAACAATAAGGATGATGCGTGGACCGTGTTTTACGATGAGCGAGAAAAACTGATAAACGCTTGGGATAAGATGGATCAGCCCGTATTTGTTTTGACAGGTGATCTGCATAACAGCTTCGTATGTAAGATTACGGAAAACGTGTGGGAGTTCGCGTCAGGTCCACATAACTCCAACAACCATTACTACACAGATGAAGGGGATCGACCGGCGAATGGTAAGTTCAAGTATGGCCCACGCGAGGTCGACATTCGTTGGTCTACGCACTTCCGTGATGATATTCCGCGGGATCAGCTTGGCAGTCCGCATTATTGTGTAGTGCAAATAAACAATGTCTATAACAATCCAAAGCAAATTGGTGGTACCCGCTGGGTTGCCTTCCCTCGCCCACAAGTGATCTTTCAGTACTTTGACGGCTGGACAGGGAAGCTCAAATACGCTGAAGCTGTCCAGGCTACCCGCGACTAACTACGGAGGCAGGCATGAGTTCAACCCGATACCCGGAATTCACCGTAAGTGGATCTCCTCGCGAAATGGGGAATCAAATTGGTGAGCAGGCCGGTCATCTTGTTTCGCGATTTTGTGAAGTGGCTCTGGAAAGTGCTAACCGAATGGCGACCGCAACACCAGAATTCGCGAGGGAGGTATCAGCCAAATCACTCGAATTTGCACGAGAGTATTCCCCGAATCTTGTTGATGAACTTGAAGGGATTGCCGAGGCGTCAAATGTTGACATTCTCGATCTGACTCTAGCGCAAGTGCGCAATCAGTTCACCGATGATAACGATAACGCTTGCACATCATTCTCTGCATCCCCGTCTTTCGTTTCAGACGGCCATCACATTGTCGCTCAAACTTGGGATGCAGATCCGGCGCTCGACGAGGTTACCATCGTATTAACACGTAAGCCTGAAAATGCACCTGACTACATTTCAGTTGGTCAGGCGGGCCTGATTGGATATATGGGATTCAATGCTGCAGGAATTGGTTGCTGTGTGAATACACTGCCGGCACCAATTAGAGGAATAGGTGTACCTCATTATTTCTCCTTACGACGCCTGTTTGAACAAACGAGCCTGGACGATGCCGTACATGCAGTGGAGTCCGCACATCGTGCGATCCCAGTGAATATCATGATGACTACGCCTCAGGGACCAGCAAATATTGAAGCAACGGTTGATGAGGTGTTCCTGCTGCGCGATGAAAACTATCTTGTGCACACGAATCACTGTTTGCACGATACGATCGTCGATATAAATAAGGACTTTCCTGAATTGTGCGAATCGTATTCACGTTTTCCTCGTATGACTGAACTGGTCGAACAATCGGCGGCCAATATATCTAAGACGGGCATTGAACAGATGTTCAAAGATCACGATGGCTATCCTGGCAGTATTTGCCGACACGCGAATCCGGATGATCCCAAACATGGCTTTATCGAGACGGTGTTTGCCATGATTGTCGATACACAGGCTCAGGAAATGTATGTCTCACGGGGAAATCCGTGCACGGCTCCATTTGAAACGTATCGTATGAGTTAATAGCCGGAAGACGTAGCGAGGGTGTGCTGACACGACCCCCGCGATTGCAGGTCTACGAGTAAAACATTCCGCTAGGGGATAAGAGGATCAATAATAATTCGCCGCCCCGTAGGGGAGGCTAGATCTTCACGTAGCCGCGGACCTACGGCCCGCATTCTGGCTTTCTGACAGAT
>JBJLEE010000059.1:0-10245 GCA_045566075.1 Pirellulaceae bacterium | reverse complement strand
GAATTCTTCTACGAAGTACTTTCAAACAATGCAAGCATTCTGGATTTCCTACATGCAAACTATATGGTTATCAATGAGAAACTGGCCGTGCACTACGGCATAGCAGGTGTTCTGGGAAATGACTTCCGACGGGTTGAATTAGATGATGCGCAGATTAGCCAGCGAGGTGGGTTACTAACTCAAGCCGGTCTTCTAACGATGAATTCCTCCGGCGCAGATTCACATCCGCTTAAAAGGGGAATCTGGTTGCTTGAGAGCATTTTGAATGATCCACCACCGCCACCGCCTCCCGCAGTACCAGAAATCGATCTGGCAGATCCGGAAATTGCAAAGATGACTCTTAAGGAACGAATTGAAGATCATCGCAACCATGCAGCGTGCATGTCGTGCCATGCCAAAATAGACCCGTGGGGGATCGCATTTGAGAATTTTGATGCTCTTGGTCGATGGCGAAATGACATTAAAGGGCAGGCGGTGGACGCGACGAGTACACTCTTTAACAATCAAACACTTGCAGGCATGAATGGACTAAAGACCTATTTGCTCACCAATCGCCAGGATCAGTTCGCGAGAGCTTTGGTATTCAAAATGAGCACTTACGCTCTAGGCCGTCCACTTACTTTTGGAGATCGTGCAAGCGTAGATCAAATCACTGCCGATCTTCGTAAAGAAGGGGACGGGCTTGCTACAATGATAAAACTGATCGTCACCAGCGATTTGTTTAAGTCCAGGTAGTCTATCCTGACGAGTCGATATCAAAATCAACTTATAACGATGTTACAAGCTAAGTAGTTACAGGCAAAGTAGTTATGACAATCGATCTTAATTCACTTGATCGTCGCCGATTCCTTCGCGGTACCGGAGTTGCTCTATCGCTGCCAATGTTCGAGTCATTTTTGACACACGCAGCTGGCGCAGACGAGAATGCAAATCCACGACGCCTGGCCTGTTTCTACTTTCCTGATGGTGTCCCGATGCCACTTCGAGAGGATCCGGCATACAAGGACTGGCTGTGGTTCCCACACGGCAGTGGCACGGAATTTGAGTTTTCGAAAGTGTTTGAACCACTTGCGCCTTTAAAAGACGAATTCACCGTGCTGTCTGGTTACTCACACCCACGCGTACGCAGAGTACATGGACATTCAAATGCAGATCAATTCCTGACTGCTGCAGCAACAGGCCAAGACGGTCAATACGCAAACACTATTTCGCTGGACCAGATATACGCTGAATATATTGGAAATGAAACTCGCTTTGCATCGCTCGCCATGTCAACTGATGGCGGGACCGGCACACCACGCGGAGCTCATACCCTATCGTTCAGCCGTAATGGCCGCGCTATACCCGCAGAGCATCGACCCAAACGCATTTTCGACATGTTATTTGTAAAGAGCGACGACGATGCAGCTCGCCGGCTGGCACTTAGTAAGAGTGCACTTGATGACTTGCTTTTGGATGCAAGGTCGTTGCGACGCAGACTCTCGATTCGGGATCAAAAACGGCTGGATGAATACCTAGAGTCCGTGAGAGAAACGGAGATCAAAGTAGAGAAGGCTAAAAAGTGGGTAAACACACCGCTGCCGCAGATCGCTTCTGATCATTTGAATCTGGACTTAACGCCTAGTCAGCCACGCGAATATTTACAAACAATGTTCGAGCTGATCTATCTGGCATTCAAAACGGACTCAACGCGCGTTGCCACCTACCAAATCGGTCGCGAAAACGGCGTAGGGCAGAGCGACTTGTTAGCGCGTGCTGTCGGATACAATCTCTCACACCAGCTTTCTCACGAGACGAAGAATCCTGGTGGCTGGGAACGATTTGGCATCTATTGCAAGTTCCTCAACGAAGAGTTTGGTCGATTCGTCTCAAAGCTCAAAGAGACTTCTGAACCAGCAGGTACAGGCACCATGCTGGATAACTCACTCTTGTTGTTTGGTTCCGCGTCGAGTGCCTTCCATTTGTCTCGAAACTATCCGCTCATTCTTGCCGGCGGTAAGAACATGGGCTTAAAACATGGACAGTACATCAATAAGGCTGGCGCCAATCCGCAGGGGGGCCCATGGGATGGTGGTCCGGAACCGTATCAGCAGGAAATTCGGCACGAAGACCAGCCACTTTCGAACTTATTTGTAACGATGTTGCAACAATTGGGCATGAAGGCCGATCGATTTGCGGACAGCACCGGAAAAGTTGACGCGATTTTGGCGTAACACGCCATCACAGTCTATCTCATTCCAATTCTCGTTCTCTCAAACGCGAGTTGCCTTTTTGGGTGTGATACAATTGCGCCGTTGACGCAAGTCAATTATGCCATTTGGTTTTTCAATTGTACCCATCTACGAAGACTCTCTCGTGTCACCAGTCACATTCAGAAGACTCCTGGTTTGTTTTCTCTTATTGACCACCTTTGGTTGTTCTGGAAACAACGAAGGCCAATCCGGCGATTCCGCCGCGGGAAAATCCAAAAGCGTTGATCCGGCGCCGCAGGACGAGAATCACAATCCACCATCGGCGCGGGTTTTCAAAGAGGATGGCACGGAATTCGTCGTATTAGAGAATGATTTTCTTGAACTGACATTTGTTCCCTCTCGTGGTGGACGTTGCATCAAGTTCCTATTCAAGGATAACGGGGAACAGCTGATTGCAGATGACGACGTGGCTGGCATGTTCATTGATCACTGGGCCAAGTATTCATGGCCAAGTGCTCTCATGCATTTGCCATACGAACATAGAGTTCTAGAAGTGGACGAAAACAAGATCGGCATTCAATTGCGAATTACTGTGCCTGAAATGGGTGGCGGCAAAGGCGATCGTGGTGCCGAGGCATCAAACGCAATAAGGACCTCTCCCGAATTGGTAGGGCTCGTGGTGCAGAAAACCATTTGGCTACATTCAGATAGCGACTTAATTACAGTCGATCAGGAAGTCATCAATCCTACTGACGAGTCCCGGGCTACCGCTTTATATCTTCAACAAAACCTGGGAATGGATGGCTCATATTTCAGCGACAATTGGTATTTACCGTCCACCAATGGAGTCGAGGTTTACTTTCAGGCGGACAAGGCTGGAGGCAGTGGTTTTGGTCCGGACTTCATTCAGGATCCCGTTGACGGTTGGATGGCTGTAAAAGACCGCAACACTGATCGGGGACTGCTGTTTGTGTTTGATTACAACTACCTGCAGCAAACCTACACCAGCGGTGGAACCGGCGAGTGGTTTATGGATCAGATTCCGATTGCGCCCGGAAAATCGTTTGCGACACAATACCTGGTAAAGCCTGTGTCGGGATTGGAAGACTTTGCGTACGGTTCTGAACGTGTGGTGGCCAACATCCAGACCGATGAAAAGTCTGGCGACTCTATTGAAATATCACACTCCATAACGACAGTTTCCGAGCCGTTGCAGGACGTGGATGTAGAAATTCGCGCTCGACGCTGGGTGAGTAAAGAAGAAATTTGGCGGGAACAATATCAAATCGATGAACTGACAACCGAGCCACATCGTTGGCAAGGTTCACTTGCGGCAGAAGACGTGGAAAGCGGGCTTGTTTTAACAGTGACCGTGCGGTCCGCCGAAAATGATGATCAATATGAGTACTATTATGCTGGTGACAAAGCGGAAGCAGATCGCCGTTCGATCACGTTTGCAACTAAGGGTCGCGGATTGCCTGGCGCACGGGGCGATGCTTATGTTCGCGCAGCCCCTCGAAAGCACAAGGCAATTGATAAGCCAGATTTTGACACTATTGAGCGTCCTTCGGATGATCAGTTCCGATGCCTAGTGGTATTTGGGCTTTACACGCACATCCTGAATTTGGATGACGCTTTTAGTACGACCGATGACGGTCAGAGCGAAGTACAGTTTGTCTGGGCAAATTGTCCTCCAAATGCTGTTGAGACTTTTCCGGGAACATATGACGAGCTATTTAACTACGATGTCATCGTGCTTGCTGATGTAAATGCACGTGCGCTGGGAGACATCGCTCTAGAGATGCTTTGCGACTACGTGCATGAAGGAGGTACTATCGTGGTCTCCGGGGGACCGTATGCATATGGAAATGGTGAATTCCAGAGAACACGGTTCCTTGAAGCCTTGCCGGTACATATTAGCGGCCCGTTTGACTTGAAGTGGGCCGGCAAAGGAATGTCGTGGTCCCTCAAGCCAGCGATAGCAGATCATGCAATTCTAGACGGCGTATCGTTTGATGAGAAACCACAAGTATTCTGGCAGCACTACCTTCAGCCAAAACGCAACAGCGAGGTCATTTTGACCGCCGGTGATAAACCGGCCCTTGTTGTCGGCAACTACGGCAAAGGGAAAGTCGCTGCGTTATCTCTGAGCCCTACCGGTGTAGCGACCGACGGCGAGGTGCAGTGGTGGGATTGGAATGGCTGGTTCCCTCTGGTGCGCAACCTTTTCAATTGGGCAAAGGAGGTTCGATAATGCGTCAATCATTGATGATATTGCTGTGGATTCTGTTTGTCGCCTTGCCCGTTCAAGCAGAACGTGATGTTCGCAATAGTCAATTTGGTGGTGGTGCAGGTGTCAAACCGACCGACGAGCAAATTGCTACCTTGCGCGAAGCTGGATGGACGTGTCCAGATGCAAAACAGTGGCCAAACTCCTGGGGTGGACAAGGCGCCGACGTAGAAGTGTCATTTCCCCAGACAGGTGGTCATGGCGTTGGCCCGTTTTGCCGACTATCGGGCGGTAACAATGGATACCTCAATGGTTACTGGGGGTTTCCTTTTGAAGACACTCAGATTCTGGAGGTGTGGGCGAAAGGGAACGGCATCCTTCGCGTGGGATTAATGGCTTACAAATTATCTGACGATCACTCAATGATTCTGCCAGGTGGTCAAATGCCTACGCTGGACATCAAGATTAAGACAGACAAATGGGTGCGATACCGTTACTTGATGCGCAAGCCGGACTATGAGTTAACCGGCCATCCGCTGTTCATGGCGCCGGAGGGAACGGTCGACATTGATGATGCCAAGATCCTGAGTTCCAATCGTGCGTTTGATCTCATCGTTGCCGAAGAGAACACCTTATATGGAAAGGATGCACTTTCGGAGGACACGGAATTAATTCACTTCGACGAGAATGCTAGATCAGCATTGTCGAAATTCGATACCGCAGTCATGGAGTTTGAAAACCGAGCGGATGAACTTCCAATTGCGATTACCAAGCCGATGCGTAATGAGATCAAGTCTCTCACACCGTATTTGCATTCGGACGGTATTAAGACAGTCGCTACAGTCCATTTCAATCAGATGTTGGTTCTCACCCGCGTTTTGCAGCGACTTGCCGGAAATGAACTAAAGGACATTGATGGTATTTCCGTCATCGGGGTTGATTCAGAGATCACCGCATCACACTATCCGGGCAAGCGGTTTGCTAAAGCCGGCAAGCTGACCATAACAGCTCTCCGGTCTAACAAAGTTCGATACTCTGAGAACGAAGGAGCTTCTACAGAAGCCACGCTAACGAATGAGACGAACGAAGCCATCACTGGCACGATTGTTGCAACGATGATCCTTGGTTTAGATTCAAGACGTGAATTGGCACGAGTTGGTGATTTCAGTATCGAATCCGGTGAAAGCAAAAAATGGCGATTTAATTACAACGTAGGGCCGGAGACATATGGCCGAGCCATCGAAGTGGAGTTTCTTGACGGTGCGGGGAATTCAATCGACCGCTGGCAGGAGTATTACGGTGTCGCAGACGAGTTTTTTAGAATTCACCAACACTGTTATCAGACCAAGTCTGAATACTGGGATGAAGATCATTTCACTTTCTATTTCAATCAATCACACTATTTTGCACACGAGCCGACCGCGCTTGGAATGGTGCCGTTTGATGCGGAGCAGTATATAGCCGGACAAGTCGGCTACCGGATCAACGTTCCACTTCGAAAAGCACAAATCGCACACAACAAGCAACTTGGCGTAGCAACCACGTTTTACAGCATTGGTTGTTTTGACAGTCAAATGGGATATGAGCAAGTCCGAAAGCACCCGGAGTTCATTCTGTACGATGCGAACGGGCAACCCGCGCATGACCCCCTCTATGGCGGATATCCGAATCCGATGGAACTTGCATCACCTATCGAAGTAGGTCCGAAACGTAAGGAGTTATCGATCAAGCCACATCTCGACCGGGAGATCACACCGTGGCAACATGTAAACATGAATCTGGCACGCGAGGATGCCGTGAGGTTTGCTGTTGAGCACATGAAAACTTACTCTGACCATTGGGGATTTGATGGTGTTTATTTTGATGGGTGTCTCGGAGTGTGGTCCGGATTTGGTTATGACGGTGTCAAGAATGTGCCATCCGGCAAGTATGAGGACTTCGTAAAGCTTGGCGCCCGAAATCACCGGATTTTCAATGAAGTACTCAAGCGTGAAAACAAAAACTATGGGACGTGGTTGAATTGGGGTCTTGAGGGCGCGACTGGTGATTTCGCTAAACGTCACGGAATCACGATTTGGTTGGGAAGCGGTGTTGACGGAGATCCATTGGACGACAATGTGCGGGAAGCTACGTCCGGTCAGAATGTGATGCTGCTTGACGAACTTTCAAGCTTCCAGGGGCACAGCTATTCCAAATTAGAAACGGATCGCGTGGCCAGTCGTGATCATTATGTGCAAAAGTACGGAGCGAATCACATTGTTGGGTATGCGAGCACGGTGGTCGCAGCCAAAGAGCCCGGTGTATCGAATTGGGGCTGGCCGACATGGAATTATGTTCAGGCAATCTTAACGGCCACACAATCTCATTTGGCTTCGCATTTCATACCAAGTCAGCGTCCACAGTTACAGTTTACGACTCGATATTCTCGTTATGTTTGGGCACGGGACATCAAGGTAGTGCCTTCACCAAGAGCGGAAGGGATAATTCAGGTCGATACCGAAGCCAAGTTGCGATGGAAGAATTTCGTATATGAGAGAGAGGTCGAATCCGGCAAAGAGATCATAGTGCATTTGGTACAGACACCGCCAACGGACATGATCGACTACAAATGGGCAGATGAACCAGATCCGATACAAGGAGTTTCTGTATCACTTAACACGAAAGGTTTGGCTGTGATTAACGCGATCGCATGTCGGCCGTATCATTTTGAAGAGCCGCAGCAGGTAGTTCAATCAGAACTCGAAATTGAGGTCGTTGAAAACATTGTAAAAGTGATCCCCCCCCCGTTCCGATATCACACGATGCTCGTATTCAGAGTTGCTCCTAAGGAATAGTTCCTTCCCCGTCATACACCCGCTTATGTGTTCAGCTTGCCCGGCAGACTAAACACCATACACAACCGCAGGGCTCGGCAAAGCCGAACCCGCAGGGCAAAAACCACACACAACTCCCAGCAGACTAGACACCAAACACAACCGCGGGGCTCGGCAAAGCCGAACCCGCAGGGCCAAACCGCCTGCGACTACCGTCTCACAAGGTGACAGCCGACGGTTACCGAGCATGTGGGTTTGCACCATGCGGTACACTACATGTGACTAACGCTCGCTTCATTTCCGAAGACCTTTTACGCTGTTCCTTAAGAAGGAGCCATTTATGTCCGCTCGCGTACGATTTACTCCATACTTCGTTGCGCTATTAATCACCGCGACATTCATCACCGAAACAACAACAGCGGTCAACGCAGCTGAAGAACCGCTGCCCTGGAAAGCAGGGCTAGCAAAGGTTGTCATAACACCTCAAGAAACAATGTGGATGGCTGGCTACGCCGCGAGGAATAAACCCGCCGAAGGTGCAGTTCACGACCTCTATGCGAAAGCTCTCGTATTAAAGAACTCCAATAGCACCACATTCATTCTCGTTACGCTGGATCTCATTAGTGTTCCACACCCGATTCGAAATTACATTGAGGCGCACGTAAACGAAAAATACAACCTGCCAGCATCCGCTCTGATGATTAACTGCTCTCATACGCATTGCGGCCCGGAAATCCGCACCACTCGCTGGTCATTTGACGGGCTGCCTTCAGAGCGACTTACCATTGCAAAAAAGTATGTAGAGGATCTGCAGTCAAACATCGTGAAGGCAATCGATAACGCGATGACTTCGTTACAACCATCTAACGTCTCATATTGCCGCGCGCGATGTGGATTCGCGATGAATCGACGGACACCATCACCAACGGGCTACCGCAATTCCCCAAATCCTAATGGGCCTGTAGATCATGACGTCCCTGTCCTGAAAATCCAGGATATGGAAGGTCATTTAACCGGAGTCGTATTTGGCTATGCCTGCCATAACACCACACTCGGCTTTTATCAGTTTTGTGGAGACTACGCGGGTTTCGCTCAGCAATATCTCGAAGAAGATTTTGATGGTGCGATTGCAATGTTTGTGCTCGGTTGCGGCGCGGATCAAAACCCTTATCCGCGCGGCACGCTCGAACTAGCGAAAACGCACGGTCGCACTCTGGCAACTGCCGTCAAATCTGCCTTAGGTACAACCTCCATCCCGATTTCTGACCAACTCAACCATGCTTACTCAAAAGCGACTCTTGCATATTCGACCCCGCCGACCAAAGAGGAGCTTGTCTCACGAAGTAACTCATCTAACAAATACATAGCAACTCACGGCAAACGACTACTGCAGCAACTCGAATCTGACGGCATGCTTCGCACTACATACGATGCACCAGTACAGGTTGTCCAGTTGGGAGAGAATCTGACGCTCATTGCGTTACCAGGCGAAACTTGTGTGGACTATGCGTTGCGATTAAAAGCAGAGCTAATCAAGACTCCAGCCCAACAGGGAAGTGTGTGGGTCGCGGGATACAGCAATGATGTATTTGCCTACATCCCAAGTCGCCGTGTATTGCTGGAAGGTGGCTACGAAGCCGGCGGTGCCATGAAATATTTCACCACCGTTTTACAGCATGGCCCCTTTGCGCCTGACGTCGAAGAACGACTGATAAAACAAGTGCATGAGCTACTCGACAACTAGAAACTGGTCTGGAACCACGAGCCCTTACCTAGTTGCTCGTCCATATCAACGAACATCAAACTTATGACTTGCCTACCTTCTCGGTTAGAATAAAACCATTCACAGTTGCCACAACATCCAGAGTCTCGGTCGTGAGTAATCGATTATTAACAACGCTAGTTCTATTCTCTTTAGTCCCGCATGTCGGAACCAAAGCAGCGGACTCGCTATACCTAAAATCAATCAAGCCAGTCTTAAAAGCACGTTGTTATGCGTGCCACGGTGGTCTTAAACAAGAGTCGGATCTCCGACTGGACACAGCAGATTCCATTTTAGGTGCCGGAATCATTGACTCTGGTGCACTGCTCGAACGAATCACCTCAAAAGACTTGGACGTGAGGATGCCTCCTGAAGGTGAACCTCTAGAGCCCAACCAAATTGCCGCAATCAAGAACTGGATCGACTCAGGCTCACCTAAGCCCGATAACGAGATCGGGGATCATGACCCATCAAAGCACTGGGCATTCCAACCCGTAACACGTCCACCTCTACCAAAAAGTAGGCGAGATAATCCAATTGATATCCTGCTGGATATCAAACGGCAGCAGGCTGGCATTTCCGCACTCGGTCGTACAGACCGCCTGACTTTGTTACGCCGACTCTATGTCGATCTCATAGGCGTTCCACCGACGCTTGATGAGATAAACAAAGTACTCTCGGATGATGCCGGTGATTGGTACTCCATTACAGTCGATCAGTTACTCGAAGACCCTAGATATGGAGAGCGATGGGGCAGGCACTGGATGGACGTCTGGCGATATAGTGACTGGTGGGGTTTAGGCGCCCAGCTACGCAACAGCCAAAAGCATATATGGCACTGGAGAGACTGGATTATCGAGTCACTCAACGATGACGTGCCGTACGATGAAATGGTGCGACAAATGCTCGCTTCGGATGAACTCTACCCAAATGATCTGAATAAGCTACGTGGCGGTGGCTACCTGGCCCGCAATTGGTACCTATTTAACCGCAATCACTGGATGGAAGATGTTGTCGAACATGTAGGCAAAGGATTTCTGGGACTCACTTTCAACTGCGCAAAATGTCACGATCATAAATTCGATCCAATCTCTCAAGTTGATTACTACAACTTTCGAGCATTTTTCGAACCATACCATGTCCGCACAGATATGATTCCCGGCGTTACGGATGTAACGACAAACGGTATTCCACGTCCATTTGACGGATTTCCCGATGCTAAGACACATCTGTTTATTCGTGGTAATG
>JBJLEE010000058.1:0-12762 GCA_045566075.1 Pirellulaceae bacterium | reverse complement strand
ATATCTCCGCCGGTACATCGACTGGTGGCTTGGTTAATAAGAAGCACGGACGTATCGGAGATTCGCCGATAGTTGGAGCTGGTACGTTTGCAGACAATAAAACATGCGGTGTTTCATGTACCGGTGTGGGTGAGGACTTCATTCGCAACTCAGTTGCTTATGATGTTAGTGCACGTATGACTTACATGGATCAAAAAATAGACAAAGCTGTTTCGGAAATCCTGAATCACGACGACTATCAGGTGCGCGGTGGGATCATTGGTATCGACCACCGTGGGAACATGACCATGCAGTTTAATACTGCGGGAATGTCACGTGCTGCTGCCGATTCCAGTGGTTTACGGTTGGTTAAGGTTGGTAAGTAGAAACTTGTTGTTGCAGCTAGACCTCAAGATGTTTGTTTGAAAATTGAATTGAGTTAAGTCATGAATAGCCCTTTATATCCAGTACGCGCCATTCTTCTGGTCTTACTTTTAGTGACCGGGTGCTCCAACACGGATTCATCCAGTAGTGATCCCGTGAAAACTGAAACCCCTGACTCGCAAGACGCCAGTGCTGATGCTGAGTCCCTGAAAGACCCACAAGTGGCCACGACAGAAAAGGCCCCAACAAAAGAGGAGATCGTGGAGGCACATCTCAAGGCGATGGGGGGTGTCGATGTGCTCAAGACGATCCAAACGGTGGTCAAAGTTAGTGCCATGCAGACACAAGATGTCACAGGCAGTGCAGAAGGTAAGGTCACCGAAACGTTTGACCTGGTTGCTGATCTGGGTCGCATCGATCTTGATCTGGGTACATACCAGGAATCCAAAGGCTGGCGAAAGCAACAGGGATGGAAACAGACGTCGGCGGAACCACTGAGAGCACTTACCGCCGAAGAATTAGCTCTCGATAAGATTGGAATGCCAATCAGCGCTGTCTACTCAGTTTTTGATGCATTTGGGATCGATGCATTTCTTCCACCCAGTAGAGCCAGACTCAATGGACAAGATTGCATTAAGCTGAATTTCATGGGTAGCCCGATGGATATCATCATCAATGATCAGACGAAACTCATTCAAGCTTTCCAGATCGCAGATTTCATGCGCATCACATTCAGTGATTATCGCGATGTCCAAGGCGTCATGATGGCGTATAAGACGAAAGTTGAGATTAAGCCCAGCAATCAGACTTTGATCATCGAAGTGGAATCGATCGAAATCAACTCAAAGCTAGACGCAGCGAAGTTAGAGAAGCCAGGCAATTAGCATTCACCAGCGCCGTCTCAAAGAACCTGGACGCACGCAAAGATCTTCGTGTTATCCCATCTAGTCGAAGATCTTCATCACTTGTTCATCAGACTGCTGAATGAATAGGTCGAATTTCTTATAGAATTCCGCTAGTGACAGTCCCATGTGTTTTTCAAAAGCAGCAGACTTTCCGATTCGTGGAATATCGAAATACCAATTCTTAAGCACAACAACTTCATCCACATCTTGTACGTGAATTAAGTACGCCGTCGCCCAGGCCCCCATCATGTAGTACACCTGCGGAAACTCGCCACTGTCCCAGTACGATTCGTTATCTAGTTTCCAGTCTTTGGTTCGGCTTAGGAATTCATTAATACTTGGTCGGCCGATATTCCCGCCGGACTTGCGTAGGTCAAGCATATACGCCTTCAAGTCGACCAGTCCCAGATTTTCCATAAACTTAGCCGAGCTGTAGGAGGCCATCCCTTCGGCCATCCATGAGTTTATGTGCTTATCGGAACTTCGCTCTTGTTTTGTATCGCAGTGTGCCATTTGAAATACATGGTGGTACTCGTGCAGTGCACCCCAAGTGTTTTCAATAGGATTACTTTCACGCTCCGTGGCGTTCGTTGTAACGTCTTCATATAACACGGGCGGATCCTGCGTCCATGTTAGTCCGCCCTCCGCCTTGCCTGATATAACGGCTTTTATTTCCCGCGTTACGTTTGGCCTGCTCAAAAACTCCTTGATCTGCTGTTCCGCAGGAGTACTTGAGTCTTGATTAACACGGCTGATCGCCCTTTGACGGAAGATTTCACGAACGCTTTTCTCACTGCCCGGGCCAAGCAAGTAGACGTAGTACGGTCCGTAGTTTCCAAAGTAATCGACTGCATACCGTAACCCTCGTTGATAGTTTTCAACGAGCGAACCATTCTTGTTCAGTCCGTCTGTGACGAGAATCACGGGCGCGACAGTTGTGGTTCGCGTCTTGCGTTGATGGGTCTCTTCGGCGTTTGCCATTGCGATCCAACAGAACGCAAAATGAAAAGAGAGTAACCAACAAAATCGCATGTTCCGGGTTTGGTAAAATGATTGTAAGTCAGGCATTTGTTTATTTTATCTGTCTGTACTCATTAAGAGGAGCACCATCATCCAGAAGATGTTCTCGGCGCGACTTTGGAAATGTTATATTCCAGTTTGCGTTAGCGGACAATAAAGCGTTTGCCAGTTTGGCTCTTTTAAAGCAGGGATCGAAAAGATCGGCATGAAATGTTTGAAATACACGAGTAAACATAACTTAATGACACCATGGAAGCTCCTGTGCTGTTGGCTAGTGATGACCAGTGGTGCGTTTGTCCTGACGCTTTATGCGGCTAAGCTGATTCGCTTCACAGAGCACACGATCGTAGATGATCATCGTTATACGTTTGGCATTGGAGCTGTGGATATCGATGGTGACGGCGATATCGATATAACCTGCCCGGATATCTATAAAATAGGCCCTGACGGGGAATCTAACCTGTACTGGTTTGAAAATAGTGGTCACGGGGAGTTTCAGCGTCATGTGATCTATGAAGGCCAGCTAGGGTGGATGGAACGACATGCAAGCGGAGATATCAACGGCGATGGTAGACCGGACGTAGCTATGGTGGACAATCGCTGGGGTCGTCTTTACTGGTTTGCCAATCCGGAAAAGCCATCGGACAGTCATTGGAAGAAACACGTTATCACCTCGAAATGCCCACATGCTTATGATGTCGTCTTGGCCGATTTGGATGGAGATGGCGATATGGATGCGGCTGCGTCCGGATTCGGCAGCGGTATGATCACCTGGTTTGAGAATCCTGGGAACGACGAAACGGACGCAGAGTGGATCGATCATGTTGTGGATGAAAAAATGTCGAAGGATGCTCGGACAATTGAAGTAGCTGACTTTAATAGGGATGGTAAGGTCGATTTACTTGCTACAACGTTGGGTAGACGAAATCGCTCAGCCGAGGAGAAAAACCACGGATCTCAAGTTGTTTGGTACGAGAATTGTGGTGATGCTGAAACAGGGCGGTGGAAGAAACAGACTATTGATGATCAATCACGTGCTGCGTGTCACGGTCATCCGGCAGATATGGACGGGGATGGTGATCTGGATGTGGTCATGGCCCACGGGATGATGACTACCGCCGATCCGAAAGTGGCAAGGCACGAAGTTGTCTGGTACGAGAATGTGGTGCAGCCAGACGCCAATCCAACATGGAAGCGTCATCGTATCGCTCCCCTGCCGTTTGCATTTGAGGCCACTGCTAAAGATCTGGACAACGATGGAGATATGGATGTCGTGGCCACGGCGTGGACAAATACACAGCGTTTGTATGGGCAACCAGTAACCGATCCTGATGGCGCGCGTGTTGTCTGGTTTGAGAATCGTGGTGACGATCCGTGGGTTATACATAACCTGCAAGAAAAGTTTCCAGGGGCTAACCAGGTAATCGTTTCTGATTTTAATGCTGATGGACGTCCTGATATTGTTGCTTCTTGTGATGGAGCCTGGGTGGGCCGAGAACAGGTCTCTAAAAGCGAAATCCGATGGTGGCGCAATGACGGTAAATAGCCGCAGCATGGAGTGATAAGTGATGGCAAGGAGTTACCCAGCTACACCCCATGATCACAGTTTTCCAAAACAAGTTAATCTGAGTCGCCGAAGACGAATCGTTGGCTTGATATTTACGGAGAAATGAGTTTGCACAAGTACATTCGCTATGTCCTGATCGCTGTTTGCGTAATGGTTCTGTCTTCGTCTCGCTTGCCGGCAGAAGAGCTTTCTTTCATTCCGGCTGGAGAGACTGAACCTGAGCCATATTTGCTTGAAAAGCCGGACTCAATTGAAAAGGGAAAGCGTCATCCGCTGATAATCTACCTGCACGGCCGCGGGCAAGGGCACAAGTTTCAGTGGCTGTCACGAGAGTTTGCTGCGTTTCGTATGATGGCGGCCGAACGCGGTTATTACGTACTCATCCCACATCTTGGTACTGACCACTGGATGAATGCACGAACCAGAGTTGTCTTAACCGAGTTGTTGGACAAGACCGTTAAAAGTAATCCGATCGATCCCGCGCAGGTTCATTTAATGGGGATGAGTATGGGCGGGGGTGGTTCCTTGATCTATACGATGCATAACAGGGACCGAGTACGCTCGGTTTGCAATATCTTCGGGGTCACGGACTACACGCGATTTTGGCAACAAAGACCACGGTATAACAAATCGATGAGTGAGGCTCTCGGGGGAACACCGGAGACGAAACCGGAAGTTTACGAAGCTCAATCGGTTATGAAGCATCTGGATAAACTTAGGACTTTACCAGTACTTTTACTACATGGTGATGCCGACACAGTCGTTCCTGTGGATCAATCGAAACGGTTTGTAATGGCGATGATGCAGGGCAAACACAAAGTGACTTATAACGAGGTGAAGGGCGGCAAGCATTTGATGTCCTTCCTTAATGGCTTAGAAGAGGAGATCCTCGACTTCTTTGATGCTAATACTTCAACAAAATAGTCTGCGCAAGGTTCGTGCAGATAACCATCATCAATTAGCTTAGATAGAGAAAATCAATGATGAACACCGCGAGCAGAAGTCTAGATAACCGTATGCTTCTGTATCTCTTATGTTGTGTGATTTCTACGGTAACAGCATGCAAAAAACAGGATGCGCAGCAGTTAGGCGCCCCAGCACATCCGTCTGAATCATCGCAGCATCAAGCAGATTTGGAAACGAGCCCAAGTGAAGATGCGAAGGAAGTGGATGTGGTTCAAACCTATAGTGGCATCTGCTTGATGGATTCAAGCGACCCAGAGGATCCAAGCGAGATTGTGAAACAATTCATCATCTACAATCAATCAGATTTTGAGGAATTTATTAATTCTATTCCGGAAAGCCTACCATCAAAGACCAATCCACCTCCAAAGAACGATGACAAGCTTCTTGGAAAACCAAAGTTAGACTTCGAAAAGAACATAGCGATTGTGTTACTAAATCCAGACACATTATCTTCAATACCAGAAGTACTCTCTATCAGTGAAGATGCCGAGACAAGGTGGATTGAAGTGGAATACCCTGCCAAGCCGATAGGTGAATCATTTCCTTATGGCACGGGTACATACAGAATTGCCATCATTCCTTTTTCTGGCGAAAAGAAGAAAACTTATTTCGACATTGATGCTGATTGAAACACGACTTTTAAGCTACGGCAGTGCAATGGCCATACGGTTTACGTTTTCTTGAATCGAACTATCTTCAACGGTTGATTCTTAACATCCTATAAAGGTCAGACTCTGGATGCGGGTGTGCGGAACTGCCAGACACACCAGATTTAGGCTCTACGTGATATGAACTGGTCTTCGAAACGCTGACTTAGAATTTCAGCGACATCTGCGTGTAGAAGAATCGGGCATCACCTGCATATGGTGCGCCGGCCGTCGTTTCGTAGTATCTGCCAGCGAAGAAATGCGAATACCCAAACTGGAACTTCAGTCGATCACTGAATGTATAGGTTGCCAGTAGGTCAATTTCATGTCCCAGATCGCTACTACCAGAAGTGTTTGCACCAAGTCCTGCAAAAGCAGTCATGTTCGTGTTGTATGGCACATCTGCGCTATTGGCGAGACTGAAATAGTGATAGTGGACTCGCATTTCAAGAGACTCTGTTGGTTGGTAATTCCAACGTACATTGAGGTCGTTCAGGTTGCGTCTTCCAAATAGATCCATATATCCAAGATGGCGGTGTGCGCGGGGGAAGTAATGATGGAAGCCATTTCCAGGAGTATCACTCCCTGAGGCCCATTCGTAGTAAACCCAGAGTTCGCCAGGTAGCTGCCCTTGTAAGTCTTTTCCTAGACCGACGACCGTGAATCCTGCAAGGTGATCAGTCTGGTCGGGATTTCTACCAAGCTGCACAGCGCCTTCGAATTCGTAAAGGAATTCATCACGTGCGCCTTTCCACTGGGTACCAAGGGTGTCATATCGAGCATCGACTCGATCCAGCTCTAAAGTCAACCAGTAATAATCACGGATGGTGCCTTCATCGACATGCCGATGTGCATTGATACCGTATAGGCGGGTGTCAGTATTCGTTTTGTTGTAATCATGAGTCCGCATCGATAACGTATGGAGATAATAAGCATCGTAGTCGAAGTGCTCACCGGCAAGTGTCGCCTGCAATCCATCAAAGGCTCGGCGGGTATTGGCCCACTCACCCATGCCGGCAAAACGTGTTGACCCAATATCAAGCGAACGTCTGCCCAACTTCAGTTGCAGCTGATCAGTAATAGCGATGTCAGCGTAGCCTTGATGCAGGTTTAGGCGATCAACTTCATTACCACGTGGTGTAAAGTTTTCGTGGTTGCTTTCGGCATCAAGAATCTCAACGTACACACCGACCCGTTCATTAACGGTAGCATCCATCCACAGTCGTGTGCGGTACAAAAGGAAGTTATCGTCGGTGCCGGTTAGGCCTAGACCATTAGCTAATGTTGGTGAAGGCCGATGATTACTCTCATTGTGGAAACGCATGCGGTATTCACCGCCGAAGTCGAAGTTGCGGATCGCTGCATCAGGCTCTTTTTGACGGATTGCGAGGGCGCTTTTGTCCAGCAATCTCAGTCGATCAGCTTCTTGATTTACAACGAAGTTCTGTTCGGTAGCGTTTTCCTGAGCTAGGCAGGGGAGTGACGCACAGAGTGCCAGCATCCAGACGGTAAGTAATAACATTCGACAACAGCGCATACACCAATTTCTCCTAAACTAGGTATCGGCTGCGAAAGTGTGAAAACTATATTGAGACGCGTGGCCTAAACAAAGAATCGGCTTAACGGTTCTTCTTGCGAAAATGATTCAAGTTTACGTGAGATAGCCGATTGAGATCGGTATTTGTACCGATGATGTCAGGATGCTGTTGGTAAACACATTCTTGTGGTTCATCCATTCAAAATGGTTCATTTTTAGCCTATTTTTAATGCGTCAAGCCAACACAAGCGGGTGTGGTGGAACTGGCAGACGCGCTAGATCCAGGTTCTGTGTCGTATGAATCTGACCTCTCAACACTCATGGACAATACACGCAATCAAGCGGTTTATTAGTTGAGCTTTCTTGTTAGTCACTCGATCACGTGACTTGCCCATGTCATTCGTGATGCGATGGTAGCCAGACGTAGCCAAGGATCATTGGGTAGGGTGGCATTTTATCTCGTAACTGGTAGGGAACCTACTTTGGCATGAGACGTGAAGTAGTTCAGGAGCAACGTCTTGGTTGTGTGTTGTCGCTTTTCCTTCGTTGTTGATAACGTGTTGGCTTGTTTCAGCTTGAAGGTCTTTTTAACTAAGAAAAAAGGCCGTTACTAAAACGACAGAAGCAAAGTACATTCGGCAAGGCAAGTTTGATTCTATAATGAGACACATCAATCCGTGGGCAAACTCATTTTTCACAAGAGTCTAAAGTAATGCGTATCCTTCTAACTCTCTTGCTGCTGTTCATCTCAACTGCTTGCTTTGCCGCCCCCATTAAAGTTGCCGTGTTTGATGGGGATGGAGTTGGCAAGAGTTGTGCAAACTTAATTAGTACGCTCACTGAACCTGAAAATGCTGATATCAAACTTACGCGTATCACGACGCAGGAAATTTTAGATGGCCAGTTATCAGAGATCGATGTTTTAATCCATTCCGGTGGAAGTGGTAGTAAGCAGGGAAATGATCTTGGCGAGGATGGCCGCAAGATGATCCGTCAGTATATCGAGCAGGGAGGCGGTTTTCTTGGAATCTGTGCCGGCGCTTATCTGGCAACCAATGACTATACCTGGTCACTAAACCTAATTGACGCCAAGGTTCTGGACCGAAAACACTGGGCTCGTGGCACTGGCACTGTACAACTGGAACTCTCACCTTCAGGAAAGAAGTTTTTTCAGTTTAAGAAATCGACTCTAGACATCTATTACGGGCAGGGACCGTTGCTCGTCCGAAGGGAATGGGATGACCCTAAGATTCCGAATTATGAAAGCCTCGCAATTTATTCTTCGGAAATTGCTAAGAACGGAGCTCCAAGTGGCATCATGAAAGGAACCTCTGCCGCTGTTCGTGGCAAGTACGGAAAAGGAAAAGTCTTTTGCTTTAGTGCTCATCCCGAACTTACGGACGGTCTGCATCACTTCATCCCCAGGGTTGTTAACTGGTTAGCCGACGATGAAACAAAATAATTTGAAAGTGAATTTCCTCAGTATGAAGTCTTATTATTTACTCTGTTTCTTCCTCACAACCTGCCAGCCTAGCATTTCCTATATATTGTTCATCAACTAACCATCTCCCAAGGTTGTTTTTAGGCATCCCATTATGCAACATATTTACGGTATCTCTACAATTAAAGAATTGCAAAGTTTTGATCCGATGGACTCTACGCAATTACGTGTTGCTGGATATTTCAAGCCGGGGGATGGTGGCGGCGGTGATTTTTATTGGCAAGAAGATGCAACCGACGATCCTGATAACGGGTTGGTTTTCCGGTCTCGTTCGCGCCAGCATGGCCGTTGGCGTCGTATCCTTTCTGGTGTCCAAGATATTCGTTTCTTTGGAGCTTTCGCTGCCTCAGGTGATGTAAGCAAACAGTTTCAATCGGCACTTAATGCATGCAAGCAGGGCGGAAGTCTTTACATCCCTAGCGGCCACTATACAATCAGTCGCCCGCTCGAAGTCTATCAAGGTACTTCGATAACCGGCGATGGGTTACTTTCAGAAATTCACTATAATGGAGAACGCGGAACGGCGTGCTGGAATGCTGCTCAACGTTCACCCTCGACGTCGATGTCATTCCGTCGGCTGAATACGTTAGTACACAATCAGCATACGTATGCTTTCCGACTTACAGGCATGAGCTATAGTCGATTCGATTCACTTTTCGTTCATTTAAGAGCCGTAAACACCTCGGCCTATTATGGACCTTCCAATGGCGAGTCACCTTATTACAACGTTTTTATTAATTGCCATGCGTCAGGACCGGGCGGCGATTCCAATGGGTGCGTAGGCTTTGACTGGGGTGCTCATGACGACGGAGATTTGGCTCCAAACGCGAATCAGGTTTTTGGAGGGCATATTAATAGTGTCGATATTGCCGTAAGGTGCCAGGGGACAGGGAATATTTTCCATGGCCAGGTTTTTGAAATGGTAAATGTAGGATACGAATTCGACTTGCCAGCAAAACGATATACTGCCGTCCAACAGGGGATCTCCAATGATGTTTTTGGTTTATATAGCGAATATGCCAAGATCGTATTCCATCAAAAGCATCCAACTTGTTATTTCGTGGCGCAGACGAGCATGGTTACCGGGCATGACAAAATGCTGGAAGCAAAGAGCAAAGACAATTGCGTGCTGCTTAGCAGTCACTCCGGACAATTGCCAATGAACCGTAGTTTTTTCCAAAAGGCTGTCGAGTTTAACCCTCTGGAATTCGACTAATCACCGTCGACTCACAGTATTGTCAGGCGACGAGTGGAGACTTCATTCTTGCCACTTTTCTGTGCAGCCTACTTCACAAGTGGCCGATTGAGATCGGTATTTGTGCCGATGATGTCAGGATGCTGTTGGTAAACACATTCTTGTGGTTCACCCATTCACAATGGTTCATTTTTAGCCTATTTTTAATGCGTCAAGCCAACACAAGCGGGTGTGGCGGAACTGGCAGACGCGCTAGATTCAGGTTCTAGTGGGAGTTAATCCCGTGGAGGTTCGAATCCTCTCACCCGCACTAAGAAAGCCCATCGGAATCAGCTGATTTCGGTGGGTTTTCTGCTTTTATATGCATTCTCTGCTTATTGCTTGCCACTCTCCCTAAATTGATTTCTTAGGCCAAAATCTAATATAAACCCACCTAATGGACCTTATAGGGACCTAAACGCGAGAACGTTCATCTTGCTTGTCTGCCCCTTACGTTTCTGCGTGTAGTCGTAGGCTGGGTCAAAATAAGCTAGGTTTCGTACTATCCGTGAACAGTAGCTTTTAGAGACTCCATACGCGACGTTTGAAGATTACTCAAGAAAACACAACTACAATGCAGTCAAGGAGATTGGCTCATGCTTACAAAAGTTAAACAGCTCAACTATGCGATCGTGTTATGCGATGACATGGATCGCATGAAAGTATTTTACAAGGACTTGCTCTCGTTTCCTGTCGAAGTGGAAACGGAAACCAGCTTATCGTTTCGTGCGGGACCGGCGGTTTCGCTTGCGTTGCGCAAACGCGAGCGGGAGTACGACGGGCGTGGCTCCGGCCCGCAGTCGCCCGGTGTCCAGCTTGCGTTTCGCGTTGAGCCGGATGAAGTGAGTAAATGTTACGAGCAGCTTATTGAAATGGGGATAACCATTCTGGACCCGCCCGCCGACCAACCGCGCGGTCACCGAACGGTTTACTTCGCTGATCCGGAAGGCAACATCCTTGAGGTCTATGCCGAGATCTGATCTTCGCCCGGTTCCGGTACGGTAATCAGCAGCCAGACGAGACTGCCGACGCCGCTGATCGCGCACGCGAGGATAATCGCCCCTTGCCAGCCAAGTTGCTGAGCGATGACCGGAGTCAGCAAAGGCGAGATCAATCCTCCGACGTTGCCGCCCGTGTTCATGAAAGCGCCGCAGAGCCCGCGCGACCGACCGCCGATGTCGGTGGCTGTCGTCCAGAAAACGCCTTCGACCATGCCTGTGAAGGCCATCGACGCAGAGAGGCAAGCGGTGACTGCGACGAAACTTTCGACGTTGACTGCGGCGAAACCGAAGACCGCGCCGCAGCCCATTCCTGTGATCGCAATTACTCGTCGGCCACGGTTTCTACCGAGTGATTCGCAAGCGAAGTCCGTACTGCGTCCGCCGATTGCCATTCCCGCTCCCATTGCGATCATGATCCAGAACTGTGCCCATCGCGCATTGACATCCGGAACTTCCAACACTTCTTTGAAGTAGAAACCCATCCAGTAAAAGATGAGATACTGAAAGTAGCTGTACATCGCGTAGCTCAGTGTGATCGCCCACAGGTTGCTTTGACGGAACAAAGACGACACGCCTTCCGAATGAGCGGGCCTGGTCTTCGTGATGTCCTGCGGATGTGGCAACGAATCAGCGGCGATCACTTTCCATATGATGCCGTACGCGATTAACGCTCCACCGCCAACGACGAACGCCCACTGCCAGCTCAGCGTGTCCATCAACCAGCCATAGCCAGGATAACAGCAAGCGATACCGACAAGCGCCCCGGCCGTGATCATGCCATTCGCGGTCGCACGCCGCGACGGTGACATCGTATCGGAAACAACATGAGCAGCTCCAGGGTGAAGCGGCGCGTTGCAGATTCCCGCCAGGCCTCGAATGAGAAGCAGTCCAAACAACAACGCATATGGATCGCTGACGATCCAGCCTAACACTCCCGTCAACACCACAAACGTTCCCATCGTGACGCCATACAGCGTCAACGCTCGCCCCGAGCCGATGCGATCGATCAACCAACCGGCTGGCAGCATCGCCGTCGTATACACGATCAGAAATGCTGTATAGACCCACCCCATATTCGTTTCGCTGATTCCGAGTTTCGGAATGAACATCTCGTCGCCCGCCACGGTAATCCCCACGCGGTTAAAATGTCCCATCGCAGCGAATCCCATCACCATGAAGACGATCATCCAACGATTGGCATTGGCTGGTCCTTCCACCAGATCGGCGGTTTGTGGAGCTTCGTAGGGACGGTCTTTCATGAGCCAACCTAACGAGGAGAAGTGGCGACTTAGATCGATGTCGTGTTATAATATCACGAGGCTGTGCCTCAGACCATGCGAGCTAGCGCTCGGAAACGCTCCATTGTCGCTCAGAAACTTGACTCAATAACAACGAGTTACCGATAAGAAGTCTAGCATTTCGAACGATTACTGTTGACCCACCTCGGAGTTGAAGGATGGTTTCCCTGTTGATGTGTGCGGTGCTGCTGGCTCCAGAGGCCGCGCAACCTCAACCGACTTCGGAGCAGATCCGCTTTTTCGAGGCTAATATTCGTCCGCTCCTTGCCGAGAAGTGTCTCAAATGTCACGGCGGCCGGAAACAGTGGGGTGGATTGCGACTTGATTCGCGTGAGGCGTTGATGAAGGGCGGCGAGTCGGGTGCGGCGATCATACCCGGCAATCCAGGCGAGAGTCTGCTGATCGAGCTGATCCTCGAGACGGACAAGGACGTTCGCATGCCGAAGGATGGGCAGCTCACCAAGCGACAGATTGACGATCTTGGTCGCTGGATCGAGATGGGAGCACCGTATCCTGCTTCTACGACGGGCACTCAACACAAGCGAGATCCGAATCACTGGGCGTTCCATCCGCCAAAAGAACAGCCGTTACCTAATGTCAAGAACTCTAACTGGCCTCAAACGCCGATTGATCATTTCATCCTCGCCACGCTTGAAGCAGCTGGAATCACTCCGACACCGCGAGCGGACAGGCGACCGCTCATTCGTCGAGTGACGTTTGACT
>JBJLEE010000057.1:0-12847 GCA_045566075.1 Pirellulaceae bacterium | reverse complement strand
GTATTAGTAGCTCAACAATGGCGAGAATTAGATAACGCTGCAACATCCGAAGAGAAGCGTATGGTAATCGATCGGCTTAAGCAGCTGGTTTCTCACCAAGACGCCAGTCGCCACCGTATGGTTACTGCACGAAATAACCAGAGCTTGGCACAACTGCTTTATAAAGAAGCGGACTTTTTTAATGCTGGTGAAGCATTTGAACGTGCTGCATCAGGTTTTTCAGCGCGAGACAAGAATGCAGAGGCGGAACTATTGTTCAATGCCTTTGTTTGTTTTTATAAAGTGCGTAACGACGAGCGGTCTGCCATTAATAGGGCTAAGACACTTTTGCAGAGACTCAAGAACGAGCATCTGGGACATCCACTTGGTGTGAAGGCCAAAACTCTTCTTGCCAGATTAGAGAAAGTTTCACTAGATACGGCATCTCAAATTACGCGTTTAGATCAGATGTCATCGCAGGATTCCGGTTACGCCGCGTCTAGGTATGAATTGTGTTTGCTGCTACATCGACGATGGCAGGAGATCGGGCCTACTCGTGTCGCGGCGAGTGATTATGCCAATCGCCTTGAACGCCAAACTAACGACCTAATGAATCTAACAGGCATTACATCGCAGCAAAAAGCACGCGCTTGCTTATTGGTCGCCGATGTGACGCTAAACAGTCGAGAAAAGAAACCTGCAATGGCAGATCAATATTTAGCCAGAGCGGATGTCTTATTTGACTCGCTTGATGAACAATCACGTTCGGCATTGTTACCCGAATATCATTTTCGGAGGTATCAATGGGCCAGGGATGCTTCTCCAGCGGATGCCGAGGAGTATGCATCCTGGCTAGCATCCAACGCCGACGGTTCTCCTTTTCAACTGCCTGGACTGATCAGTTTGGCGAGAGAATTTGAAACGACATCAGAAGATACAAACGACCAAGCCATGAATCAAAAAGGCTATGAGTTGTATTTAAAGATTGCCAATCTTCAAAACGTATTTGACGATGGTGTAGAAATTCAGGGAAACACAGGAATAGTCTTACAAAAGCTTGGACAATATGCAGAGCGAACGAATCAACATAGCACAGCACTTAAGTGTTATCGCCGTTTGATTGCATCGTCGCCAAATAACAGAGAATTTTTGTTTGGAGGTGGTCGTTCAGCAGTGGCAACCGCTGATTTTGAATTCGGATTGGAATGCTGGAGACCATTGGCGCAAGGACTTCCCAAGGGGTCAGACCAATGGTTGGAGGCCAAGTACTATCAAATACAATGTTTACGTGCTACCGATATTGAGGCCGCTCGTAAGGTATTGTCCCAGTTTCACGCCATTTACCCTGATCCTGGGACATCAGAGTTTGGGAAAAAGCTAAAGAATCTGACGCTCTAATATGTCACAGGATGGAACAAATTCTGACATCCTCCGGAAAGCTGAATCGCTCATTGCAGAGCATTCCGGCTTGACTCCGGAGGTAATTATCCGGATTCGTCAGATCTGTGCTGACAAAGGATGGTCTCGTAGTGAAACCGATGAATTACTTTCTGGATTAGGTGGCAAACCGAAAGCAGTCAATGAGTTGCCTGCAGCACAGCAGCCATTTCAACGTTCATCTTCTTCGTTCACGCACGCCAATGCAGGGTTAAGCAATCAAGATTCATTATCGCTGAACTCATCGCCCCTGACTGATGCTGTCTCCCAACAGGGTGCGGATCCAGGCGAGATATTTCTTGATTGGGTGAAGCTGGAAATCCTCACACCACCACGTTTGGGTGTTTCCAGTGAAGTAATTAGTGCATTGTTTAGTCGTGGCATACAAGAGCTGCGTCTTTCCGATGTTTACGCATCTCAGCTGATCGTTAACGCTTGTGAATTTTACAATGTGGACGTGCCGTCATACGAAGGTCAAATAGCATTGCCTGTTAAGGAAGTGCAAAGTGACAAGGATGCTATTGATCCGATTGTTGTAGGATTCGTCGACCGGATACGAGAGGTTATTGCTACGCATCAAGGTGTAAACCTTCAAAGCCGAATTAAGATCGACATGGAGGCCAAGCAGCGAGGTCTCACGCAAGAGCAACGGCAGCTTGGATTATCGCTTGCAGTAAACGGCCCGGTGTCTGAAGCCGAGACCGATGAGCACCTGGAACAGCGTATTGAATCATTCAGGATCTGGGCTCGAAGTATTGTTCTTCTACAGCAGCGCGAAGGTCGAATTCTAGCCAGTTTGATTGAATCGATGGCAACCGAGGCGGCGCCGAGATACGGCATTAGTCGTGAACATGTGCACGAATGTATAGAACAAATCTCAAGCAGCATCGATATTCATATCGTTCATGATGATGATGCAATGGAGAATTTTCGCCAGGGTGTGGTCGTGGCGCTCGATGATGGAGTCTCCATCACTTCCACGGACCAACAGGGTCTGATCGTCAAAGCAATGCGCATGGGTTTAAGTGAAGATGTAGCGCAGATAGAAATCCAAAAGGTAATTTCCGCGAATCAATCAAGAGCGCAAAGCGAACATAGCAAAACGCGTGGTGTGCTGACAACGGTTGCGATAAGCGCATTATTAGCTGTGGCAATGATCGTATACGTCATCGTAAAGACTCTTGATTCGACCGGTGAGGTTATCACACAAGTGATCGACACAAACCAAACGTCCGGAGACACGATTGTTGGTCAACCGGTGCCGAAATGGTGGGATGGTGATCTAAGGCAGGACATTACATCGCTCGTTGAGTCAAGCCGTTCGTTTACTCAATCCGTTAGCCTCGTGACCAAAGAGCAAGATGACCTACGTATGGTCGGGTATGACCAGTTAGTAGCGGCAGTCTTTGATAACTTTTCGACGGGAGTTTACGTCAGGCCCAGCCAAGCGGCTAATGGCCAATTCACTGATCAACAATCAGAAGAGCATAACGCAAGACAAGATAAAATCGCACGGATCATTTCAGCGTGTATTGTGCATGAGCCATCAGAATCAAATTCGAAGCGTCTTGTTGAGAAGATTATGAACCTCATCGATTTGGACTTCGTCGAAATAAAACAGGAAGACTTACTCGCATGTAAATCGATGTGGGCGATCGACGTGTTATCACAAGCGTGGCAGTTTTCGAGTAATCTTGCTGATAAGCAAGCGGTCATAGCAGATGAAATCCAGAATCAAATCGGGATTACTCCGCTAGTTGGTGATACTTTCGACGAATCCGGACGCCGCCTAACCGAAGCGGTACGCCAGAATCTAATTGGAGAATTGATAAATCAGATTCAATTCTCACCGGATTTGGCCGCAGCGGAGTTGGTTGACTTGCTTCTGCTGCAGCAACGCTTGCTTCCTGATTCCCAATGGCAGAGTGATGTGATGCGGGTCTTGCAATTGGCGAATCCGGAATCTCTCTTGCAATGGCAGATTTATCGTCCGCTCTACAAGCAGTGTATAGAAATGCCACAGGCATCTACCGTTATTGGGTTAATTAAACTGTTTAGGAATCTGGACTCTGATTCAATTCGAAACGACGTGCTCGGAGATCTATCGACGATAACAGGCCATACTCCTGACCGTACAGCCTCTCCAGAAGAGGTGACTTGGGAGTTTTTTAAGGCGTTTAGCATCAGTCACTTGAAGAGTGAGAATTCAAATGACGAGACAGCCCGGTGGTTGGCTCAGGCAGACAGGACGGTCGCACGGCAATCAGTAATTCCAGCCTCGGAAGAGGCGATGTTTGATGTCATTGCATATATGCAATTCAATTCGGCACTAGGAAGTTCGTTGATTTTTGATGAATCACTTTATCAGGAAATGAGCGATGAGCGACCACATCCACTGACTCCATCGCCCGATGATTCGAACGAACCAAACGGCGGCCGCGGACTTGTGGGGACGATCAATCTACTAAGCAACGCTACGACAGATGAGCAGAAGTCGGATCTCTATTTGGCAATGATGCAGGAAGACAACTTAAAAGCATTGCCATCAGGCCATGCCACGAGTCTGGCAGTCGTACTTTTACAAAACCAATCAGTCGACATCGGTAGCCAGATTCTAGAAATGGCGGGTTTCTTTAGAACGAGCCCGTTTCTACTGGCAAATCTGTCTTCGCTGATCCGGCCTGTCGGATTAACAAATTGGCATCGCGATTTGGTTCATGCCCTCATCAACCAACCCCTTGCCGAGTCTGAGCCTAATGACTGGTGTCTTGCGGCTAAGTCAACGCTATTAGCCATCGCTTCCGATGGGTTCCAGGATGTGAGACGTGGATTGAATAATTCGAAAGTGGACTTTATAGAAGATGCGACGGCCTTGTTATGCGATCGCTATATGAATGTTCTCAGATTGGCGGCGGGTTCCGGACAGCGGCCCGGTCAAAAGATGAATCAGATTGCTCATTCGATCATAAACCGAGAGTTGGCCATGCAGTCCCAGTCTGACGAAGTTTCCGGTGAGCTTGCAGCCCTTGAATTAGCCCTTGAATCCTCCGAAAGTGACATCGAGTTGTATGTTCTAAATGTACGATGTGTTTCTCGGTGTCTTGGTTATTCAATTTCGGCAATTGAACCCATGTTAAAGGAGATAATCGATGCACGTCTGCGTCGTCTTGAATTGAAACTGCAGACGTCAAAGTCTATTAAAGAGCAGCTTTATTTTGTGGAACACAGCGTGCTAGAAATGTGGATGATTCGAGTTATCGTTGGTGAGCTAGAAACATGAGAAACAGCACCACAATAATACTCATATGGTTGGCCGTAGTCCTGACTTCCTTGGTAGATGTTGCTTCAGCTGTCATTGTCGTTATCGACAATGGTCGGACGGAGGTACGAGGCTATGAAGTGTCACGTTCAACCACCGTTTTGGTAATCGATCAAGTCAAGAGTGACGGCTCGAGAGAGCGGCGATCGTTTTCATTAACAGATCCGGATGTGCAGGTGTTGGACGCGATTAACACTGCCGACTTAGAGCAGTTGGATCCGGGCAATCCCAAGGCATATTTGGATTTGGCATCCAGACTCGAAGCAAAGGTAACTGACCCGGAAGTTCACGACTTAGTTGTACGCCTGTTTCTCATCGCAGCTCATTTGGATACGGAGAATCTGTCTGTGCAAAGTTTTAGGTACTTATCATTTCGCGGGCGAACGGTTGATGAGACAAATCGCTTTAAAGCAATCTTGCGATCCATTGATAAGAGTGGAAACCCTGTTACATCTCAGATAACGGGTAAGCTCCAGGCGGAATTCCTATTTATTGCCGATCAGATAGCACAATTTCGAATTGGTCGCGCTGCAAATCTAAATCCTGCCGCTATGGAATTCTTAGCTGCATCGATCAAGAATTCCGGGGTAAAGCTTTCAATGAGTGACGTAATCGAAAGAGCGAAGCCCGGGGTGAATCAGGTTTCATTCGAAACCGAAGTCGCGCTAGTAACCTTGGAAGCATGGTTGCGTCAACAAGCAACATCAGAGAAGAATAGCTCTGCCAAGTCCGACTGGGCAACACTTTTATCAACGCGTAATATTGCTCCGGCGCGTGCTTTTACAATTGAAGGAGCCACAGAGTTTAATCCGGCACATTGTGTCTATAGCAATGGGCAATGGGTAGCACCAGTTGAGTGACTCGCATGATGTCACAGTTGGCTTTATGAGATCTGTTATGGGTTTGGTGAAGCGTAATTTCCAAATGTGGCGGACACATCCTGAATAAGAACAGCTTCAGCAGCTGACCCAAGTACTTTGACAATTTGATCAGCGTTGATGCCAGTCGGGTTACTGTTTTCCAACCCAAGCCGATGGTTGTAGATTCCAACGACACGTCCAGTCTTTTCTAAAATCGGGCTACCTGATTGAGTAGCCAAGGTGGCAAATGACAACGAGAACTGGATTGGGCTCACGCTGCCAACATCGGCAATTTCGCCATCTCTAATGGTTGATTCGAGAGAAGTAGTATCGGTTAATCCAACGATCGATACTTCCATGTTTGTGGCTGGACCAGAGTTACTTAGTTGAAGTGTGGGGAATGAGTTTCCCATTCCGTTGATGGTGACAGCAGCAATGTCTGCATCGTGATCGTATTGGTCAATGGAATTGGCACCGTAGAAATTACTACCGGACTTTACCAGTAAGCGGATCGCATCCGGGTGGTTTATCAAATGTGCTGTTGTGATCAGTAATCCTTTGTTCGAAATAAAGAATCCTGTACCTTGCTTTAGGATTTCATTGTTGGCATCTAGTAGAACAAGAGTAGCAACAGCTGGCTGGCTAACTTCAAACAGCTTTTCTGTACTGAGGGGCTTCGTTGCTGCGGTGTTTCGCCGTGTTGTCACCAAGAGAGAATCGCCATCGATTTTATAGGTTAGCCCGACGGCCGTGAGCATCTGAGTGAGTGCTGAATTCAGTGGTAATGCAGACTTGTTAAATGAAATGGGTTCATCCGCACTGACACCCGTATTTAATAGCGCTCCACGGTCTAACTCGATTGTTATTTGTAAGGACTTAGAGATTGATGCGAGCACTTCTTGTAGTGGCATGGCATCGAAAGTCCAGTCGACACGTGTGTTATAGAGTTGTTCAAGCAAGTCTTGATTGTTTGAACTCGCCGTGTCGTCAGGTGTCGCTGTGTCTGCTGCATCTTCCACTGAGTCATTAACGGAATCTTGCGAAGACTCGTCTGTGGGTTCATCTGAAGTCTCGGAATCTGTGGCGTCAGAGTTATCTTGAGTGACAGTGTTACTAGCTTGATCTTCAGTTGGATTAGTCGTTACATCATTACCAGTAGAATTTGAATTGGTGACTTCAACAGAGGTTTCATCGGATTGAGCCAGCTCCGAGCTATCATTGTCTGATGTAATCACGGCAATTCCAATCAGGAGCAAAACAGCAGCGGTGACTGCCAGAGTCATTATCACACCAGCGCTGATTCCCGATTTACCACGTGGACGCTGGGGTTTGAAAACGGACTGCGCTGGCTTTTCGTTGTGGTTGCCATTGATAGTCTGGGGTGGTTCCGGGATGGCAGGAGGTGTGGGTATTGGAAAATCGGCTGGAGAGTTTTCAGAATCCGGAACGGCACTAGTGGTGCCGGTAGAGCGTGATGGCACAACATTGAGCCAACGATTTATAACCATCTGGGGAATATTGTATTTCGTCGCGGCAGAGGCGATATCCAGCTGACCAGACGATATTTCGTCGATGATCCGTTGCCGTTGCTCAGGCGTTATTCCTGCTGGATCGCGTCGCATAATGAAGTCTTGGAGTATTGTGGATGATTGCCGCTTTGATAGAAGCTACATACTAGGATAACTAACAGATCACCAATTGTTTTGTTTAATCGTTATGATTGGAATTCTGAAACGCGATATTGTCAAATTCTCGCATATCAAAACCTCACAAACGCGGGGTGTTCTCGACTAAACTGAAACAGTCGGTCATTCGGCGGATAGAAGAATCGAGAAAGAAGTGATAGAGGTTCGAATGGGAATTCGATCATACAAGAGAATCGTTTGTTTGCTTATCATTTTGGTGTTTGCGTCAGACTCTGATGCAGCAAGGCCGAAGGATTTGGGCGAACTTTATGATCTGGCTCAGCAGTCATGCGTAGAAGTGCTAATCAATGGCCATCAGAGTGGTACAGGTTGTATCGTAAGTAGTAATGGTCTGGTATTAACAGCCGCACATGTCATCAATCAACAGCAGCGTATTGAAGTAGTTTCAAAAGAAATTGGCCGCAACGATGCAAAAGTTGTAGCGGTAAATCTTGGGCATGATATTGCGTTGCTGCAGGTGGACAGTGAAGCGGGTAACTTCAAGCCGTTATCTGTCAATCGTAGATTTCCGGCACCGGGCACGGACATTTACCTTTTTGCGAGTCCCCTTTATCGACACGGAATATTGCAGCGTGGAATGGTAGCTCGTCGCCAAACGACATTTGAATATCAGGATCGGTTTATTGAAGTGTTTCATGTTGCCGGTCAGGTTCAAAAAGGATCTTCCGGTGGGGTGTGGCTTAACGAACGCGGTGAGATTATCGGAGTACAATCAGGTTCTGTCACAGGTCAGTTTGGACCAGCGGGCATTGCAAACGTAACTCCGGCTAGAGCGGTTGCCGATTTATTGTCGACTCAACAGCATGCGTCCACACCCACCCTTCAGATGTTCGTCGACGAACTGGTGGTACTTTCCCCCGAACTTCTTGAGAAGTTACCTGAGCAAACTATAGGTGTGGTTGTTCAAAAAATGGAATCACGAGGTGCTGCTGAGCAAGGTGGTGTTAATCAGGGTGATGTAATTACTCACATTAATGGTAAGCGCATCCGCATTCGAGATGATTACGTTGGAGCAATTCGTACCATGAAGCCGGGCGATATGGTGACGCTGACATTACTTCGCGGGGATATGACCGAGGCTAAGGAATTAACTGTTCCCGTAGCAGAAATGGAAGCTACTTGGCGAAGCTCTCCGGATGATCAGCCGGTTCATACAACGCGTGAAGATGCTAATTAGGGCGTACGGCAGTCATCCTTAATTGTGACGGCTTTCATATCGCACTAAAATGGAATGTGTCGTTTACAAGTGCTTCGGTCTATCTGAAATTGACATGAGACATCTCCACGCATTCCTGTTGACCCTAGTCGGCTTCATATTACTTGAGCCGTACAACGTATTACTGGCAGACGATTTGTTCTTAGACGACATACTGCCAATTCTGCAAGAGAATTGCCTCTCGTGTCATAACAGTACAGAGTCAAAAGGTGACTTTGCGATCGACACACGTGATGGGCTGTTTGAGAGTGGTTTTCTCATCAAAGGCAAGCCAACGGAAAGCCACTTTGTGGATGTCATTACTCCTGATGCATCCGGTAAGGCCAAGATGCCAAAAGGGAAGGAAGCTCTTTCAAAGCAAGAGATAGCTGCAATTGAGAAGTGGATTTTGGCTGGGGCTCCCTGGCCTGCTGATTTTACAAAGATCGAGCCTGCAGTCGTTACGGATACAGATTGGTGGTCACTTCAAGCGATTGATCGCGACAGCGTTCCCTCAATAGAACGCGTTCCCGAGGGATTCACCATTGAGAATCCAATCGATGCATTTGTACTAGCGAAACAACTAGAACATGGTCTTCATCCATCTCCTCGTGCGGATCGACACACGTTACTACGAAGACTTTACTTCGATTTGACTGGATTACCTCCAACGCCCGAGCAAGTAAACGCCTTTATGACGGATCAGTCGCCTCTTGCATACGAACGGCTGGTCGATCAGCTTCTGGCGTCACCAGCATACGGTGAACGATGGGCCCGTCATTGGCTTGACGTCGTGAAATATGCTGACACTTGCGGATATGACAAGGACAAATTGCGACCGAATGCATGGCCATACCGTGACTACGTCGTTCACAGTTTCAATCAAGACAAGCCATACACTCGATTTGTTAACGAGCAAATTGCCGGCGATGTTCTTTACCCGAATACATCTGATGGAATCCTTGGACTCGGCTTTATTGCCGCCGGCCCTTGGGATTTTATCGGACATGTGGAAGTACCAGAGTCCAAGATCGATGGCAAAATCGCTCGTTATCTGGACCGTGATGATATGGTAACGAACACACTCAATACATTTACCAGCACAACCATTCAATGCGCTCGCTGCCATAATCACAAGTTTGATCCAATCACACAGCAGCATTACTACAATCTACATGCCGTTTTCGCTGCAGTAGATAAAGCTGAACGGACCTATGGTGTCGACGCAAGGGTCGAGCAACAAAAGTCAAAACTGACTTCTCAGATAAATTCAGCGACCAATGAAATTGCCTCTATCAACAAGGCCATAGCCGATTCGGCAGGTGATACATACAAGAGTCTAAAGGAAGAAGCTGCACAATTTGCCGATGCAGCCAAACTTAAAACGCGAATGGCAGCATACGGATATCACAGCAAAATTTCTGCCGCGGTCGATAAAAACGAGTGGCTGCAAGTCGACCTCGGCGAATCTGTCGCCATAGCGGAAATTAGAATCCACCCGACCAGTGATGACTTCAATCAGATTGGAAATGGATTTGGTTTTCCAACGAGGTTCCGAATCGAATGCTCTGATGATCCAACTTTCAAAGAATCAAAAGTTGTAGCAGATCAAACGCATTTCGATTACCCGAAGGTAGGACTAGCTTACTACTCGTCATGGCCGGAATCTATATCAGCCAGATACGTGCGGATAACAGCGACGAAACTAACTTCAAGACTAAACGACTACATCATGGCGATCTCTGAAATTGTCGTATTGAATGAAGCAGACCAAAATGTCGCATTAAACAAAATGACATCAGCCGCTACATCTATTGAACAAGGCGAGCGCTGGGGAAAGCAAAATGCAACTGACGGAATCTGGCCGCTACCAGAGGATGTGGCGAAGACACAAACACGTGCGAGTCTATTACTAAAGGCTGAAGTCGAACTTCAGAAAGCCAGAACACCCGAGCGAGTCACACGGCTGTCAGAGTTAGCCAAGATCGTTCAGAACAGCCAGGCAGCATTGGATGCACAGCCAACTGGGCGTATGGTCTATGCAGCAGCGACTGAGTTTAACCCGCGTGGTGGATTTCAACCGACGAAGGGAAAACCACGTCCAATCAATGTCTTGTATCGCGGCGACATTCTGAAACCAGGAGAGCCTGCAACTCCCGGCACCATTCCGGTGTTTGCGAATACAGCAGATACATTTCCATTGCCTGAAGATCATACTGAGGGCGATCGGCGTGCAGCTCTTGCCCATTGGCTAACGCGAGATGATCACCCGCTTACGTGGCGAAGCATTGTTAATCGTGTTTGGCAATATCACTTTGGAAGAGGAATTGTAAGTAGCTCCAATGACTTCGGCAGGATGGGAGAGCTTCCCACACATCCACGGTTGCTGGATTGGTTGGCGGCAGAATTTCGCGATCATGGACAGTCGATTAAAGACCTTCATCGCCTGATTGTTTTCAGCTCAACATACCAACAGGCATCGACGCACATTGAGCAAAATGCAGCTGTCGATGGCAGCAACCGTTTCTTATGGCGCATGAATCGCCGCCGATTGTCGGCAGAAGAGATTCGGGATTCAATTCTGGTGGTGAGCGGGCGGCTTGATAACCGCATGGGCGGAGAAGGTTACTACTTGTTTGAGCTAGAACGGCCAGAGCATTCACCGCATTACGAGTACCATAAGCACGATCCTCGTGATGAAAACTCACACCGTCGCAGCATCTATCGATTTATCGTAAGAAGTCAGCCGGATCCATTTATGACGGCACTTGATTGTGCTGATTCGTCTCAAAGCACACCGACACGCGATGAGACGATCACGTCAATTCAGGCACTTGCATTACTTAACAATAAATTCAATCTCGCGATGGCTGAGTACTTCTCTCAGGATTTACTACAAAGTGAACAGGATTTAAGGGGTCAAGTTCAGCTCGCGTTTGAACGTATTACCGGTAGAAAACCGGCTGCGAATGATCTTCAGGCATTGGTGCAATATGCTCAACAGCATGACTTAGCGAACCTGTGCCGATTGCTTTACAACCTGAATGAGTTTGTATACGTCGATTAGGCATCAAACACAAATGACAGTCAGTACATCACAATCTGATATTAGATCGACCCGACGGGATTTCCTGTGGCATTCCGGTGGCGGACTCGGTGGCATTGCGCTAGCTGCCATGCTTGGACAAGATGCGTTGGCGGAGTCGGGTGGACGACTTGGCGGTGTCCTGCATCACCCACCTCGTGCAAAACGAGTCGTCCAATTGTTCATGGGAGGCGCTGCAAGTCACATTGACTTGTTCGATTACAAACCAGAGTTGGAAAAGCACCATGGCGAACCAAGTGACTTTGGCGAGAAGATCGAGTTATTTCAAAGTGGTTTTGGGCCGTGGGCCAAGTCTTACTTTGATTTCAAGCCGTACGGCGAATCTGGTAAACCACTAAGCGATGCGGTCAGTGAATTGGGCGAAGTTGTAGACGATATGGCATTCGTCCATAACCTGGTCGGTAAGACCGGGGTACATAGTCAGGCTACGTATTTGCAGGCTACGGGATTTCAGCGCCCGGGATTCCCGGGAATGGGATGCTGGATTAGCTATGCGCTGGGAAGTATGAATGAAAACCTTCCGGCGTTTGTCGTTTTACCCGATCATCGCGGATATGCATCTAACGGGCCGAAGAACTGGGCATCAGCCTTTTTACCTGCTCATACACAGGGCACCACAATTTTTCCGCAGCGCAAGAATCCAATTGAGAATTTGAAAGCTCAATCCGGATTCGTTACTGATGCAAGCGATCAGGACGGGCTTAAATTGTTGAATCGTTTCAATCGTACGTACAACGCAGACCGTGTAGGTGATTCACGACTCGATGCCCGAATCCGTAGTTATGAGCTCGCAGCAAAAATGCAACTAAGTGCTCCTGAAGCCATGGATATCTCCAAAGAGCCAGAGCATATCTTGAAGATGTATGGACTGGAGCAGCTTGGTCGGAAGTACGGGACTGATATCAATGTTCCAGAAGAGGCAGAGTATTTTGGCCGTAAATGTCTGGTTGCGCGACGACTTTTGGAAAGAGGTGTCCGCTTCATTCAAATCTGGTCGGGAAATGACAATAGTTTCCCGCGCCGAAATTGGGATAGCCACGAAGATATCCGAAGAGATCATGGCCCATTGGCCAAAGGCATGGCAATCGGCGCATCAGCACTGATTAAAGATCTGAAACAACGCGGCATGCTTGAGGATACGATCGTATTGTGGACAACGGAGTTCGGAAGGATGCCAAGCACACAAGGTAGCCTTGGACGCGATCATAACCCGTTCGTGTTCACAAACTGGCTAAGTGGTGGAGG
>JBJLEE010000056.1:0-13437 GCA_045566075.1 Pirellulaceae bacterium | reverse complement strand
TTAGCGCAACATCGACATCCTCACGGACTTGTTCATTTACTTCGAGCAGACGCTTTTGATAAAGCTTTTCAACGTATTCTTTTCGCAGGTCTTCTTCTTGTTTCTTGAATTCGTTGAAGATCTTCTCAGCAGCAGCACTGGCTTCTTCCTCCATTTTCGTCATGGTAGTTCGAGTGCGGTCGCGGTGTGCTACCCAGTTCTTTGGATCGTATACGGTCATGAAGACTGACTGGAGTTCGTAGTACTCCTTTTGAGTAAGTGGATCAAACTTGTGATTGTGACACTTTGCACACTTAAAAGTTATTCCCATTAAGGAGGATGTAATCACCTCAAGCTGAGCGTCGATCGTTGGGTAGTAATACAGACCTTCAACATTCTTAATCGTGTTGAAGTCGGGGCGAGATGAGTCAGGTGCTGTGCGTAGAAAACCTGTGGCCGTTAATCCGTCGATTACATTAACCGGTAGGGATTCAGAGTTGTTGTAGTGGTCCCAGTAATTGGTAACCTCATCACCCGCTAGTTGCAGTGTGATGAAGTCGTCAAACGGCATGTTGCTGTTGAGGCTCTTGATAACCCAATTACGATATTTATAGATCAGTGTCCTCTGCTGGTCGGCGTACAAAACTCCGGCACTATCTGCATAGCCTGCAGCATCTAGCCAGTGTCTTGCCCAGCGTTCTCCATAACGCGCATCGGATAGCAACTTTTCGACAAGTTCCTCGTAGGCCATCGGCGATTCATCAGCGATGAAGTTGCTGACCTGTTCTGGTGTCGGTGGTACTCCAAGTAAATCGAGGTAAAGCCGTCTGATCAGTTTCTGGCGAGATGCTTCAGGTGAAAATGTTAGACCTTGTTCGTCCAACTTGGCATAGATAAACGAATCAATCGCCGTCGTGATGTCGTGGTCTGAAGTGTACACAGGCAGAGTTGGTCGAATCGGACCTTTGAAGGCCCAGTGCTCGTAATCAGCATCAGGGTACACATTTTCAGCGTCGTCGCTGGCGATGTCTTCATCCTTTCCAGGTGCGTTTTCGGCGATCCAGTTGCGGATGATTCCCTTTTCGTCACTCGTGAGTTTGTCGCCCGATGGAGGCATCTTGTCTGCTGCCAGTTTTTCCCAGATCAAACTTGTCTCAGCTGATGCCAGTCGTATCGCGGGGCCGGATTTACCGCCCTTGAGAATTGACGATCTAAGGCTTAAGTCGAGACCAGCTTTGGGCGTAGCACCACTGTGGCAGGCCAAGCAGTGTTTCTTAAGAATCGGATATACATCGGACTCAAATTGCGGAATGGCAGCTTCTGCTTCAGGCGTCTCTTCATCCTGCGCGACGCAGCAATTTGCGCAGACTAAAGTACAGATCAGTTGTACGACTAGTGCGCCGTAGGCTTTTCGTAGAATATTGCTCATGCATTGATTCTAACCTGATTGGTGTGCCAAAAGCTATGCAATCGAGTGGGCATGCAAGCGCGTGGGTTCGGCGCAGCCGAACCCGCAGGGCCTGTTACAATCGAGTCGGAAGATTACGGGGGATGCGACCAAGGTGGGTTAAATCTATCGTATAACTAAAGACTCAAAGTCAGATCAAACACAGGTCATAACTCTCAGGAATACCCCCAATGCAACGCCGGATTCTTCTCGTCATCATCTTGTTCATCTCACTCATCACATTGCCGCTGCATGCGAAGCATCGTGTTCTTATTCAAGGTAATGGCAAGCTAGCGCTCGTCGAAGCAGATGGAAGTATCAGCTGGTCGAAAGATTGGGGCGGAATTCACGACATCCATTACTTGAAGAAGTCCAACTCTGTCATGCTGCAACGGCAAATGAGGCAGGTGGTGGAATTAGATTTGGAAACAGGTAAGGAGCTGTGGAAATATGACAGCTCCACAGCCAATGGAAACGAAGGCAAACGGATTGAAGTGCACGCATTTCAACCGCTGGCTAACGGTAATGTGATGATCGCCGAATCGGGGCCGGCACGCATCATTGAAGTCAATCGCGATGGCAAACTGTTAAAGAAAATCAATCTTGTAGTCGACAACCCGAATCCACACCGTGATACACGCCTGGCTCGAAAAATCGAAAACGGAAACTACCTTGCTTGCCACGAAGCGGATGGAACATTGCGCGAATATGACGGAGATACCGGAGAGGTAGTTTGGGAATATACCGTTCCGTTGTTTAATAAAGAGCGCAAGGGTGGCCACGGCCCGGAGGCATTTGGTAATCAGCTGTTTTCAGCGGTGCGACTGAAGAATGGCAATACACTAATCGGTACTGGAAACGGTCATTCAGTCATTGAAGTTACACCTGAGAAGGAAGTTGTTTGGCAAATACATCAGGATGATCTGCCTGGTATCCGTCTGGCATGGGTGACCACACTAGAGGTGCTAAAGAACGGCAACGTGGTGATCGGAAATTGTCATGCCGGGCCGGGACAGCCATTGCTTGTTGAAGTAAATCGCAAAACCAAAGAAGTGGTCTGGACACTCGACATGTTTGATACGTTTGGCAATTCCGTTCCAAACAGTGTGTTAATTGATCAGGCGGGTCGGTCTAGGCGATAACGGCTTGAATTAGTAATCCCTCTGATCCCTAAAACTGTCGCGAGCTGCTTCTCCCATACTTTCTGCGAATTCAATGCCTGCTTCACTCCAATACTTTGTCCCCACGTCGTAAATGTACCACCCGAAGTACACGACGAGGCACAGTGGGATCGCGAGAATCGCAACTGGTTTGAAAAGGGAAATGCGCGCTTGTCGTGGGTTTTTAGGGTTGTAATAAATCGTGACACGGTCACCCTTCTGATACTTTGCTGCTCCCATTATGCAATAAACACGTAACGGATTGTGGTCGTGCTGAAACTCTACATGAGCACGGTAGCGTAGGCGGCGGACGATATATGATCGATTTGAACGCCGATGGCTTCTATGGCTTCTATGGCTTCTATGGCTTCTATGAGAATCTTCATGTTCCGCTTCAATTGCTAGTATCTTCCCTGTAGCCTTAACCCGACACGCCATCAGTTTCAAGCCGACTAATGAAAGCGCGACAGTAAAGGACACGGTTACTCCAGCTTGAAAGCACGTGACTGCGATTGCTTTCATCTGTGTGTCTGGGTTGCCTAATTCGCCGACCATCGTTATGACTTGCAATATCAACAGTACTGCAGTCGATACGAGTATGAGGTACAAAACGATCCGTACTGATTGTATGGCGGCTTGCATAGATCGTTCCTCCGAAGTCGGGAGTTGTTGGGGTTCGTCAGCTAACGATTGGCTTGACGACTTCGCCGAATACGTCTGTTAGTCGGAATTGGCGTCCCTGGAATCGATACGTTAGCTTCTCATGGTCGATTCCAAGCAGGTGCAGAATGGTTGCCTGAAAGTCGTGCACATGCACACCATTCTCTGCGACGTTATAACTGAAGTCGTCTGATTTTCCATAAGTCATACCGCCGTTTACTCCGCCACCTGCCATCCAACTGCAGAAATTACGTGGGTGATGATCACGGCCATGTGCCTTCTCGTTATTGATATCGCCCTGACAGAAGACGGTTCGCCCGAATTCTCCGCCCCAAATCACAAGCGTATCATCGAGCAACCCCCGTTGTTTCAGATCTTTTACAAGAGCAGCGCTGGGCTGATCCGTATCGCGACATTGAATTGCCAATTGTGTAGGAACGTTACCGTGTTGATCCCAGCCGGCGTGCATTAGCTGGACAAACCGGACACCACGTTCTGCCAGGCGTCGCGCAAGTAGGCAGTTGTATGCGAAAGATCCTCGCCGTGTTACATCCGGACCGTACATGTCGAGAATGTACTGCGGTTCGGTTGAAATGTCTGCTAAGTCAGGGACAGATGACTGCATTTTGTAAGCCATCTCATACTGTTTTATGCGAGTAGTGATTTCAGGGTCCCCGATTTCCTGCTGCTTGATTGCATTCAATCGTGAAAGGTTATCTAGCAGTTTGCGACGTAGCTTCTGATCCAGTCCGGATGGATTGGACAGATACAGCACCGGATCTCCAACTCCTCGAAATTTCACGCCTTGATGATGTGTCGGTAAAAAGCCACTGCCCCAGTACCACTCGTAAAAGATCTGACCGCATGATGCTTCTTTGTCCCGTGAGGTCATTGCGCAAAACGTTGGCAACTCATCGTTTTCGCTACCAAGTCCGTATGAAAGCCATGAACCCATGCTTGGACGACCGGGCATTTCGCTGCCCGTCAGGAAGAAGGTAATTGCAGGAGCATGATTGATAGCCTCGGTATACATCGAACGTATCAAGCACATGTCATCTGCAATGGAACCAATATGTGGCAGCAGGTCGCTTACGTATGTACCGCATTCTCCATGTGGCCGAAATTTCCATGCGCTTGGTAGGATCTTCTGACTTTTACCTTGAGTCATGGTTGTGAGTCGTTGCCCACCCTGCACAGATTCCGGAAGGTCTGTTCCCCGCAGCTTTTCCAAACCAGGCTTGTGATCATATGTATCTACCTGTGTTGGTGCACCGTTTTGAAACAGGTAGATAACGCGTTTTGCCGTGCCTGGGAATGTCGAGCCTACTGCATCGTCTCCGTGAGCCCGTTCATTAAGTAATGAAGCTAATGCTGCAGCGCCAATTCCGGTGCTTGCACGCGAGAAAAAGTGGCGGCGCGTAACAAGTTGTTCATGCTGATTGATTGGATTCATTGGTTCTTATTCCTTGCTGATCACTTCGTCAGCGTTCATGACAACGTTCAGCACACTTGCCAGCGACGCGACTTCAACGGCGTCCAGTCCTTCAGCGGGGGCACGGTCTCCGGTCTCGAGCAGTTGGCTGGCTGCTTCAATGTTGGAACCGTAATGTTCTTTTGCGATCTGTAGCGAATTGGCCAGAATCTCTTTCTCGACGTCTGTCGCATGACGCCCTGTCATCATGCGAAATGCCTTTGCCAGTCGCTGTTGATCGTCCATGTCTGTCTGGAGTAACGACTCAGCAAAGACTCGTGCAGCCTCTATATAGGTGATGTCATTTAAAAGTGTTAGAGCATGTAACGGCGTGTTCGTTCTTCGCATGCGGACGCTGCAGAGTTTTCGATCTGCTTCATCAAACATGTTGGGTGGCCCCAACGACCGTCGCCAAAACGTATAGAGGCTGCGTCGATAAAGGCTTTCACCGGAATCCTGTGTGTATTTAATCTTGCCAAAACTGAAGTCCGCCCAAAGCCCAGGTGGTTGATAGGGTTTCACGGACGGACCGCCCAGCTTTTCCACCAGGAGCCCTGATAGGTATAAGGCTTGATCCCGGATGACGTGTGCTGGCAGTCGATAACGAGGTGCTCGAGACAGCCAAATGTTTTGCGGATCTGATTCCTGAGCCTCGTTTGTTACCAAAGCGGATTGTCGGTATGTCGCGCTGGTCACGATTTGGCGGACCAGACGCTTGTTGTCCCAGCCGGATTCCTGAAAGTCGATGGCTAACCAGTCGAGCAATTCGGGGTGACTGGGCTGCTTCCCTTGTGCCCCAAAATCTTCGGGAGATTCCACAAGCCCCACACCAAACAACTGTTGCCAAATGCGATTTACCGCAACCCGTGCCGTCAACGGATGGGATGGGGTAACTAACCAGTTTGCAAGGCTCAATCGATCCGGCGATGCGTCCTCCGGTAGCGGAGTTAGTGATGATGGTACGCCGTGTGAAATGAGCCCGTTGTCGCGTTGAGGCGCATCATATTTTCCCAGTGTCAGGATATGAGTTTCACGTGGGTTATCCAGATCACGCATGACCATCGTATCTGCAAACTTCCCTTGCATGCGTTCAAGTTCGCATAGGTTAAACCGTAACTGGCGAGTTGCTGCACGATACTGCGGGGACTTCTGGCGATGGTATTTAAACACTAGCTCCCGCTGTTCCTTGTTCCAGTCTTGAACTGGTGTTACGAGTACATCGAGAATGGGTTGCGGAGGAGCGGTCGGCGTATCAAGGTTTACAGCTTCTGAATTGGATGTTGAAATACGAAATGTACCGATTAAGTGCTGTTCGAAACGGAATCGATGTCGCATTGTGATCACAAGCGATGCGTTTTCCGGTACGGTCAGTGGTTGATCGAGGTAGTAGATGCCGGTGCGATCCTGAGCAGTCTGGATTTCATCGACAAAGACACCCCACCCTGTTTCAGCCGCCGGATCCAGAGTGTTGGAAATTGTAAAGTCGGATTCGTGGTGGTCTGAAATTGCACGCGCGAGTTTTACCGGTACAGATTTGCCGTCGCCTACCTTCAGCCCCACTTCAAAACTGGTGAGATTGAAGTTTGCTTTTCTACCAGGTCCCTGGAATCCAAGTGCTTCTGAAGTAAGGGCTTCAAGGCGAATTGCGGAAATGATGCCGGCCGAATGTGGAATGGTAACCGTGTAGTCGTCGTGCTTTGGGAACGTGCCGCTGACGACAACTTTTCCCAGTGGTTCGATATGCATCGTGGCTCCATCGGACGACGACGCTGCTGCCGGAATCTGAACTTGCCACCCATCAGCACGACCGCTTGTCTTTACTTGCTCACCGATTGTATCCATCCAAACAGTGCGAGCCTCGGCAAGTAATTCGAACGGCTCTGCTCGCTGCATATGAAGTGAGTTATTTTCCTTGTTCAGCTCAAGGATGCGCTGTTGTTGTTCGTAAGATGGCACCTTTGCAACAGGGTTGGCATTTCCACCGGCGTCGACTCTGCCTGACTCTGCGATGCTGTTAAAGTACGCATACAGTTGATAGTATTCTCGCTGCGTGATGGGATCATATTTGTGATCATGGCAACGAGCACAGCCCACGGTCAAACCCATGAAGACCGTTGAAGTTGTCTCCGTGCGATCAAATACATATTCGACTCGATTCTCTTCGGCGATTCGTCCGCCCTCTCCGTTCAGTGGGTGATTGCGATTGAATCCGGTAGCTACGAGTTGGTCGTCAGTGGGTTTTTCCAACAAGTCGCCTGCCAGTTGATCCACCACAAATGTGTCATACGGTTGGTTGTTGTTGAAACTACGGACAACCCAGTCACGCCAGTAGTGCATGGTTCTTGTCCGATCTCCCTGGTAACCATTGGTGTCGCTATATCGGGAGGCTTCCAACCAGTTCCATGCCATGTGTTCTCCGTATCGAACAGAGTTCATTAAGCGTGTCACCAGGTTTTCATATGCACGGGCAGAAGCATCAGCAAGAAAAGTGTCGATTTCTTCGAGCGTCGGAGGTAGGCCGGTTAGATCTAATGTCACTCGACGAATAAGCGTTTCCTTGTCCGCCGAGTCTGATTCGGTAAGGCCATGTTCGCGGATTCGACGCAGGATAAACCGATCAAGGTTGTTTCTTGACCAACGATCGCGTTTAACGGTTGGTACTTCAGGTTCACTCGGTGTAATCAACGACCAGTGTTTGCTAAACTCCGCACCTTCTTTTACCCACTGTTCGAGAAGCCTTTTGTCATTATCCGACAAATCGCGGTTTGAATCTGTCGGTGGCATGACGAGATCAGGGTCTTTGGATGTTATTCTTGCGATTAACTCGCTCTTGCCAGGCTTTCCAGCCACGATGATCGGCGTGTCACCACTGCCACTTATTCCGTCTGCTAAATCCAGCCTGAGATCTGCTTGTCGTGCATTTGCGTCAGGGCCGTGGCACTGGAAACAGTTCTCCGAGAGGATCGGACGAATTTGCCGATTGAAGTCGATTCTGTCCTGAGCCACCAATGGGCTGGTGATGGCGATCGAAAGGATTGCAAGCAATTCTGCTTTCACAGTTTCTGTTTCTCCATGGATGTGGCTAAATGACTTACCGCGATTATATCCAATACGATGCGGTAAGTACGCCGCTTGACCATAAGAGTATATAACCGACGGCCATGGTAATGGCCGAGTAAAGGAGAATCAGAGTTGTCTCGCACCCGACTAGCTTAATTGTTGTGGATCTGTTGCATCCAATCATATGGAGAGTTTCAATCTCCTGTTTTCGCAGTCGGATCGAAAGGACAGTCAACACAACAAGCATCAGTACGACGAATGCAAGTGACAAAATGCTCACTACCGAAAGAATGGACTCAACTCGATAAACGGACTCGAGGACTTCCTGAATTACGTGTTCAGGGATAATTGCCTGTAGTGGGTTGTTGTCATCCAGATATTTTCCTTCCAGCACCGTTTGAGCCTGCAAGTCTTTGGGAAAAATGAGAATTGCCGAAAGTGGATATTCCTTTTCGTCACCATGAAAGTGAAACGAATTAATGTTCTCGTCCGTTATCCGTGTGATTGGAGTTTCCGGGATATGGGAGTCACCGTCAGTGTTGTTCGTACGTGTGCCGTCATCACCCGATATATGACCATGCCCTGTGCCTGTAAGGATCCAACCGGTTTCGAGGGTCGTAATCACTGCCATGTCATCGGGTCCGTTGTTTCGGTTCAATATTCCAACCACTTCAAGTTCGATAGGCACCGGACTGGTGACGTCAAAAGCGCTTTTCGGTTGTGGTTGTAAGAAATCTCCGATTTGGATCTTCGATGTATCAGAGACACTGGCACCGATTACGCACTGCCCAAGCCGTTTTGGCATGGAACCGATGGCGACTGCCAGTTTTCGAGCGATGAAGTATGCATCTGTTGTGGCGATGATCGGTGAATGGTGAATGGAGGTTTCATGCGTGAATAGCAGTGGAACACAGAGTCCACTGTCCGCGGCTGCTGCTATTTGAAGTTCACCGTATGGGATCGACTGGCTTGCGGGGTTTCGAAAGTAAATGCTGTGGAGCACTAGATCAAAGCGACTGCCACGGCGACCGATGATCAGCGGTGTGGAACTCACGCGATCGGAGAATGCTCTGTCAATCGACTCGACGGTTTGATTCACGGCTACGAGTAGTAGCGAGGAGCCACTAAATGAAGCGACTAGCAGTGCCGTGATCCATTTTTGGGAAGCTAGAAAACGATGTGCGATCCTGATGAAACTCATGACTCCAATACCTCGCTATGCTGCAAGTCTTGGATATCAACTGATTGAGTGAATGAGTCACGGATTGACGGGTCATGACTGGTCAGAATCATTGTGGCGTTATGGTCTTCGCAATAAGTGCGAAGCGTGTTGAGAATCGTGTCGCGGCATTCTGAATCAACGCTCGCGGTAGGTTCATCGGCAAGGATGAATGCGGGTCTCCCAGCCAAGGCTCGACAAATGGCCACTCGCTGCTGTTCACCCCTGGAAAGCGTTGCGGCACGTTGATGCAAGATGCCTGTTATGCCAAATGCCTCTGAAAGCGTTTCGATCCATTCAGGGTGTGCTGAGCTCGAGCCGGACAGGTTGTATGGTAATGAAATATTTTCCGCTGCGGTGAGGTAGGAGAATAACCTGAAATCCTGGAAAACCAAGCCAAACATGGCAAGCCGCATTTCTCGACGTTTTCGATCTGTTAAGTCGGAATGGCATTTATCCAGCACCGTAATCGTGCCAGTTTGCGGCATGTAGAGGCCTGCAATGAGGTGCAACAGTGTTGTTTTGCCGGATCCGCTTGCTCCGGTAAGGACACACATATCCCCGGAATCCAGTTTCCATTTCGGAATGGAGATTTCAAAACCGGAGTTGTCGTGTCGAAATGTGAGTTTGCTGATCGTAAGCATCTCTTCATTTTAGTTGCAGTACGTAGGGAACCGAATGCACCCGCGAATTATTCCGGTTAACATGATGAAGAACAATCTACATCCCTCATCTCCGTACTAAATAACCAATGGTGGTGATCATGGCCAAGCGTCCTACGTTTTATTCTTATATGCTGCTTATATGTGCCCTTTTATCTGATGTAGTTTGGATTCACGCGAAGGAAAATGAATCCAGGATTTCCATCGATGAAGGAGCAATCAATAGCGTGGTCTTTGAGAGTGGTGATGATCACTTGGTGGTATATGGGGCCGAAAATGACATCGACGGTGGCGCTGATTTGGTGCTCTTGAGCCACCATCGTCGTGACGTACTTTGGGCAGCACGTGATTTAGTTGACAGCGGTGCAGAAGCCGTGGCACCGAAAGCCGAACAGTCGTTGATCGAATCCCCCGAGACGTTTTGGTCCGAGTTTCAAGAAAAACGATTTCATGATTATGCGCAACAGACGACAAAAGTACTTGCCAAGGCGTTACCCGTCTCAAAATGGGTGGAGGAAGGTGATGTCATTGAGTGGAATGGCCTGAGCTTCAAAGTCCTGAACACTCCGGGTTTTACACGGGGTAGCGTTAGCTATGTCGTTGATGTGGCCGATCAAACCATCGGGTTCACCGGCGATCTGATTTATGGCGACGGGCAATTCCTCGACTTATATAGCTTTCAAGATGCGATCCCCGATGCAAATGTTGGCGGTTATCACGGTTACGGTGGCAGGCTCGGACAGCTTGTGCAAAGCCTTGAGAAAGTAAAACAACTTGATTTGGATGTGATCATTCCGCTACGGGGTCCAGTGATCAAACGTCCAAATGAGTCTATCGACAAACTATTGACCCGAATCAAATCACTTTACGACAGCTATCTCTCTACACAGGCACTTCATTGGTATTTCGGAGAGGACCGCCTCACGATTTGCAAAAATCGTGTTCTTGGCGAAACACCGCCGTTGCGCACTATGGGACTTGCCCTGCACGAGGATACTCCAGAGTGGATCTGGGTGAAGTCAACAAGCAGATTGGTAATTGCCGATAACGGGCATGCTTTCCTGATGGACTGTGGCTCTCAAGCTGTAATTGATGGCATAAATGAATTGATGGACATGGGGGTTGTTAAGCAAGTCGACGGGATATTCGTTACCCATTATCACGATGACCATACCAATCTTGTGCAGGCAGCTTCAGAGGAATTTGATTGCCCTGTTTATGCCACCAAGACATATAGCGACATCCTAGAAAACCCCGGCAATTATCACATGCCCTGCCTGCATCATGTGCCTATTAGAGATGTCACGGCGTTTGATGACGGGTATGTCATGAAGTGGCACGAGTTTAAGTTCTCATTCTTCGACTTCCCAGGACAGACTTTTTACCATGGTGCCTTAAAGGTAGAGCGTCCGGATGAGGTACCTGTGGTTTTTGTTGGCGATGCCTTTTCACCGTCAGGAATGGATGACTACTGTGTGCTGAATCGAAACTTGTTGCACGATGATGACGGGTTGCTCTACTGCATGCGTAAAGTTCGTGAGTTGGGAGCCCAGTATTGGCTAATCAATGAACATATTCCTCACGTTTTTAGGTTCACCGGAGAGGAACTGGACTATCTCGAGGGTGGGTTCAAGGAACGCGTAAAGGTGCTTGCCGATATCACCCCGTTTGATGATCCAAACTATGCAGTCGATGAGCAGTGGGCATTCTTCTATCCGTATGCGAGCGAGACTCAGCCATCAGATGTTGTCGAACTTGAATTCAGAATCATCAATCATTCGAAACAGAAACGTACGTATAGGATTGAGCCACGATTACCTGATGGTGCGAAGCTACTTTCAAATGTTCCTTCGATCACGCTCAAAGGACGAACAGAAGGAGTGATTGCTCTGAAGATTCAGGTGCCGAGTGACGCTGGAGTACATCTTGTAAGAGCCGATGTGCAGTCTCAAGGTATCGACCTGCGTGATTGGGTAGAGGCGATGTTAATCGTTAAGTAATGATGAGACGTACTGTCCCTTTAAGCCTGCTTGTTTCATTCTTAATCAGTGCGGGTGTGCATGCGCACCCGATATCAATTTCCGATACCGTCATCGATGTGACTCCAACTGAAGTGAAGGTGCGGCTACGGTTGATGCTTGAGGATCTTGTCTATTATTACTCGCTTGAAGCAGATGATCAGTTCAAATATCCCGATGATGGGTTTAGAAAAGCGGCTCGTGATCACGAACAATTCATACTGAAACGTCTAGAGGTTCGCGCAGGAGATGGAAAGCGCCTTGCTGGACGCGTTGCTGGTCTGGACTTGTCGCAAATTCCGGAGGAAGGTGTCACTCAGTCTGAATTAAAGGCCAGGCGGGTTGAATACGATTTGCGGTTTGCCACGGATAAGCCGACACAGTTTATTACCATTATGCAGCGATTCGCGATGGAGCAGCCTGCGCAAATGGATTGCCTCATTCTTCAGAATGGATTCCTGTTGGAGAAATCCAGGCAGTTGCAGTCCGGCCAGGCTGCAAGCTTTGCTATTGATTGGGATAACCCTCCTACGGAAAGAGCCGATTGGAAAACGCTGAGGGCCAGAAAAGAAGAACAGATTCGTCAAAGGCTGGGGATTACCAGCTACAGTGCACTTTACTCCTTCCTTTATATAACGCCGGCTGAGATTCGCCATGAGATTCTGATTCCAGTGCTGACTCTTGAGTCGTGGTTCAAGATCCCCAGATCGGATCCGGACTTTATAGAAGTAGAAGAACAAGATGCGATTCGCGAAGAGTTGCTGGCTTTCCTCGCCAAGTGCAATGTCGTTTCAGTTAATGGCAAAGAAGTTTCCCCGAAGTTGTCACGACTGAATTTCTTTGGGTTGGATATTAGGGACTTTGCTGAAAACTCGCCTCCGCGACGCGTCAGTACTTATCAATCCCGTGTCGGGGTGATCCTCTCGTTTGATGCAGAGGCCATGCCGTCTGATCTGGTTTTCAATTGGAATCAATTCAACGAGCACGCACCGATTCTAAAGACAACCGTATTTGAACACGATCAACCACCGCAGGTTCAGTTATTTCACAAGAGCGATCGCCGCTATCAATGGGAGCTGGATACTTCAGTACTGAAGAAGAAACGCAGCTTTGCCATAAAAGAGTCTCTAAGTAGTGGGCGTGCTGGAAAGGTGTCGGATGGACTGGCAAGTAATGTCATCACCGCCATATTGTCGAATATATATGACGCATATGGATACTTTGACGACAACGATATTTACGACGCATTAGAAACCTGTGTCGATGACGGCCTAATCCGAACCTTGTATCTGGATATGAAGAAATCACTGATTGTCGCCTCACAGGATAATGCGGTTGCCCGAGTCCATAGTGTGGAATTGCAGAAAGTAACGTTTCTCGGTTCTGCCGACAGATCTTCTCAGTATGACGTTATTTGGAACGTGGAGGCAGACGTGCAACATTGGGGACACATCCATCGTCGTCACACGCAGTATCGGGCGGAGATGACGATCACAGCGGAACGCAGCGGCTGGAAGCTCTCACAGATCAGCTTTCGCAGTCAAAAGCCAGTTGATAGCGAAGTACTACTGCGAAGATAGCTTCCCGCAGGGCCAAACCGCACACAACCACGAGCAAGCTAGAGAGCACGCACAACCGCGGGGCCAAAAACGCACACAACAACGAGCAACCCCTACCGGGCATCTTGTAAGAATTTCACCAGATCGGCCAGTTGCTGTAGAGTGAACTGCTTATCCAGTCCGGCTGGCATGATCGACACTT
>JBJLEE010000055.1:0-112787 GCA_045566075.1 Pirellulaceae bacterium | reverse complement strand
AGCAGTGAGGAAACTCAAATTGCAAACGCTCATATCGAAAAGAGCGAGGACGCGAAGATCGCATACGAAGATATTGTTTGGGCGTTGATTAACACGAAAGAATTCCTGTTTAATCACTAGTTAAACAGTTTCATAACATTCCCAAGTGTCCGTTGACGTTTGAGACTTGAATAAAAGCGTTTCCCGTGTTTTGCACGGTGAAACGCTTTTTTTTGTGGTTCAACAAACGTTTGCAAAGACAATCAAAAGTGTGCAGGATTTATAACCCGCAAACAATATGTTCTGTAGTAAATTCTGCACTGACTCCTTAATTCTGTAGTGGAATTTGACCCAACTATTCACCCGTTGGTGTCATGACCGCTTCACGCTAGCCCCTGGACGTTGCATCAGTAAACCGTGCGCCCTTATCTATTCCGTCCATGAACGTATTGTGGTTGGTCACCTCGATTGAATCAACTTTGTTGTCATCCATTCTTGCGGCAACCGCATGCTGTTGCGCAGCGCCTTTTGTTTGGCAGAACTCAGTATAGAATAGACTATGTAAAGGAAGTGGAATAAGTGTTTAGGTCCACGTTACGTATTAATTTCTCATAGGATATAGACGAATGGCTGAAGGTACGATCAAGCGAATTACAGACAGAGGTTTTGGATTCATCGATATTGGTGGGGAGAAAGATTTGTTCTTCCACTCTTCCAGTGTTGAAGGTGCAAGCTTTGATGAACTCCACGAAGGACAACGCGTTTCTTTTAACGAAGCAAGCGGACCAAAAGGCCCATGTGCAGAAAACGTTACACCTGCGTAACCGAGTGAAGAGTTAATTAGTCACTCCGTCCGCTAATCCTTCATTTGTATCACGTCTGGCTTCACGCTCTCGGGGAGTTGACACTAGGCCATCGCCAGTTTCACTACGAGAAGGCAAACCCCTAATTCAGTCGTTGTATAAAATAGTAACAAAAAAAGGGCATCCGTCTCCGGATGCCCTTTTCTTAAAGCTAGATACTTTAGTAGGTGAACACAGCATCCATATAGAATGTGGTTTCCTGCGGGCTACCTCCGGCAACCTGGCCTCCGTTGCCTTCTGACCATCGAATTTCAGGTCGTAAAACAATATTGTCCCAGCCTTCACGTCGATAGTTTAAACCTACCGATACGGATTCTACGTTATATATACCACCGGTTATTGATTCGTACCTTTGGCCCAGCGTCATCCGTTCGTTAATCGTGTAGTGAGCAGATTGCCTCCAAATCTCAACAGGCAAAACTGTGCTCATTTCAACGTGAGTTACGTCAACCGCCAATTTATCGGATACCTGATATGCGATATTTAACTCGTGATAATAATCCGCAGCAAATGAAGTCGTTTCAGGACCACCAAGGAAATTACCAATTAATGCGCTATAGTTCAAAGTAAGCTTGTCACCGAAGTTACGTTTTGCACCGAGAACAAAGACGTCGTTATTCGGACCAAAGGACGAGTCGAATCCGGTGTTAACGCCCGCAGCCCAACCCAGGGTTAGCTCCGTCTCTTCCATTTGAGTGGTTGCTGTAATACCGCTCAGCGTGTAGGGGCGGACGAGGATGGATTCAGCCGCTGTTCTTGTGGCAAAGAAGCGATCGGTTGAGTACAACCCAGAGGTGCTATTGAACAAGAAATGACCACCCTTAAGCGTCCAGTCATTTACATCCGCTTCGACGAATAACTGGGGCATTGCTATTGCGTAAGCGCCATGATCGAACGAAGCGGTATTATCCCAGCTTGACGAGCCATTCATAAACGACTGGAATTGCGCTGCATCCCGTCCATATAAAAGATCTAGCTGAGTGCGAAATGTTTCGCCGCTCTTCTCCAAACTAATGCCGAGTTGATTTACGCCGACAACTCTGTCAGCTGGGTTAATATTCTCGAGCAATCCGCCATTACCAACAGCAATCCAACTGCTCATTTCAAAACCTGCTGGAGTCTTTTCCATAACACTCTCAAGCATGTCGGCAATCGGGGTGGATCTGGCGTCGTCTTGTATAGAGCTGATTTTGTAAACAGGCGTTGTTTCCTGTGCCGCTCCAACTAGAACAAAACTTAGCATCAACAATAAACTTAATACACTGGTCTTCATTACTGCCTCATTTAGGTTAGATAGTCGAGTAGCTTTATTGCATGTGATGTGCGCACATGTCGCATAATGCGTTTTATCGGAATAATTGCGCCGCAATTTGCCTACGAATTGGATTCCCGTCGGAGTAATGCGGGGAAGTTCAGGAACGGTGGTAATCTTTGCCGATTAGGGTGTTTGCGGGAGAGATAGCTCAAGGGTGGTCTAAGAGACGAAGATCAGGGCGTGGTTTTTATCGAGCATTTTAGAGTTAGTCTTACCGGGGTTGAATTGTGCTGCTGATGTAAGTTTTATGAAATACAATCGTCTCCACTTTCGTAGATAGCAGCGGGCTTTTTTTGTTTATCTCTGCTTTTGCTGTTCGAATTATGACAATTCTTTTTCTGGCTGCACGTTTTTTACGCGTGATTAAACTGATATTGTCGTAAGGTGCGAATAACCGTACTCTCTCCACACTATACAGAGAGAGATATTGGTGATTAAATCAAGAATTACCGCATCGTTTATTGGGGCGACTGGTTTATACGTATGTCCGTAAGTGATGGATTCACTTGCGCGTTGGATATCGTAGTAGAGAAGAGAGCGACATGAAACTTACCAGGGAACAGAAAAAGGCGCTGCTGATTTCAACTCGCGAATACGCGCAGGAAGTACGTTGGAAGAGTTGGTGGGTCCTTCTTTCCACCATCGGGTTATTAGGCGGATTACTTACCGTTGCAGCAATGGAATTCCACTTCGCCCTGCGAGTGCTATCCACATTAGTGGCCGGGCTGTTGGTGGTGCGACTGTTTGTCATCTATCACGACTTCCAACACGGTGCGATCCTAAAGGATTCCATCATCGCAAAACTACTGTTGGAAATGGTCGGGTTCTTGATGTTGAGCCCGCGAAGTACGTGGAAGGAATCACACGACTATCACCATAAACACAACTCAAAAATCTATGGCAATTCGCATGGTACATTTCCGGTAATGACGACAGAGGAATATGCGAAAGCCAGTTGGCTAAAACGTCTTGGTTACTCAATTAATCGTCATCCGGTTACCTTGGCACTTGGCTATATCACCGTCTTCTTTTGGGGTATCACGCTGCAGTCCTTCCTCGTCAACCCGAAGAGACACTGGGATTGTGTTGTCGCCGTATTGATTCATGCAGGACTCGTCGTGCTGTTGGCCATGACAAATTGGGTTGCCTTATTGATGGCGTTTATACTTCCGTTGGCGATTGGATCAGCACTGGGTAGCTACCTGTTTTATGCACAACATAATTTCCCGGAAGTCGAATTCCGTACAGAAGCGGAATGGGATTATACAGATGCAGCCTTGTTGTCATCGGGCTTCATGAAGATGAGTAAGGTAATGCATTGGTTTACAGCCAATATTGGGTACCACCATGTCCATCATTTACATAGTTTGATACCGTTTTACCGCTTGCCTGAAGCGATGAATGACATAAAAGAGCTACAGAATCCCAAGACGACGACTCTTTCTCCTAAGAATGTGTTTCAATGCCTTCGTCTTAAACTGTGGTGCACGGAAACGTCAACGATGGTTGGTCGTCTAACACGCCGTAAACGCAAGGCGATTGCTTCTGTTGCTGCTGGTAGTTAGCACATCGTTGGTTGCCGTCGCTGTTGACGATCTCAATCGCAGCAACCCATCAAAAAATGCTGATAGAAAATCTTCTTGATTGCACCATCTAAATACGCCTTTTCGTTACAATGAAAAGGGTTGTACCGGTGGTATTACTGTCAGGTGGCTGGGAGTAATGCGCTGGTTATGTGCAACATGGGTCGCGGCAATAGTGATCCCATACAGCCAAGACTAATCAACCATTGTTAGTTCCCACCGGTTGTATTGCCGCAAACGTGTTGTAGGAATTGAAAACAGATGTCCGGTTGTGCAGCTTGATGTAGAGCTGACTGACAAAGTGACCTATTCAAACTCGAGGTGAATCGTGCGAATCCAACGTCGAATTGCTGGCAAATCATATCTATCTCTTGCTGGCGTTTTGTGCTTGGTTATTACCCTGGCTCAATCAGCAACTGCCCAGTTGCCTGTCACGTCTTTATCAACGCTTACCCCAAATGGTGCAAAGCAAGGAACAGAAGTCGAATTGACAGTTGGTGGTGCTGATCAGGAGACGCTAACGCAGTTGATTTTTTCGCATCCTGGAATCACAACAGTACAAAAGACAAATCCGCAAGGCGAATTTGATACAGGACCAGTTCCGGTAAACAATGTCTTCACCGTAACGATCAACGCTGACGTTCCTCCGGGAATCTATGATGCACGCGTGATAGGACAATACGGAGTTTCGAATCCCCGAAGTTTTCATGTGGGAAGTTTAGAAGAACTACGTGACCCGGGAAATAATCATACGATCGAGACGGCAACGGAGCTGGCGGTTAACACGACGGTTACCGGAGTGACGGACGCAGCCAAGCAGGATCATTACAAGCTGGAGTTGAAGCTTGGACAGCGAGTGGTTGCTGACGTTCTGGCACAACGCATTGATTCAAAGCTCAATGCAACACTTGTCCTGTACAATGCAGAAGGCCGTGAGCTGGCAAACAATACAGATTCGATCGGACGCGATGCGTTACTGGACTTTACAGCGCCTTCGGATGGTAGCTACTACGTAGCGATTTACGATTTTGTCTATGCCGGCGGCGGCGAATCGTTTTATCGGCTCAGCGTACACGATCGCCCTCATGTTGATTTCATTTCGCCAGCTGTCCTTAAGGCAGGTGTAGCAAATAAAGTAACTGTTTATGGTCGTAATCTGCCGGGCGGAAAGCCAGCGGAAAATGCTGCAGTGGCGGGTGTGGGACTTGAACAACTTGAGCTCGACGTTAATGCACCGGCACTTGATCAGACTTCTTCAATCACCAACGCACTTCGCAGTGGCTACGTCACAGGAGCGTCCTTTTCGCATAGTGGCTCAAATGCAGTTGCATACGGTGTAACTGATTTGAACGTCATCACCGAAGCGGCTGGTGAAAACAACAGTGGTGCACAGGCGATGCCGATCACCGCGCCGGGCATCGTTTCCGGTAGTTTCTATCCCGCTGGCGATCAGGACTACTATCAACTGGAAGCCAAGGCCGGTGAGGTTTACTGGGTTGATGTGGTTAGCCACCGTCTTGGCCTTGATACCGACCCAAAGGTCATCATCGAACAAATCACTCAAGACGCCGAAGGCAACGAAGTCGTAAAGGTATTACATACGGTTGATGATCCAGGTGACCGAAACGGTCGCATCGGCACCGATTTCGATTCCTCTACTGACGATCCATCCGTTCGATTTGCTGTACCTGCTGACGGAACGTATCGCATACTCGTGCGTGATAATTTTGGTGGTTCGCGAAACGATGCCAGAGCTGTGTATCATCTGCAACTTCGTCCGGAACAACAGGATTTTCGTTTGCTCGTGCAAACACGCCAGACGAAGGTTGCAAACGCGAATGAAGTAAAGAACTTTGCTGCTGTCCTCCGCAAGAGCGATACCTTGCTGCTTGAAACCAGAATTGATCGTATCGATGGTTTTGCCGGGGAGGTGACAATTAGTGTTGAAGGATTGCCTGAAGGCGTTACCTGCAAAGGGGCTCACGTAGACACCAAGCAGGCAACCGCACTCCTGATTTTGCAGGCAACACCGGAAGCGAAGTCCTGGGCAGGTCCGATTACCATTGTTGGTAAAGGAATGATTGGCGAACAGGAAGTCAGTCGTTCAGCACTCACCGGTACGGTTGTCTGGCCTACAGCCAATCGGACTCAAACTCCGGCATATTTTCGTGCTGCTTCACAACAGTGGCTTGCGGTCGTGGATATCGAAGATGGTGCAGGGTTGCTTCAGGTCGGTGACGGCGCACCACTTGAAACGTCACGTGGTGGAAAGATCGATGTCCCGCTGACGTTTACGCGTGGAGCCGGTCTTGATGACGTCGACATCAAGTTCGTTGCTCAGGGATTACCAAACGAAGTAAAGCCTGCGGATGTCACGATTAAGAAAGGTGAAGGCAACGGTACTCTGGCAATTGCCATTGCAAATAACAATGCCAAGGCCGGAATCTATACCTTCTATCTCCGTGCTGACTCAAAGGTTAAGCGAGCACGCAATCCTAAGCTGATTACGGATGGTGAAGCCAAGGCAGCCCGCATCACCGAGTTAAAGACAGCTACTGATGCTGAAGTGACTGCAGCCCAGGAAGTCTTTGATAAGGCGGAGGGCGATGATGCCAAGAAAGCAGCTGAAGAGAAACTGAACGTTGCAAAAGAAAAGCAAAAACGCGTTGACGCTGCCAAGGCTGCAGCTGACAAAGCGGTTGAAGATGCCAAAAAAGCTAACGCACCGAAGGACGTCAACGTTGCACTTAAGTCGACCCCCGTTCAACTGCGTGTTGTACAAACCGCGATTGGTGTCACAGGCGGTGATGTTGCTGTGAAGGCAGGCGAAAAGGTAATGATTCCGGTGAAGGTTGAACGACTTTACGGGTTTGCCGAAGCCGTCGAAGTCGAAATTGCCGTTCCTGGAACAGCAAAGGGCGTGACCGCAGCGAAGCTATCTGTAGCGAAAGAGGCAGCGGAAGGCATGCTTGAAATAACGACTGCAGCAGACGCCGCCGTTGGAGACCACGCTGTGACGCTCAATGCCAAAGCAAAATTCAATAATGTAGACATTACTGCAACTGCTACCGTTAAAGTCTCGGTGCAAGCGGCAACAGAATAAGAATACACCCTTAAACGCCGGATTTGTTTTCGGCTTTTATTTGAAAACCCCTGGTAGGTAGAGAAATGAAGTTTTCCCTCAAACGATTCTCATTGTTCCTGATTAGCGCATCCATCATCGCTGCACCATTGTCAAGTGTGCAGGGCGAAGACGAAGCGTTAGAGATCGCCACGATTAACCGCGAAGATAAAGTTGACTTTGAAAAGGAAATCTTACCGATTTTCCGTAAGAACTGTCTCGCGTGTCATAACTCCACTGACGCCGAAAGCGATCTGATTCTGGAAACACCCGTTCAAATCGTTAAGGGGGGTGCAGAAGGGCCGGGCGTCGTTGCTGGGAATTCAGCAGAAAGCCTGGTTCTTCAACTTGCTGCACGGCAGCGTGAATCCTATATGCCTCCGGATGATAACGATGTAGGCGCCAAACAACTTACGCCGCAAGAACTGGGATTGATTAAGTTGTGGATTGACCAAGGCGCAACCGGTGAAGTGAAGGGACTTGCCGGACCCGTTGAATGGCAACAGTTGCCTGCTGGCGTAAACCCAATTTATGCAGTCGCTATTAGTGCGGACGGTCGTTTTGCTGCCGCTGGCCGTGCAAATCAAATCTTTATCTACCACGTTCCAACCCAACGTGAGATTGGCCGTCTTTCCGATTCAAACCTGATCGGTAATGGCGTTTACGATAAACCCGGCGTTGCATTTTTGGATCTAGTACAGAGTTTGGCTTTCAGCCCAAATGGAGATCGTCTGGCAGCCGGTGGGTACCGCACCGTAAAGGTATGGAAACGTCAGGACAACGTCGCCGTAGCGAATGTAGAAGGTATTGCTGATCTGGTTCGGTCGGTTGCAGTCAGTGCCGATGCCACGCTCGTGGCGCTAGGTCTGCAAAACGGAAGCATTCAAGTTGTGGATGCAGCTACAGGAAAACAAGTACGCACCATTACCGGTCACACCGGTCCAGTACGTGGCGTCGTCTTTAAAGCTGATGCAACTCAGTTGTTCAGTGGTTCTGAAGATATGACGGTCCGCCAATGGAATGTTGCTGACGGAGCTGAAGTGAAGAGCATCACAACACCAGCTGCGGTAAACGGAGTCGCTCTGGTATTGGGCGAAGCTCAAGTAGCATCCGCCGGTGCCGATAATATCATTCGGACATGGGCGCTTGACGGGGACGGTAGCGCACCTGCAAAAGAACTTAAAGGACACGGTGGTCCTGTCAATTCAGTTGTTGCTTTTGGTGCGACAAATGAATTGATCCTCTCCGGTAGTCAAGATGGTACCGTGCGCCATTGGGGTGCAGCCGAGGGTAATCAAGTTCGTTCCCTGAATCATGGCGGCCCTGTGGCCTCAGTGACTGTCAGCGGGGATGGAGCGAGATTCGCTTCTGCTAGTGAGAACAAGACTGCCAAACTTTGGAATGCCGCTGACGGTAAAGAACTTGCCATTATGAAGGGTGATTTCCGCGAAGTGAGTCGAGTGGAAGGACTGAAGCGTGCGAGTGCACTGGCCGCAAAACGTCTGGACCTTGCCAAGAAAGACCTTGAAGCAGGAAACACACGTAAGAAGTCTGAAGATGACAATCTTACGAAGGTAAAGGAAGCTCTTACAAAAGCGGACGAAGATCTGAAAGCTAAGACCGAAGCATTGGTAAAGCCGACCGCTGACAAGGACGCCGCCGACAAGGCTCTGGTTGAAGCCAATAAGACTAAGGAAACCGCTGAGGCGACTCAAAAAGATACCGAAGCGAAACTTAAGACAGCTGATGAGACTCTTAAGGCGGCACAAGAAGCACTAAAAGCTGCGGACGCTGCACTCAAGACTGCGACCGACTCAGCCAAACAGGCAGCGGATGCTGCTAAGAAGGCTGCTGACGCTGCAGCCGCCGACGCTGACAATGCTGACTTGAAAAAGGCCGCAGAAGATGCTCAAAAAGCCTCCGATGAGGCGGAAGCTGCACGGAAGAAGGCAGAAGAGGCACAAGTTGCTGCTAAGACCGCCGCAGACAAAGCGACCACGGATCAGAAAACAGCCGCTGACGCCAAAACGGCAGCAGACCAGGCCTTAACGAAGGCTACAAATGAAGCGAAGGCTGCGGACGATAAGGCTAAAGCTGCTGTGGCTCCTTTTCAAAAGGCGACAGATGAAAAGGGAGCATCTGAACGAGCTCAAACAGCTGCTAAGCGTTCTGTAGAGCGCGCAGAGACTGCTGTTAAAAAGGCGGCAGATGCTATTGTCGGCTTGGATGCATCAGTGAAGACCGAAGAAGAAGCTTCAAATGCTGCCAAGGCGACAGCAGATGACAGTGAAGCTAAATTGCCCGAAAAAGAGCAGCCGTATACAAGCATCGCTTTCTCAGCTGATGGGACGATGGTTGCTGTTGGCGGCAATGATCAGCTCGTGTCAGTCTTCGATGGAGCGACCGGTGTCGCTGTCGACAATTTTGCGGGTCATGGATCAGCAATTACTGCTGTTGCATTCGTTGGCAACAACGTCTTAGCTGTATCGGACAACAAGAAAGGTACTGTTTGGAGTACAGCATTAGCATGGGATCTGGAACGTCAGATTGGCAATCCTGACAGTAACGCAACATTTGTAGATCGCGTGACAGCACTGGACTTTAGCAACGATGGCAACTTGCTAGCGACTGCTGGCGGCGAACCATCACGAAGTGGCGAGCTAAAGGTTTTCGATGTGGAGTCGGGCGAGTTGCGACTAAACGTCGAGGAATCGCACAGTGATACCATCTTTGCGGTAGATTTCTCGCGTGACGGACAGTATATCGCGTCCTGTGGAGCGGATCGATTCATTAAGGTGTTCCAGGCTTCAGATGGCGCATTTGTGCGATCGTTTGAAGGTCATACTCATCATGTTCTGGGCGTGTCCTGGAGTGCTGACGGACGTCAGCTTGCAAGTGCCGGTGCTGACAAGGTGGTCAAAGTTTGGGATTTCCGTACCGGTGATCAGCAAAGAACGATCAGTGGGTTTGGTAAGGAAGTAACGTCGATTCACTTTGCAGGCGACAGCGTAAATGTCGTCGCCTCCAGCGGCGACAAGAACGTCCATATCAAGCGGGCTGACAACGGTGGAAACGTACGAGCGATTGGTGGAAATGAAGACTACGTGTATAACGTGGGCGTTACTGCCGATGGTAAAGTGATCGTCGCTGGCGGTCAGGATAGTACATTCCGGATTTGGAAAGATGATGGAAATGTCATCGCGACCTTCGCCGCACCGCAGCCGGAGCAGGCTGCAGACGCCGGCGGTGAAGAATAAACCCGCAGTTGGACTTAAGTGGAGAAATGTTACGAGAAGAGTTATTCTACTTTCCGTGTTTTCTCTTGTTGCCAGTCCGTTATTGGGATAGGAAGCCATTCTTCAGCTTGCACAGCCCGCTGAAGGCTCCACACAGAAAATTATTTTGGCGGAACCTGTTGAAGACGCGCCAATGGCTGTTCACAGTCTTGTACAGAGAGTCGCTGGTAGCGGTTTCGGGTATTCGATGATGCCGTTCTTCGGGTCGCGTTCTCTTGATCAAATGCTCAGCCAGAAACAATTTCAGGATGAGCTTGATTTGCAGAAGGATCAGATCGAGAAGATCATGGAAATTCGCAAAGAGGCACAGACTAAACAACGTGAAGTTTACAGCGGTCTGAATGGGATTGACGCACGTAAACGAGGTGAGTTCATTCGTGAAATGCAGCTTGTCAACCGAGAGTTTGTGGAGAAAGAGATCGAAAAGGTACTCGTTCCTCATCAAGTCAAACGAATGAAAGAGATTCAAACGCAGTTGTCTCTAAAGAGCCAGGGAACATGGGCATTGCGCTAGGGCAAGCTGGCTGAAGCACTGGGAATCACAAAAGAGCAGCAGGCTGAATTGCAAAAGAAAGCGATGGCAGCACAGCGGAAGATTCAGGAAGAAACGCAAAAGCTAAAAGCTAAGCTGGAAGCTGAAATCCTCGAAGATGTGCTGAGCAAGTAACAACGTTCAAAGCTCAAGCAACTTCAAGGCGACGAGTATGAAGTGAAAACATATCAACCGCCAAGCCGCTTAATCACGCCAGGCACAACACCGCGTCCAGCTGGGACAAAGAAATATTTGTTAGCCCGGGGCTAGTATTAATAAAGATAGGAAAAGGGCCTGCCATTGGCAGGCCCTTTTTTTTGCGCCTACCGTTCACCCGACAACTCGCCTGACAATAAGTGGTGGCGAATAATATCGAGGCCTTGTTTGGCGGTGCGTGCTACGAGGATGTCCGGATGACCTGCGTAGTTGACAAGGCGATGAGTGACGCCGTCTTGATGTGCTAAGGCTATATGAACGGTTGGAATTCCATTCTCGTTGCAGGGCGGGGCAATGCTTCCTACGATGATGGCGAGATCAGAGTGTGTTGAGTTGCGTAGTTCCATTGCGTCTGAAGTGATACGCGTTTGTGCCGCTTCACCCTCATAACGCTGGGCGGGGAGGATCGAGGCGACTGTGAGCCGATCGAAGTCGTCCAATTCAGTTAACCATTGTGACAACTGGCCATTTGTCGCGGTCTCCTGAATCGCGATGGTTTGGCTTGTCTTGTTCAGTTGTCGGGCTACAACGTGTTGTAATTCGTCATCGTCATATCCAAAAACGAGATCGCCGAGTATTTCGTGGATCGTATCAGCAGTAGGTTGAGTAATAGCCTGACATTCTTCAGGGTTTGCACCACTAGCTGTGATTCTTAGCGTAATGGTTGCCTTGCTGACAGTGATTCCTACTGTAGGAATCCTGCCACGCCGGATGATGTCAGGAAGACGCTGTTCTAGATCGCTTTCACCAATGCCAAAACACTTGATTCGAGTGTGAGTGGTAATGGTCGGGGGGCCAGGTAACGAAGCGACGATGCGTGGAAAGACGGTTTCGTTCCACATTTCTTTCATCTCAGCGGGGACACCTGGTAATGCAAAAATGCGTGATGAGGTGTCATCGACGGATACTTGAAGGTCAATCCCCGGTGCGGTTCCATGTGGATTGGGAATTACGTGACTGCCATCAGGAAAGAGTGCTTGTACAATGTTTCGCTCGGGCATTTCTCGATCACGCCGGCTGAACATGTTTTTGATCGTCGTAAGAGCGTCGTCATCCTGTATAAGAGGAACACCAATTGCCTCCGCGATGGATTGCCGTGTCAGATCATCGGCAGTTGGCCCGAGTCCTCCTGTGCAAATCACAACATCAGCGCGGCGAACAGCGTTGTGAAAAGCCGCAATGTTCGATTTGATGTCATCGGCGACGGTTGTATGAAAGAGGATTCGTATACCAATGCCGCCGAGTTGCTCGCTGATCCATTGGCTATTGGTGTCTAGTCGTTGTCCGCTTGTGAGTTCATCACCAATGGCGATTATTTCTGCTGTGGTCGTCATTTGGGGTGTTATGTATAAGTTTGGGCTGTCAACTGAGAGCAAATGTCGTACTGCTTATTGCGTCCGTTATAATGAATGCCATGACACTCGTCGATGATCCTAATCTGGAAAAGCCGGGTCCGGTGATCACGCTGGATATCGCCGGAATGCACTGCGCCGCCTGTGTAAGCACGGTTGAAGACGCACTGCTGTCGAATCCGGATGTAATTCACGCGAGGGTAAATCTGCCTTCACAAAATGCGATTGTTCAGTTAATGGACGACGATACAGATGTTGACGGTGTGCTGCAATCGGTTTCATCACGTGGTTACGCGGCTTCCCGTTCCGCTGGCACGGTTGAGGCGATCCGGAATCTCGATTCTCAATATAGAGCAGAAGCAGTCCGGTGGCTTGCACGTTGGGTTAGTGGAATGTGTCTGTTCGGTGTCACGATTGCGTTACATTTGAGTGAGCAAACAACCGGAGAGGTGATATGGTGTTTATGTGCCGCTGTTGTGGGTGCTGTGGGTTTTCCATTTTTTAAGCGGGCGGTACGACTGGCTGCTGGATTTCGGTGCAGCATGGACACGTTGATTGCCATCGGTGGCGCCGCGGCACTAGTTGGTGGCGCTTTTTCGTATTCACAGAATGGCAATGTGGATATGGCGCTCGACGGTGCTTTGATGGTGTCCATCATTGCGTTCGGTAACTGGCTTGAGTCAATATCACGACGCGCGTCCGTGTCAGATATGGTATCGCTAGGTGATTTGGTACCTGAAACGGCTGTACTGTTAAAGGAGGATGTCGAGCAGGTAGTTTCGTCCAGGGTGCTGAAGGTTGATGACCGGGTTGCGCTGGTGCCTGGTGATCGAGTGCCGTGCGATGCGTGTGTCATTTCCGGGGAGTCCTCGGTTGACCAAAAGTGGTACACAGGCGAGTCGCGGCCTTCGGAAGTTCGTCCGGGTGACACAATCCTTGCAGGCGGAGCTGTGCTGGATGGAAACTTGGTGGTGAGTGTCGTTCAGTCGCAAGAAGAGTCTTCGATGTCGCGTGTTTTGGCACTTGTAGATCAGGCAGCGACCGCCTCCCCACCGATTCAGAGATTTGCGGATCGGGTGGTTTCAGTGTTTGTGCCGTTTGTATTGCTAATTAGCCTTTTGTCATTTGCGGCCTGGAGCTTTAAAGACACGATGGAGGGTCTTGAGTGTGCAATTGCTGTGTTGGTCGTGGCATGTCCATGTGCGTTAGGGCTGGCAACTCCGATTGCGATGTTGGTTTCAAGCAGTTCAGCTGCCAAACGCGGGATCCTTCTGCAGGAACCGGCAGCGTTAGAACGGTTGTGTCAGTGCTCCGTATTGGTCTTTGATAAGACCGGGACGCTCACTGTAGGTGATATGAACGTGAGTGAGGTGGTCGCATGTTCTGACATGGGACTGGAGGAAGTGGTTGCAATTGCTGCGGGATTGGAGCAAGGCAGTCGGCATCCCATTGGCAAAGCAATTGTTCGATATGCGAAAAGAGAGAAAATTGAACCGTTGGCAGTCGATACGGTTCGGTTGCAACCGGGCATGGGGGTTTCCGGCTTTACGCGAAAAGGAACCGTAGCGATCGGAAACCAGCGACTGCTCGACTCCACGGGTGTGGAAATGGTGGATGACCAGTCGAGTGGCAGTAGTAATAGTACGAAAGTTTATGTAATTGCCGACAATGTCGTAATAGGTGTGTTTTTGTTGAGCGATGAAATCCGAAAAGAGTCACGGGGATTGGTGCAGCGTATGCAGGCGATGGGATTCCGTGTGATTCTTGCGACTGGTGACCGCCGCGAGATCTCAGAATATGTTTCATCGGCACTCGGCATTGAACATAGTTATGCGGAACTTACGCCAGTGGAAAAACACTCGCTAGTAGAAGAGATCACTGCCGGCGGAGAGCATTGCATTATGGTCGGTGATGGTGTCAATGACTCAGCAGCTATTGCGAGCGCCACCGTTGGGATAGCGGTCGCAGAGGGTGTAGAGTTAGTCCGCTACTCAGCTGACATCGTGCTTACTCGTGATGGACTTGGAGTGATTGAGGATGCAATAAATACGAGCAAACGTACGATGGATATTATTAAGCAAAACCTGTGGTGGGCGTTTGCGTATAATGTGACGTTGATTCCCATGGCAGCAGGTTTACTGGCGGTCGTTGATGGACCACGTATGAATCCGTTTTGGGCAGCAATAGCAATGGCATTAAGCAGTGTGTCGGTGGTCCTCAATAGTTTAAGATTAAGGTCACATGGGGTGCCGCGAGAGGTGATCGAGAAGGTAGCAAGTGGCTGAGTCTGACAATATTAGTGCTGATGAGCATGACGACGACGAGACGCGTATGCGAGTGTCGCCAATTGAGTCTGGCGATGAGCTTACGGTGTTTGATTCAGAGACGCGTCATGCGCCAGTAGATGAGACAGTGGAAGAAGCTGCGAGTCCTAAGCTCCCAATGCTCGGCGACTACATTTTGCTGAGTAAAATCGGTGAAGGTGGAATGGGTCGTGTATTTAAAGCACGCGACTCAAAAATGGACCGTATCGTTGCGTTGAAGCTGTTGTCCTCAAAGTTGATGAAAAACGAAGAGGCGGTGCGACGATTTCTACAGGAAGTAAAAGCCGCAGCTCAGCTATTCCATCCCAATATTGTGACTGCATTACATACCGGTGAGCATCAGGGGATGCAATTTCTGGTTATGGAGTATGTGGACGGCCGTCCTCTTTCAAATATTATCCGCGAACACGGAACGATCAAACTTGATCAGACGGTCGATTATATTTCACAGGCTGCAAAGGGTCTCGCTTATGCTCACGGTCGTGAAATGGTACATCGTGACATTAAGCCCAGTAATTTCATGCTTGATGGTCATGGTCAGGTGAAATTGCTGGATATGGGGACCGCCAGGCTTGGCCAAAAGACGGATGAAGACCTGACCAAAAGCGGTGTCATCATGGGCACGGTGAATTACATGTCACCGGAGCAGGCGAAGGATCCGCATAGTGTTGACCTTCGAACGGATGTCTACAGTCTCGGTTGTACGATGTTTTACATGTTGACTGGCAGGCCGGTTTACAAGGGCGACATGATCACAACGCTTATGGCCCATGCGAATAATGAGATCCCTTCTATTTCTGAGGCGAATCCTGACATACCGCCATGGGTTGAGCAGGTGTTCGAGAAAATGGTGGCCAAGGATCCGGACGACCGCTATCAGAACATGGAGGAAGTTGTCGCTGATCTTGCTGACTTGCAGAAGGAATATGGCGATGAAGAAGCGGGAGGCTTCTTTAGCGGATTGCGAGCCCCCGGGCGAGTTCAGACGTTTCCCGTGGGAATCGATATAGGGACAAGCGGTACACGCATTGCCTGGAGCAATACAAAAGGCGTACCACATATGGTGGCGACTCACGACGGTAAAGTTGAAACGCCTTCAGCAGTCGCCATTGATGGCCATATGAATTCTGCGGTCGGCGATCCGGCACTTAGTCGCTTGGGCGACCGTTCCGTTCCGATGGCCTTCCGCCTAAAGAAGCATCTTGGCTCGACTTATTATCCCAGCCCGCTGGGAGATGAGAGTTACCATCCCGAGGTGTTGGCAGGACTGCTGATTGCCAAGGCTGTCATGGATGCTGAACGAACAATTTCGACGGTAAAGCGAGCCGTTATCGGAGTACCATCGTTTTTTGGCGAACGTGGACTGCAGGCCATTCAAAACGCCGGTGCGATTGCAGGCTTGGAAACAGTGGATGTGGTGGCAGAACCCGTGGCTGCGGCCAGCTACTTCTACCAGCAGGATGGCGTGGAGAGAACCGGAAAAGACCTTGTGGTTGATCTTGGTGCCGGCAAGTTGGATGTTGTTGCTATAGAGCATTCGAAAGAAAACTCTATGGTCAAAGCATCCGGCGGTTCAAGTAGCATTGGTGGAAACGCATTTGACCAGCAAATAGTGGACATGGTGGCAGATGGTTTGAAGTCCGGCTACGGCGTGGATCCGCGTGAAAATGAGCGTGAGTGCATCATGCTATGGCAGGGCTGTGAATTTGCAAAACGCGAACTGACTGAGAAGGAGCAGGCTGCTATAAGGCTGCAAGTTGGTGCGCAAACAATTAAAGCACAGCTTACGCGAAACAAATTTGAAAGCCTCTGTGAACCGTTATTGAAGCGTTGCGGCGAGTTGATTGAAGATGTGTTGCAGCGCGCCAAATGGACTGGTAGCGACGTAGATCGCGTATTGTTATGTGGTGGCGCTTCGCAAATGCCAATGTTCGAAAGCATGCTGTCGGATGTGGTAGGCGAGGCCAGTGTTGTTCGACTGGATGAAAATGCAGTGACCCTTGGCGCTACCATTCATGCAGAATACCGTCGGGCAATGCAGCAAGGAGACGAAGTTCCATACAAATGGGTGTTAGTGACCGGACGCACACTCTCAATCGTGGGTACGAACGTAAAGGACGATAAACCTGTAGCCGTTAGACTAATTCCGCTGAATACTTCCATTCCCATCCGCGCACGAAAGGTCTTCAATACTTTTCAGGATAACCAACGGTCGTTTGAGTTTCATTTGATCGAAGGCGAGAGTAGCGACCCTGCCGAATGTGTGAATCTCGGTAAGTGTCTGTACACCGGGATCCCGGAAGGCACCAAGGCAAAAACTGCTATCAATGTTCAGTTTCGTCTCGACCGAAATGGTCGTTTGTCAGTCTCCTTTGGTATGAATGAGGATGAAAAACCTGTTCCTGTGCCATTAGTGAGGGACCTTGGCATGAGTGGAGCGGATATTTTTAAATGGAAAGAATGGGTGGAAACGGTCATGCTATGCTCAGGAATGTGATAGATGCAACGGTTGCCCACGTTGACACAAGCCGGTTGAATTCCCTATTATCGCAGTACGAATTACGTTGAGTGGTCTTGCTAAGAATTAGGATCTGAAAATGCCGACCTTCAGTGGATTGGAACACATCCTTTGCGAAGAAGTGGCGCTGTCACCGTTTACGAGCCTACGGCTCGGTGGGGATGCGGAGTACTTTGCACAGCCTACCAGTGAAGAAGAATTGATTGCACTGGTTCAGAAGTGTAGTGAACAAGATGTCAGATTACGGGTTATTGGCGGTGGATCAAACATCCTGATTCCTGATGATGGATTTAGCGGGATGGTCGTTTCGCTTGATGCCGCGTGTTTCTGTCAGATTGTTGTTGAAGGCAACCGGATTCATGCGGGTGCCGGTGCGAAGCTCGCCCATTTGCTATCGATTGCTGCGAAGAATGGGCTCTCAGGTGTGGAGCAGTTAGCCGGAATTGCTGGTTCGGTAGGCGGTGCGGTGCGCACCAATGCTGGTACACATAGCGGAGATATCGGGCAGGTAACCAATTCGGTACGGGTAATTAATAGTGATGGTGAAGTTTCCGACAAGGTCGGTGATGACCTGCGGTTCTCATACCGTCAGAGTAATCTGGACGACCTAGTGGTTATACGGGCGACGTTCGAGCTGGAGTCAGCCGTACCCGAAGAAATCACGAAACAAATGCAAACACTTTGGATTGTAAAGAAATCACAACAGCCGAGCGGTGTTGTCGGACACGGTTGTGTGTTTCGGGATCACGGCGGGATCACCGCGGCCAGTTTGATCGAACAGGCGGGTATGAAAGGCCATGCCGTGGGCGCTGTCGTGATGAGCGAAGCACACCCCAATTATCTGATTGTTAATGGAGGTGGAACCAGCAAGGATGCGTTGCAACTGGTTCAACAGGTTCACGATGCTGTTTTAGCACATAGTGGTGTGTCACTGGCAACACAGCTAGAAGTTTGGTAGTGCTTGATGTCAATTAAGGTTTATGACCTGTAATTCACGGACTCATGGAAGGGTCGTACTGAATCGATGTTTGCTTATTTGAAGTCGCTTAAAGGGAATTGGGGGATGAGCCTCCTGATTCTGGCAGTGTTTATTGCAGCGTCTTTCTATGCATATAACAAATTCGGTCTTGAGATTGCAGGTCGCTCAGACCAACAAGTGTCTTTGGAAAATATCATTCTTGTTCCCGAACAACCCGTGTGGGTGAATTCCTCTCTTAAAGAACAAATTGTTGGCCAGTATGAGCTGGATAAGCTGTTGTTGGACGACGAAGAACTGGTTGAACAGTTTGCAGCGGCATTTAAGCTAGACAGCCATATTGAAGAAGTTGTCCGGGTCGAAAAAAAGGTAGATCATATTCGGGTTGAAGTGATCTATCGTATGCCGGTTGCCATGGTGGAAGTCAAAGTGGATGAGAAACGGTTTGTTTTTCCAGTAGATCGCTCGGCAGTGGTAATGCAAACGAATGACTTTGATGAGGCCGATTTGGGGGAGTTTCTAAGGTTGGTATCAGATTATTCGAAGCCAAAAGGAAATTCAGGGACTCCCTGGGGTGACCCAGTCATAACGGCCGGTGCTGCTATTGCGAGTGTATTAAATGATCTTGCCTGGCAGTCCATGGGCCTGTACCGAATCTACAGTATCGCGGAAAACGATGGCAGCAACCGTTACTATTATGTGAACTTAAAGATGACGATAATGTTCGGATACTCTGGGGGAATCCACCTGATGAAGAGGAGTCGGGTGAGGCGTCCGCAACCGAAAAGCTACAAAACTTACAGGCGTTTTTCAGGGAAAATCGGACGTTGTCAGTAAGCTCTGAATCTGCGGAATTAGATCTTAGAAACAAGGACGGAGTAGTCGTGGTGCCACTCGCGCTGGAAAGCGATATGAAATAATGAGGTGCCGTTAGAAATCAGGATGCAGATTCACTGGCCGATAGTTCTTTTTGCTCGGCCTGCTCTTCCTCGATCTGCTCGTTTAACTCTTTGCGGACTACAGGCAAATGCGGTGGGGCATCGATGCCAATGCGCACAGACCCACCACCAACCTTGACGACGGTTATAGTGATATCGTCACCAATGAGGATCCGATCACCAATTTTTCGGCTTAGAACGAGCATCCTTGTGTCCGCCTGAATAAGTACGCGTAGTGCCCAACTACAGTCATGCGCGAATGTATCAACTTTGGCAATAAAATGCAAGCATTTTAGGCGATAGCAACCCCCCTGCAAGGGGTGTTATCCATTTTTGGCTATGCATGTAGTACGGTATTGGCAGCAGCTACCGCCGCACCTGGTTCAAATTGGTAGTTATGTCGTTTTAGCAATTCCTCAAGAGCGGAGAGGAACAGAATGACATTTTCTTTGCGTGCGGCATAGCCCATCAGGCCAATTCGCCACACTTTCCCTTTAAAAGCGCCTAAACCGCCGCCAATCTCGATACCAAATTCGTTTAGAAGCGCAGAGCGAACAGCACCGTCATCTATGCCTTCAGGGATTTTAACTGCGTTGAGCATTGGTAATTGGTGGTTGGGATCTGCATTGTACTCAATTCCAAGAGCTTGCAATCCGGCTTTGAGAGCGAGGTGTGTGTCCATATGACGTTTAAAACAGTTGTCCAGGCCTTCCTCATGGATGACGCGAAGTGCTTCATAAAGTGCATATGTCATATTGATCGGGGCGGTATGGTGATAGACGCGTTGCTCCCCCCAGTAGTTTGCGAGCATGGTGGCATCGAGGTACCAGCTTCGCACTTTTTCTTTGCGACTATTCAGTTTGTCGACGGCACGTGGACCAAAAGAGACCGGTGCCAATCCTGGCGGGCAACTAAGGCACTTTTGAGAGCCGGAGTAGAGTATGTCGATTCCCCAATTATCCATTTCAACATTCATCCCACCAAGAGAGGTGACGGCATCTACAAGCAATAATGCTCCGGCATCACGAACTGCTTTTGCAATTTCCTCAAGCGGTTGGTAGGCACCGGTTGAGGTTTCGGCCATCACGATGCCAACGACGGCGGGATTAGTTTGTTCGATTCCCCGGACGACATCATCCACAGTAAAAACTTCGCCCCACGGCTTTTCAATCGTCGAAACGTTAGCACCGGCGCGTTCTGCCACGTCAGTCATACGGTTGCCAAATACCCCATTGATGCAGACGAGCATATTGTCGCCAGGCTCGATGGAGTTTACGACGGCTGTTTCCATGCCGGCAGAACCGGTAGCACTGACGGCGAAGGTCAACGGGTTTTCAGTCTTCATAAGAGCCCGCAGCATGTTCTGCATTTCGTTCATCGTTTCCAGATAGAACGGATCCAGATGCCCGACAGTCCGTTTGCCAATCGCCTCGAGGACACGAGGGTGGATATCGCTTGGGCCGGGGCCCATGAGGACTCTCTTGGGGGGATTTAATGCCGGTGCCGTCATGACGTGTTGTCCTATTTGTGTTGCAAACTTAAGAGATGAATCAGTATTTTTACAATGATGTGGGTGCAGATGCTAGCATTTCGTGGAGCTATTGAGCATCAGGCGGCGACTGTTGCACAATACTGCTTAGAGCTTTGAATTGCGGATGAGATGCTGATTCACACCATTCAAAAATCGCGGACTCTGTTGAGGTGACTTCGCATCCATGCGAAGTCATTCGCTCAATAGCAATTTCTTTATCTTGCGGATGCCGACTGCTGATGGCATCGACAGCCAGAACAACACGGAATCCTTGTGATAGCAAATCAAAGGCTGTTTGTTGAATACAGACGTGTGCTTCGATACCGGCAATTAAAATTGTCCGTTTTCCACTTTGTAACATGTGCTCAAACAGTGGCCAGCACTCACGGCAGCTGAACATTGATTTATCCGGAATATCTTGAAGGTGCTCGGCCAGAGGGTTGACGGTTGTTCCGAGGCCTTTTGGATATTGTTCGGTGGCAGCCGTTTCCACGCCCAGCAGATCAGCGGCCTCAAGAAGTCTTTTACAATTCCAGACCATCAGATGTGCGTCGTGAATGGCTGGAATAAACTTCTCCTGCACGTCGACCACGAGCAGGGCGGTATCGTAAGGGGACATGAGTAATGGACTGCGTGTCGGTATATTATTCATCGGCGCGAATCCGTCTGGTTTGGTAGACGCTAGTCTAGTGTGACATCTAGTCTGAATTGAGATGATAAGGGACAATATACTAATTACATGCGTCACACATAAGTGACGGTACGGTTTGCGGTCAAAGCCGGAGTTTATGGCGAGATACTAAATGAATAATCAGCAATTTCACGCGACAACAATTTTGACAGTTCGTCACGGTGGAGAGGTCGCGATGGGGGGCGATGGTCAGGTCACACTTGGAAGTGCAATCATGAAGGCTGACGCCATGAAGATTCGTAAGCTGTTGGATGGCAGGGTGTTATGCGGATTCGCAGGTGCAAGTGCCGATGCGTTTGCATTGTTAGAACGATTCGAAGCAAAGCTGCTCGACTATCCCCAAAACGTGCCGCGTGCAGCCACTGAGCTGGCAAAGGAGTGGCGGATGGATCGGGCACTACGTCGTCTCGAGGCGATGATGACGGTGGTGGACACCAAGCATACATTGCTAGTTAGTGGTACAGGCGATGTGATTCAACCGAATGACGGAATCGTTGCGATTGGTTCGGGTGGAAATTATGCTTTGGCAGCGGCCCGTGCTCTAGCACGTCATTCGAATTTAAAGGCCAGTGAGATCGTAAAGGAAGCACTAACGGTTGCTTCAGAAATAGATATATACACAAACGATAATATCGTGTGTGAGACACTTGAAAGTAGCGAAGAATGAGTAATCCAGAGCGATCCAATCTCTCCCTAACTCCGCGTGAAGTTGTCGAGAAGCTTGATCAATACATCGTGGGCCAAGCGGACGCCAAGCGTGCTGTGGCGATCGCCATACGTAATCGTTGGCGACGGCAGCAACTTGATGATGCAATGAAGCGTGAGGTGGCTCCTAAGAACATCCTGATGATTGGGCCCACGGGCGTAGGCAAAACGGAAATCGCCCGCCGACTTGCTCGGCTTACCGGGGCTCCTTTCATCAAGGTGGAAGCGACCAAATACACCGAGGTCGGATATTACGGCCGCGACGTGGAGAGCATGATTCGTGAATTAGTAGAAAATGCTCTCGGTATCGTCCGCGAAACAGAGCGCGAACGCGTTCGAAATAAGGCGGAAGAAAAGGTGGTAGATCGCCTCGTGGAACTCTTGGCGCCTGCACCAATCATCGTTGAAGGTGAAGAGGGTGACGCTGCTGAACAGTTTCAGCGGACGCGCGACAAATTGCGCGCGATGTTGGCCGCGGGTGAACTCGAACAACGCACTGTTGAAATCACTACGGAACACCGCCAGGCACCGATGATGATCGGCGGAATGGGTATGGAACAAATGGACATGGACCTGCAAGGTATGTTCGACAAGATCATTCCCAAGACAAGTACTCATCGTACAGTGCCGGTGAGTGAAGCACGAGAAATCTTACTGGAGCAGGAATGCGAAGCGTTGCTGGATGATGAGAGTTTACAGTCAGCTGCGATTGAACTCGCGGAGAATCTGGGAATCGTATTCCTTGACGAAATAGATAAGGTGATTGCCAGTGAAGGGAAGGGTGCGGACGTTTCGCGTGAGGGAGTTCAACGGGATTTGCTGCCAATCGTTGAGGGTACGACGATTCAAACAAAATATGGCTATATAAAGACCGACCATGTGTTGTTCATCGGCGCTGGTGCGTTTCATCGCAACAAGCCGAGCGAGTTGATGCCCGAGTTACAAGGGCGTTTTCCCATTCGTGTTGAATTGAGCGATCTGACGAAAGAAGACTTTGTCCGGATTTTGACGGAGCCACAAAACTCGCTCACAAAACAATACTCGGCATTAATGGGTACTGAAGGGGTCAAAGTGTCCTTCGATGATGAAGCAATATCTGCGTTAGCGGGATATGCATTCCAAGTGAATCAAACTACGCAAAATATTGGGGCCCGGAGGCTGTACACCATAATGGAACGTTTGTTTGAGGAATTGAGTTTCGAGGCACCCGAGATGGGTATGGGTAAAGTGGAGATAAACGCCGGATACGTGGAGCAACGCCTGGATGAAGTATCCGCAGATGAGGACTTAAGTAAGTTCATCCTATAGCATCTGTACGCCGGTAAACGGGAATAAATCCTAGGCTTCGCATAGAATGGGATTAAGAGGCGTGTTCACCAGGACTAACTGCGATACATCCTCGGACCCTCCTGGATTAAATGAGATATGTCAAACCAATTAACTAACCTGATTTGCACGGTGTGTTTGTCTTTGCTTGCTTTTGCCGCTCCGTTATGTGCGAAAGATGCCAAGGTTGATTTTGAAAAGGAAATCAAACCGATCTTCGTAACATACTGCGGCCACTGTCATGGTTCGGAGACGATGGAAGCAGGCTTACGGACGGATGATGCTGCGAGCAGTCTGGATGTGCTTGAAAACAGCAAGAAGTGGAAGAAGATACTAGAGATGCTGGAGTTTGGTGTGATGCCACCGGAAGGCGAGGAGAAACCAACTGCAGAGGAGCGAACGAAAGTAATTGGCTATCTGGAGAGCACTCTTTACGATATTGATTGCAAGGAGGTTAAGGATCCCGGGCGTGTTACCATCCGACGTCTAAATCGGCTGGAATACAACAATACAATTCGCGATCTCCTGGGTTTGGATCTTGATCTGGCAGCCGGATTTCCATCGGATGATGTCGGCGAAGGTTTTGACAACATTGGCGATGTGCTGACTCTACCGCCATTGTTATTTGAGAAATACATGGATGCTGCGGAGAAAGTGGCAGCCTCGGCCATATTGGACTTTGACCCGGAGAGTCCACCATCAAAGAAAGTCCCGCAGAGCGACTTGCTACTAAAAGGCGCTGCCCAACGTGGTGCACAGATTGTGTTTGCTTCTGTGGGTGAAGCCGGTTGGATCAGTGATTTAAGCTTCGGCGGTGTTTATCGGATTAAGGTGATGGCCGGTGCCACGCAGGCGGGTGATGATGTGGCCAAGTTGGTGCTTTATGCTGATGGGAAAAAGCTCAAAGAGTATCCGGTCGTCAATGAACCGGCAAATCTAAAACCGGTTATCCATTCGATTAAACTCGAGCCTGGGAAACATGCGTTTCAAGTTCGTTTTGAAAAGGATTTCTACGATCCGAAAAACGCGGACCCGAAGAAGCGTGATCGCAATTTGTATGTTGGCGATATGTTTATCGAAGGCCCGATTGATCTGGACCGTGATCAACTGCCGAATGTGCACAAGCGGTTTGTGACAGCTTACCCCAGCGAAGACACCAGTGTTAAGGCTGCCGCCACGCAAGTGTTGCAGCCGTTCATCTCCCGCGCCTTTCGTAGGTTGGTTACAGCCGAACAGATTGCACCTTATGCGAGCCTCGTGGAATTGGCGGTGAGTCGCGGGGAAAGATATGAACAAGGTTTACAAGTCGCGCTGACCGCAGTCTTGGTATCACCACAGTTTCTATTTCGCATTGAAGGTTCCGCTGAACCAGATAATCCCAACAAGGTGGTCGAGGTTAATCATTATCAACTTGCATCCCGATTGTCCTATTTCATTTGGTCCAGTACACCGGATGACGAGTTATTAGCCTTGGCATACGACGGTCGGCTCTCAAAACCTGAAGTGCTTAGCGGCCAGGTTAAGCGAATGTTGGCTGACCCGCGAAGTCAGGGGCTTGTTGATGGATTTGCAAGCCAGTGGCTCAATCTTCGTAACCTTGAGGATATTACTCCGGACCCGAAGGTGTTTCCTGACTTCAACGATGATCTGAAGGTGTTAATGCAAAGGGAAACGGAGTTATTCTTTAAAACGGTAGTGGATGACGACCTGCCGGTAACAACATTTCTTACGGGAAAGTTTACGTGGGTAAATGAGAAACTTGCCTCACACTACGGAATCGATGGAATTAGCGGGGAAGTGTTCCAGCGTGTGTCATTAGAAGATACGCAACGTGCCGGTGTGATAACACAAGGTAGTGTTTTAACGCTCACTTCAAATCCAAATCGCACCTCGCCAGTTAAGCGTGGAAAATGGATCATGGAAAACATACTCGGCACGGCGCCTCCGGATCCTCCAGCGGATGTGCCGGAGATTGAAGCAGCTAAAAAGAGCCTGCCTGATGCCAGCTTTAGAGAACAATTGGAATTGCACCGCGAGAGTGCGGTATGTGCTAGTTGTCATCGCACGATGGACCCGCTCGGATTCGGATTCGAAAATTTTGATGCGATCGGTCGGTGGCGAGCGAAGGACGGCGAATTTGATATTGATGCGTCGGGAAAACTCCCTGAAGGCGGGGATTTTGCAGGGCCGATGGAGTTAATAGAGATCCTCGAAAAACAAAAAGGTCAATTTGCCGACTCACTGGCGAGGAAGATGTTGGTCTTCGCTCTAGGCAGGGGATTAGAGTATTATGATGACTGCGTGATAAACGAAATCACCGCTGAAATGCAGAAGCAGGATTATCGCTTCAGCTCGTTGGTTTTGGGTATTGTCACAAGCGATGCGTTTTTGCATAGGCGAGGAGAAGGAAAGAAAAAATGAAGTCACTTAAACGGCGTACATTTTTACGTGGTGTTGGCCTTTCGATGGGTTTGCCGCTGCTGGAAGTCATGCAACCGAACGCAGCCTTTGGTGCCGCGCCGACAGGTGACGGTGCAAATCGCATGGCCTTTGTGTTCTTTCCAAACGGCGCGATTATGCAACAGTGGACCCCGCAGGAAGCAGGCGATGCGTATCAACTGAGCGATACTCTGTCCGGATTGGAAGACTTTCAGAGTGATTTAAATGTAATTACCGGTTTAGCACAGGATAACGGCCGTGCAAAAGGTGATGGGCCCGGGGATCACGCCCGTTGCGCCTCGACCTATCTAACTGGTGCTCATCCATACAAGACATCGGGCGCGGATATTCGGGTCGGTGTGTCAGTCGACCAGGCTGCATCGAAACAGGTTGGGGATCGTACACGACTGCCTTCTCTTGAGCTTGGGATTAAAGCCGGTCGGAATGCTGGTAATTGCGACTCCGGATATAGCTGTGCCTATTCCTCGAACGTGTCCTGGAAATCAGAATCGACGCCGATGGCCAAGGAGATTAATCCAAAAGCAGCCTTTGAGCGACTATTCGGGACAGGTGTAGCTGACGAAAGTCGTCGGCGACGAGACTTTTATCGAAAGAGTATTCTGGATCTGGTGCAAAGTGACGCGGCAAAATTAAACAAGCAACTCGGCGTTACGGACCGTCGTAAAGTCGAAGAGTATTTTCAGAGCGTACGTGACTTGGAAAAACGAGTGATACAGGCTGATGAAGCCGCTAGCATCGTGCCACCCGATGTCGACCTGCCGGAAGGTATTCCTGGTGAATTTGAACAACACGTTCGACTTATGTATGACATTATGGTGCTCGCTTTTCAAACAGATACCACTCGCATCGCGTCATTTATGCTCGGCAATGCTGGTAGCAATCGTTCATATTCGATGGTTGGGGTAAACGAAGGCCATCACCAGTTGTCACACCATCGCAACGACGAAGTGATTATGGGGAAGATCCAAAAGATCGACGGCTTTCTCGTTAAGCAATTCGCTTACTTCCTGAAACGGTTGCGTGAGACTGAGGATGGAACAGGCAATCTTCTGGATAATTCCATGGTCATGTATGGAAGCGGCTTGAGCGATGGTAATCGACATGATCATGCAGATTTGCCAATCGTATTAGCAGGAAAAGGTCGCGGCACCATTGCGACAGGTCGTCACATTAAAACGGATGGTGAAGTGCCGTTAAACAATCTATTTCTCTCGGTGTTAGATCGAATGGATGCCGGGATCGAGGCGATTGGTGATAGCAGCGGACGATTTACCCAAATCGACGCATAGTTGGAAGTGGCATTTGGGCGCAATTTACGTCCATCATCATTCTATTGAGTTAAGTACATGAAACGCGCGTTAGTGTTGTGCACCGGGAATTCTTGCCGGTCGCAAATGGCGGAGGCACTGTTCGAGCGGTTGTCATCCGGGCAATGGAAAGCCGATTCTGCTGGTACTAACCCTTCAGGGTTCGTACATCCAATGGCGATTAAAGCCATGTCACAACTTGGTGCGGACTTAAGTACTAATTCTAGCGATCATGTTGATGTGTACGCGGACACTGCTTACGACCTGGTGGTGACGGTTTGTGACAACGCAAGCGAAACATGTCCGGTGTTTCCAGGCGATACGGATGTGCAGCACTGGCCGTTTCCAGATCCGGCAGACGCATCGGGTAGTGACGAAGAAGTGTTTGGAGTCTTCACTCAGGTAAGAGACGACATTGCCCGCCGTATCCAATCATTCTTGGACTCCGGCAATTAGCTGCATGAAGAATTGAAATATGGCCGTTCCCATCAGCAACGGTTAGACGGCAGGTAATTCCCAAGGCTTCCGGTACTCTTCACGTGTGCGAAGCTTGTTAGCATCATCATCACCAATAAACAGCTCTGTCACTGGGTCAAGTTGAACCTGTCTGCCAAGCTTCCACGCGACATTCGCACTATGGCAAAGAATGGAGCTTGGATGCCCAACCGTTTCCAGATCTGCATTTGGTTTGGTGCGAGATCGCACGCAATCCATGAAGTTTGCTACATGCTCGGTTCCATCATTTGCGCCGGTGCCTTCGGCAATTACATCGCCGTTTGGGTGAAATGCTGTCCAATTCCTGTTGCCGACGACCATATAGGCCTTTTCACCGTAAAGAATGACGCCTTCTGTTTCACCGTAGTATTTATAAGGTGCCCAGATCTTCATTTCGTAAGTTAGGATCGCTCCGGGGGACTTATCGGTCGCATCATACTGGTAATTGACATGTAGGGTATCCGGCCATTCCTGTATGTCGTCAAAATGCCATTTTCCACCTTGAGCGGCGATTCGATCAGGATTGGATAACGCTGGGTGTCCAGCCGCTTCTCTTGCTGCGGAGAGTAGCCAGCGCGCGATATCGATGCGATGTACACCATCATTGCCTAGATCTCCGGACCCGTAATCGAAGAACCATCGCCAGTGGCCATGAAAGCGACGTGGATTGAAGGGTCGTTCCGGTGCTGCACCTAACCAGAAATCATAGTCCACCCATTCCGGTGGATCGGAATCGGCTGGCCGGCCGATGTTACCTTGTTTCGCGCTTTCCCATGCCTTAGCGACGAGGACATTGCCAAGAAACCCGGTCTTTACCAGCTCGAGTGCCTTTTGGAAATGGTTGCTGCTGCGAGCCTGTGTTCCCCCCCCCATTTGCACCACGCGTTTATGTTTCTTCATTGCCTGAACCATGCGTTGACCTTCAAGCATGTTGTGTCCGTCCGGTTTTTCAACGTAGACATCTTTGCCGGCCTGACAGGCCATGATCGTAGGGATAGCATGCCAATGGTCCGGTGTGCCTACAACGAGGATATCAATACTTGGGTCATCAACGAGATGGCGAAAGTCTTTCACTGCTCGGGGTTCTTTACCTTCGATCTGGGCGACGACTTGTTTTCCGGCCCCTAGGCGTCGTTCGTCGATGTCCGCAATGCCGACGATATCAACGTCTTTACGGGAAGCAAACAATCTCAGTAGGGCACCAGCGCGACCGGCTGTACCGACGAGCCCGACTTGTAAGCGTTCATTGGGCGCCGCTTTAGCGACTTGAGGAAATTCACCGTACAGTAATTGCGAAACCGAAAGTGTGGCGGCCGAGGAAGTGGTCAGAAAGCGGCGTCTATCGAACATAGGGAACTACCTTAGTCTGCTTTATGGAGACGGCAAAAGCGGTCGTAAGACCAAACGTCCACATTTTAACTCTTGTGACAATGGTATCTCAAGAAGTTTATGAGCGAATGCCGTTTAAGAATTGTCGCCAGGCCGATAGAAGAGCGCGCGCTTTTGGTTTGGCAACGTATAGTCAAAACCGCATTGCGTCAAGAAATCATCAGAGGAGGAAATTGCCATCACTTCGAGAATCCCTTTTTCGCGAGCGACCGTTACGCAACGATTCACCAGTTCTCTTCCAATTCCAAGTCCTCTCACCTCAGCACTGACAGCCAAACATTGAATTTCTGCTAGTTTAAGGGAGTAGATTTCAATAGCAGCAAAGCCGACGATTTGGCTTTCGCGATGAGCGAAGAAGGCATTCTCAACCAATACAGCCATTTCTCGGGAACTACGTGGTAGAATCTGCTGTGCTACGACGAACGGTTCGAGGTATTCCAGCACGTGATCAGCGTCATCTGCACATGCGTCACGATAAACAATGTCGCTGGTGTCCATCAGCCTGTCACTTTACTAAATCGCTTTTATGAATAGTCAGAAGCCTATAGATCTATATCGGCTATTTGCAGCGCAGATCTGCGAATCAAAGTTCACAGTAGTGCTAACTGGAGCAGGAATAAGCACAGAGAGCGGAATTCCCGATTTTCGGTCGCCCGATGGGGTATGGGCGAGCAATCGACAAGTGTATTTTGATGAATTCGTAAACGATCGAGAAGCACGTTATGAATACTGGCGTCAAAAGTCCATTGCTCACACGGAGTTTGCGAACAGCTCACCAAATGCGGGCCACAATGTAATAGCCAAATGGCAGCGAGGTGGTCTGGTGGCACGGGTGATTACACAAAACATAGATGGACTTCATCAGCAGGCCGGTTGTGAAGATGTCATTGAAATTCATGGGACAGCACGTCGCGTCACATGTTTATCCTGTGGTTGGAGCGAAGATGCTGAAATAATGGTGCACCGCTTCTTAACGGAGGATCAGTGCCCCAAATGCGATGAGTGCGGCGGAATCACCAAGCACGCAACGATTTCTTTCGGCCAACAGCTCAATGAGCGTGTCATGCAGGACACGATAGACGCGCTGCGCAAGGCGGAATTGGTGATTGCAATGGGCACTTCATTGGTAGTAGAGCCCGCAGCATCCATTCCATGGATCAACAATAGTCCGCTGCGTACGGTAGCGATTGTAAATCGCGAGGAGACTGGCAAGGATCATCTGGCGGACATTGTCATTAACGGTGAACTTGGTCCCACGTTAATGGAAATCGATGAGTATGTAGAACAGATGGTCCGTGCGGATTAGAGATTGTCGTAGTTGATGCTGAGGATTTCAAATTTCAGTAACCCAGCAGGTACATCGATTTCAACTTTGTCGCCAATCTTCTTACTAAGCAATCCCTGTCCGATAGGGCTTGTAATGAGATATTTACCTGCGTCATAGTCTTCGTCGCCGGCACCGACCAGAGTGAATTCCTCCTCATCGCCATAGTCGAGATCTTTGACAATGACCGTGCATCCAAACGCCACCTCATCCTTGGGAAGTTTGGATGTGTCGATGATATTGGCGCGAGATAGCTGGCTTTTGATCTGGTTGATTTTGGCCTGCAGCATACCTTGTGCTTCTCGCTGAGCATGATACTCAGCATTTTCTTTTAGATCACCTTCTTCGCGGGCTGTCGCGATCTTCTCGGCGATGCTAGGCATCTCAATATTTTCGAGGCGTTCTACCTCTTCCTTTTTCTTTTGGTATGCCTCTTTGGTCATGGGTACATAATCGCTCATGACATTTACTCCCGCGTCGCATTCGTGTTAATAAAAAACCTGAGTATCTGTTACTCAATCACTTGATTTAGTTCTGGATAGAGTAGCGCTCCGCATGTCTTGCATGTCACAAGTTTAACCATGCTGATTTCCGCCATCATTTGCGGTGTGATCGTTTTGAAGCAATTTCCGCAACAGTTTCCTTCTAGCTGAGCCATCGCGTCTTCATTTTTTAATCGTACCATACGAACGTAATCTGGTTTAAAGTCTTCTGGCAGTTCACCCTCTGCTTCGCCTTGTTCTAATGTCACACGGTCGATGTCAGCTTGAATTTGAGCGGCCTGTTGAGTAACGGTATCCTGAGTTTTCTTAAGATGCGTTTCTGCATCATTGATAGTATCCTGCAGTCCGGAGGTCTTATCGTGTTCGGTTTCGATATCTTCAATAGCAGCAAGAATTGTATCAGATAGTGTATCGTTTGCTTTTCTAATGGTGGCAATCTGCTCGGTGAGTGTTTGATATTCCTTATTGGTTGCGCAGGTATTGAGTTTTGCCTGGAGGTTTTCGATGGCGGCTTCGCCTTCTCTTAATTCGAGTTCCAGCTCATCGCACGCCATTTGCATCTTTTGAATGGCCGCTTTATGCGTTTTGATAGCCACTTGTGAATTGTCCAGGGCTGCCTGTTTTATGGCAATCTGTTTTGGGCCCCGTTCAAGTCGTCCGTTGAGGTCATTCAGTTGCCGATGAATACGGTGCAACTGACGTAGCGTACTATGGGAATCGCTCATAATGGAGACCTTGAGGCCGGAGTTTAAACGTACTGACAGACAAGTGGCGTCAATCAGTACGTTTTAACCTCTTGCCTCGCATCTGTGTAGCGTGGCATTATAGATTTGCGTGGCGAATCAGCAGATTATCCAGTCCAACTAGTTCGCTTCCTGCAGAAATCCTTCGAGTTGATGGCTTCGAATAGGATTCTGAAGCTTGCGAACCGCCTTTGCCTCAATTTGCCGTACACGCTCTCGCGTCACCTTGAAAATACGGCCGACTTCTTCAAGGGTATACGTGTATCCGTCCCCTAGTCCGTATCTGAGACGGATGATTTCCCGTTCGCGGTAAGTCAAGGTTTTGAGAATTCGTTCGATTCGATCTCTCAGGATGGCATTCGACGCCGAGAGAACTGGATTATCACTCGCATCGTCCTCCACAAATTCGCCAAAGCTATTATCTTCGCCATCGCCAATGGGTTTATCTAAACTTACCGGGAGGCGGCCGATGTCCATAACACGGCGAACTTCTTCAACAGATAACTCTGTATGGTCCGCCAATTCCTCTGTGGTCGGTTCGCGGCCGAATTCCTGAAGCATCTTACGTTGAAGTTGTCGCAATTTTGACAGAACATCGATCATATGAACGGGAATGCGAATGGTTCTGGCCTGGTCTGCAATGGCACGCGTAATTGCCTGGCGGATCCACCAGGTAGCATAGGTGGAAAATTTAAATCCTCGACGGTATTCATACTTGTCGACAGCTCTCATCAGTCCGGTATTGCCTTCTTGAATTAGATCAAGGAAGCTCATGCCACGATTTCGGTATTTCTTGGCGATCGAAACGACCAATCGCAGATTACCGCTTGAGAGTTCGCGTTTGGCATTATCATAGTCTTCAAATTGCGAGGCCAGTTTTCTGCAGCGTAAGGAAAGACTTGCCGGTGTTTCCTGCGCCATGAGCATGAGATCATGCAATTCGCGTTTTAGTAACGTTCGCTCTTCGCGAGCGGCCACCGTGCGTGCGGACTTGAGCTCTGCCAATTCGCGTTTAATCTGGGTCATTCGTCGGGAGAAGTCATTGAGTTGATCCATGAGCGGAGCAACTCGACGTGTACGCAAACTCATTTCCTCTACCAGTTGTAAGGATTTTTCGCGACCTCGAAGGAATTGTTTGCGAGCAATTCCTTTTTGTTCGGTGGTTGCAGACTTACTTACCATTGTCCTGTATGCAACTCGACTTTCTTCTAAAAGGTAGTCAAGCGTCTTGAGGTTATGCGGCATGCGAGCCAGGATTTGTTCCTTTGTGAGCCGTTCGGTCAAGGAGACCTTGATAGTCCGATCAAACGGTAATTCGCCGTTGAAAACGCGTCTTAGCGTTTCAACAGTCGCTCGCATCGCATAATCGCAGCCCAGAATTAAGCGGCGAAAACGGCGTCTGGTGAATTCGATTTTCTTTGCCAGCGAGATTTCCTCTTCACGTGTGAGAAGTGGGATCTCCGACATCTGTGATAGATAGAGCCGAATCGGATCATCTGAAAGCTTGGGTAAATCAGCGCTACTCAGCGGTTCGATTTCCTGCGTTTTGCCCGTTGGCTGAGCTGAGCCTTTAGCCTGCGTTGTTGCGGGAGCCTGTGGCTTAGGTACCTTATCAAGGAGCTTGATGCCCTGCTGATCAATCGCAATGAGAAGCTCATCGAGCTTTTCCGGATTTACGTCGTCATCGGGCAAATATTCGTTTACCTCATCGTATGTGAGGTAGCCCTGTGACTTGCCTTTTGCAATTAGTTGTTGTAAATCTTGTTCGTAAAACTCCACGTGTTCCAACCCTCCTACGCTTCCTGCGTCTTCTAGAACACCAATCCTACTTTGCACTTATAGGTGCCAGTAGGCAACGAGCGATTCCTACCCATCCATGGGTGAGGAAATTCCGTGACGGCGTCGCTCATCATCCAGTATCTGCTTCAGAATCTCCATTTCGTCGTCTTCGGCAAGGTCCTGGTTGACCAGCTGTTCCAAATTCTGTCGCATCTGACCTTCTTTTAGGTCATTTGCATACGCATCTATAAGTTCGTTTAGCCGTTCTTCGGCGGACTCTCTCACCGACGCGGCCTTGTTTGTAGCGTTTTCGATTGCATTTACCAATAGTGATTTTAGCGTTCGGTCCTCGATTTCCAATAAAACATCTGCAAATTCTGTAGATGCTCCGGAATTCAGACGGTTTTGATACGCCTGAATGATCAGTCGTGCATGCTCAGAAGGCAAACGGTCAATGGAAATACCAGTTACTGCTGTATCAGTGAGTTCTGGATTAAGAACAAGGATTTCGATTAGCTCATGTTCTCTCACGTTTAGATTTGGTTTGCGTTGAGGCGCTTGAGGTGCCGGGATATTTGGTTCAACATGGCTGGGAGGAGCCTGTGTTTTTCTCAGTTGTCCCAGTCGATTTCGTACGTCATCAATGGTGATTCCAAACCGCCGCGCAATTCGAGGGAATACTTGGCGGAGCCGCAGGTTTGCGGCGTTATCGCTCTTGGGGATCTGTGAAAGCGTCTGCAGAATATTCTCCAGTGCCGCGTTTGCCTTATGTGTCTCGACCAGCAGGTTTATGCCGGCGGTTTCCATTTCAATTCGGAAATCCAGGGCATCCATAGCCTGTTCCATGAGTCCGCGGAAAGCGTCAGCACCGTTGTTGAGCAGAAAGTCACAGGGATCGGTGTCCGTGGGTAGTGGTAGTATTTGTAAGTCGACCTGACCGCGAATGAATAAGTCGAGCACTTCGCTCGTGCGCCGCTGCCCAGCTTCATCGCCATCGAGTACGAGGACGACTTGATCCGCAATCCCTTTTAGACGCTTTAAATGTTGCTCACCGACAGCGGTACCAAGCACTGCCAGTGCATTGGTTACGCCCAGTTGGCTAGCCATAATCACATCTGTGTAGCCTTCCATGATGAACACGCGGCGGTCCTTACGAATGGAGTCCATCGCCAGATCCAGGCCGTAGAGTTCTTTACTCTTCTTAAACAAGAGGGACTCCGGCGAGTTCACATATTTCGGTGTTTGATCCGTCGTAAAGTCCGGTAGAATTCGCCCGCCAAGCGCGATGCAGCGTCCAGAGTTGTCATGAATTGGGAACATCACGCGACCTCGAAAGATATCGTAATGGCGTCCCTTTTCGGATTTCTTGACGACTCCGATTCGTTCAAGTAATTCGAGTGGATATGGCGTGCCTTTTGCGAGATCCGTCAGCCATTGCCAGCTATCCGGGGCAAAACCAATATTAAAACGAGCAATGCTGTCCTGATTGATGTGGCGGTTTTGCAGATAGTCGCGTGCGACTTGGGCGTTTGGCGACTGCGTCAGAAACTGATGCATCTGTTGTTCGACCCACTGCATGGCTTGGCGTTGAAAACGAGGGTCGTCAACGCTACCCGGTTCTGAGCGAGGCTGTTTACTGCGGGTGAGCTGTATCCCTGCCAGGTCTGCAAGCTGCTCGAGTGCTTCAGCAAAACCGATTCCTTCGCGTTCCATCATGTAACTGAATATGTCACCCCCTTTGTCACAAACCCAACAACGCCAGGTCTGGCGGGCTTTGTTGACAGTTAAGCTGGGTCGAGAGTCTTCATGCCAGGGGCATAGGCCAACGTAATCTCTGCCGCGCTGATTGAGACTTACCGTTCGGTTAATCACTTCGACAATGTCTAAGCTTTCTCGAACGCGCTCTTTGTCAGAGTTGTCAAACACGCTGGGCTCTTTTTGTAATAGCTTTACGAATCATGTAGTGAAAAGATAACCGGTGGTGTTACTTGTTAGCAATGAATACGTGGTGGAGTTATACCGCATTCCCTTTGATAATGTGCATCCATTATAAGAAAAATACGGGGTGTGGAAGATGCCAGTTATAAAGAGTGTGGTCGGATTTGTTTGACAATTGGTTATGCATTGTTGTACCTTTACGTCAGTCTTAAAGCGTCCGTTTTGGAGTAAACACAAAAGTTAACGGCGGATGAAAACATGAAAAGCCCCGCTCACTGTAACGATTGCGTATATCAACTGTTCTCTGAACAGCTGACTCGCCTCGATAGTGACGAAGGGTTAATGACGGCAGCCGTAGCCGTATCTCAACATGTGCAGCCAAATAATGGCATAGCCGAAGTAAACACACGATTAGACAATCTTGCAAATCAGGTGAGAACACGTGTTCAATCCAACAGTGATTTAGCAATGCTGTCTCATTTACACGAGGTGTTGTTTGTTGAAGAGGGCTTCATGGGTAGTCGCAATGGCTACTATGAAGCAAGCAACAGCTTTCTGCCCGCTGTCCTTCGTCAACGGCGTGGTATCCCGATTTCTTTATGTCTTGTATATAAGTTGGTCGCTGGCCGATTGGGGCTTAAGGTCGAGGGCGTTAATGCGCCAGGTCATTTCCTGATCAGGATATATACGAAGCACGACGTGATGCTGGTCGACCCGTTTAATGGTGGTCGCCTGTTATCCGATAGTGACGCATGCACTCTGATCGAGAAAATCACGGGTTATTCACCGGGTGGCGACGAAAGGTGCTTTCAAACGGCGACGAATAAACAATGGTTGGCCAGACTGTTGGCAAACCTCTTACACGTTTATTCGATGCAGGGATGTGCTGCAGAAGTCGCAGCGATGTCAGAACTATACGACCTTCTTAAGAATGTTCGCCTTCGCTAATTCGTCTTGGGTGCGACAGAATCAATGGTCGTGGTCGGCTGTTACTAAGTCGTGGTGTTGTTGATTAATGTGCAGGTGAAGGTTTGGTAATGCGGTCATTAGGTCGCTCAAGCCATCGTCTGTGACATCGCCACCGTCGATATACAGCGATTGCAGATGCTGCATTTGGTGCAGGTGTTTCAGTCCTTCATCGTCAATCGGCACATCGATCAAATGCACAAACAAGAGAGACTCCATTTGTGCAATGTGTCGCAGTGATTCGTTTGTCATTTTCGAGCTTCCTAAGCGAAGCAATTGTAGGTCGCGCAGTCGGTTTAGTTCCTTTACGGAAGTGTCGGTAAGTTCGGCGTGTGGCAGATTTAGGAACTTCAGTTTCGTGAGTTCGAGGATGTGCAAAAGCCCTGCGTCTGTAATCGTTCCATTGCGAATTCGCAGGTGAATTAGATTTTTCAGAGCAGCCAGTTTTTGCATCCCTTCATCTGAAACAGTCGTTGTGTCGAGAATTAGCTGCTCAAGGTTATTCAGATTAACGAAATGATCCAGATCCTCGTCGGTAATCAGTACTTCAGAAATCTGAACGACCGTTTCCTCTCCGTTTTGGACAGCGGCGGTCAATTCTTGAATAAGAATAGCCTTGTTTACAGTGTCCGCGGGTGGTTCGGTACATCCGACGAGAACCACGCTGACAATAAGGAGCGTGAGTGAGTTTGTTAGCACAGTGACATTCATTTTATTATGGCTGATATCCACAACTTGGGCACGCGAGTACATATCGTGTAATACCAGAAGAAGCTTTGCGACTAGTCATTGCATCACCACAACGATCACAATAGACAGTTGCTTCAGGTTGGCCGGCCTCACGAATCCTCTGACACAACGAACAAACTCTCGTATCAGGGAAAACTTCAAGGCGAAGGGCGTCGATTGGTTTTTTGCAATCCTCACAGGCCGCCTGATCCAGACCGCCAAAGTCCTCCCATTCATCCTGATGTGGACGAACGGAAACTCCTGTGGTGTTGCACTGTTCGCAGTGCATGTAGTGGTGTTTGAATAATTCCAGCACAATTTCGTCATCGGCTGATTTATTTCGTCGGAATAACCCGCGGTCGCTAAGCCATTGTTGCATTTGATTTATCGAGAGCACTCGAGTGTGGTCACAGTCGGAAGTCTCAACAAGATACAGTGACATTTGGACAAGGGAGTTGCGATGATTGGTGCGTGGAAAACTCTGATTCGCACGGCGAGTAGCCCGCTTCCACTCAATACTACTTTAACGATTTGCTTTGGTATATGATGGAGGTTCGCAACAGCGTGACAATTTCACTGGGTGTTGCAGACGATAACCGAATAGAAACGAAGGACTATGATGATCAAGAGACACCGAATCACCGTGGCACTGCTCGCGGTTGTTACCGTCAGCGTTGGTTGGACGTATTATGCTGATTCTCCAGCAGAACAAATCTCTGAGGCCGCACAGACATTTCTAACTGCGCTTGATGATGAGCAAAAAGCTAAGGCCGTAATGCCGTATGATGCTGAACAGCGAGTGGACTGGCATTTCATTCCAAAGAAAGAACGCAAGGGAGCCATTTACTCGGGCATGAATGGCAAGCAGAAGAAAGCCGCCATGGCGCTGATGGCCTCGACGCTCAGCAAAATAGGCTATGAAAAGACAACGACGATCATGGCACTAGAGGGTGTACTTCACGAATTAGAAAAAGCGAATCCCGGCAAATTCGCTCGAGATCCGGAAAAATACTATTTCACAGTATTCGGAGACCCAGCGGGTGACAGTAAGTGGGGACTCAGTATCGAAGGTCACCATCTTTCACTCAACTTTGTTTTGGAAGGTGATGACGTCGTATCGTCAACTCCAACGGTTCTCTGTGCAAACCCAACAGTCGTTAGTTCAGATACCGCTGGAATCAAGAAGGGCACACGTGTGCTTAAGGACGAAGAGGTTTTGGCGTTCGAACTGGTTAATTCTCTAGATGATGATCAAAAGAAAACGGCGATCTTTGCAGAAGAAGCACCGCGGGAAGTGCGGAATGCAGGGGAAGCGCAACCGCCAGTTGCTGATCCTGTCGGAATTGCATACAAGGCACTTTCGCGAGAGCAACAGCAAACGCTTGAAGATCTCGTCGATACGTATGCTTACACCGTGCAATTGCAGGTGGGACGCGACCGTATCCGTGAAATCGTTGAAGCAGACCCGGAGAAGATCTACTTCGGATGGGCTGGAGCATTGAAGCCAGGAATTGGTCACTACTATCGCATTCAAGGACCTACATTCTTGATTGAGTTCGTCAACACTCAACCGGACGCGGCTGGTAATCCGGCAAGTCACATTCACGCTATCTGGCGAGATGTACGGGGCGACTTTGCTATTTCGATCAAATAGCACCTCCCCAGATAAACGGCAAATAAGCCGCTAGAGACGTAACGAGTATCCGATGAGATGCTGTTGCGTTTCTAGCGGTTGCTTTGTTGTATGAAGTAGTCACGCATGCGGCGAATCTGTTCGATATCAATTTCCGGTGGTTGCTCATCAAGAAACCAGTCGAGGTCAGCAATGGCAGCGGCATGACGACCTGTTTCAAAATACAGTATGGCGCGCATTCCACGTGCCTGTACGTTTTCAGGATTCACAGCCATTTGTAATTGAGCATAGCGCAGCATTGCTTGTTTATCCTGCTTGTCTTGTGCCAGCCCGAGCAGGTTGTTGAGCATGCGGGTGAGAATGGCAACATGGTCAACCGGCTCCAGATAGTCATCCTGGAACTGCCCGGGCCTTCCGTTTGTTGCCAACGCTTTAACTTCATCAAGCGTTAGCGTGGTGGCTTCGCTGTACGCATCGATGTACTGGACATCATCGTTATCAAAATGAGCGACAATGAAATGCCCGGGAATGCCGATGCCTTTAATGTCTAGCCCAAGTCGCTTGCCCAATTCCATGAATAGCATACTCAAGGTGATCGGAATTCCCTCTCGATCATCGATTACACGATTCATATAGCTATTGGCTTGATGGTAATAATCAAAGCGGCTGCCATGATAACCATTGTCTGTAAACATGTATTTCTTTAGGGCTTTAAGCCGGTCAGCAGGTGTGGCGTCATCAGGTAACGTTCCTTGTATTGTTGTGACTTCCTGGTCAATGTACTCAAGATAAGCTGGCACGGAAAATGCTTCTTCATCGACAAGCGCGATCGTCAGGCTTGCCTGAAGTAGATCGAAGTGTGGCCGTTGATTCTGTTCCGGATCAGCGAGGTATTGTGATTGGCGTTTGTCAAAATGGTTCAGCTGTTCGGTGATTTGTCTTGCAATGCTTTTTACCTTCACCGCCGCTGCGATCTGTTGCAGTTCTTTTATACGAGTTTCAAGCTTAGCGACTTCGTCATCGATTAATTCCCGAGTTGTTTCTGGCGAATCGCTTAACGGATCCAGTTCGTCACCGGTTAAGTGACGCAGTTCTGATAGTTCTTTCAGCGCAGCGGTGAGGTTATCGATTGTTTGATTATCCGGACGTGTCGATGGAATCTCTCTGGCTAACGTGAATCCGCGAAATTCCGCTTCGGTTTGCCGGAATTTGACGAGGCCGACTTTGCCGCCGGAAAGCTCTGGTGATTCATGCTCCACAACTAGTTTGTCATTTAGAAAACACTTGATTCTGTCTTCCTCGACTCGTACTTTCAGTTGATTCCAGTCACCGGATCGATACGCATCACTCGGCTGATCGTAAAGAACCTTCCAGCTATAGACGCTTGAGCCGTCAAAAAACGTTAGACGCATCTTGTTGTTCGTTGGATAGAAGCCATAGTGCTTATCCTGACCGTCACTAAAGACTGCCAATCCCGCTGCACCTGATTCATCATCCAGCCGGACGGTGACGGCGACTTCATATGGCAACTCAGGTAGTTCTTTATTACTTAGGCAAAGCGATCTTCCACCAAAGCCGGCTCCTTGCCCACTGACAACGACCTTGCTGCCGCGTTGTTGCCAACGTGCGCCGAATACTTGTGTCCATAGCTCTGCGTTGAGAGCTCCAATTGTGAGCCACTTGTCGTAGGGGATGGGATTAGGTTTATCGAGCAGCGATTTCAATAAGTCAATCGTCACCGCAAATCCAAGGTTTTGTGTGACGGTGGATTTCATCGTAACGACGCCGTACACCGTTCCGCTGCGATCCAGCACAGGACCACCACTATTTCCTGGCTCAATAGGTATGGCTAGTTGAATCATCTGACGACCTTCAATCTCACGGAATCCGGAGTTTACGCCGCTAACTACGCTATTCTTCAATCCGTGAGGGTTTCCCATCACAACAATTGGAGTGCCTTGCTTCAGTTGTGAGACATCTCCTAATGGTAGGGCTGGCAGGTTTTGCTCTTCGACACGGATGATCGCAAGGTCCATCGCGCGGTCCGAGGCGTGGATCGTCTTAACAGTCAGTTCTTTCTCGTCTGAAGTCTTGATGGTAAATGCCCGAGCATCACCGATGACATGCAGGTTCGTGGCAATGAGTCCATCGTCGGATATGACGAAGCCTGTACCCACGCCTCGATTCTTTCCATCGCGACCGGAAACGGAAATTTCTACGATCGATGGTTTTACAGATTCCGCTACTTCCTGAACGGTTGGTAAGTCGCTAGTGGGTGATTCGGATTGCTGCCATGCCTGTGTGTGACCGGCGAATATCAAACAAAGGGCAAGAGAACTAAGTAAGGTGCGCAACATGAGATTGATACCCAAAACAGCGATGGATGAATTACCTGCACTTATTGTAGCGATTCGTCAGATATCATGAGGCGGTCCTGACGTTGGGTCACGTTAGCAAGCGGCGGGCGCGTCTAAACACACGATGGAACATCGGCTTTGTAAGGCGGCCGGTAAACGTGTTTTGTTGACTAGGGTGATAGCTGCCAAGCAGTGTAATGTGAGATTCGAGGGAGACCATTGCATTGTGTGAGAACTTGGGACGTGGCTTGGGCAAGTCAATTCGGGTGCTGAAGTAATTCAGGATTGCCTTCCAAGCTAACTGGCCTAACGCGATGATGACGTCCGGCTGTACTAATTCAAAAGTGCGATCTAGATATTGGCTGCAGGTATTCAATTCCTCGGTAGTCGGTTTATTTCCCGGAGGAGCGCACCTGCAGACATTTGTAATGACACAGTCCTGTAGTTCTAAGCCGTCTTCAAGTGACGACGAGGTCGGCTGATTAGCAAACTCGAAACGGTGCAGCGCCTCGTACAGCCAATCACCGCTTCGATCGCCGGAAAACATTCGCCCAACTCGATTCGCACCGTGTGCGCCAGGCGCGAGGCCAACAACCAATAATCGTGCGGGTGGCGCTCCGACATTAGGCACAGGCTTTCCCCAGTAATTCTCATCGATATACGCCCGACGCTTTGTTTTGGCAATCTCTTTGCAATGTGAGATCAAACGCGGGCATAACTCACACCCAATTACATCACGCCGCAGGGAATGCCAGGCTCTTTTGCTCATGGGCTATAGGATTAGAAGTGGGTTAGTAGATGTCTTGAAGTGCGGACTTGAGGTCGGGAAAGTTAAATTCATAACCGTCCTCGATCGCTCTAGCCGCGTCCGCACGCTGTGATGCAAAAAGTGCATCAGTGAATTCGCCGACTAATAAGCGTAACACAAAGCGTGGGACAGGGAACAACGCTGGTCGCTTCAAGGTGCCGGCAAGTGCCTGGGTGAATTCAGCATTTGTGACGGGGTTCGGTGCGGTTGCATTAATCGGGCCATTTGCGGCGGAGTTTAGCAAGTGATTAAAAAGACCAACCAGATCCTGAACGTGTATCCACGGCATCCAATTGGTGCCGGTCCCTAACTTTCCTCCGACAAACCACTTAAACGGCAAGGCCATTTTGGGCAGTGCGCCACCATCAGGGCCAAGAACGATCCCGATCCGTGGAGTGACCACTCTCACATTGCAGGATTGGGCGGCCTCTTCCCATCGCCTACAGACATCCGCTAGAAAGTCGATGCCGGGAGCGGAAGTCTCAGTGAGGATCTGGTCACCGCAACTACCATAATATCCAACAGCGGATGCAGAAATCAGTGAATGGACTTGGTGAGGAGAAGTTGCTAATGCCGAGGTGATTGTGTTTACTGCGTTGAGCCGACTTTGCAGTATTTTCGTCTTACGTGCCTTGGTCCAACGTCCGTCGGCCACAGAGACACCAGCGAGATTTATGATGGCGTCTACTCCGTCGAGTGCGGACGCGTCTAAGGACAACTTCGCTGGATTCCACTGAACAACACCCCTTGAAACGCTTATGGCTCGCTTCTCGAGAGTCGTTTGTGCCGCCGCTGAATCCCTTGTGAGGATACGTACGTTGGGTAAAAAACGGGCAAGATGTGTCCCGATGAAGCCGGTTGCACCAGCAATCAGTACGGTTCCTTCGTAGGGTGTCATTGCATACGTATCCTGAATAATGAACGCGGATCGCCATGCAGTACTATTACGGCAGAGCAAAACAACTTATCATTCTTTGCGTCTTGAGTTTAACCGAAAAAGATGACTGTCGTTAACGGATAAGAGGAGCAATTGTCATGGAAAAACGAATCGCACTAGTAACAGGCGCGGGCCGTGGAATCGGTAGGAGTATTGCGATTCTGCTTGCAAAGGATGGAGTCGACGTTGCCGTAACGTCGCGGACTGAAAGCGAATTGGATGAGGTGGTTAATGAAATCCAAGCGGCGGGCGTTCGCGGGCTAAAGCTAGTAGGAGACATGGAAAACCACGAACTACTGCCGAGCCTCGTGGAAAGAGTCAATAGCGAGTTGGGAAGCATAAACGTGCTGGTGAATAATGCAGGTATCGGTAGCAGTTCTGCACCACAGCCTTTTATCAGCTTTGACGATGAATTCTGGCATAGAACAATGTCTATCAACGTCACGGCTCCGTATATACTCTCCAAAGCAGTGTTGCCGTCGATGGTAGAGGCAAAATGGGGCAGGATCATAAACATTGCCTCTATCAATTCAAAAATCTCTGCATTACATGGTGCTGCCTATGCAGTAAGTAAACATGCGTTGGGTGGTTTGACGAAGTCCGTGGCATTAGAGCATGCCAGTGACGGCATAACAGTAAACGCTGTTTGCCCGGGAGTGACTGCGACGAAGATGAATGATGAACGCATCCACTACGACGTAGACCGGACAGGAACGAGCTTTGAGGATATCGAAACGGGAGCCTCGTTACTCGGCAGACGTATCGATCCGGATGAAATTGCCGATATGGCGGTCTACCTCGCGCGTGACGAAGCAAGAGCCGTGACAGGCCAGCTTATCAACGTTTGCGGGGGACGCCTGATGGGCGTGTAAGGTCTGTGCGATGGAGCGTGTTTAGCCAAGCTCTACGCTGCCCGCGTAAGAGCGATGGAAATGCATATGCTTCCACTCTCCGTCAACCTTTTGCCAAACACGCGTTTCTTCAAATGTTGCTGTGGAGTCACCAGCATCGGTAAGTCGCTGAACTACGCGTATGTACGTGACCACAGCGGCATCAGAACCAAGCATTCGGACTTTTGGTGCCGCGATATTTGACTGCTTTGCACCGGGGCTTTCGCCACGCTTCATGTAAAACGCGTGGAAATCCAGTCCTTCCACGAGGTTGCCCAATGCTTCTGGCTCATATGCACTAAGAGAAGGATCGCATAGCTGTATATAAGTGTCCCAGTCGTTGTTGTCGATGGAATCCAAAAGCTGTTTGGAGAGAACGATTAGCTGTGTTTCTTCGCTCATTTCGAATCGACTTTCGTATCGGTAGTTTGGTTTGTATCTATGGATTCAGGGTCTGCGAGCGGTTCTTCAACTTGCGCGGGCTTTACCTTGAGTTTGTCCAGTTGCGCCGGCAGTTTCCTGTCGATCAAGTCGTAACTGATACAAAGTAAGATCAACAGGCCAATGACACCGAGTGCATTGGTAATTGGACCGTTCACTTTGTCCTTCATTACGTCTCGTCTATTTGTAAGCCAAAGTAATACTCCGCCAATAATTGGCGATGCAAGCACCGTCACCGCTTGAGCAATAATGATCAGCTCCACGGTGCTATATTGCAGTCCTTGGGATGCTATTGCGACAATCATGCCAACAAGCAGTACTGCAGTTGTAAGTGCCTTTGGCATGGCATCTTCCGCATTGGCACCCTTACCAAGACCATCGGAGAGAATGAAACCGGCGATCATAGAATTGACCAGAAATGAGGAATAGGCTGCGGCAAACAGTCCCAGGCAGAAAATTACGCGTGCACTTTTACCGAAAGTTGGCTCCAATCCGCGAGCGACATCTTCGACACTTTTGAGATCCTTCCCAATTAGCCCGGCAGCTGCCGCAGTGCAAATCAACATAATTGTGATGAGAAACATGATCACGGAGCCGACCCGTGCATCGATGAGCCCGTCCTTGAGATCGTCTTCCTTCCACCCCTTTTGCCGCGCGAGGTAGGCTTGAAAGTAAGCTGCTGTGACGACGAATGTGGTGCCGATTAAGGCGAAAATTGAAAGGTCGTCAAAGTTGGGCTTGCCGGGAACGAAGCCGCTAAACAAATCCCGCAAGTCTGGCTTAACCGTAATCAAGTTGTATGCGAATGAGATCAACATCAGTCCGACGAAACACATCATCAGCTTTTCAAGCGCCTTGTACATATTCTTGAACAGATACAAGAAAGAGATTGAAAGGGCGTTAAATCCGATTAAGAGGTAATAGGTGACGTTTTTATCCACGTCCAGTGCGCTAAATGCGCTTTGTACTCCGAGGTTGTTCCCAAACTGATATGCAGCAGAGATCATAAATGCACCAATGCCGATGCTAATCGCTAGCCAACGTCCGGTGAGTCGAGTGATCGTGTCTCCGGGGGTATCTTCTAAGACAACACCGAGTCGTGCTCCCATGGTCATAAACGCCATCATACAAATGCATGCAATTGCGATTACCCAAAGCTGTGAATAACCGGTATCAGCGCCGACCTTGGAACTTGAAAGGATACTACCAGGGCCGATGACAACACAGGCTGTGATAATGCCCGGCCCTACAGCCTGATACCATTTGCGTTTACCGGATAAGGGGGGGGTGTCTGTTGCCATGTGAATATTCCACGGGGTGGTGTAGGGGAGAGTGTTTTAGTGCAAGGGCCTGCACGTCACCTGATCTAGTATTACCTAATCTAGCATTAAAAGTTGTGGCCTTGCGACTTCGCTTGTAGTCCTGTGGTGCTAATCTTCCAAATGCTGTGCGATTCTGAGTATTTCGTCAGCACAGAATGAAACTTGTGGTTGATGGGTGCGGAAGCAAAGGATACAGATACGTATCACATAGGTGCCCTTAAGCATCGTGTGAGAAACAAGAAAACGGCGGGAGGATACCAGTTCTTCGTGCAGCTTTTGATTCAGTTCGTTTAGAGAATCTTCAGTCAGTTCATGTTTTATATAACGAAATGCCAGAGTCGAGAGGCTTGGTTTCCCAACGATCTCGATGTTTGGATGTTCTTTTATGCGATCATAAGCGAAATTAATCAGATCTAGCTTCTCATTTAGATAGTCTTGAAATGTAGACCAGCCATGAAGCTGTATGGGAAGCCAAACTCTTAATCCACGGAAGTCTCTTGATAATTCCGGTGTCGTCTGACAGAAGTCGATTCTGTCGTTATGTTCCTGCATGGGAGGGAGATAGTCCGCGTCAATACGATGAGCCTTCTCAAGCGTCTTGCGATCTTTTACAAGCAGGCACCCAGTTCCATATGGAAGAAACAGACCTTTATGGGGGTCGAGAGTGATTGAATCAGCCTCGTTAATACCGGAAAGTTGTCGTTGCCCGCGGTCGGTCATCATGAAGAAACCGCCATATGCGGCATCAATATGGAGCCATAGGCCTTCAGCCTTCGCTAGTAAGGCGAGTTCATTTAGCGGATCAACAGCACCGGTATTCGTTGTGCCGGCATGCGCACATAAGTAAAACGGTGTCAGGCCAGCTTCGCGATCGCTGCGAATTTGTTCCGTAAGACACTCAATGGATATTTGCTGGTGGATATTGGATTCGATAACGGTGACTTGGGATTCATGGAAACCGGCCATGATGGCGGCCTTCATCACGCTGTGGTGTGCCTGATCTGACGTGTAAAGGCGTGCTTGCGAAATATCAGCGTCTAGCAGGTTGCGACGTGCAGTAAGGACGCTTGACCAGTTGGCCATTGATCCACCGGTAGTAAAGTAACCGCTCGCTTGCGACGAATACCCGACCATTTTGTTAAACCAGTTAATGCAGTCAATCTCAAGTCGAATTAACGCCGGTGCTGCATGCCATACCGTGACAAATCGGTTTGTCAGGTTTGAAAACAAGTCGGCAATGGCGGAATCTGGTAAGCCACCTCCGGGTACATATGCCATGTAACCGGGACTGGAAGTCGTGTAACTCGGAGACAAGCGTGCAAAGAGTTCGTCGAACACTTCTGTTGAGTTTTGCGGCAGTTCGGGGGCCTGGCGTGGTGTGGCAAACTCTGCACTGACGCTTGTGGGTGATTCCCACGCGGGTGCCTCCGGTAGATCGCGGAAATACTGCTGTAAAAGCGGCAGCAGCTCGTCGATGCGAGACGTCAATTGCTCGGGACTGAGCTCTAGTGAATCTGGCGCCGGTATGTCGTTATACTGAGTCATGTAATTGCAGATTGCACCGTGATTTAATATTTCAGTATCACCTCGAAACGAGTTCTTTAAAAGGCGTGCATCAATAAGCTCGCAAGTTGCAAGTGGTCCGAAAATAGTTCTGGGAGCGGGAGTCAAAGAATATGAAGCTGTGGCCTCATGGTGTGGTGACCAATTGCTTCAAGTGGTACTTGGATCAAGGGGAAGGGCTCGCGTCAATTTGTCAGCGGTGTGAGCAGATGGGTTTGAGGTACATCGAGCTGAGACAATTCTCACTTGACTGTGATCCTCGCGAATTAAATGATAACGACCTTCAAAACCATTTCTTAAACGTACGTGAATCTTGTGAGAGCATAGAATTCGACTATGCAATTGATATTCCCTTTCTAAGCGGAAACCTCGATTCGGCCGCTGCGGATATCAACGACGCTGTGCTTATCGCTAACGCCATCGCCGGTAATGACCGGCCTCACATAAGAATTGTGGATACAACGACGACTCCTCAGTCAGCGCGTGAGCATGCCGCTGATTCTGTGGCGTCTCTTGTATCGTTGGCAAACCACTTAAGCGGGCTGGGAATTTGTCTTTCCATTGAACATGCAAAACAAAATTGGCAGACGTTTTGGGAAGTCTTCTCTAACGCTTGTCAGTTATGTGGGGACGGCGTTTTATCGTTGTGTTTTGACCCGGCGAATTTTGCGCTCGCCGAAGAGTTACACTTATTACCGGACGTACAAGCAACACTGCCTGTGGACGTGATCTCGATGTTTCATGTGAAGCAATCCGATGGTCCGAGAATTACAACGTCGCTTGAAGCTGGCGACATCCAGTGGCGAGATCAATTTCAGTATCTTTCCGACAAGGGCTATGAACGCGCATTAATGTTTGAAATGACAACATCGAGTCGCATCTGGGCGGAGCTTGAATCGGCGATGTCCCAATGGCGCGGTTATATGTCATAATCGCAGTTATGACGAAGAAGAAGTCAGTAAAACATCCAGTTAGTCCTGCACTTGAGCAGGCGTACGACGAATCTGCGGATCGTCTTGGGCAAACGCTGCTGTATCAGTTTCCAAGTGCATTGAAATGGATTGGAAAAGGCAGGGCGTCTAAGAAGCTCTATGCATGGTCCAGAAAGATCCTGCGACGAGATACATTCGACGCCGACGCGTTAGCAACATGGATTAACGAATGGATTGTACGGGATGCGCAGTGCCCGTTGGAAGAGCGACAAATTCATGATGCAGTGTTGCTAGCGCAGCTCACACCGTTCTTGACGCAGTACATGGACATATTACGGTGGGGGCAATTAGTCACGCATTTGCTCGATTATGAGTCACTGGGATGCGAGTTGCATCCCAAGGAATCGCCACTAAAATTCGCTATCGCTGGAACTGAATTACCAATAGTGCTTCAGTGCTATCATCGGGCGCTTTCAGAATCTACGAGCCTTAATCGCGCTGCAAAGAACATGATCGTGTCACTTGAAGAATCGTTGGGTGATGATGCCTTGCCGCACGCCAACATGCTGGATGGCTTTCAGGAAGTCCTTGCATCCTGGACGCGTTTTTATTTCAGCTATCAAGAGTGCTCGGATATTACGAGTAGTCGTGAAGATATCGAGGAGTCATTCCAACGATGTGCCCGCAATAGCTTGTTGTTATCAAGAGTTGATAACGAAGTGATGTGTACCGATGCCGGGAGCATACCCGGTTGGAAGCGTCTTCGGGAGCTCGCTGTAACACTCGCAGGTGAACCTGCTGAAAAAAGGTTGCTTTGTATCCGGCAGCCAAAAAGTGCAAGCCGTGTTAGGAGTTACTCCAAATACGCGTTACCCGAAATGAGCTTCCAGTCGGATTGGTCTGAGATTGCCGTGGCGCGTAGTTGCTGGGAAGTCGGGTCCTCAGCAGTCTATATAACTTATGCAAACTCGATGCGGGTTGAGGTTGAAGGCGCAAACGGTCTCATTGTTTCACGCGTGGGTGAACCGAGACTGTCATTGGGAGACGAGAGAGGTGTGGTGCAATTAGACCGCAAATCTGATTGGACCTGCACGAGTTGGTTTAACGATCATGAAGCGGTCTATATGGAATTTGAAACTCGATATGACTGCGATGTAACAGTGCAACGCCAAGTTGTCATCGCCAAGGATGAGTCGGTGATTCTGTTTGCGGACGCTGCAATCAGTGAAGCAGATTCCGAGTTGCAATATTCATGCGAGTATGAACTGACCGAACGCTTGCAGTTGTTTGAGTCTGAAGAGCACAGCGAAGGCTTCGTAGTGGGGCGAGAGCCGGAAGCATTGGTGTTGCCGCTGGGATTGAATGAGTGGAGGGAGTTAGATTGCGAAGGTGCAATGCGGAAGACCAGCAATGGCTTTGAGTATACGATCAATGGTCAGAAGGGCACAATTTATGCGCCTCTGTTGTTTTGCTTAACCAGGGATGCCGGTACCGAACCTTACACATGGAGAAAACTGTCAGTTGCAGAAGGTTTGTCGAGGTCATCCGATAATGTCGCTGTCGGATACCGAGTTCAGTTAAACGAATCTCAGTGGTTAATTTATCGGTCGTTAAGCCCGGCAGCGAGTCGTTCAGTTCTCGGACAAAACACAACTGCCGAGTTCATTTTCGGGGCAATGGATGACAAGGGTGAGTTTCATCAATATGTTGGCGTTGAAGGTGTGGTCGCGGATTGATGGTGAGTGCAGAGAGAATTCGAGATAACCTGCAGCGAATCAATGCCAGAGTCGCTGGGGCTGCCGAAAAAAGTGGTCGGTCGCCGGATCAGGTGCGTGTCGTGGCTGTGTGTAAATATGTGGATTCCGAGATCACGGAAAAGGTGATTAATTCCGGTGCACTGGATATTGGAGAAAATCGACCTCAACAACTCTGGCAGAAGGCTGAGAGCATCGGATCGCCAGAGGTAAAATGGCACTTAATTGGTCAGTTGCAATCCAACAAAGTAAAGCGGACGTTACCACTCATCACGCTCTTGCATTCTCTGGATCGATTGAAGTTGGCAAAGGCGATTGAGCAACATGCAATGCAGTTGGATTTGACGGTGGATGCTCTCGTGCAAGTGAATGTATCAGGGGATACTTCTAAGAGTGGTTTTCATCCTGCAGAGGTGGAATCTGCAATCGAACAGATATTGGAATATCAGCATATCAAGGTAAAAGGCTTGATGGCGATGGCGGGGTTAGGGAGCGATGCCGTTACGACACGACGGGAGTTCGAATCGATGCGATTGTTGCAGAATAGACTGCAGGACCGCTTCGGAGGCCAATTGAGCTTTAGCGAACTCTCCATGGGAATGAGCCGAGACTATGAAATGGCGATTGAAGAAGGCGCAACCATGGTCCGCGTTGGCTCGGAGATTTTCAGGGAATAGCGTGCTATACGATCACGAGAGTGAAGTTTGCACGGTTTATGTTTATGCTTTTGTTGGATGTAATGCGATAATTCTAGTAGACGCATATAGAAGCTTGAACGGGAATGCCGCTGAATGAGAAGTGAAATCAAGAGACTGGTTTGTTTGTTATTGCTCCTTGGCACGGTAGTTGTGGCCGGCGATAAGAAAGACGGAACGGCTGAGGAGACGGCAGACGGAAAGACACCAGTGAAAAAGAGCGACGATGTGTCCGACACTGATTCGGACAAGCCGCCGAGTCGGGATCCTAATCAAGGGTTTGTGAGACTCAGCCCTAAGGAAAAGATTTGGGTGCATCCGGGTAAGAAATGGATCGTCGTCGACGGTAGAGTTTGTCTGCGAGAAGGGCAGTTAGAGATGTTCGCGGTCCCATATGAGACCAAAACACACGAAGCGGTTGTTTCGATTGACTGTCATTCCCGATTTGTACATGCAGCATTGCTGGCGATGGGTGCGAAGGCCGGCACGCCTGTCCGATTTCGCCCAAAATATACGCCCGCCCATGGCAGTGTGATTGATATCTTCGTCCTCTGGAAAGATGAGGATGGAAAACAGCAAATTGTCGCCGCTCAGGAGTGGATGCGCGATGAACGAAAGAAGAAAACGTTGGAGTACCCGTGGGTGTTTGGCGGCAGCGGGTTCTTTAAAGACGAGGCGGGCGAAAATCGCTACTATGCTGATGGTGGCGAGATGGTATGCGTCGCAAATTTCGCAGTTGCAATGCTCGACTTGCCAATAGAAAGCGACAAAGCTAATGCTGCGTTACTGTATGTGGCAAATACAGATGCGATCCCGCCAATGGATACTCCCATCCGAATGGTACTCGTACCGCGTAAGGGTGTGGTAACCAAAGCAGATACGAAGGACATCCCAAAACGGCTGCCAATGGATGCGCCGATCGTAAAGGAACTGTCCAAGCTAAAGCTGCCTTGGTGATCGTCTGTTAGCCGAAGCAGTGGGCTAAGACATTTTCAGCAGATTCGATGTAGCTGGTATAGAACGGGCCAAATTCAGCAAATCGGGCGCTCGCTTCGTCAAATCGCATCCGGTACACGATATCTTTAAGATACTCCGGATTCCGGGCCCAAAGCGTCACACCCCACTCCCAATCATCAAACCCAACACCGACGGTAATGAGCTGCTGAACTTTGCCGGCAAATTCCATGCCGCTGCGTGCATGCTCAGCCATCATGCGATTTCGTTCGGGATAGTCAAGTGAGAACCAGTTTTCACCCACTTTCCGCTTCTTATTCATGGGATAGAAACAGGTGGCAGGCCATTCGGGGAAGTCGGGCGTAAGACGCTGCCTACGCATGATTGGCTCTCGCTGTTTATAGGCGTTCATCTTTGCTTCGAACGAGTCGCTTCCCTCTGTTTCACCTTCTTGCACAAGTCTCGCGGCGTATTGTTCGATGGTCGGGACATATTCAGAAATTTCGGATGCTGAAATGAAACTGTATGTCGGTGTTAAGGCCTGGCCGAGGGGGGACTGTAACACTGCTTGATGCAATCTGTCGATCTTAAGAGGACAGGGATCCATAAGCATGAGCCCAATGTCAGCCTTATGTCCACTGACGATGCTCGGTTGCACCCGCTCCGGTGCGTCTTCAATCGACCCGCTAATTATGCTTCCTAATGCGTCTCGACCAGCTGAAACAGCTTGAGCATCCATGGTGGAAAGTATTGCACGATCCAACTCATAGTAAACGTGAGTACAATGCCAACCTTCTAGAGGAATCAGTGAAGGTTCTGGTAACGGTGCTGTTGGCGGTCGATTCATGGTGCGAGGTCTCTTCCTTACTCTTCATCGTTGGCAAACAAAGCACGAATGCGAACGAGAAGGTCATTGATCGGTACTGGTTTGTTTAGGTAGGCATCTACGCCAAGTGATTCAGCATATGTGCGATGGCGATTGCCTTCATTAGCTGTCATCATGATGATGCGAACGGGTGTGTGATTAGCGCGACGTAGTTTCTCAAGCACAAGGAATCCACTGCGTTTGGGCATCATCATATCCAATAGCACCAAATCGGGATTGTGCTGCTCGGCAAGCATGATACCTTCATCCCCGTTGCGAGCAATGAATACGGTATAGCCTTCTTGTTCCAGCGCAAAAGATACCGTATCAACGATGTCAGGGTCATCATCAACGATTAATACGCGCAAAGATGTCTTAGCATCAGCCATGGTTTACCTGGAGCATTGTGACAATTGAACACTATCAAGAATGCCTCACAAACCGCCCGTTGGCAAGATTGCAGTCAGGTATTTCTTCTAAAAGTCGTTCATCATTCGGACTGGGAGATTCTTTCCCGAGCGATGCTATGGTTGCAGCGGTTTTAATGCAAACGTGATGTAATGCAATCCCGTCTCTTTGTTAAACAACAACGAGCCCTGCGGAGCGAGGTGTTTAGCAATCTCTTCATAATCAGGAATGCCATGATCGGTGTAAGCACGGTCCAAGGCACCAAAGAGGGGATTAGATTCTGAATTTTCAGCGATGAATCCCTGTGCGTTATCTCCCGTTACCAAATCGAAAACCATCTTGAGAGCCAATTCTGGCCGTGAAAAAGAGACCATGGAAGGTGCGGCATCTCGCGACTGTTTTGCGAGTTCGTCGGCAACGATTTTGTAATCCTCTTGAGCAGCCAGGTTTTCCAATGCGCCAGACCCAGTATCAAACACAGTAAAGAGGAACTCCTCAGCGTCTGTGAACAATAGATAGCCATCCATGAAAGCAATGGACGGGGTCGGTTGTCGGAAATTCTGTCGAAAGGACTCTTGCGGTGTACCAGGTTGTACCGTGTTCTGTTGTACGGCGCCATCCTGGCCAAGACGCTCTTCTACACTAGCTCGCGGAGGACCACCGGGACCGCCCGGGCCGGCGATCCGATAATACACATTGCCTTCATGCTCTTCTTTGCTGAAAAACGGGAATCGCTCCATTATCTCATCCGCAGTTTCTTCTAGGGTGGACTCTTCGGAGAGCTTAATCGCAATAAGGCGAGTGAAACTATTCACTCTTGCGGGTGGAATAACCGTGCCGAGCAATGTCACACGTCCACCGAGTTGCTCAATTAGATCAGCCCGAAAGTCGATCTCAGCGTTTGCATTGATGTTCGTCTCAACGAGATTCTCGAAATAGCCTTCACCAAGAATGGAATCAACCAGCGAAGTCAACTCGGTGTACATCTTGTCGAAATCCCAATACAGCGTGGAGTATGTGACGACGTCAGCCGGCACCCACGGTTCTGGTGTCATTGCGCCCTCGCCAAGTGTGATCAGGTTTAAAACGCCACGGCGTGGGCTCCCTAATGCAACATGGAAGTGGCTTATAGTGTCAAATCCCTCTGGTGCGAGGATGACGGTACCACCAAACGCCTTGAAGCCATCAACACCGAGCGTAGGCAGCAAAGCGATTACAGCCTGAGCACTAAAGTTGTCTTGCGTAAGGGCGTTGATCAAAGTATACGGATCGGCATACCAGCTCATGTGCGGCAGTTCACCGCCCGTACCTACGGAGCTACGCATAATGTCGGTAAACTTTCGGTTGTCTGTGAGGACTCGGTCAGCGTCGGTCGCCGTGCCTTCCCATACAGCAACGATGTGCTCCGCCATGATCGTGCTGGAGCAGATGACGATTGAGTCATCTTTGTTAAAGACCACTATGTCATCATCATCGCCCGGTTGACGGAACACGGTGACTTCGGTTTCACCAATTACCTGTTCTTCCAAATCACCCGCGTTTTCGATGTGTTCAAATTCGGCACGTTCAACCAGCTTTGCAACGGTTTCTGCGTTGTCGCCAACGTCTGCAATCATTGCGAACATTGGAGTACCCGTGTCGGTAACCGATAACGAGAGGGAGAACTCACCTTGTGGAATGTCTAGGAGATCTTCAAGCGTGACACCTAATTCGTCTTCTATTTGAGGAAAGGCTGATACCAGGTCGTTATAAAATTGATCCCAGATAGGCTGAATCGCGGGGTCAGTTTTAATTGCGCCAAGCGACGTCTCATCAATCTGTTCAAGGAACTCGGGCACGCTGTGGATGCGTAAATAGAGCACCGTATTGTACGGCAGAAGCTTGGGTGCAGATGGCCGTTCGGCCTTGACGGTGGCTGGGAGAACCAGCGTGAGTGCTAATAGTGCAACTGCAATTCGTTTAATTAATGGGTTTTTCATTGCGCCAAATTTCAATCTATAAAACTGTAAGTTATTCCAATGCACATCTAGCCAGCCGGATACGACACTACATCTATTGAAACCCCGATGTCTATGCGAAAGTTTCGAGCTATCCAGCATCGTAAGTCACAAATATACCGTTATGATACGAATCGTTGCCATATGGCTAATGGTTAAATACTGCTGCCAACACGATGGATTCGCTGTAAAAATATAGCGGTTAACGGAGTTGCGCTGAGTCGAAACGATGAATATAGTAGTTGCTACGATTCACTTGTTAGCAAAGATTATCTTCATTGTGGATATGCGACGAAAAATAGAGAGATAGCGTAACGTTTTAATCTGCCTGGCGAGCTGTGTTTGAACTGAGAGAATCAAAGTTCAAGTGCTATAATAGGAACTAGAGGAAACGGCGACCAAGGCATCTCAAATATAAGTAGGCTTTAAATAAGGTGGTAGTTGTGAAAATTCTAATGATCACCGCTGTCGTGTTTGTTTATTCTCTAAACACTGAAATGGTAAACGCTCAAGTTCAAACTGGCCCAAATGCCACGTTTGGTAATCAGACCGAAAGCACCTTTGAGAATGACAATTTTGCTGGTGTCAGCAGCTCTGACATTCAGGGATTTCGAGGCGGAGGCAATGGTGGGAATAGCGCGATGAACGCAATGGGTATGATGGGCATGGGCGGCATGGGCGGCATGGGCGGCATGGGCGGCATGGGCGGCATGGGCGGCATGGGGCGTGGAATGGGCGGCTTTGGAATGCAAAACCAAAACGATCCTAGAATGAGTCTTAGAATCCCTTTTCGAATTGGTTTTACTGTTACTCGCACTGCTCCAGAGATAGTACAATCTCGAGCGCAAAATAGACTACAAAGGATACCTGCCCTCGCCAAATATGTTGGCGTGACTGTCCAAATGGACGGCCGCACTGCTGTGCTTAACGGTACTGTTGGTACTGAGCGGGATAAGCGTCTTGTTGAGTTGGTTCTGAGGCTGGAGCCTGGTATTCGGGAGATTGAAAACGAGCTGACTGTTGACGCTGGTAACGCTGAATAGTCGCAGCGTTTGGTGCGATTGGACCACCTCGAGTTTGTGGAATACGTTCTGTATTTATGTTGGTTGCCGGCATTGCTGCTGACGATTTTGGTAAGTCATAGCCTGAGAACTGTGCCGAAGCTTGCTGATTAGGCACTGTTGCCCGCCCAATTTCTGGGGGCGGAGCGTTGTTTAAATGCCGAGTCAGGTTTCGTGAAAGCGGAAGCGTGGTCGTGCGCTTATTCCGCGGAACCTGGTCGGCGTGGTTTGGTTTGGCTAAAACCTCGTCCATGGTATTTGGCATACCTTCGAGTTGGCCGTTAGCTATCGTTACTTTTCGATCACCAGGCTGAGCACGCCCTGGTAGAGTAGCACGGGACGGTTGAGCGACAATTTGTTTCCCATCTTTGGTGACTAATACAGCGATCAATGTGACGTGTTGTTGCGGCCCGCCAACACGCTGCCAAGGCAACCAAACACTGTAAGACGGACCAATTTCAGACTCGCTGTAGTGTTGCGCGAACTCATCGGGGGAAAATACGTACTTGCGGTTAGCTTGTTCACTGGCTGTTTGCCCGATACGTTTTGACTCCGTGTCGTTGAAAGCATAAACGACCAATTTGCCAGCGGCTGCGACCGCCTGTTGTTCATTGTTGTAGAAATATAATCTACCTCCAAAGCCCTGCGTTGCTTCATGGTTTGGTCCTGTTAAGACATCATGGGACCATATCGATGCAATACGTGTAGGCGTTGTCACCCGCTCCAGTTCGAGTGCCTCTTGTTTATTCCACGGCAATGCGGCGTTCATTTCTCGCATTTGCGAGGTGGTGCACCCAGTGCTTGCGATAATTGCTAAGGAAAGTGCAATGAGCGATAGTTGTTTATTAACAGTCATTTGTGTATGCCGTTGGTTGTTTGGAAGAGTGGATTAGGTTTTTTGTATGAACGATCAGATATGCTATTGATACATTTAACGGCTAAAACTCGGTTGGTATCCCGCCGGCTGTAGGCTCGGTTGATTATTTACCCGATAATTCGGCTGTGGCTGTTGGGCTTGATATGCTTGCGGTGGCCGTTGTTGCGGTGAGTAATAACGGGGCGGGGCTGCCGGTGTTTGAGTTTGGCCCTGCCTGTTGCCATAACGTAATTGACCATTTTGCCCGTTAGCACTGGCTTGCCGCGGTGATGGCGGGTTTTGCAGCCCCCACTGTTCCAGTTGTCGTGACATCGTAGTCTCAGGGAATGCCTGGTCTCCGAGTCGCTTTCCAGATGGATCACGGTCGGGATAGATTGTTGGGCAATTATCAGGAATTCCCCACAGGCCATTACCCTTATCAAGACCCACATCACCATGCATTTCAACCAGATCTGCTAAGCACCAGCTCATACGCCCAGATTCCATAGCGTTTACGGCGTCGAGATCATCCTTTCCGGTGATTACATGCGGTGTCATGATAATTAGCAGTTCCTTACGTTTTTCTTCTTCAATGTCGTAGCGGAACAACTGACCTAAACCGGGCAAGTCTCCGAGCCAGGGTATTTGACGCCTGGAGATTGTCTTGTTTTTGGTGATTAGCCCCGCGAATACCACAGTTTCTCCAGAGTGAGCAGAAATGGTGGTCTGAGCGGTAGTAGTGTTAATTGCTGGTGAGTTAATAGCCTCTCCGGAAGTGGTGACTGAGATTGGCACTCCATCAGCGGCAAGCCCTAACTCTGATTTTTCAGCCGAGATTTGCATCACGATCAACCCGTCGTTGTTGATTCTTGGCAGCACATCGAGAATTAGCCCCACTTCTTCATCAGGAGCGTTATTCTGAATGCCAAACTGAGTAAGGGTGGTGGAGCTAATACGTGGAACTCTCGCACCGATATTCACAAACGCAGAGCTATTATCGAGCGTCATGATTTGAGGACGGCTGAGGATCTGCAGTCGGCCTCGAGACTGCAGTGCTCGAAGCAGTACGTGGATTGACTCGTTTGCCGCAGACATTACGAGCCCGCCATAACCGAGTGCTGGATTGGTGCGTCCGAGGGCAAACCCTGAACCAAGCTTACCGGCAAAGTTACCACTTGTTGCTAACGCAGCAGGGGTATTATCGTTTGGCATGCCGCTGCTTGGCCAGTCGAAACCTACGCTGGCAAGACCGCGATCAAAAAGCAGGCTATCTTGTAATCCCACCTCAACACCGAACTCGAAATCATCTCGCAGTTCAACTTCAGCAATGACAACCTGGATCATCACCATGGCAGGGCGGAAGTCGAGGTCATCGATCACTTGCAGGATCTCGTCATAATAGCGTGGCGTTGCAGACACAATTAAGGAATTCGTAACGGCTTCCGCGACAACAATAACTTCACTGTTTACTTGTTCGTAAGTGCTGATTGCCTGAGCAAACTGCAGTTGTTGCTGAATATATGATCGTTGCGTGGTCAAATACTGAGTAATTGCATCTGCCACATCTGGCGCGTTGGCATTCTTCAAGCGAACTACACGGGTGCGTCTAGTCTCCACATTTGCTTCATCGAGGCGCAATATCAGGGCCTCTACTACGTCCAGGTCACCAAGTGCGCCAGAAGAGATGATACTATTGGTACGGAGATCGACCGAGAATCGAAGGGGAACAAGTGGTGATTCTGCGGACCCGCTGCCAGACGATAAAGCACGATTAAAGGCGGTGGTTGTTGATGCCTGGCCGGCCGTTACTTCAAGACCGAATAACTGTTGCAGCATCTGAGTAAGGCTTGTGGCATCGCCATTGATGATCTCAAACACTTTTATCACAGCTTCGGCATTCGGAAGCTGATCTAGTTGTGCAATCAACTCCGCTATCAGGGGCATACTGCGTGCCGGAGCTCGCACCACGAGAGCGTTTACGTTGGGGTCAGCAGTTACAGTGATGCCAGCCAAGATGCCAGAATCAATCAACTCGTCGCCCATTACGGCTTGGATTGACAGCTTGGAGGATTGCGGACTGATCACGGCGTCGCCCGTGCCTTGCTGCTGTTGCTGCTGACCGCCCTGAGCGGCAATGCCGGTGATGGCTTCTTGCAAAACGGGCTGAAGATCCTCCGCCAAGGCGTTTACAAGACGGAACACACGGATTTCATTTGTGGCAGGCGAGTCTTCTACATCGAGCTTCGCAATTAGTGCTTTAATCTCAGCGAGGTCGCGAGGACTTGCATGGACGATTAGAGAATTTGTGCGGTAATCAGCAACGATGCGTACGCGTGTACCTAGTCCTGGTCGTGGATCTCCGCCACCATTGCCGTCGCCAGGCTCATCGCTATAGAAGTTTCGAATTTGTCGCTCAGCATCTATCGCCGACATGTGGATCAGGGAGATAACCGAATGCGTTGTGGCGGGTGGCACAGGTGTATCCAACTTTGTTATGAGGCTTACGATAGCGCCCATGCTTTCCGCACGGCCAATCAGTAGCAGCGAATTCGGCTTGTCTAGCGGCGTGATACTTACGGGGCTGTTTCGTGTCCCGAATACGTCGTCATATAAGTTACTGACCAATTCAGCTAAGACCGTACTGTTTACGTGCTGGAGTGCGTGGACAATTATTTCCGGTTGTGTGTCACGAGTGTGTTGTTCAATCTGCTCGATGATTTCGATCACCCGAGCGACGTCGGCTTTATGGCCTTTGATGATGAAAACGCCTAGACCTTCGATAAATTCGATTTGTACCGGCCCAAGCAGTCCAGCTTCTTCGGGCTCGACTCGAAGAACCGTGCGGCCGAGCGGCTCACCGTTTTCATCAACGGCGGGTACCGCGGGGTTGTCGCCCACAGCGTTATCTTGCTGGAAAATATTTGCAACGAGATCTCCGCCCCACTTCTTATCTTTTGCGGGGTTAACGACGTTCACAGCCTGACCTTCTGCAGCTGCGGCCTGTTTTACAAGATTGATGGCTTCGCCGACCGTCTTCGGATCAGCGCGTGTTACCGGTACAACTTGTGCACCGGAATCTGCCTGAAGATTGGATTTGTCCAAGGCAGCTGCAAGTTGCATCCATGATCGCACCTGATTGCCGTCGCCTTTGGCGGAAAGAATTCCGGAATTACGGTCCAGCTGAAGTGATGCGAGGTCACGGTTTGGCCCTGCCACATTAAAAGTGGACGTCGTGCCAAGGTTGTTCGTGGCAATTTCCACTCGATCCCCAAGTAACTCCCGGATTTTGGCTTCAAGCTGTTGTGGCGAGATGTTTTCAAGTTGATGGCGTATAGCAGCGGGATTTGTAGCAGCCTGGGTGGCCGCAGGTGCTGCAGCACCGAGTCGTCTGGCCACCGCAGCCTGCACTTGAGCGGGAGCGATTACAACCAATTGGCCAGTGCGTGCATCTGGCAGAATCCGTGCCGTAGGATATTTCGCTGCAAGGTTGGCTGTCGTTGCCTGCAAGAGGTTGGGGTCTATTGCATAACCGCGTACTTCATTAGGGGCTGTAGCAGGCTGTTGAATGACTGGCAGAGTCGAGGCCGGCCGCGGCTCTATCGATTGCTTATCGATAGTGGAAATTAATTGAGCGGCGATTCGTTGTGCTTCCGGTGCACCGTCGATGATCAATGCGTTTGATGCAGGATCTTTTGACACCCTGGCGGTTAGACCGAATTCGGCCAGCATCTTGGATACCCGAGTTTGCAACTGGGATGCATCCAGATATTTAACGGCATGCCGGCGGGCTGTACCGTCATTTTGTGCCACGAGGCCCGTAGCAACATAAGTGAACCCTATAAATGCGATTAGACAACATAGACGATAAATGATTGACTTAGACATTTCTAATTCCGCTGTTAGAACCATCAGCATTCGTTTGGACTGGTGACTTTTTATGAAGTCCTCAGCTAGCACGTGAATGCACGTAACGCGCACGACCCTCTTAATTGGAATAATCGGCACGGATTGCCACGGGATTAAGAGAATTTTGCTGATTCAGACAAACAAATAACAGTTTGTCTATCCGTCGAGCGATGGAAATCGCACAGAAACGATATCCAAGAAGTTTAAAACGAGTTGTGAATCCAGAGTTGCCCTCTATGGCAGCGATGTGCCGGGCGATTCGAGGGCGTTTAGAACAGCGTCAGTAAGGTTTTCAGCTTCAGATAGCGTCTTTCCCGACGGAACTGATAGCAGACCTTGCTCGGCACTCTCAACTTCGAGGGCCTTCGTAGAAATCGAGACAACTTTGCCTTGGAATGTACCTAAATCAATCGGATCACCGATCGTGAGTTTTAGCATTTGTTGCTTTTCTCGTCGCCAGATCCACGCTTCAAGGCGATTATTAATTTCAACCGTTGCGGTAAACACAGCAAGTTGTGCAACATCAAAGGACTTTGGTTCTTCAACTACCTTGGGTTCCGGGGCGGGAGGGCGTTCGGTGAATGCGATCGCAATGGTCTTTACCTCGGACGTCTTAGCAGGGATTCCAGTGTCTATCGCTTGCACCTGAATCTCATATTCAGCTATTTCACTGCTTCGAACGAGAACACGGCCATCTGAGTTGAATTCAATCTGGTCATTTGAAGGGAAGTTATGCTCGACGAGTTTGTAGGAAACGGTTTGATTTCGATCCTTCGCATCAGCGGCGAGTCGGAACGCCTCGCGGTCATCCTCATCATCAGACACATAAAAGGACTGCTGTGAACCACTGGTAATTACGGGTGCATTGTTTCCAGGTCCAAAGAGATTGCGATTGAGAATTGCCTCGGCGTACTTCACAGCATCGCCGTGCGAAAGCGTCTCTTTTGATTCAATTGCGTTCAGATCAACTTTCTTTGGTGCGTCACTCAATGCTATGGCTTCTACGATCATACGCACATTTAATTGGTCCTGCCCCGAAGGCTGAAGGCTGAGCTGATTGATGCGGTGCAGGATTTGTTTGCTGTAAAACGCGTAAAGCATATCCGTGATGCTATCGAGTGAACCGGCAAAAGAAACCTGGAACGGGTGCCGAACAAACACTTTGTCTTCAGATTCGGTTATCGCATTGGATGCAATCTTGACGTTATCGAATCTAAAAGAATCCTGTTGAAGCAGATCGATTAGCCACGCCTTATATGCGGTCTGTGCGGTGGAAATATCGCTAGGCAAGCTTTGACCACGCAACTGATCGAATTCGTTTGCGAGCGATTCCACTTCACGTTCAGCTATTTCAATGTCGTCAACTTGTCGCTGTGCTGTTTCAACCTGACTATCGAGCTCAGAGAGTGACGTTCGATAGGAATTAAATATCCAAGAGACAATAGTTAGTACTAAAATAGCACCACCAATTTGAGTGAGCCGTTTTTCACGATTTGTCATGTGATTCTAACCCTTTTATGGGAATCGCAGGAAAGAAATCTACGTTGTTGCGTTTTCGTCGGATGCCGTGTCGGAATCGTCGTCTTCAGTAATCTCAGTGTCGTTTGATTCTGAGCCCGTGTCCCCAGCGTCAGAAGTTTCCGGCGCCTCGGTCTCTGCGGACTCGCTTGCATCCTCGGAAGGTGCGCGGTCTTCTGTCGGGACTGTAGTTTCGCCTGATGGTTCTACTGGCTGAGCTTCCGACTGAGTAACAGATGTATCATCGCCCGATAAGACAACATTGCCTGGAACAATACGAATAACCTCACGTGTTAGCCAGGGGTATCGTACCGCTTCTTCTGTTTTACTAAGGCCACTGCTTTGTATGGTATGAACATTGCTCCGCACACTGTCCTCGAGCGTCTGAAGGACTCCATAGTCCCTCACGGCGACTTCCATAGCGATGCTCCACAACGGTGCCTTGGACTGACCAGTGGGGTCAAAAGCACGTGCTTCTGTGTTTGCACGGAAATCAGCCACAATGGCGTCGTCTGAATTTGGAAATGTGTCACACAGGTAGACCAACTGATCGAGCCAGTTTTTTGTTTTCCCTTGATATCTATCAAAGATCAGATCTTTGCCAACCAATTCCTCTTGTCGATCCAGAAATACTTGTCCTGCTTCAATTTCAGAATTCAATGTCTCGAGTTCCTGCGAACGGCTACGAATAGGAAGATAGAGGCTAACAACTAACAGCAGAACAATAGCAGAAGCAAGGATGGCTGTTCTGCCATGCTTTTCCGTTACTGATGGGGGCGCAGGTGCTTTTCTCGGGTCTATAAAGTCAATTGCCGGTCGAGTTTCGCTGATAGTCGAGTCGATTAGTCCAATTAGAGATGCAAAGCGTCCGCAATGAATGTCGTCAGTGTTCTTTGGTTTAGCACCGCTATGTGTCAATGAGAATGGGTTTAGTAACTCGACGTCGAGGTCGAATTCCTGGCTGAGAGCGTTGTATGCCTCGCTGTCATCTTTATCACCCAACAGGATGATCTTTTCAACAGTCAGATCGTCTGATGCATGTGCGGCAGAGACGAGGGTTCGTTTTACCTCGGCAATGATACTATCGGCGTTTTCTATGCCGGATGGCGGTAGCTGCACAGTTCGCATTACTGGAGCAGAGTGATCTTGGACGATGGTAAGTTCAATTTGATCTGCGAGGATGTCGACAGCCAAGATCGGCTGGTCGATATCATAACGGTCGCAGAGGAGGGCCGCGGTGAGCAAAGGTCGCAGGGAGATTCTACTGGGTGTCAGTGCCGCTGGTCCACAAATGCCAATCACGTCGGCAACTGTGTCAGGGGATACCGCAGCTGCTAAAACGGACGCCGCCTGCATATCGTCATCCATCTTTTGCGGATAAAAGTCAAGCGTCCAGTCTTCGCCCATTTGTGAGAATTGCTGAGGTGCTTGCATTTCTACAATGACCGGCAATTCATCGGTGGGTACCGGTGGTACATCAAATGTCCGGGCTTCGACCTGACCTCTACCAAGAGCGATTAAACAACTGCTGTTTGCTGGTACTTGCAATGATTTAGCGTGATCTGCGATGTATTGACCGATCGCCGCCGGCAATTCCTGTGGCGAGCCAGTTTCCGGAGTGGGAAAAGCAGCTACATGGTCGACCGAGACTCTCCCACCGCGTGACGATGCCACGAGAACGCGAACTTCAAGTGAATCCCATTCAATTGCGATATGTTTAGCCATTGGGTAATCTCTTAAACTGTGTAAATGCTCTAATTATGGGATGGGCAGGGTCATAGGAGCCTGTCCGGGAATTGCACTGTCTATGTACTGTAAACCTAGCATTTCCAGGCTATAACCGCGGCCTAAATGACTGAGATCTCTCCATAAACGTATACGGGGTGTAGTGGTTGTACGGTCTATAACAACTTCAACGCGGGACGAAGCCGCTCCGTCTTCAAAATATCCGACAACTTGTGCTCGAAAGACATCACCACCTACACAAATGAATGGCAGCATCTGGCGGAATTCATCGAGGTCCACAATTAAGTTTTTCAGTAGCCATGCTTCCGTCGGCTGCAACTTACTAACATCCTCTGCTGGATCCGGTATACGCTCCTGAACGATTCGATCCACAATTTCTTCTGAAATCCCGGGAATGCCCATCAGAATAGACCGCGGCGCCTGATTGATGTTGATGCGCCCCGGAATGGTCGGGTTGGAATTTGCGGCGGCGTTGTCCATGAGATTGTCCACATAAGCGCCGAGCGATTGTAGTGGGAAGGCGGGATTGATAAGAACGGGTCCTTCCGGTCCTTCAACTTCCAGGCGAACGTCCACTAATTCAAGCAGTTGGGAAATGGAACGTGCTGGCGGAAGTAAAAAGTCCATTTCAATCGTTGCGGCAGGGACTCCAACGTCTGTTTGACTTGAATTACTTTCAGACTGCCTGTAAAGAACGACGAAGTTTGCGACATCAAGACTGAACTTGGACTGCAGATCCTGGTGCAGGGTTTCCAAATCGTCACTGTTGACGTCGATGCGGGGTTCACCGGCGGCATTCAGGTTGGCTTCCTGGCTGTATAGTGTGAGGAAGGAAGCCCAGCCACGTTCAATTCCAGCCATGGTTGGATCACCAACCATGCCGGCAGTCGGCGGCATCATACCAGGATTTGCTCCACTGTTTCCGTTATTGATTAAACCTGATTCAGATGGGTCTACCATCCCGTTGCGGTTGGCATCCTGTCCGAACAGTAGTTGCGGGTGGACGCCGCGAATGAGCAAAAGCTCTTCGACGGTATCTAGCGGGCCGTTTTTTGGGGAGTACGGTGGGTCGAGACTTTGGTAATAGTCATATTCGGCACCGTATTCACGGGTGTCATCGTCTTCATCGATCCAATCCAGAATGCTATCCGCCACATCTTCAGTCATTCCGGGCAGGGACATTAGTAACGTTCGACCACCATTTGTGGAAAAGCTATCAGCAAGAGTGAGGACGTTGAGGTTTATCCTTGCGGATTCATCTTCAAGCCCGTAACGGACGCCCGCCATTAAGCCGGTTTGATCGACCATGGGCGCGATCGCCGTAAAGTTTGCGATATTTTGAGGATTGGTGTCAGGCAGTACGTTTATTGCCTGAAACATCATGGAATTGTTGTATTCACCACCGGAGTCGTATCGCTGCTGGTCCGGAAGGATCAGGTGCATGCGAATCATATCGATACCAGAGTCAGCGACCCAGCGTGCCTGAATCCGTTCTCCACTGAGATCTGCAGCTTCGTCATACGTAATCATGAGATCCGTGAACGTATAGGCACCAAGAGAGAGCATCAAAATCACGACCAGCACGACAATCAGGATCATGCCATCGCGCTTTTGTACGGGAGCTGGTGCGGTGATCGAATTGGCAGGATGAGTTGTCATAGTCCGAGCGACTCCAGTCCTTCATCCGTGTTTTCTATTTCATTTATCTTGCCGACCGGTAATCGCACGACCATGCGGTAAGAAACAACGGATTGATCTGCATCGGAAGCACCCGAACTTACGTTTAACACGACGCCGCCGGATTTGTGTGGTGAGCGACTACGCATCGACAGCAAAACCTGCACAGCGACGGGAATTCCTGCCATAACGTCGCTGTCCCATTCCGGCAACCACTCGTACCCGTTCCAATACATGAATTCGATCGATTGTACTTCCGGGGCGAGAAGACGATCTTTGCTTTGTAGTCCGATCGCGTTCCCCGATGCAATTGCAAAACGCCCGGTTGCACGATCGACTTGCCGGCGAATCAGGCCCGCAGTGAACTCGTTTTCAAGCCTAAATCCGGCGACGGACTGAGAGGAGCCGGATGTGGATTCGGGACGAACGTAGTAGGTAACGGTTTTGACATCGCTTGGTATGTCTGCAATGGATGCTGCCTGCTGCGGGTTATATAGGACTTGATATTCCTCCTGCCGAGGCAAACGACTGACATCAATCATCAACTCATATTGATTTCCGTAGAGCCCCGGTGATTCAGGTAATCCAGCTGTCTCTGCGATGTTGGTTGTATTTTCTGTCTCATTACTAGGAGGATCGAGCATTCCGGATAGATCCCCTCCGAGCAGATCACCCATCCCGGACATGTCCATGCCGTCAAGGCCACCGTCTAGCAGCCCATCTAGTCCTTCAAGCCCCTCTAAGCCAGCTTCAACATCGACTCCCTCGTACTGTACCGTGGATTTCAGGTCATTCGAAATCTGTCGCAGGACTGCTCTCGCAAGCTGTGCTTCTTCACTGTCCGCCCGCCGTTTATCAAGCGTGTCGAGATATAAACTGGTTGCTGTACCGATAAGCGCCAGAATCACACCCATTAAAGATAGTGAAATGAGCAGTTCAAAAAGGGTAAAACCGTGTTTTTGACTATGTTGGCTGGCCATCGTTAACTCTCCAGTTCTTGAAGCAATTCGGTGACGGTTTTATTGCTGTCAGGAGAAAGTTCGATGGCTGGATCGATCATCCAGGTGGTTAGTTGAAATCGAATGGGGTCACTGCCGTCCGTGGTGATTTGTTCAACGAGGACAATAATATTCAACAGAGTTCCGGTGTCGTCAACGGGTTGAGACATCACGGTATATTGCCAGCCGAGCGGTGCCTCGTATTGCTCAAATGGCACGGGACCGATGGACTCAGCAGGCTGAGCACCTGACTTTATCTCACCCAGCTTCGATTCGCAAAGGAATTGGGCCGTCGTTTCGACTTGAGCTCGTTGAGCGGATTTAGCTCCGGTCATGACGAGATTGCCAATGGCAGCCAGTGACAATCCCAGAATGGTGAGAGCAATAATGATTTCCATCAGCGAAAAACCGCGTCGTATTGTCTGTCGCTTTGTCCGCCACTTTGTCCGTTGCTTTGTATAGCCTCGAGTCATTGTCCACCCTCCTGGCTTAGCAAGATGGCGAGGTCCGATTGCGCGATGATATCGGTCACCGTGGCGATACCGGTAAGACCACGTATTTGCACGAGGACAAAACGTTTCATTTCGTCGGTACTTAGTTGTATTTGAGCCTGACTGGTACTGCCGTCCGGATAAAAGAGGATAGGTTCAGACCATTGACCGGTAACAGCAGGCGGTGCATTTCCAAGTTGTTCGACGATTGCGATTGATCGAGCGTCCTGGCCTTGCTTTGTACCGGCAAAAACGATCCCTTCGGGTAGATTGTCTTCGCCCACTCCACTGATGTTTGCTGTATTTGGGTCGTTTGTGAGTCCAAACACGGGCGCAGCAACGACCTCGCCACGTTCGAGAAACTGGTCGCCACCGGCCCACGGTTCTACAAGGAAGCCAGTGCCACCGACTTGGCAGCGGAAGACCATGGTGTTACCGGACTTCATTGCTCGTATACGCGCATTGTTCCAAGAAGCGCGAACCACATCAGCGGATTTGCGCAGACGTTGTCCTTCGAGCATGCCACCAAATGATGGCATTACTATGGCGCCAATGCCGACAATGATTGCCATAACCAAAATGATCTCAAATAGAGACAGACCCGCATGCGTATGCGGGCGTCTTGTATTGATCGTTATGCGGTCATGAGCATTCATTGAGTTTCTGAAGAGAAAGATTATCGGGATTTGACGATGATATCGTCATCGTTTCCGGCTTGGCTGTCAGGTCCTGCTGAAGAAATAACGAATCCGGGAAGTCCACTGGAATCAACAGCAGATTCGTATAGGTAATCGTTATTCCAAGGATCCAGAGGTAGCTCAGCTGCATCAAGGTAGCCGCCTTTTGGATATTTCTGAGCAAGATTCGCATCACTAGGTGGGTTCACAAGTCCTTCCAGACCCTGATCTGCACTGGGATAGTTACCCATGTCGATTTTGTACAGCTTCAGTTGTTTCGAAAACGAGTCGAGCTGTATGCGTGCGCTCTTTTCTTTTGCACCACCAAATATGCCATCAAAGTTTGTGGCAACAAGGGTACCGAGAATGACGAGAATTGCCATTACCAGGAGGACTTCCATTAGCGTAAAGCCGCGTCTGATTTGTTTGCGTTGTCGTTTATTGCGACTCATCGTGTTGAATCTCCGTAAATTCCTAAATTACTTATCTGGTTATATAACACCGGCGAAGGTGGGTTGTTTCTGTGTTCTAGCCGATCGTGCTGCTCATCTTGATTACCGGCATCAATAATGCCACTACAACGAACAATACAGCGCCAGCGAGCACCATCAGAAGGAGTGGTTCGAGCAATCGGACGGCCAGGTTTAGTTTGCGTGTTGTTCGTTGTTCTAAGCCATCGGCGATTTCTACTAAAACGCTGTCTAAGGCATTAGATTCTTCGGCGACGGCAATCATCTCAACGACAGTGCCCGGAAAATAACCACTTTCTGACAATGGCTGTGATAAAGAGGCACCGCTAGTAATATTTTCTGTAGCCTCATCAATGGCGCGAGCGAGTATGCGATTTCCGGCCGCATCACTGGAAATGTCCAGACTTTTGAGGATAGGGACACCGTTTCCGAGTAAGGTTCCGAGCACACCACGCAGAAACGAGCGACGGCGAAGCTTTGAAAAATAGGACCGACAAGCGGGACGCGTAGCTTGAGACGATCACGCAAAAACATACCTTGTTCGGATTTAAAGTACTGGATGAGTGTGGTGAGGCCCATAACAACTGCGAGCAAACCGAAGAGTGCCCATGGTGTGCGAAGTCCTTCGCTGAAAGCGAGCAGGTAGTCAGTCACAATCGGCAATTCACCGCGTTCACGCAAGCTGTCAAACATCGTGCCGAATTTAGGAACGAAGAATACAACCAGAGCACCGACGATAAGTGAGCCGATCGTTGCGAGGAACAAGGGATATGCCAGTTGTCCCATTGTTTCACTTTTGAGGTCTTCTTGTTGTTCGGTAAACGTAGCTACGCGCTCAAGTGCATCTTCAAGAAAGCCGCCTTCTGCACCAGCGTTCGCCATGTTGATGGCAATCTCGCTGAAAACTTTTGGGTATCTTTTCATCGCGTCTGAAAGCGTGATACCGTCCTGGACCTGATCGTGCACTTCGCCGAGCACGTGTTTGAGGGTCGTATTGGATGCTTGCTCCTGCAAAACGACGAGACTTCTGAGCAGGGGAACACCACTACGCAGGAGTGAGGCCATTTGGCCATAGCAGGTGGCCATAATCTGGCCTTTTACCCTTCGCCGACTTTTCTTTATTGACGTGGGATCGGCGAGAGACAAAGCGAGAGGAAATAGAGCCTGACCGGTAAGCAGGCGAGCTGCTTCCCGTTCACTCGCCGCGGAAATTGTACCGTTGGTCATTTCCCCGGCTGACGTTCGCGCTTTGTAACTAAAATCTGGCATGGCTATTGGTGAATAATGGTCGACTTGTTTGGAAGATCTTATTTCGCGGGAACGATTTGATCGCCCTTAGTAATTCGAAGTATTTCGTCAACGCTGGTGTGGCCACTAAGTACTTTTAGCCAGCCGTCATCGCGAAGAGTTTTCATGCCACCGGAGACGGCAGCCTTTTTCAACTCCCAACTACTGGCGTGATTGGTGGCGAGGTCGCGTACTTCGTCGGAAGTGTGCATCAGCTCATAGATACCCATTCGACCGGTGTAGCCAACGTTTCGGCATTCACGGCATCCAATAGCCTCGTAGACTTCCTGTTCAATCAATTCCGTTGGGAAATCAGCGGGCAGATCTAGGTTAGTAGCATCTATCGGTTTTTTACAGGCATTACATAGTCTACGGACAAGACGCTGTGACATTACAGCTTCGACCGTACTGGATACGAGAAATGGCTCAACTCCCATATCCGTCATACGGGTGTAGGCACCCGCTGAGTCATTGGTGTGTAACGTGCTGAACACCACATGACCAGTCAAAGAAGCCTGAATAGCATTTTCGGCCGTTTCAAGATCACGAATTTCGCCAACCAGTACGATGTCCGGATCATGTCGAAGGATACTTCTAAGAGATGTACCGAAGGTTAAACCAATTTTTGAGTGCACCTGTATTTGATTGATACCATCAAGTTGGTATTCCACAGGATCTTCGGTCGTGATGATCTTGTTGGCCGGGCTGCGGATTTGCAGCAAAGAACTGTAGAGCGTTGTGGTTTTACCACTACCGGTAGGACCACATACAAGGACAATGCCGTGCGGTATTTTGATTAACTCACTATAGTTGGCATAGATCTCCTTGGACATTCCAAGGTGTTCGAGATCAAACACCATGGAACTCTTATCCAGAATACGCATTACCAGACCTTCACCATGAATCATGGGGATCACGGAAACACGAATGTCAACTTCTCTGCCATGCACTTTAAGTTTAATCCTGCCGTCCTGAGGCAGTCGTTTCTCAGCGATGTTCAACCTCGCCATAATCTTCAAGCGGCTAATGATTGCAGCTTGAAACTGGCTGATTTCGGCGGAACAGGCTGTGGGTGTAACATGCCGTCAATTCGATAGCGAACGACCAATCCTGCTTGTTGTGACTCAATGTGAACGTCACTAGCACGGGAATCGATTGCCTCAACCAGTATTTCATTCACTAGTCGTACAACAGAGGCTTCCTGAACCATGTCGGAAAGCTCGTCACTCCCGAATTCCAGATCTTCAAGCAACTCGATTTCGGAATCGGACCGTTGCTGGATAAGGTTGTCAATCGTTTCGCTACCAACACCAAGGTGTCGTTTGATTAAGCGGTCGATTTCCGCTGTTGTAGCCAATACCGGTACGATGGGTATTTGCATCGCGGATGATGCTTCATCAATCGCGTTGTAATCAAAGGGATTGCTAGTAGCTACCAGAACGTGACCATTTTGCCGCTCAACCGGGAATAACTGTTCGCGGTGAATCAGACGATTTGGGAAGCTTTCAAGTAGTGATAAGTCCACATCCGTTTCTCTGAGGTCAATGAAGTCAACGCCAATGTCTGAGCCAATGGCTTTTAACGCCGCTTCTTCATCAAGGAAACCCATTTTTAGAGCATTGGCTAGTACACCGGATCCGTTGGACGCCTGTGCCGTTGATTGTTCGAGCTGTGTTTCATTAAGCAGCCCGTTTTCAAGAAGTAATTCGCCGATTTGCATGGTAATGTTCGCTGATGAGTTGATTCATTGATCCGTGAGTTATTGATCGCGGATTCGGATTAACGACCACCACCTGGGCGTCCACCGCCACCGGGAGATCCACCTGAGGATCCGCTTGGACGTCCACCACTACCAGGGAAACCACTGGGGCGCCCGCCCGAGGAGCCGCCCGGAGCACCAAAGCCTCCGGATGAACGTAATCGGTTGAAGAACTCCATACGTTGCCGGATTTGGTCCGCCGTCGCCTGACCGGATTGGCCCCCACCACTATTGGTGCTTGAGGAGCGTGAGGAGCTTCCTGAACTAGAGGCACTGATTTCTTCTCCCAGGATGGAACTAAGTGCTTCCCGAACAACATCCGGATTGGCCAGATGGAGAGTACGTACTTCTAGGGTTTCATTAGTTTGTGTGCCGGCTTGATCGATGGTCTGAACAAGCTCTTCGACTTCTTTAAAGAGTTGATCTGGTGCAGCCACGATGACTGAATTACTGGTGTTGTCTACACCCACGGTCATCTTAGTCGGTTCGCCGCGATTGTCATTGCTCCCACCGCCGCCACGACCGCCGCCGCCGCCACGAAGTGCCTTGATCAGGTCTTCTGGTGAGGGTTGACGTTGTTGTTGCTGGCCTTGCTTGTTTCCGATAATTCGATCTGCGTAGACTTCTTTCAGTACGTTGGCGATATTCTCGGCATCCGTGTAAACGATCGGGATAAGTCGTGGTTTGCCTTGTAACTGGACGTCTGTTTGGCTGTCTTCCTGATCGATGACGCTCAACAAATCATCAACCATCGCGAGATCTTCGTCGTTGGCCTGAACAACCAGAGCATTTAGTCGAGGATCTGCGACAATGCTTACGGTGCCGGACGCTGTGAATGTGCTGCCAGTTGCGGAACTGCCGCTGTCGCCACCCATGCCGCCAAGCATCATTCCCATTAGACCGCCACCGCCTCCGAGCAGGCCGCCAGCGACGTCACCAACGAGTGATCCAAGATCACTGCTGTCTTCACCGCCACTAAGAATCTGCTGAATTAATGTCGCCGCAATGTCCGCCTTAGCATACTTGAGGTAGAAAACCGTGATTTGACGTTCTGTTTGCGATGCTGTGGGGGGCATTAGTTGACGCAGGATCGTTTCAAATTTATCGAGCGCTTCCAAGTCATTTGAAGCAATGATGATTCCATCGTTAGTAATTTCCACAATAATGTCGCTACCTGAAATTAATGCTGGTTCGTCTGCTGGGTTTTGACTAACGAAGTGCATTAGACGCGGGCCACCGGTTACAGTATCAGTTGGATTGATTACGCCGGTGGTAGGAGCCGGGGGTGCGTCGTCACTTGGTGTTGCGGGTGGAGTGTCATCTTCTTTAGGGTCTGGTGTACGCTGGTCGATGGTCGATTCTTTGCGGTTCTCCGGTGTGATTACCTGAATTCGGTTCTCACCTGTCCAGAATCGATTCGCTCGATTTACGGCATCGAGAGCACTGTCACCAGAGAATGGCAGGATACGGATGTTACCGCCAGCACCCACGGAGTTCTCGCTTTCAAGACGTTCGATCATGGAGCGAATCATCTTGAGTTCGCCTTCTGTCGCTCTAACGAAGAGCTTCATCGTGTCTAAGTCCGCGGTTACTTTTGGACCATTTGGATCTGGCGTTTCCGGATCGATATCAAACATGTTGGCGATCATAGCAACAGCCATTTCAGGGTCGATTGTCTGAAGAGAAATAACTTCAAACTGTGGTACTTCACCTTCGAGTTCATCGATTGTTGCTTTAATCGTCGCGTGTTCGCTGGGACGTGCATAGGCAATCAGTTTATTGGTTGCCGGATCGATCGCCATGCGGACGTCGGGAAGACCTTCGAGCATCGTCTGAAGCACTTCGTATGCGGTGGACGGATCGGCTACTTGAATCGTATGAGTCATCAGGTAGGGCTGTTCGCCTGGTTCCGGTTCAACACCGTTAAGTGGATCAACGTCTACACGTTCAATGATAGTGCGTAGTAGAGCCAGTTTTTCTTCTTTACCGGTGGCAAAAATCCGTGTTCCGAGAGGATCCACTGCAATATTGATCTCTTCATCCCGGTTTTGGTCTTCACCAAGTCCAAGTAGGCCACGTGCAACAAGCAAAATGTCCTCGGCAGGCATGTATTCAAGGATAAACTCCTCAACCATTCCATCCTTCTTGATTCGTGGTTCTTCGACAGCTTTGATGATGTCACGGATTTGACGTAACCGCCCGGCCGTTTCCTGAATGATCACTTGCTTAGCAGCTGGGAATGTAAACATCTTTCCTTGAGGGCCAAGCAGCTTTTCAAAGTCTTGTTGTGCTTCCTCTGCGGTCATCTTGACCAGTGGGAAGAGCGTTTTGACCAGCTCGTACTCGCCTCGTCTGTCGAGGTCGTCTACCGATACAAATTCGACTAATGTGTCGGGAATCTCATCTTCAAGATTGACAACGGTCAGAAGCTGCCGACGTCGAATTAACGTGAACCCACGGGTCAGCAAAACGCCATTCATGACATCCAGAGACTGTGCTGGGGAATAGAAGTTGGGGTCGGTGTAGTTAAAGGTTCCAATCGGAGGAGCATCCATTTGAAGTGAGAGTCCGTTTTGTTCCGCAAACCACTCAAGGACGACCTGCCACGGGGTATTCCTGAAGCTAAAACGAATATTGATTTCACCATCTTCATCCAAAATAGCTTCAGACTGTACTTGTGACATCGGTTTATCATCTGCCGAGGCGGTGTCATCCGAATTATCAGACGTCGGTTCGTTTTCAGGGGTGTCGCCGGTGTCATCAGCTGCTGCAACTGCCTGTCCTGTGAATTTTACCCAATTGTCCTTTTGGTCTTCATTAAGGACGGCGACGATGTTGGCATCGATTTGGGCTCTGTCGTCATCGGATTCTGCATCGTCGCGTTGTGCAACGAGCTTTGCGATTTCAGCCTTTTGCTCATCATTGAATCCCAATCCTGCCTGAACCTGCGGTTCTGCAAGGGCGAGAGCACCTTTCTTAACGATGCGTGCCTGGCTGAGTATACCTCGCTGTTGAACGGTCAACAGCGACATGATCATCTGATCGTTTTCCTGACGTAATGACTTGATCCGTTCATTTCGCTCATCACCTTCAAGGTCTTTTAGCGTAGAAAGCGTAGTTTCTATACGGGTTTTCACCAATTCTGCGACTTTACCTTTGGCATCATCGCTCAGCTCGAGTTTGTCCTGAACAGCTGGATCTGCCACAAGCTCGACGAGTTCAAGTGGATCGACATCCTGAGCATATGTGGTGCTTTGAATAGGTGTAAAAAATAAAGTAACCAAGCAGGCGATTTGAAGCAGTTGACGCTGCATGACGCATCCTTTTTTGTGTTTTGCCACAGGTGGTCGCACTGTGACAAATCAATTTGAACGTTTTGGTTTTACAAAAAACTGTTAAAAACGGTTGGAAATATGGGCATATATTTCCTATGTAGCCTTTGTTGACACAATCATACGATTAAACAGCGGAAATGCTGAATCGTTTCGCGTTTTAACAAGGGGAATTTAGGTAAAATGGGCCTGAACCGGACGGATAACTCCGTTTATCGTGGTCAAAACAGTTGTTGGGTTGGTATCGGTGGCGGTTTATGTATATAAATATTCATCAAATCAGTGATTATTGCTAGGCCAACTATTTAGGCAGAGTGCTTACGTCGTGTGAATCTAATGCCATTAAAAAAACGAAAAATGTGGCTTTGGTTACTGATTGCTGCTTCAATAACACCGGAGTTAGCGGGACAAACGCAGAGTGACGTCCCAATTCTGGATCTCCGCAGTTACGGATTGGATATCCCTCCTGGCCGAGTGCGACAAATCACAGGTCAAAACGTTCTTACCACTGATACATATGGAAATGCATGCGTGGGTAAGGCTCACGTAGCAGTCGGTGAATATCTAATCGTTAAGTTACCCGATGGTCAACTTGCACCTCGAAAGTCTGATGAGGCAAGTGCGACAGAGCGGCCATTTGTGGGAATGCCAATGGACGACCTAGCAGAGGAATTGCGGGTCGGAGCCCTTGCAGATTTCAATATCAGGAAATCCAAACACTATATCTATATATACAACACGAGTGAAGCATTTACTCGGGCGGCGGTCGTGATCCTGGAATCCATGTTCAATGGTGTAAATACATACGTCAAAAACATGGGTGCTAAAACGGCCGCGCCGGACGTGCCACTTGTTGTGATCATGTTTAAGAGGCGATCAGAATATCAGGAGTATTTCCAGATTGACCCATCGATCATCGCCTACTACCACATATTGAATAATCGTGTGGTCATGTGTGAAGAGACTCCATTAGCAAGAGTGGATCAAGCTCTGGCGGATCAACAGCTAATTAGCACGATTGCACATGAGGGCGTACATCAGATTCTGCACAACATCGGTGCCCAAAGCCGTATGTCAGCCTGGCCGATGTGGATAACAGAAGGATTCGCCGAGTATTTAGCGCCTACGACGACAGGCCAGAACAGGCGATGGAAGGGCGCGGGTCAAGTAAACGACATGCGCATGATGGAATTGGAAGTCCAGATAAAAGCACGAGATAATGCCAACTGGACAGGTGAGATGATCACCGAAAGCATCACGGCGAGACAACTCACTTCGGTCGGGTATGCGACGAGTTGGGGGCTGACGCACTATTTGGCAAAAATGCGCAAAGAGCAATTTCGTTCATACTTGCAGGAACTATTTGCGCTGAGACCGCTCGAGGGCAACATGCCGGTAACGTCGGACGGTCGGATTCCTCGCCATTTGCATTTATTCCAAAAGCACTTTGGAGATGATCTGGGAGCCGTTGAGGAGCGGATGGTTAAACATCTGGATCGACTTCCCTACACATCGCCATTTGCGGATAAGCCTCATGTCGGGTTAGTCATCGCTTATGAAGACACAAATAAGAAGATTCGGAGAATCGGTAACGTGTTCCATAATGATCAGATTGCAGGGCAGTGGCAGGCTGCTCAACTGCGACGACTTGGACTTAAGGAAAACGAGGTTCAGGTTATGGCGAGGACGTTTGCCAACCGGGTTCAAGCCGTGCAGGCCGTGCGACAGACAATTGGCAACTAGTGACTTACCGTGTTTGTGTGCCTATTTCTGCAGGAACGTTCGAGTATCCGTTAGCCGGATGGCTGTGGGGCACTACCGTGTGCAGAATAAAAATCGACACGATTCCGAGCAGCAGGGCGGCAGTAAGGGTTAGCCGATCATGGGAATGAAATCGCAGTTCAGGCAGAATGTCGGATAAGGAAACGCAAAGGCAGACTCCGACGGCGATCCCCAGACCAATTCCGATGGCCGGTGAACCGGCCGCTAGGTGCGACGTTCCTGCCAGGAATAGGACTGTTCCGAGTGGGCACGCAGCACCATATGCGATGTTGGTGATGTATATAGATCGATTGCTCCAGCCGGTTGCTTTCATTACCGAAAAGAGTGACAGCGAATCAAACGGACGATGCAGCACCATAGCGATAAGTGGTGCCAATAGGGTAAAGCTCCACAAAGTGCCAGACTGGTCATTGACGGTGAAAATGGCCCCGATGGCTATTCCGTCTACGATTGAGTGAAATCCAAGGCCCAGAAAAAGACTGATCCAGCTGTTCTTTCTCTGGTGAACGATGCAGTTTTCAGGCGAGTCTGAAGCAACGTGGACGTGTTCTGGATGTTCGCAATCATGATCATGGTGGTGATGCGTCTCGTCGACATCACCATGCTGATGAACATTAAAGAGTCGAATGATTAAGAAGGTGGCGACGAGTCCGATGAGTATGGAAGTGGCAAGTTGTTCCATGTTACCGAGTTGTTCATGAGCTAATGGCAGCAATTCTAGTACCGCTACGCTAAGCATCACGCCTCCCACAAAACTCAGGAGAACCTGCATTCGCGTGTGTGTCATGCGCATGACCGTCACTGCCCAACCGCCGGCGACGGATGCGATGAACATGACTGCACAAACTGCAAATAAGGGCCAGGACATATGCCACGCCTGTGAAAGAGGAAACTAGTTGTTGGTCGTCTACGACTCCGGATGGAGTTGTGCTAATGCGAGAGCCTTAATTCGCTGAATCATCGAATTGAGACCGTTGCTTCGAGAGCGACTGATGTGCTGGGTTAATTCTACTCGCTCAAACAGATCGCTAATATCAAATTGTAGAATCGCTTCAGCTGATTTGCCGCTAAAGAGCATAATGACAATGGCAATCAGGCCTTTCACGAGTTGCGAATCACTGTCGGCAGTAAAATACAGTAGGGCATCGTCGGCCACTTGAGGCAGTAGCCACACATTGCTGACGCAACCTTGAACACGGTTTTCTTCTATGCGTGCCGTTTCGTCGAAAGTCGGAAGGCCGTCGCCAAGTTCTATGATGAACCGGTATTTATCTTCCCAGTCGTCAAAGAGGTCGAACTCCTCAATGAGTTCATCTTTGGTGATCGTTTCAATGAGTGTCACGAAGTGATCCTGCGGATTGAAAGTGAAAAGCGGTGCTGTGAGGCAATGGACATTTCTTTTATTCTTTTTGGCAACGAGTGAACGCACAAGGAGTGATTAGCCAATTGAAGCCAATAGATAGTCCAAACTTTTGTTGCCGTGACGACTAGTCTGAATGCTTTTGCCGTAATCGTGCTGACAAGCGCGCGATCAGGTGTACTCGCTCAAACTCTTCAACCCAGTCATTCAACACAGAGTTTTCCTCATGGTGATTGTCAGAATTGATAGGCGCCTGTTCAGCTAACGCTAATCGAGCGAGCTCTCTGTACCGCGTTATCGTCCGGTCGCCAGCATGCGCCAGAAACTGATAGTCTTCATTGAAAAACAGAACCTGCGGCACACGCTGTCCACCACAAACTGTCCAGGTCGTTCTGAGTTCTTCGGGCAAATCGTCACGATCGATAAATACAAGATTTACACAATCACTGGCAACGGCGATACGGCTTAGCATCGGGCATTGTCTGACGCAGTCGCCGCACCACGCGCCAGCGATACAGACGACGTGGAGTTGACGTGAAAAGGAGGCCAATAACGCTGCCTGTAAGTCGGATAGCGCTGAGGACTCGAATACATTGGACCAGTTCTTAATGTCCCCCGGGCTTGCATATCGTTGAAGAAAGTCGTCATACGAAAGGCCGTTGTCCACAAGGTCGCGTGCTACGTTTTCGGTAATCATAATGTTCGATAGGTTAGTGCTGCGAGGAGCCGGTAAAAGCTGCCATACAATCACATGGTGCGGTGAAACATCAATGCGTAAAATGCCAGTTGTAGGGAGACTAGCATTTGGGCATTTCCAACAACGGTAGGTTAGCAGGCTCGAAAGGGCGATGAGAATGAGAATAATGCTTGTGAAACACATCGCCAAGTGTCTCGGTGCCCTTTTTGTATTCTTTAGCGTGGATGGCACCGCGGTAGGGGCACGTACCTTTATAGAGATCAATCGAGAGATTAAGGCCTGGCTCAATGCGGAGTCCATGAGTAATAACCAATTCGAGCAGGCAGATTGTATTTACGCGATGGTGGAGCTGTATTCGGAGATAATGAAGCATCCAAAGTTAGCCATTAGTCCGACGTTAAACGGACACCGCGTCGTCTTGCGTGGCAGACTACTCCACGTTCGTGATGAGTTAAAGAGGAAGTTGGTTCGGGCGGAACGTAGTGGCGAGGTCGATAAAGATGTCTTGTTGATGAATTCGCTGATGGATCAAATGCGTTTAGCGGATTCACTTGGCGGGGGTGTTACGAGTGGACTGGGGCTGGGAGGCAATGCAGGTGCAGCAGAATTGGACAGTGCTCGCCAGTTGATTGATCTTATTGAGTCTACGATTGATCCCAATACATGGGAGGCCAATGGCGGACAGGCAACCGCCGTGTATTACGCACCCTTGCATGTTTTAGTTGTTCGAGCGAATTCAAATGTGCATGCGCAAGTGTCGCTGCTGCTTGCGAAACTTCGTGCGGCTCGTTAGTTGTCATCACAGATGGACGTGCAATTGTGCGTCAGCTCGCTGATCAAAAGAAGTCTTTGATTGTAGATGCGAAGCGGTTTTGGTAGCCTTAAGATATGGGGTCACTCAGCACGACTGTGTTGAATCATGGCCGAATCCGAACGGTATATAGGGCGTCGAGAAATGCTGCGTATTCATGGCGAAGGAAGCGTTACGACATGTGATGGTGTAACGCGTCGTGATTTCATTCAAGTAGGCTCATTGGGAGCAGTGGGCATCACGCTTCCACAACTGATGGCTGCCAGTGCCAAAGGCGCCGTCGATGATGGTAATGACGAGAAAAACGTCATTATGATATTCAATCTGGGTGCACCAAGTCAGCTTGACACGTTTGACCCGAAGCCGGAAGCTGCTGCTGAAATCCGCGGGCCATTCAAGCCAATCCAAACAGCCTCTCCGGAAATAATGCTTAGCGAAATACTTCCAAAGCACGCAGCAGTCGCAGACAAATTTTCATTGGTACGAAGTTGCTATCATACGGCAGCCGCGGTCCATGACACTGGGCATCAGATGATGCAAACCGGGCGTCTGTTTACCGGTGGAATCAATACACCGCATGCCGGTTGTGCAATGGAGTATTTGCGAGGACGTCGGGACGACCTGCCTGGCCACGTCGTTTTGCCGGAACCGATGGGGTCAACTGGTGGAAATCTCCCGCATGGTCAGGATGCAGGGTTTCTTGGAAAAGCATTTGATCCGTTTAATCTCATGGCGGATCCATCAAAGCCAGATTTTAAAGTTCCTGATTTGCTGCCGCCGCAAGAGATAGGTGACGCTCGGCTATCACGCCGTAAGAAGCTGCGCGAAGTCGTGGAAGACACGGTGAAGGGGTTTGAGAGCAGTGAGAATGCGAAACTGCTGGACAATAACTTTGATGCTGCGTTTCGTTTAATGACCAGTGCCAAGGCACGCAAGGCATTTGATCTGGGGAGTGAACCAAAGGCAGTACGCGAACGATATGGTGAGAATCGATTTGGCCAATGCTGCTTGCTCGCAAGGCGACTGATCGAATCAGGAGTACGGTTCGTCACAGTAAATACCTTCTTAACCGTGTTCAATGAGATCACATGGGACATCCACGGAAGTAAACCGTTTACGTCAATTGAGGGTATGAAAGATATTGTTGCTCCGATGTACGATCAGGCATATTCGGCACTGATTGAAGACTTGCAACAAAGAGGCTTATTGGAAAACACACTCGTATGCAATCTTGCCGAATTCGGCCGAACACCACGTATTAATCCTGCTGGTGGTCGTGACCATTGGCCGCAGTGCTTTAGTGCATACTTTGCCGGTGGTGGAGTCAAAGGTGGTCGTGTCGTCGGGTCTAGTGACGAAATCGGTGGTTATCCGGCAGAACGTGCGGTGCAGCCAACGGAGATTGTCGCTACGATTTTTCGTAGTCTTGGGGTCGATTTAGAAACCACATTGCCGGGCCCTGCTGGACGTCCATTCCCCGTCGTGGATTTTGGCACTGAAGCGATTGATGAGTTGTTCTAAGTAGCTAGACCTTTCTGATAGATACTGGGCTGCGATATAGTGCAAGCCGTGGAATGAGCATGCGAACGGCATTTAGTTTTACTGAATTGGAAACATTGGGGGCCATCGTGAGAAAGCGTAATGTTGCAAGTCCTATCCTTGTTGCAATAGCGGTGTTATTCAGTAGCGCGACCGTATCGGCGGAAATTGAATTGATCCCCGGTGTGATCAAATTATCAACCACGCAGGCCAGGCAACGACTCGTCGTGCAAGAGCGAACAGCTGACGAATACCTTGGTCAGGTGACTGACGATCTTGAGTTTAGTAGTTCAGATGAGGCTGTGGTAAAGGTTATCGACGGTCGTGCCGTACCCGTCGGAAATGGAGTCGCGACCATCACCGTTAAGAGTGAAGTTGGTCAATCACGAGCAGAAGTGCAGGTTGTCGGACAAGAAAAGGAGTTTCGCTGGAGCTTTCGTAACCACGTGGAATCTGTCCTCAGTAAAGCTGGTTGCAATTCGGGTGCCTGTCATGGGGCTCGCGCAGGGCAAAACGGCTTTAGATTGACCTTGTTTGGGTTTGATTTGGCAGCTGACTACTCCTATTTGACTCGTCAGGCGAGAGGGCGGCGGATTGTGCCAACTGATCCAGGGCGTAGCCTTTTACTAACTAAGCCGACGGGCGTGGTACCACACAAAGGTGGAGTGAGAATCGATGTCAATGAAATCGAATACCGTGTCTTGGCAGAATGGATCGCGGAAGGCACGGTTGGACCGAGCGATGATGATTCAGTAATTGATAGCCTCGAGGTGTTGCCACGGTACTCGACTCATAGGGCCGGCGACGCACAACAGCTTGTGGTATTAGCACATTTCTCAGATGGCGTTGTCGAAGATGTCACCCGCTGGGCGAAATATACAACCGTGGATCAAAATGTGGCGGTCGTTGGCGATCATGGAGAAGTAGCCGTGGTGGGCCCGGGTGAAGGCGCGATCAAAGTCTGGTATCTGAATATCAACCAACTCGCATTTGTAAGTGTCCCTTTTGAGAACAACCTGCCGCAAGATGCCTTTGCAAACGAACCGGTGGTTAACTTTATTGATGAATTGGTGAATGAAAAGCTGGGGAAACTGCAAGTGCCTCCGTCACCGTTGTGCGATGATGCGACGTTTGCTCGCAGAACGTTTCTCGATTCAAGCGGTATTCTTCCCACGCACGAGGAGGTGACAGCGTTTTTGGAGGATGAAGCACCGTCGGTAGAGAAGCGTGCGCGACTGATTGAGGAATTACTCCAGCGTAGTGAATTTGTGGATTACTGGTCATACAAATGGTCGGATCTGCTGCTGGTTAACAGTGCGGTGCTACCCAAAGCAGCGGTGAATTCGTATTACAAATGGATTAGAGAACGCGTTGAGAATAATCTGCCATGGGATGAGTTTGTGCGCCAAATTGTGACAGCAAGTGGCTCGACACTGGACAATGGTGCGGCAAATTTCTATTCACTGCATCAATCACCTGAGGATATGGCAGAAACGGTATCACAAGCCTTCATGGGGCTTTCAATCAATTGTGCGAAGTGCCATAACCATCCGCTTGAGAAATGGACCAATGACCAATACTACGGTATGGCCAATATGTTCTCACGAGTACGCGCTAAAGGCTGGGGAATCGGAAACACTGCAGGAGACGGTAAACGAGTTATTTTTAGTGATACTCAGGGTGAGCTCTTGCAGCCGAGCACCGGCAGACCACAAATGCCCCGCCCGCTCGATGCAGATGGCGTTCCCTTCACGGCTACTGGCGATCGACGAATCGTTCTTGCACAGTGGCTGACCTCACCTGATAACCCTTACTTTGCAAGATCAATTGCAAATCGGATTTGGGCCAACTACATGGGCGTGGGACTTGTTGAACGTGTGGATGACTTGCGTGTTACAAACCCTGCATCTAACGAAAAGCTGTTAAACGCGATTGCGGATTACCTTACCGAGAATAAGTATGATCTTCGTGCCTTAATGCGTGCAATCATGTTGTCCAGCACCTATCAACGCTCGAGTGAGCGTGTAGATGGTAATGAAGCAGATACACGCTTCTATTCGCGCTATTATCCTAAACGCCTAAAGGCCGAAGTGTTGCTCGATGCGTTGAGTACAGTGACCGGCGTCCCAACCGAATTTGCAGATCATGAAAAGGGCACACGCGCATTGCAGTTGCCGGATTCAAATGTTGCTAATTACTTTCTTTCAACGTTCGGACGACCTGATCGGATAATCACTTGCGAGTGTGAACGTAGTGACGAACCGAGCATGACTCAGGTGCTGCATCTCTATAACGGCGACACGCTCAACTCGAAGTTGCAAAGCGGCGAGAATGCTATTGCTGCAGCATTGAAGAAGATGATGACTTCAAAGGAAATTATCCAGAGGTTGTACTTGTCAGCGATCGGTCGATACGCGACGGAAGAGGAAGTTACACGCCTGAGTGAGATTATTGATGCTGAAGTGCCAGAGGGGGACCGCCGCATTGTGCTGGAAGATCTCTACTGGAGTGTATTAACATCACGAGAATTTTTGTTTAACCGATAAGCGGTCGTTACCTTTCAGTTGTTGCCATGCCTACATATCTTAAAATTGCTTCGCTTATCCTGATGTTATTGCAGACCTCAACCTTTGCATTTAGTGAGGATCAGGTCACGGACGAACAGGAGTTGGTTTCTTATGAATCGACCGTCGCTCCTTTGCTGCGTAAATACTGTGTTGGATGCCACAACGCGGATGACAAGCAGGGTGGTTTAGACTTGTCGAGCCATGCGGCCATGCTGCAAGGTGGTGAAAACGGAGCGGTACTTACACCCAAACACGCTAATCTAAGTCGTTTGGTGCGTGTGTTAAATGGTGAAGCTAAGCCGGCAATGCCGCCTGAGGATAATGAAGCGCCTAACGACTCTGAAAAGGATTTGCTCGCACTGTGGATAAGCCAGGGGGCAATCGGGCCTGATGGTAATGAGCCGCCGATTACACTCATCACTCCCAAGATTGAATTAAAAGGGGAGCCAAACGTCCCCATTAATGCGGTTGCTGTGTCACCGAATAATGAACTCATTGCAGCAGGTGCATATGGTGAGGTAGTAGTTTATGACCGAAAAGAGTTGAAGCCGATATTGAGCCTCAGTGGTATTCCAGGCGCCGTAAATAGTGTCGTGTTTTCAGCGGATGGCCAATGGATTATTACCGGTGCCGGCGAAACGGGCGTCAGCGGAAATGTTCGTGTATACAACGTTGCAGACGGGGCCTTACTACAGGAACTAAAAGGGCATCGCGATGCGGTTTATTCAGTTGCCGTTTCCAAGGATAAGAAACAAATTGCAAGTGGTGGTTATGACAAACAGATCGTGCTTTGGTCAACGCAGGAGCAATCCATCACCGCAGTGTTGGATGGTCATAACGGTGCAGTCTATTCGCTTGCATATCACCCGAACAAACCGTTACTGATTTCCGCGAGCGGTGATCGCACAGTTAAGATTTGGAGCCTGTCGTCCTATAAGCGTCTGGATACCCTGAGCCAATCGTTAAAGGAACTCTACTGCTTAGCGCTGAGTCCGGATGGACAATATATCGCGGCTGCGGGTGTGGATAACCGCATTCGAGTGTGGAGGATCGGCAACGAGGCCCTTGAAGGGACAAATCCCCTGATCTCATCGACGTTTGCACATGAGCAAGCGGTACTGGCAATTACTTACTCCAACGATGGCAGAATGATTGCTAGCAGCGCTGAAGATGGGCTTGCCAAAGTGTGGCAGGCTGACGGAATGCGAATTCTCCGCAAGGTTGAAAATCAATCAGATTGGATAGCGGCTCTCGACTTTACTGCCGACCAGCGACTTGTGGCCGGTCGACTTGATGGCAGCCTTGGTGAATTGCCGGTCAACGTCGACATTGGCGAAATTGATTCGATTGGCGAAGTAGTCACAGACGTGCCTCAGGATGTTGATTACGGGCAACAACCCGCATTGGCGGACTTGCCGAAAGTAGAAGCAGTTGAGCCAAACAACTCGGTGGAAACAGCCACGCCCCTTATGGCGCCAGCGGTGGGAACCGGGGTCATCTTCGAGGCAGAGAGCAAAGAGGCGAAGATTGCTGCAGACGATGATTTGTTTTCCTTTGAGGCAAAAGCTGGTGAACAATGGGTGTTGGAGACGAATGCTGCCAGGATGAAATCCCCTTTGGATTCTAAAATCGAGGTGCTTGCAGCCGATGGCAATCCCGTTCCGCGTTTGCTGTTGAGGGCGGTATACGATTCGGAAATCGAGTTTCGTCCATCGAATTCGACTCAGTTAGGAATGAGACTTAAGAACTATGAAGAGATGTTACTTAATGACTTGATCTACATTAACGGAGAAGTTGTCAAACATTTCCGAGCGAGACGCGGGCCAGACTCGGACTCGCAATTCTATCCTGGGACGGGTAGTCGTCGAGGATATCTCGACACGACGCCAAGAGCACATCCAGTGGGTCAACCTGCTTATGTCGTCGTACCGTATCCGGTCGGTACGGTAATGCCAGATAACGGCTTGCCGGTGTTTACCCTGAATTATGAAAACGATGATGACGGCCAGCGAAAGCTCGGAAATGATTCTCGTCTGACGTTTGTTGTACCGTCTGACGGGGAAATACTTCGTTCGGGTCAGCGACGTCCGTAAGCAACACGGCGAAGATTATAAGTATGAATTAACGATTCGGCGGCGCGCTCCTTCGTACAATGTCTCGGTTGGTGGAGGGAACCCGACGATTAATGCCGGCAATGGAAAACGATTTACACTGACGGCAAATCGAATGGATGATTTCGAAGGGGAAATCAGACTGGATATCGAAGAAATACCGGCAGGCTTTTTGGTTACGACACCATTATTTATTCAGGCCGGACAACTGTCTGCTCAAGGGGTAATTTACGCACACCGATACGCCAAAACTCCGTCGGCCGACAAACTGTGGGGAAAAGTAACAGCGACTGCAATCATCGCTGGTAAAGAGGTTAAACGTGACGTTGGGCACTTAGGGAAAATTACCGTCGCCGATCCGGCCCGGTTGTTGACACATTTGGTTCCCGACGATGGTTCGGCATTGCCTGTTACCACGTTAAATGAGCTTAAGAGAAACTTCGTACCCGTAAAGCCTCTTGATTGGATTACGGCAGGGGAAAGTAAGCTGACAATGTTGGATGACATGTCACTGCTGGCGTCGGGCGCAAATCCAGACAATGACCAGTACATTGTGAAATATAAAGGTGATGGCCGCATGATTCACGCCATTCGTCTGGAAGTGATCGGCGATGAAAGTCTTCCCGGTAAAGGCCCGGGGCGTGGTAACGAAAATGGCAATCTCGTGCTCAGTGAAATACAACTGGAGTTGGCTCAGGCTCAATCCCCCACAAAAAAAGAGTCGTTGAGTATCAAAGTGGTGAACGCAAGCTTTACGCAAGAAGGGTTTTCAGCCGCTGCCGTTGTGGACGGGAAGGCAGACAAAGGCTGGGCTATAGGTAAAAAAGAAGGTGAGAAGTATGTCGTGCCTGATGGTGATGGAGGAAAACGACATTGGCTTGAATTTGAACTTGAACAGCCTGTCGAGCTCAGTAACGAGAACATCCTGACCATGACGCTTACCCATTCGGCTAATGTTGATCATAATACCGGGCGTTTTCGCATCACGACTACCGATTCTCCAATTCCTGTGCCAGACCTGGCATTAGCTGAACCTCAGGAAATAACGATTGTCGCTGGACAGGAGACGAAGTGCCGAATCAGCATTGAAAGGCTGAATCTTGGTGACCGTGTATCGTTTAACTTCCAAAATCTACCGCACGGTGTCATTGTGAATGACATCGGCCTTAACGGCGTACTCATTACCGAGCAGCTGACTGACCGAACGGTGTTCTTGGCCTCTGAAGTCTGGGTGCCAGCCCAGCGTCGGTTATTCTTTGCGGAGGCAACAATTGACGGGAATCAGTGTACTGTTCCAATGATCTTAAATGTAATAAGACCGTCAGGAATAGCCGCAACAAAACAGACTCAACCAGATGCAGGTAGTGAAAAATAACTGCTCTAATGACAAATCAATCCAATACTCAGATAGGAAAAATGAAATGACACGTTTAAGTCGATTTGCCGTGATAGCCGTAACCATCGCGATCATGGTTGGCACGCTAAGTTCCGATAGCAGGGCAGAGGATAAGCGTGCGGCTCGAATACTATTTGTTACTCAAAGTGCTGGTTTCCGTCATGGAAGTGTCACGCGAAAAGACAACGAGTTGAGTGTCTCGGAACGTGTCATGACAGAATTGGGGATCTCCAGTAGTCTGTTTCGGGTGGACTGCACACAAGATGTTGCCAAAGATTTCACGATAGAGAAGCTTGAGAATTACGACATCGTAATGTTCTATACAACAGGGAAACTGCCCATCGATGAAAAGACGCTTGATTACTTTTTCAACACGTGGTTGAAGCAAAAAGGGCACGGCTTTCTAGGGACACATTCAGCAGCCGACACATTTAAAGACTACAAGCCATATTGGGACATGATTGGCGGGACGTTTAACGGTCATCCATGGGGTGCCGGTTCGACGGTTACGATTAGTGTCCATGAGCCTAAACACCCAGCGGTTAGCGTTTGGGGAGAAGAATTTACGATTCAGGATGAAATCTATCAATTTAAGAACTGGCAACCTGAGAAAGTTCGAGTGTTGATGAGCCTGAATATGGCCAAAACAAAACTGAAGAAGCCCTATCACATTCCGATTTGCTGGGTGAAATCCTATGGCGAAGGTCGTTGCATGCACATGAGCCTCGGACACCGTGAGGATGTTTGGACGAACAAGACATATCAAAACTCACTGCTCGGGGGTATCAAGTGGATTCTCCGCCAGGAGGAAGGTGAGTCCGCACCGAATCCTGAGTTGTCTGAAGCGCAGGAAGCGACGGCCAAAAAAGATTTTGAGGCCGCTCAATAGCGTAGATTCGCTATTTGATAATGGACATCAGCGAGTGATCCATAATCTGGCGTAACACAGTCTTATTGCGGGTATATGCGCGAATGTCGTGATGACTACCAATGGTGGCTGTGACATCGAGTTGCCTATATTGTGCGCCTGTACGCCCTATCTCAGTTGGGTCCTGCGCACCGGTATGACCAATCGCGTAATGTCGGTCATCTCGCTTTGTGTCATAGAGCTTGCGGTATCGTTTCAACAAAGGGTCCTTGTTGTTGTAGATCACAAGGCACTCGTCCGTTTGGGTAAGTGCTCTACTGTATTCGGCATCTTTTTGCAGGCAACCGTGACCGACGGCGGACACGAGTAGCATTAACTTAAACGGCTTTTCCCGCTTGGAAGATGGCTTGTATTGAGTTTGATGTGGCGGTGTACCGCCGGCGAGAAGCTCTAGGGCTCCGAGAGTGACTCGGCCTCCCATGCTGTAACCAACGACGGCTGTGGGAGACTGATTACGCGTGGCGTCAATAAACTGCGCTAAATATCGTGACTGCTGCTCTGCTCTAATTGCCTGATCCTTGAATTCATTGACCAACCCTGAGACTCGTCGGTGAGCGGGCCAACTCCAAATTGCAAAACGGACGCTTGATTCGTCGGAGATCTGTGTGGCCAGATGGCTGTAAACTTCAAGAGATGCGGACGATACAAGATCCGAGGTAGCAGGAGAACCATGCACGATAAGGCACGTTGGTCGTGCATCCGCAGAGTAGTGCTGAGAGCTAGAGGGTTGCCACTTATTTTTTGTAAGTCGGTAGTAGTATAATTCCCCACCCTTGGTATTTTGCTGTGGATCCAAGGGGAGATGTCTGGTGGATATATACCAGATGCTGTGATTTGTTCCCTCGGTGCTAACCGTCGGTGGCGTGACATTCAGAGGGGGAGTTTGTGCATCGCTGCGGACACAGAATGCGAACAGCAGAATGATGGCAGTTTTGGTACAGTTATGCCTAAACATGGTCATTAGTTTATATGCTGATAGGGACGGTTGAGAAATAAAGTGTCGTGTTCAATAAGTTGCGACTCATTTTTTCACGGTTATGAGCAATAGAGCCAGCAGGTCGTCTACGTCCAATGGTATTTACGATGATCGACGTAGCAAGTGATAAGTCGTGTCCAGGGACTTGCGGTGGCTAAGTGACGATGGAATCACCTGCATAATCCGTAAAGATTAGCGAAAATATTTACCAGTGTTTATGTCAAAAGTAAGCCAAATCGAACACGCACTGCTTTCTCACCACATTACGCGGATTCGTGATGTGAACAGTGATACCACCGTATTCCGTCAGTCAATGCAGGTAATCGGTGAAATTCTGGCGTTTGAAACGCTACGGACACTAAAAACCAGATCCGAAGCGATCCAAACACCGTTAACAGCATATGATGGCGAGACCGTATCTGAGTCTATTGCGCTCGTTCCAATTCTTAGAGCAGGCTTAGCACTGGTGGATCCGTTCACGCGGATTTTACCTGAAGCAACGGTGCTTCATCTTGGTATGTATCGTGATGAGCAAACCGCTACCCCCGTCTGGTATTACAACAAACTCGATGATGATCTTTCAGGTATGACCGCAGTCATTCTGGATCCAATGCTTGCAACAGGCGGAAGCTTGATTGCCGCGATTGAGGAGTTGAAAACTCACGGTGTTAGAGAGATTAGAGTTTCGTGTGTAATCGCGGCACCGGAAGGAATTCAGGCAGTCGCTGAATCACATCCTGATGTCGAAATCTTCGTGTGTGAGATTGATAGCCATCTAAATGATTCGGCTTTTATCGTTCCCGGGTTAGGTGATGCTGGTGATCGCTATTTCGGGACGACGCCATAAACAATAGGTCATGTATACATGAACGCAGAATCCATCCTGAGAATTCAAAGTGCCGGCGGCATATTTGTGATGTTGTTTTTGGCATGGAGCATGAGTTCGCACCGAAAAGTCCTGCAAAGACGCGTGATTGTGGGTGGAATAATACTCCAAATGCTGCTTGCGGTATTTGTGATGCGAACGGATATCGGCCAAACGGCATTTCACTGGCTAGGCGATTTGTTTACGGGAATGTTAGGTTTTGTAGATAAAGGGTCGGAAGTCGTTTTCGGCGGGAATTATAAAGAATTCTATTTCGCTTTTAAGGTCCTACCCACGATCATTTTCTTTTCAGCATTAATGGCAGTGCTATACCATCTGCGGGTGGTCCAACCGATCGTACAGGGCTTGGCCTGGGTGATGCGTAAGACGCTCAAGACGTCTGGTGCTGAAACACTGTCGGCTGCGGCAAACGTATTCGTTGGACAGACGGAAGCTCCTCTTGTGGTGAAGCCATACGTTAATTCCATGACTCGTTCTGAATTGATGGCGGTGATGGTGGGTGGCTTCGCAACGATCGCGGGTGGCGTGCTGGCTGCGTACATCGGCATGGGAATAGACGCAGCACATCTGATCAGTGCTTCGGTGATTTCTGCGCCTGCTGCACTGGTGATTGCAAAAATCATGGAACCCGAAACGGGATTGCCGGAAACGCTTCACAATGCGGCCGTGGAACATCAGGAGGAGTCCGGCCCGATCAATGTCGTGGATGCGGCGGCACGCGGCGCATCGGATGGCCTGAAGCTGGCTCTGAATGTGGGAGCCATGTTGCTCGCGTTCATTGCTCTTATGTATCTGTTTAATTTCGTGCTGGCTGAAATCGGTGAATACTGCGAATTCGGAGTGAACTGGATCCTCGGTAAAGATTCGGTGAATCTGGATTGGTCGCTTGAACGACTGTTGGGGTTGCTATTCACACCGTTGGCGTGGGCGATGGGCATTGAGTCAAGCGATTGCCGTAGCGCCGGTGAGCTGCTGGGTGTAAAACTCGTCGCTACTGAATTCGTTGCTTATCAGAGATTGGGTGAGTGGATGAGCGATGGTTCTACCGTAGAGTTGTCGACACGTACTCAACTCATTTTGACATATGCATTGTGCGGCTTTGCAAATTTCGGCTCTGTTGGGATTCAAATTGCTGGCATTGGTGGAATTGCACCTCGTCGCCGTAGCGATCTTTCTCAGTTGGCGATCCGCGCGATGATCGGCGGTACGTTGGCTGCATTCATGACGGCGTGTTTCGCAGGAATGCTCTTGTAGAGCGTAACGTTCTGCCAGTACCGTCTTCTCCTTATTGATTTAAGTGGAATGGTTCGGGCAATAGTTGACGGACCGTCGTTGATTGAAAGGACGTCAGCTCTTCATCGGATGCGACATGCACCTGAGCATCCAGATTAAATTCAGCGAGAAATTGACGACACGACCCACATGGGAAATCGCCGGTATTAGTAACAACGGCGATAGCTGTGAATGTTGTGAGACCACTGGCTATCAAGGCAGTAATAGCGGCACGTTCTGCACATTGTGTTAGTCCAAGTACTGAGGACTCGACGTTGCATCCAACATAGATATCGCCGTTCTCTGACCGTACTGCGGCACCAACCTTAAAACCAGAGTAAGGTGCATAGGCGTTTTCACGCACGTCATGGGCTCGTTGTAATAATTCGGATGGCGATACGGTGGGATTCATGCTGGGACAATCGTTTCAAAAACTATAGGAGGCGGAGCGTCCAACGGCGAAGAAGTGATATTAAATGCAGCGGCTACTTTGCTAGTGAGTTCTACCGTCGCATCGTGATTATGCAATTCGGCAATCGGTTGTCCTTTTTCTACCTTATCACCGATGAGTGCGATAAGACGAATACCAACGGTGTGGTCTATCTTGTCATCGGCCGTGGCCCTCGCACCGCCGATGGCTGGAATGATCCGTGCTAGTTGATTTGCATCAATGCCGGAAATGTATCCCGCGGCAGGGGCGTATACCGTGATCGCAGGAGCTACGTGGATGTTATTAAGATCCCCGCCCTGAGTTTCGACTAAATGCTCGAAGGATTTAAGTGCATTTCCATCCTCTATAAGTTGTTCGAATTCAGTCGTCGTAAAATGTACAGCCTCATTGATGGTACCTGCCAATTTCAAAACCAGACGCCGCACATTACAGGAGGTCACTCCTTTTAGAACCTCTATCGATTCAAGTACTTCAAGACTATTGCCTATCGATGTACCGAGTGGATGGTCCATGTTGCTAATCACCGCATTACATGGCAAACCTAATACTGCTGCTGTATCCACGAGAGATTGAGCGAGGGTACGTGCCTCTGCAATTGACTTGCAGTGAGCCCCAGATCCGCATTTGACATCTAGCACCAGATGGTCGAGCCCTTCGACCAGTTTTTTGCTGAGAATGCTAGCTGTTATTAAGGGTACGGACGGCACGGTAGCAGTGGCATCACGAAGCAGGTAAAGCTGGTGGTCGGCCGGGGCGATATCCGGTGTTGCTCCGCTGATAAAACAACCGCAGGATGCAATCGAATCGTGCATCTGCGTGACTGAAAGTGATGTGTTAAAGCCGTGTATTGATTCGAGTTTGTCGAGGGTCCCGCCGGTAAGGCCAAGTCCACGGCCTGAGATCATTGGTATGGTGGCACCCGCAGCGGCGAGCAAGGGTGCGAGGATTAAAGACACCTTGTCACCGACGCCACCGGTGGAATGCTTATCAATTACCGGTCCTTCGGTATTAAATGTCAATTGGACACTGCCGTATAACATCCCGCGTGTTAACGCCGCGGTTTCGACTGCCGACATGCCGTTAAGCAAGACGGCCATGGCAAATGCCGACATTTGGTAGTCTGGAACCGTGCCGTCTACAAATTGCTTGAGTAAGGCTTCGATGTCCTCGCTTGCAAGTTCGGTGCCGTCACGTTTTGCGGCAATTATATCGACAGCTCTCATGAGTTTTTAGACGAATACGTCATTCGTTCCATTCCAGACCTTCGTAAAGAGAATTTAGATTCCTGCATCCATCGTCAGTGACGATTACCATATCTTCGACGCGGACGCCTCCAACAGCACGGCAATAAAGTCCCGGTTCAATTGTCAGGCAATCGCCTTTTAGAAGTGGTGGACCGTTAAAGTCGAGGAGCGGTGGTTCATGCACTTCTAATCCGACTCCATGGCCCGTTCCATGTGTCATGGCGCAGTACGTGTCCGGATCACTATCCGTAGGAAGCCCGGTGGCGAAACCTCCGTCATGTATTCTGGCGATGGTCGCTTTGTGTACATCCTCACCTGTAGCACCAGTTTGTGTGGCGCTGATTCCCGCCGCCTTTGCAGCGCGGACCGTTTCATTCATGAGTTGTAATTGTGGAGAGATGGAGCCATGGACAACAGTTCTTGTGCAGTCGCCATAGTAACCACTGAGTCTCGATTTTGGGAAAATGTCGACGATTACAGGCTGTCCTGTAGATATCGGACCTGTCCCGTAATCATGACAGTCTGCGCCGGTTGGGCCGCAGGCGACGATACTGCGTGGATTCTCAAAGTCATTGGCCAGCAACCAGTTGTCGATTAGCCCTCGAATCGACTCGCTGGTGAGGGGGCCGTCGTCGTTAATGAGAGTACCGTCATCAGCAAGCGCCGCGCGGGCGATTGTTTCGCATGCGAGTCGCATTACCGTTTCAGTGGTGGATTGTGCGTGTTGCAAATGCTCTACTTCGCTTGAATCTTTCATTCGGCGATTTGTTACACCCAGTTCTTCGTCGTAAGAAATCTGGATGCCAGTCAGCATTATTTCATGTGCAAAGATGAAAGGAAGGCTGCGGTCCACGCGAACCGAGGATACATGGGTTTGTTTTAATAACTCTGCCGTAGCTTGTGCGGTTGCCGTCTCCCGATCGCCGGATAATCCGTTTTCAGGGGCGAAATCTGCTGGGCAGTGGACGTGATCGACCTTTGCATGTTGTCTTGCGCGTCCCATTTCAATGTCACGCAGGATTAAATGTCGCTGCGTTCCAGTTGAGGATTCGACTTGCACGAAACTTGTCGGGTCACCGACCTGGAATCGTATTTGGTGATACAGGGAAAGGTTTGTTTTTGGGATTCCTGCCATGACAATGGCGGAGCGTTCTGATGACATCGATTTAACTCATAATCTGACGACCAATTCTATTGTTGTCGTCGTATTGTATGAAAAAGAGGTTCAGAATGAACAACAGATGCCGCAAATTAATGATAAGAGCGTGCTAAAGTATAAGAGGATCTCGGGCTAGGAGCCTAAAACGGAAGCAAAAGGTATTGAGATGACTAATCGCTATTTGATGTCCATTATCGTGTTCATGTTCAGCTGCGGTCTGTTGCTGGTCGAACAAATTCGCGCTGATGAAAAACCATTAAAGGTAACTGTCAGTAAAGAAACGACGTATATCACAAAGCCACTGAAGGCGGACGGATACCCAGATTACATCGAAGCATTAAACGCGACTCTGGGTGCTGGTGCTACTGTTGAAAATAACATGGGGACCGAGGTGTTTCGCCTGGTTGGTTCTTATGAAGTATCCAAGTCGATTCGAAAGCTGTATTTTGATCGAATGGGCATGGACGTGCCGCCGGAATCTGGTCCTTACCAATCCATTTATCACATGTTAAGCCCTTACGGCATACAACAGGAGCGCACTCCGAGTGCCGAGGAACTCAAGATATGGGCTGGTGTGCAGGAAGAATATGACATCGCACTGGCTGGTGTCTGGGATGACCAAATGTGTCCGTCTGTAGCAAAATGGCTCCATCGGATGCAAGAACCTCTGGATGAAGCTGTTGAGATGAGCAAACGTACTCATTTCTTCATGCCGTACATCACCGTACCTGAGGAAGAGAGCGACATACCGGAATTGATAGCGATATTATTGCCGGGTGCTCAGAAAGTTCGCGAAATTGCACGTGGACTTTCCGTGCGGGCTCATTACCTCGTTGGTACAGGCGATATCGACGGTGCGATTTCACACTCAATAGCCCTTCACCGCATCGGGCGCATATCAATGCGTGGTGGGACACTTATTGAAGGTCTCGTGGGGATCGCAGTGGACAATATCGGGTGCGGCGTGGATCAAGCAATCTTGTTGCATGGCAATCCTTCAACAGAGCAACTAAAGCTGCTGGCGGCCGGATTAGGCGCACTACCGGAGGCCGCAAGTCTCGGCGTTAAGATTAACCGTTGTGAGCGATTCATGTTTCTCGACACGACCATTACCATCGCAAAAAAAGGACCAGGTGCGCTTTCAGTTCTGGATGACCTCAGCGGTACAGCAGCTAAAGGTAATGAGGTTCTTGAAAATGTCATTTATGGACTGGCCGGTCCTTTGATTAAGTGGGATGAAGTCTTAAAGAGAGCCAACAAATGGTATGACCGGATTTACGCAATTACGCAGATGGAAGAACCGTCCGCACGTTGTGCCGCGTTTGCAGTTGCGGATAGGGAATTGGAAAAGACAATCGCCAAGGCGAAGGATCCTAGTGGGCTGGCAGTATCGCTCTTGTTCGGTGGCCAGTCTCCAAGTGACATTGCAACGGAACAACTTGGCACGACATTGATTGCACTTCTGTTGCCAGCAATGAATGCGGCCGTGTCTGCAGAGGATCAGATGCACATGCGGTTGGAGTTGTCGAAAGTTGCAATCGCGGTGGAGCAATTCAAGCGTGACAACGGTGAATATCCGGATCGCTTAGAGGCCATCGTACCAAAGTATTTGGCTAGCATTCCACGCGACGACTTCGGGCCAGGTGCTGTGTCATATGTGAAGAATAACAAATTTATACGAGTCTACAGCTTTGGTCGCAACCTGAATGACGACGGCAGTCTTTCCTATGAAGATAATACTGAACCGCGTTCTGACGACTTGCGCGTGACGCTTTGGGAATCTAAGAAGCCATCGAAGTAATGTCGGCCATCCGATAAATCTCTCCGTGTATGGTTGGCATGATTGTGGCCGGATCTAAACATGCAGTGTCTGGCCGGACGCTGTTTGGGTCGGTTAGGTCGTGAGCTGTTAGATAAAAGACCCGACGCAAGTAGTATTGCCCGAGGTGACCATTGCGAGGTGCATCCGCTGTAAGGCGTGCATAACCTATGACAAGCTGTCGGGAACCACTTGATAGCAAAGGGCCACGCCGACTTCTTGCATTTCTGGCCATCGTTGAGCGGATAAACGGGAAATTGTGTATGTTCTGCATCCACATTATGCTCTGTTCGTACGCGAGTGGGTTACGGTGGTCCCAGTCTCCGAGATTGTTACTGTCAAATACCCGTTTGATTTCTATACGACCATCATCAAAAAAACGCGTTTTTAGATCTAACATGCTATCGCTCCGAATGCCCCGGCCTGGAAAATGGTATCTGTGGTGTCAGAATCTTGGGTCTTAGATGATGTTACGCAATCGCCGTGCCAAAAGTGTCTGTCGCGTTAAAAGTGTGAATATGCCGTGTATTTCTAAATAATCCCAACTGTCGGTTTCCAAAGCTGTTCTATTTGGCTACATAATGTTCATTTCTTGAACAATAGTTTTGTGCAGGATTGAACAGAATTCGCGGTGACTCAATAAAGGTGTGAAATGGGTGAATTGGTTGAACTGTCGGCTAGCAAAATTGTCGAATTGATTCGCAATCGAAAGGTGAGTTGCGAGGAAACACTTAATGAGTTTCTGACACAGGTCGATAGATGGAATCCTGTAATCAATGCAATTGTCAGTGAACGCCGCGACGAGGCACTCATTACTGCAAAAAGTCTCGATGAGCATCTCAGTCGAGGTGAAGACATTGGTGTGCTTGGTGGCCTACCGATCGCACATAAAGACTTGGTGCAAACGAAAGGGCTTCGGACGACTTGGGGTTCGCGAATCTATTCCGACTTCATTCCAACCAGCGATGACTTGATCGTACAGCGATTGAAGTCTGCAGGAGCTATTACATTTGGAAAAACAAACACTCCGGAATTCGGTGCCGGCAGCCAGACCTTCAATGATGTATTTGGCGCGACTTTGAATCCTTATGATCGCACCAAGACGGTCGGTGGTTCTAGCGGAGGTGCGGCAGCGGCATTGGCGGCGCGTATGGTACCGATTGCTGACGGCAGCGACATGGGCGGTTCACTCAGGAATCCAGCAAGTTTCTGCAATGTGGTTGGCTTTCGCACATCGACTGGATTGGTGCCGGTGTGGCCCACGGATGAAGCATGGTTCGGCTTTAGTGTACAAGGGCCCATGGCGCGAAGTGTTGAGGATATAGCGATTCAGTTACAAGCGACCGTCGGATTTGATCGACGTGTGCCGTTGTCATTACATTCGACACCGGCGGAATATGCTACTGCTTTGGGATGCGATCCTAAACGCCTGCGGATTGCTTATAGTCGCACGCTTGGTGGTTTGCCTGTGGAACCAGCGGTGATCGAGGTGTTAGACAAGGCGGTTGTTGATTTGCAGCAAGCCGGAATCGAAGTGGTTGAGATAGACCCGGATCTGGGTGGTGCTGACGAGGTGTTTAAGACCTGGCGTGCCTACCGATTCGCGATGAAATTCGGGCCGTTAATTGAGCAGTCGCCGGAGTTGGTGAAAGATACGATTCACTGGAATGTTAATGAAGGTCGTAAGCTATCGGCGGAGGATCTGGCACGTGCTAACGAATTGCGGACGAAATTGTTTGAACGCATGACAGAGTTTATGGGCCAATTTGACTTCCTTGTCTGTCCGACCGTGCAAACGCCACCGTTTGATGTTGAATTGGCGTATTTGGAAAGTATCAATGATGTGAAGTGTGAAACGTATGTTGATTGGATGAAGTCGTGTTATTTAATTACGGTCACTGGTTTACCAGCAATGAGTCTGCCAGCAGGGTTTACGGATGACGGACTGCCAGTCGGGATTCAGCTGATTGGCGGTTACCATGCCGATAGGGCTGTTCTTGATTTTGCTAAAGAAGTTGAAATGATTCTGCCATTCGCAACGCACGCGCCGGTCTTATAGAATCAAAGCGTAATATCCTGCGACGTTTTGGTGCCGCGGTTCATAAGAATGTTTATATCGGGAATGATGTGAGATGCGTATTTTGTTACTAGCTGCAGGCAGTATGGTTTTGGCCTCAATGATGGACTTGAACATGGTTTATGGTGACGAGTCGTTGATATGGGACCCAAAAGGACTCGTCGGGGATGATGCCCTTGAAGTGCTATGGGAAGAGGGTGGATTTACAGAAGGTGCTGCGGCGGGTCCCGACGGATCGATGTATTTTTCAGACTTCGCACAGCCGTTTAACGCACGGCCCGCGAGGATCATGAAGTATGATCCGGCTAGTGGAAATACAACAATCCACTGTGCAGACAGCAAAATGGGAAATGGGTTGATGTTTACGCGGGAGGGCCGCTTGCTAGCCTGTTGTGCGTCTCCGCTCGGCGGGGCGCGTGCATTGGTTGAAATCACGCCGGATGGCATGGTGAATCCAATCCACGAACGAATTGATGGAAAACGCTTTAATTCCCCGAATGACCTCGTAATTGCCCGCGATGGCACCGTCTTCTTTACTGATCCGAAATATGTTGGGCCGGAAGAGTTAGAACTAGACGGGTTTTTTGTTTACAAGATGACAACGAACGGTGAGGTGTCGATTGCGACCACAGAGATCGATAAGCCGAATGGGATCGTGCTGTCCCCGGATCAACGTAGTATTTACATTGCTGAGACCGATAATGGTTCCGCCAAGGCAGATATTGAAGAGGGATTCAAACCCGGCCGAATGACACTAAATGTGTTCAAACTAAAAGACGGGGAGCTCAGCAAGCGAAAAGTACTATACGATTTCGGGGAACAGACGGGGGTGGATGGCATGACCGTAGACAAAGACGGTCGAATCTATGCAGCTGTCCGATCGGCCGATGACTTTGGTCTTTGGGTATTTAACTCCAAAGGTAAAGTCCTCGCTAAAATTAAGACACCGTCGCTTCCAACTAATTGTTCATTCGGTAAGGGCGATGAGTCGCAAAGGCTGTACATCACCGCCGGTGGCGGCTTTTACCGCATTCAAATGAATACGATTGGTTATCACCCGGCGATTGACTAACCATTGCGTAATTAGTCTTCCACGCAGTACAGGTATTCCTGCCTTGTGTCGGATTCGGTTGCCGAGCGAAGGAAAAGCTGTTTGCCGGAAAAGCTGGCACCAGCGATTTGGTGGGTGCCAAGTTGGTTTTTTGCCACGACTTCTAGTTTTTCCGGGGTTAATCGAAGTACATACGTATTGGCCTGTTCGTCCGATACGTAGACTAATCCGTTTGCCAGAATAGGTGACGTGGAAAACGTGCCACCCAGGCGATGTTTCCATTGCTCTTCACCGGTATCTTTATGCCAGCAATAGACAATTCCCGGATCCGCAACGGCATATAAGTAGTCCCCGATCAAGATCATGGATGGTACATAAATCCTGACAGGCACTCTCCATACGACTTTGCCGGTGCCATCGGCTAAAACGGCTGTCGTTTCATGCTTGGGGTAGCCTCCGCTGGAGAATACCAGCTTTCCATCGGTGAGAAGGGTGCCAACACATTCGGTCGTGGCAGCGCCTTTTGATTCCCATAAAACGTCACCGGACAGTGGGTCATAAGCTGCAACCATGTCGCAACCGGCCATGAGAAGCACGTCCTTGTCGCCAATTTGTTGCACGACAGGAGATACATAACTGGGAGCCGATGGTCGTTTGGCTCGCCACGCTTCCATGCCAGTCTTGCGGTCGTAGGCGACCAAATATCCTTCACCGTCGCCCTTACTGTCTGCTGCAACAATTACAAGTGACTTATATAGATGTGGAGAGGCAGAAAAACCTTGATGGGCAGTAAATGGTGCAACACGGTGCTTGCGTAACACTTTGCCGTCTAAATCTAAGACCCAAAGCCAAATTGCTTTTTCATAATCGAATGAGCAGAAAAGGCGTTCGCCATCGCAAGCGATTGAAGGAGATGCGTAAGAGTTCTTAGGGTGGTTGTGGTCGAGCTTGCCTTGATACACCTCCGTTGACCAGACTTGATCCCCACTGTTTCGGTCAATGGCAATCACGTGACGTGTTCCTTTGTCCTCCACAGTAGTGGAAAGGTAGACACGATCACCAACGATAGTAGGTGTTGAATGGCCCCGTCCGGGAATGGGTGTCTTCCATTTGATATTAGAGTCGTTAGACCATTTTGTTGGGGGCTTTGCCGAGGTTGGTGCATGGCCGTTGAAATTCGGGCCTCGCCACCATGCCCAGTCGTTTACTTTAATGCCGGGGAATAACTCTGCGGCGTTTAACGAGCAGGTAATCGTAGTTGTAAATGCGGATAAGGTACAAACAATCGTCGCAAGTCTAAGGAGGTATGTCATAGGATTAGTTGGTTGCGGATTTGGCTGATCAGTAATCTAAGGTAACAATAAGGTTGCTGGTTATATGATAGCAAGTTGAGTTAACTGAGAAAAAGCGATGCTTTAGAGACTGCACGAATGAATACCAATTACATGCTGAAAATGTTGTGTTTGATAATCGTTGCGGGTTGTAGTGATGGCCCGCCGACGCCTGCACAACCAGCACCAAATGTCCAGGCCGTTGATGGAGAGACGGAGAGGCAAGAACTAAAGTCTTTTGCCACCCGATTGGTTCAGGCCGTCGTAGAGAAGGATGGTCGCTGGGACGAATTGATCGGCTCTGCAGCACAGCTTCAAACGGCGTATGAAATGGAAGCGACGGACGATGAGCCGATTGATCATGATGAGATAAAGGCCTTGCATTCGATGGTGGTGGAATTCATCCCTAACGACTGCGGGAGCGTATTTAAACAACAGCAGGAGCTTTGGAAGATTGATTGGTCCAATTATGAAGTCGATAGCGCGGAGCTAATTGACGAGACCTTGTTAGCAATGGTTTCAGTAAACGAACGGACGCTCGGCCTGGCTTTTGATGGCGTGGTGAAACTGGAAAGCGATTACATCTTTATTGGTACCTTTCAAGGCATATTCGAAGAGGGTTTTAATCGCCCGGTACTAAATCGGAAGAGTGTATCCGGGTTAGTTAAGCTTGATGGGGAACCACTTAGTAATGCTCATGTGGTATTTCAGCCAGATTTAGGAACACGTCTGCCATTTGCGTTTGGGCAAACTGACGCGAATGGCTTATTTACGCTGCAGACCAGTGCGTCACATTACAGTGATGGTGAAGTGCTGTTAGACGATGTCGTGCCGGGCGCGTATTTAGTACGGATTAACAAATTTGTAGGGGAATCACACCCCGATGAGTTGCCAGCGGGCTTGCTAGATCCGGGAACGGTACCGGAAATCGATCCAACGGTTCGCCCGCAAACAAATCAAGATGCGGGAGCAAAAAATGAACTGCCGGATGTCTTTGACAATCCAGCTGGCGGGCAAAAATGGAATAACAAGATTATGGTTCAATCAGATATGCGATTAACGATTGAGGTTCACAGTGATGGAGCTGGAGCAATCCGGGAGCAGGAATAGACTGTAGATCCCAATCTTGTCCGGGACCCCTTGGGCAACGAACAATTGGCGATGTGCTGGTAAGCATAAGAAAATGAGAAAGCTAACGACGTGATGTGCATCGAGCCAACAAAAAGTTTACGGTTGTTAACGGTTATGGCTGTTTGCATCGGGTTATGGGGGTGTAGTGACGCCAATCATGAAGTCGTGGCGCTTAAAGAAGAAGTGTCCAAACTGCAGGCTCAGCTCGATGATAGGAATTCGGGTTCAACGCCGGTTCCTGAAACGCAGTCTGTACAAAAGATTCGAACGGTCTATTTGGCGATGCGTGATAGAGGAAGCGATATATTTCGTCTAGCCGATGAAAGTTCAGTAAGCCACATCACATATGGTGGGTTTGAGTTGCGAGTCTTTTCTGGCAGTCATGATGACGATCTTCACGCCAGGATCTTTTTTACGTCGTACTTGTTCGATAGACAACGCGCATTTTGGCGTCCCAATCCGGAGATTATCGGTGTGGAGCTGAAGTGGAGTGAATCGTCTGACGAGTGGCAGTATGTTGACATGCTTACGCGCAGTGGAGAATTGTGGCAACACGTTTATGGACAGCGCCATCCGCTTAAATTTCCAGTCCGTGCAGGGAAGGAATCCCGCGATGTTGCAGTGGATGAAAATGAGTCGAATATGTTTCCGCTCATGGATCATTTCGGATTGGACATTTACCGCGCACAGGAAATTGCAGGAGTAAGTCCTACGGCACTATCAAAAGCACAAGGGCTTAAACCTGAGAAGTCCGGTACTGAGAATAAAGAGACTCCGCTGTTAATTGAGCAGAACTATGAGCCCAAAAACGAATGGGATCGATTCGTAAAGGCTGTTGCCGGCGCGAGTCGAGAGAATCTTAAAGTTATTCATCAGGAGCCTGTTATTGGGATGGCAAGTGATTCAGCCAAGAATGGCGTCGTGTTCCTTTATGACAAGGCGAGATCGGTCGTACTGCGGGCTGAATTCGAACTTGGTGCCAGAGAGCGATTCCCAATGGATTGGATGTTACAACGCGTGTGGGAAAGTGAATCGAGATTCGATGACTATCAGAGTATCGATATGACACGCGTAACATACCGATATCCCGTGTCGGACTTTCCTTTCAGCAGGAACAAAATCAATGCGCTTGGTGTGTCGGCCAACATTGCGCTTACAAAACCGAAGTAGCATCGGTGTCTTAAAAGTCTCAATCAAATACAATCAAGCCTACTGGCCAGCGCGGGCAGTAAGATGACCGATTTGATTCAGGAGAGGCTGCAATGGCTTACTATTTGGGTGTCGATATTGGCACCTCCGGCACAAAGACAATTCTGATTGACACGAAAGGGTGCATTCTTGCCGAGGCAAATACCAGCTATCCCCTTATGCACCCAAAGCCAATGTGGAGTGAGCAAGATCCCGAGCATTGGTGGAAGGCGACCGTAAAAACGATACGCAGCGTCGTACGCAATAGCGGCGTGAAGAAAGACGAAGTCAAAGCGATCGGTCTCTCAGGCCAAATGCATGGTTCTGTGTTCCTGGATAAGGATGATAAGGTAATTCGACCAGCACTCTTGTGGAATGATCAGCGAACAGCCGATGAGTGCCAGGAAATAGAAAGCAGAGCAGGGGGGCGGAAGGCATTAATTCGCATGGTTGCAAACCCAGCGATGACGGGATTTACGGCGCCAAAGATACTATGGCTGCGAAACAATGAACCTCGGAATTTTGCCAAGCTCCGGAAAGTGTTATTGCCGAAGGATGAGATTCGCCGGCGAATGACTGCTGACTACGCAACGGAAGTAAGTGATGCGAGCGGAATGTTGCTTCTGGACGTAAAAAAACGTAACTGGTCAAAATCACTGCTCAGCAAGTTAGACCTCGATGAAGATCTTCTGGGCACGGTTTATGAATCGGAGGACGTGACCGGAACACTAACGACTGCCGCGGCGAAGACTTTGGGTCTTACAACTAGTTGCAAGGTGGTCGGAGGTGCTGGAGATTGTGCCGCAAATGCTCTTGGAACAGGTGTGGTGAAACGGGGTGTTCTCTCGACATCCATTGGCACATCCGGTGTGATGTTTGTTCACAGTGATGAGATGCAGGTAGATCCCAACGGACGTCTACATACGTTTTGCCATGCTGTGCGTGGTAAATGGCACATGATGGGGGTGAATCTCACCGCTGGTGGAGCCTTGGACTGGTTTAGAAATAGTTTATGCGATGACATTCGGTTGCCCAAAGGCGATAGTGTGTTTGATGTGTTAAACAAAGAAGCTGCAGCGGTTGCCGCTGGTAGTGAGGGCCTGTACTTCTTGCCGTATTTAACTGGAGAACGGACGCCTCACGCAGACCCATTGGCCAAGGGTTGCTTCGTCGGTCTTACCTTGAGTCATTCAAGAGGCCATATGGCTCGATCAATCATGGAGGGTGTTACATATGCCATGCGTGATAGTCTCGAGATCATCGAAAACATGGGTGTGCCAGTTCGTGAATGTCGTGTTTCCGGCGGTGGCTCGAAATCGAAATTATGGCGTCAGCTACAAGCGGACGTGTTCGGCAAAAAAGCGGTGACAATTAATGCCGAGGAGGGGCCCGCTTACGGTGTTGCCTTACTCGCTGCTGTGGGAGACGGCGCGTACAAAAATATACAGCAGGCATGTGACGCTACGGTGCATGTTGTGACTCAAACACCTGTGCAACGGACTGAAAAACGCAAGTATGATCGTCGTTTTCCGGTTTATCAGCGTCTCTACCATTCTCTTAAAGAAGACTTTGGACATATCGCGTCCGCTGAGGGCTAACGTTCTACTGTCTGGCTAGTCCAGTGACACCATGAAGGTTTTCCATTGATCGTGTCGAGCTTACAAACAGGCGAAAGACTCGAAAGCCGTGCATTCGGGTACTGGTTTACCTTTGCATTTGTGTTTGCGGCGTGCGCCTTGTTCGGATGGTCCAATGGGCCCGATGTAAACGAAGCCCATTATCTGGGTAAGGCACTTCATTATTGGAATCCCGACTGGTGTAAGGATGACTTTTTCTTGAATTCCGCGGATGCTCATTTGGTGTTCTATTGGGTGTTTGGTTGGGTGCCGGCAATTGTTGGGCTCGAGACTGCTTCAATCGTGGGTCGCGTGATTGTATGGGTGTTACTGAGTCTTTCATGGCTGAGTGTGTGCCGTGCTCTACGACTGGATGCAGTAAGGACGGTTGTGGCGGCTACGCTTTGGTTTGGGCTGGTACGTTGGTGTCATCTATCCGGAGAATGGGTCGTTGGAGGTATAGAAGCTAAGGGTCTCTCGCTGCCATTCGCGCTATGGGGCGCTGCAGGAATCATCAGAGGACAGTGGGGTAGAGCATACGTGTTGCTCGGAATTGCGACCTCATTGCATGTGTTAGTGGGAGGATGGACCTTTGCTATGGCGGGATTGTCACAGTGTTTCGTTGCCAGGGACCAGATATTCACCGGTAAGAACATCAAGTGCCTCATGTGTGGTGTGTTATTGGCTTTGCCTGGCCTCGTGCCCGCGTTGTTGCTAAATAATTCCGCATCTGATGGCGATATGTCGCTGGCTAATGAGATTTATGTGTTTAAGCGGTTGTCTCATCATCTGGTGTTCTCGAGCTTTAGTGCGACTCGAGTGAGCCTTGGTGCGGGACTAGTGTTGGTATGGCTGGGTTGGTTTGTGGCGAGAAACCGCCGGGTACTTGTGGATGATTGCTGGAAACGATGGGACTACCTGGTGTTTGGTAGTATTTTGATCGCCGCGTTTGGATTGCTGCTGTCGGTTGCCTTGGCCCCCACACAGTCCGGTGCTGGTATCCTTCGTTACTATTGGTTTCGTAACTTTGACGTATTCGTGCCCGCGGTTATTGCGACAAGCGTCGCAAGTCTACCGAGGATGAAGGTATCGCTTCAAGTTCTTGTCATCGTGATTGTATGTACTTTTATGGGAATGGAGCAGCGAGAGCGATGGAGGGACGGTAGGAGCCTGGCTGCTCAGCAGAGCATGCCTCAGTCTCTACGTGAGGACCCTGAGGCACGCAGAAAGGTGACCTTTCGAATCTGGAAAGATTGGGTGTTTGCATGCAGATGGATCAGGGAAAACACGAGTGAAGATGCGGTGGTGTTGACGCCGCGTCGCCAACAGACGTTTAAGTGGCACGCGCATCGGGCTGAAGTCGTCAATTGGAAGGATATACCGCAGGATGCCAATGGCTTGCTTGAATGGAATCGTCGGATGGAAAGTGTGTATACCGACGCGGTGATTCATAAGGGATTGGAGGCAAATGCAAAGCACGTCCATGAAATTACAGCAGAATATCCGTTTGATTATGTCGTCGCGACTCACTTCGTTCCATCGGGCGATCTTGGGTGGGAGCGAGTATATCCGGGAGCGGAAAGCCCAACTCGCGTGCGCAGCTCTTTGTATGTCGTATACAAGGTAAAGCGGGCTCAGACCTCAGCTATTGTGAGAGATGGGAGAGTAAAGTGACACTCCAGAATCTCGGCATTGGCTTTCCCGCTCAGCGCGGTTTGGAACCTCCATATTGTTTCGGTAGACACATGGGCCCGGCAGCGATTGATGCGAAAAGGGCAGCAGTAATGATTTGCCTTTATGAAGATGATGGCGAAATATGTTTTCCTTTAATCGAACGGCCTGTGACGATGGCATCGCATGCAGGCCAAATAAGTTTGCCCGGTGGTGCAGCTGAAGGCGGCGAGAGTGATGCAGAAGCGGCCATGCGCGAGTTAGAGGAAGAACTGGGTATTTCGGTGGAAACATCGCAGTTATTGGGGAGCCTCTCGGAAGTCTTCATTTTTGGTAGTAATTACAGGGTGACTCCGGTAATTGCTGCCCTGAACGAGATTCCAGTGTTACTCCCGTGTGAGCGAGAGGTAAGCTCGGCGATTACCTGCAGGCTTGAAAATCTGGAAACTGTTGTCAATCAAATCTTACCGTCGAATCTTGTCGGCGACCGCCCTATTCCAGGGTATCTCGTGGGCGACCACTTTGTTTGGGGGGCTACAGCAATGATATTGGCAGAACTACACAACGTACTTAAGACAAGGAAGCTGTTTTAGAGCGTAGCTATCCTAGAATATCTGATGCGTGAGTATACTGAACTTCCGCTATCGAATGATTATCGGACATGATTACGGCAAAGAATCGCGTTTCGGCACTGCAAAGTGGATTAATAAACAATGACAAAAAAGGTTGGGATAATCGGAGCCAGTGGTTACACGGCACTCGAGCTTATCCGAAGGATCATAAAACATCCTGAGGTGGAGCTGACGACTCTAACGACACGTTCGGAAGACATGTTGCACGTAGCTGATGTGCATCCTTCGTTGCGTGGAGCTCTGGACCTGCGACTAATTCCGTTTAACGCAACGCAATTTGCCGATGCGGTGGATATTGCTTTTAGTTGTTTGCCCCACGCGGCCTCTGCTTCAACCGTCGCTCCATTGCTGGATGCTGGAGTGCAGGTAATCGACCTGAGTGCGGATTACAGGCTAAATGACCTCGACACTTATGCTCAGTATTACAATGCGGAGCACCCGGATCCGGAGCGAGTCGGGCAAGTAGTATACGGTCTTTGCGAGCTCAATCGTGACGCCATACGCGGTGCAAATGTCATTGCGAATCCAGGATGTTATACGACAGCTTCAAACCTACCACTGGCACCATTAATAAGAGATGGCCTAATTGAAACTTCGCCCATCGTGATTGATAGCAAGAGCGGTGTGTCCGGCGCTGGAAAGAATCCGAAACCACACCTTCATTTTCCCGAAGCAAACGAGAGCGTATCAGCCTATGGAATAGGAGTGCACCGCCATAAACCGGAAATTGACGAAGTCCTCGGCGAGTTTGCAGGTAGTGAGGTTGATGTCGTATTTACTCCGCACCTAATGCCAATGGAACGGGGTATTCTAGCCACAAACTACGTGAAGCCCAAAGCCAATGTTGCAAACTTGGTCGAAGCACTGGAATCGCAGTATGAGAAGGAAGCTTTTGTATATGTAGTGGATGCATTACCATCGACACGCGACATCGTAAATACAAACCGTTGCCATATTGCCGTTCGTCAGGCTGGAGACTGGTGTGTAATCGTAAGCGTGTTGGACAATCTGGTTAAAGGCGCATCGGGGCAGGCAATTCAAAACATGAACATTGCCAATGATTGGTGCGAGACGACCTCGCTTCTTTAATATAAAAATCAGCAGTTGAGTAAAGTGATGATCGCCATTCCCAAAGGGTTTAGATTTGCTGGAATCTCAGCAGGCATCAAGGCTGATATGTCAAAAAAGGATATGTCGCTGATTTTCACAGACGACGCTTGCGCGGTAGCGGGTGTATACACCCAGAACCTTGTCGTGGCTGCTCCGGTCACGTTGGATCGACAGCGTACTCCTTCAAATGCTATACGGGGTGTGATTGTTAATTCGGGAAACGCGAATGCATGTACAGGACAACAAGGTTTCGCAAATACTGAGGCAATGTGCGCAGCAGGAGCAGCAGAAATTGGTTGTGCTGCTGAAGAGGTGCTGGTCATGTCCACAGGGATTATTGGCGTCCAGTTACCCATGAAAAAGATCATCGCTGGTGCAAAGCTTCTGGGCACATCACGAGGAGAGGATAGTGAAGCGTTCCTGGCGGCGGCAGACGGGTTCCTAACAACGGATAACGGACGCAAAACGGCAGGCCGCCAAGTGGAGATTGGTGGACAGCAAATCACGATAACGGGCATCGCAAAGGGTGCTGGCATGATCGGCATCAACATGGCAACGTTTTTGTCCGTCGTAATGACTGACGCAAGGATTGACGCTGCGACGCTTCAGGCTATTCAATCTCGAGTAATTCAATCCACATTCAATTGTGTCAGCGTTGAAGGTCATACCAGTACCAATGACACATTCTTGCTTATGGCGAGTGGCGTGGTGGGGAGCGAACTAAATGCTGAAGAATTGGCGCAATTCGAAGGCGTGCTGGAAGAAGTCTGTCTGGAGCTAGCCAAAATGATTCCAGCCGATGGTGAAGGCGCATCGCATGTATTGGAAATTGACGTGAGTGGTGCAGGTAGCGATGAAGATGCTCGTGAAATTGCAGAGGCGGTTGCCAATAGTAATTTGGTAAAGACGTGTGTTGCGGGAAATGATCCGAATTGGGGAAGGATTGTGTCAGCAGTGGGCTATGCGGGGATCGATATCGATGCCGATCAAATCGTTTTGCATTTGTTGGGTCAGAAATTGTTTGAACAATCTGAGCCTGTTACATTCGATGAGTCGGCACTAAGCGATGCCATGAGGACAAGTAAAGAGATTTCGATTCAATTAACCGTCGGAAGTGGGCCTGGTAGCGCGAAGATTTGGACTAGCGATTTAACAACGGATTACGTGGTTTTCAACGCAGATTATCACACTTGATCCCTTGAAAGGGTGTTCTGGTGGTTGGCTACGCGAATAGTACACTCGTGGCGTTGTTAAAAACGCCTGTGCGCTATATCCTAACGTGACTCAATTAGTTCTTTTTTTTGGTTCCATTGATACGCTGGAGAACCATGATGACAGCAACAATGTCTGTCCCTGGATCATACAATACAGAAGCCGATCAGGTTACCTGGACCGATCGTTACGTGGCCCCCCACGCCACAGATGACGTGGATGAGGATTTCGACGATGACTTCGACGAAGATGACTTCGATGATGATTTCGATGATGACTTTGAAGAAGAGACTGAGGATGAATTCGATCCGATTGACGAAGAGTTTGAAACAGAATTCCACTATCAGGGAGTAGGTTCATCGACGTCCACGAGTGACGATAAGGATGAAAAAAAAGTTCCTGTGGACGGTGACAGTGGCGATGACGGTGATGCAGAATCGCCGAAAGAGGAAAGTAAATAACGCGCTTTGCGGTCGGTTTAATCTGCATGAGTAATATCAGTGCAAGATCCAAATGTTTCAGTCTCAACCAAGTAGCCCGAATTTTCCAAGTCTAGAGGAAGAAGTCCTTGAGTTTTGGCAAACGAATGATGTTTACAATCAGTCGTTACTGAAACGCAAGGATGCCAAGCCGTTCATTTTCTATGAAGGTCCGCCAACGGCTAATGGCATGCCGCACCCGGGGCATTGTCTTACACGAGCTATTAAGGATCTTTTTCCGCGTTACCGGACCATGCGTGGATACTATTGCGAGCGTAAAGCTGGTTGGGATACACATGGCTTGCCCGTAGAAGTGGAAGTGTGTAAAGAACTCGGCATCCACTCAAAAGAAGAAATAGAAGCATTTGGTGTTGAACCGTTCATTCAAAAGTGCCAACAGAGTGTCTGGCGCTATATGCAGGAGTGGGAAGATTTAACGCAGCGATTAGGGTTCTGGTTGCATCTGGAAGATGCCTATGTGACCTATCACCAATCGTATGTGGAAAGCGTGTGGTGGTCGCTCAAAGAGTTGTTTGACCGCGGTTTGCTATACCGTGGTCACAAGATCGTATGGTGGTGGGCTCAAGGCGGTACCGCCTTGAGTGCTGGAGAAGTCGGGCAGGGCTATCGTGAAGTAGCGGATCCGTCAGTGTTTGTGGAATTTCCACTCGTCGAACAGCCAGAAACATCATTGCTCGTTTGGACGACCACTCCATGGACACTGCCTAGCAACCAGTTCGCTGCTGTCAATCCGGAGTTGACGTACGCACTGGTTAAGGACGAGGACAGCGGTCGACAGCTATATGTGGCAAAAGATCTGGTTGAGACGATAGCTGAAAAGTCCAAAAAAGAACTGGTCTTGATTTCTGAAGTGAGTGGTCGTGAACTGGTCGGTCAACGATATATACCACCTTTTGACTACTTCTACCGTGAGGTGGGAGATGAACAGGGACGATTGAAGACCGGCGACGTTGAGCATCTGGCTTGGCGGGTGGTTGAAGCAGGTTTTGTTACCACAGATAGCGGTACGGGAATTGTTCATCAGGCGCCGGCCTTTGGCGAAGTCGATTATGACGTCTTGATTGAAGAGCAGGAACGATTTGAAGATGGTCAGGGCCCGGAATTAATCTGTGCCGTGGGCCCGGATGGACGATTTACGGAAGTTGCTTCTGACTATGAGGGGCAATGGGTGAAAGATGCGGATAAGGCCATATCACGTGAATTGCGCGAACGTGGTCGCTTATTTCTGCTCGAGCAGTATCTGCATGACTATCCATTTTGTTGGCGAGCGGACGAAGATCCGTTGATTCAGTATCCGCGGGAAAGCTGGTTTATTCGCACCACTAGTTATAAGGATGCGATGGTTGAAAATAATCAGCAGATAAACTGGTTGCCAGAACACATTAAGGACGGGCGATTTGGAAATTTCCTTGAAAGCAATGTGGACTGGGCGTTATCGCGTGAGCGATTTTGGGGTACCCCGTTACCAATCTGGGTCTGTAGCGAAACAGGCCAGATGGAAGCGATCGGAAACTATGACGAGTTGCTCGGTAAGCCCGACGTAACTGGCACGGAAGTCTGGGCGTCAGCCAAAGCTGAGAATCCGGAACTGGTCGACGACCTCAAGGTACACAAGCCATATATCGACGCCATTACCTATCAGTCGCCGTTCGCAGATGAAGGGAGAATGGAACGCGTTTCAGAAGTTATCGACTGCTGGTACGACAGCGGCGCAATGCCATTCGCACAATGGGGATACCCTCAGGAAAATCGAGATCGTTTTGAAGGCTCCTTTCCCGCAGATTTTATAAGTGAAGCAATCGACCAAACACGAGGGTGGTTCTACAGCCAGTTAGCCATCAGCACCATGCTATTTGGTAGTGACGGTAGTTCCGGACTTGCAGAACCCTATCCACATCCATATCGCAACTGTGTTGTACTTGGACTCATGCTCGGAGAAGACGGGCGCAAGATGTCAAAAAGTAAACGTAATTATCGCGAACCCAATGAGATTTTCGATAAATATGGAGCAGATGCCCTTAGATGGTACTTCTTTGCTAATCAGGCTCCGTGGACACCGATTCGATATAAGGAGCAATCCATAAAGGATAGTATTCCGGAGTTTCTGCTGAGGCTTTGGAATGTTTTTAGCTTCTTCACCATCTATGCGAATATCGATAAATTTGAGCCAGAGTCAGTTCTTGACGGTGATGTGGGCGAATTGTCACCTTCGGACCTTGAGAGAGCTGCGTGTTACCGGAATCTAGACGAACGTACAGAATTAGATCGATGGATTCTCGGCGAACTCTCTGAGACGGTTGGTACAACGATTCAATGCATGGATGCCTACGATAATTATGGGGCAGCGAATCGAATCAATGCGTTTGTCGATGCGTTGAGCAATTGGTATGTGCGCCGCAGTCGGGCACGCTTTTGGAGCGATGCTACAGACGGAGTTGAAAAGCGAGACGCGTATTGGACGCTTTACGAATGCCTGGTAACGCTCAGTAAACTTATTGCCCCGTTTACACCGTTTTTCGCGGACAGGATGTGGCAATCCCTAGCCGGTGTGTTCGGCGATCGAGCGCCAGTGAGTGTGCATTTGTGCGATTATCCGGATGTAAACGATACGGTGCTCGATAGCGAGCTATCTTCGCAAATGGGGTTGCTCCGTGAAATCGCATCGCTCGGACGCAGTGCACGGATGAATGCAAAGCTGAAAGTTAGACAGCCGCTGCAACGGATGGAAGTCGTCCTGACGGATGCCAGCCAGGTGGCATGGCTCGAATCCCACGACGACATATTGCGAGATGAAGTAAATATAAAAGAAATTGCATACACGCTAGAAGGCGAAGAGTTCATTGAGTACCAGGTGGTGCCGAATTTCAAAGCACTTGGCCCGCGTGTAGGTAAACTCATGCCACGTGTAAAGTCCTGGCTGGAGTCTGCACCTGGCGACGAATTGCTCAAAGAAATGGAAATGGCAGGCAATATCGTTCTCGATATCGATGGAGAGCAGATCTCGCTCACGTCGGATGAAGTGGAAGTGCGTTTAAGTGCTAAAGAAGGTTGGGCAGCGGCTCAAGGTCAGCAGTGTGTGGTTGTTCTGAGTACAGAGCTAAATGATGATTTGATTGCTGAAGGAAAGGCCCGGGACCTGATCCGTTACATACAGGATATTCGTAAAGAAATCGGTTGCGAATTCACGGACCGGATCAATGTTCAGGTCGGTAGTGATGACCCATCCGTGGCTAAGGTGGTAGAGGCATTCGGAAATGTAATGGCATCAGAAGCCTTGATCAGTTCACTCGAAATGTCAACCGTTTTTGATGAGAGTGAGCACGTTCGTACACTTGGCGAGTCTGATATTTCAATTCGCGTGAACATTAGTGTTTCTTAACTAACGTAACGGTCTGTCATGGCAGCGTCTGAAGAAAAGAAAATTGCAGTACTCATAAGCGGTGGCGGCACAACGCTTAAGAATCTCATCTCGAAAATTGATGCGGGAATGTTAAATGCACATGTCGGAGTCGTGATTTCGAGTGATCCAAACGCTGGAGGTTTAGCCTTCTGTGCGGAAGTTGATATCCCTAGTAAATGCATTGAACGACAAGGCTTTGATAGCGACGCCGAATTCAGTGAGGCGGTTTTCTCTGTTTGTAGAGAATTCAGTGTGGACTATGTCGTCATGGGCGGGTTCCTAAAACGGGTAGTGATCCCTAACGACTTTGCGAATCGGGTCGTGAATATTCACCCAAGTTTGATTCCATCGTTTTGTGGAAAAGGCTTTTATGGACATCATGTGCATAAAGCGGTGCTCGAATATGGTGCGAGGATGTCAGGCTGTACGATCCACTTTGTAGATGACCAATACGATCATGGACCGATCATCTTGCAACGTGCCGTGCTGGTAAAGGACCAGGATACCGTTGAAAGCCTAGCAGCACGCGTATTTGAGGCGGAGTGCGAGGCGTATCCGACAGCGCTCAACATGTTGTTCGAGGGACGACTGTCAATCGACGGTCGCACCGTGCACATTTCTAAATAGCTTTTCCTGT
>JBJLEE010000054.1:0-15329 GCA_045566075.1 Pirellulaceae bacterium | reverse complement strand
ACTAGCCACATCTTCGTTTAATTCGAAATCGCCTAGATCCAGTGCTTCGGATTCAGCCGGCCCGCTGGCATCTTCGTTAACCTCAAAGTCACCCAAATCAAGGGCATCCGCTTCCGCTGGGCTAGCCACGTCTTCATTTAATTCGAAATCGCCCAAGCCCAGTGCTTCTGATTCAGCCGGGCCACTGGCATCTTCGTTAACTTCAAAGTCACCAAGATCCAACGCGCCGTCACCACCTTCGGCGCTATTGTTCACTTCAAAGTCATTAATTTCTGCCAAAGCAGAATTATCAGCAGCATTTACTGATTCATCTTCATCTACCTGTGCTGAATCAATGGCAGCTGTTTCCGGCGCGACCTGAGCAGCAGGTTCAGGAACTTCGTGAACCGCAGTGGAGGGCGCATCTGTGACTTCGGAAAACTCCACCGTCATTTCTACAACGCCTAGTTTTAATTCGCTGCCAGCAGCTACCGCAGCTATTGTGTCTACACGGTTTCCATCTACAAACGTTCCATTCAGAGAGAAAAGATCTTTTACTTGCACTGAACCGTCCATCGCAAATAATTCGCAATGTTTGCGGCTTACTAACGGGTGTTTGATCGTCAGGCCAGCTTCTGTACCACGGCCGATTACAACCGGCAACGCAACAGTTAGCTGCTTGTAAACCTCTCCATCTTTAATAACGGATAGCTTAACGTTCATAGTATCTCTGAGTGTGAATTCAGACCCGAATTGTGTACTTAAAACCTTCGCATTTGGCGAAACTACTATCAGACATTACCAGTCAACTATAAACAACCACTATGTTGAAAAAGTCACTGGATGGATGGAAACTGGCAGAAAGATACTCGATAAGATCTCTAACTGAAGAGCACGTTACGTGTCGCAAATACTAAATGTCCGACCATAACGCATAAACACAAGTTTATATCAGTGCATTGGAATACACAATTCAATAAATCAGCCTCTTGCTGAATAATCTAACGACTGTCTCGATCTTCGCGTGCAATAGAGGTGACCAGGTGTCAACTCGCGATTACGTACACAGAACCAAAAACGGCGTGTATGCATCAAAAAACTTCTGTAACCACGATACTCCCCCCTTTAGTCCCTTAATTGTGTTGGCTAAACTTATGAAAAGTAACTGAGGCGCAGTGATGATATTTGATTTAATCTGCGTTTTCGGCGGGTGTAGCTCAGCTGGCAGAGCACAACGTTGCCAACGTTGTTGTCGTGGGTTCGAATCCCATCACCCGCTCTTTTAATTGGATTGCAAACAAGCTGACGCCGCAAAATGGAATACACGGCACGGAATCCAATGTGGAATGATTCCCGCCAAAGCTTTGTAGACAGGCACCCCGAAAAAACCAAGAGCCTTGGTTAAAAAGAGTGCCGGCGTACTAGGCAGTAGATACTGCTTAGGTGCTTAAACGCGACTTCTTTAAATACGTTCAATACCCCTCATCCTATCGATCAACGGGAACTGGCTAACGCTATGTCTGACGCTGAATCCAACGCTGTACCAGAAGAAAACCTCGAAGAATCTCAAGAGACTCTCCAAACTGAAGACGTCATCGAAGATGTCGATGATATTGATGAAACCGATGATGAGCAGCGAATCGCCACAGAAGTTGAAATCAAGGAAGTTGGGGCTTGCGAACGTCACGTCGTCGTAACCGTGCCACGAGATGACATCGATCGCTATTTGAACGATGCATACAGCGAGCTGATGCCAAAGGCACAAGTTGCCGGATTCCGTCTGGGGCGCGCGCCACGCAAACTCGTAGAAACGCGATTCAAAGACGAAGTTACAAATCAGGTCAAAGGATCATTGCTCATGGATGCCATGGGGCAGGTCACTGATGAACAAGATTTCTCTGCGATCAGCGAACCAGATTTCGACTATGAAGCAATCCAAATGCCCGATGACGGGCCACTCACTTTTGAGTTCAGCGTCGAAGTACGCCCTGACTTTGATATGCCCGAATGGAAAGGTCTGACACTCGAACAACAGTCGCATGAATACACGCTGGAAGAAGTCGAGGCAAAGACGAGAGAACTACTGCAGCGATACGGCGAAGTGGAAGACCACGATGGGCCTGTTACCGAAGACGATATCGTCACAGTGAATGTCACGTTTAAAGATGGTGACGAAGAAGTTTCCAGTTTATCTGAGACAAGCGTACCAGTACGGGAAACACTGTCATTTGCTGACGGTGAACTAGCTGCCTTTGATAAACTTGTGCTTGGTCAGTCCAATGGTGACACCGCGTCTGGCAAAGCGACACTTAGCGAAACACTTGATACGGATGATGCCGGCAAGTCATTTGATGCCGAAGTGGAGATCACCGGAATTAAGCGAGTGAACCTTCCGGAGCTTACCGAAGAATTCCTCGAAACCGTCGGTGGTTTCAAGAGCGAAGAAGATTTGCATGAAGTCGTTAAGGGTGAGCTTGAACGCCAGCTTCAGTATCATCAGCAACAAGGTTTACGACAACAAATCACGGGCGCGTTGACTGAAAGTGCAAGTTGGGAACTACCACCTGCACTACTACGCCGACAAAGCCAGCGTGAACTACAACGTGCAATTCTGGAAATGCAGTCCAGTGGATTCCCCGAAGAGGAAATTCGACGACAAATCAATCGAATCCAGCAGAACCTGCTCGGTAGTACTGAACGTGCACTACGTGAACACTTCATTCTTGAACGAATCGCCGAAGAGAATGAGATTGAAGCAACATCGGAAGACGTCGAACGCGAAATTCTCACAATTGCGATGCAACAAGAAACTTCGCCACGCCGAGTACGTGCACGGCTTGAAAAGCAGGGCGATATGGACGCACTTCGCAATCAAGTCATAGAGCGCAAGGCAATCGAGTTGATCACATCGGAAGCGGACATCAAAGATGTGCCTCTTGAAAGTGAATCATCCGATAATAGCTTCCCCGTTTCTCACGCGATTAGCGGCCAATTACCTGGCTCGGAAGTTGTTGAGGAAGAAGAGGCAGTTGAAGAACCTGTCGTAGAAGCCGCTGCCGTTGAACCTGAAGCATCTGAACCTGAAGCTGAAGAAGCAACTGAAGAAGCAACTGAAGAAGTAGCTGAAGAAGTAGCTGAAGAAGTAGCTGAAGAAGCAACTGAAGAAGCAACTGAAGAAGCAACTGAAGAAGTAGCTGAAGAAGTAGCTGAAGAAGTAGCTGAAGAAGTAGCTGAAGAAGTAGCTGAAGAAGCAACTGAAGAAGCAACTGAAGAAGTAGCTGAAGAAGAAGCTGACAGCGATGGTGAAGCGTCTGATGACTAATCAGTCTGCATAGTATTCATTCCCATCATTCCCATCATGCCTATGAATTTAAGGGCGATCGCTGCTGCGCGATCGAATTCTTGTCATTGCTGTGCAAATCCGTGGTTATCCGCAGTTCTCGAAACCGCTGATTTGTGCCATAATTGCGACCAATAAAGAGATATACACAACGATCTTTTTGACCTTTAGAAGGCTTTAGATAGACCGCAGGACAAAACTTCATGATGGATAATCACTCCATTCGAAATGAAAGAGAAAAGTCGCACTCCAAAAGTGATGGGCTGTTTGGATTTCAAGATCCAATGGCAATGGCATCCTATGGAGCTCAATCGTACCAGCGACAACGGCAACTGACACTTGGTGATCTGCTGCTTGAAAACAGAATCGTATTCCTCCAGGGTGAAATTCACACTGGTAACGCCAATGAAGTCGTTATGAAATTGTTGTACTTACAAAGTGAGAATCGCAAGAAAGATATCCACTTTTACATCAATTCCCCAGGTGGAAGTGTTGTTGCAACACTTGCGATCTACGACACCATGCAGATTCTAAGCTGCCCGATAGCAACATACTGCGTTGGACAGGCGGCGAGCGGAGCGGCTGTATTACTGGCCGGCGGTAGCGAAGGCAAACGATATGCACTGCCTCACTCCCGTGTCATGCTTCATCAGCCCTATGGCGGAGTCAACGGGCAAATCAGCGATATTGAGATTCAAGCAAATGAGATTCTCAGAAATCGTCAGATGCTGAATGACATTCTTGCACAACACACTGACAAGAAGACGAAGCAAATCGAGAAGGACACGGATCGTGACTTCTTCCTAACAGCCGAACAGGCACAGGAGTACGGCGTTGTTGATGAAATACTCAGCAAGCCACCTGTCGATACGGATGGCGCAGAGTAATTCATTACTCAACACAGCAATACAGAATAAATAGAATTCAATCGGAGTTACCAGCAAGATGCCTCCCCTACCATATGTGGTTGAAAAGTCCGGACGCGAGGAACGCGTCTATGACATATATAGCCGTCTACTCAAGGATCGAATTGTCTTCCTCGGTTCCGGCGTCAATGATGAAGTCGCCAATGCGATTGTCGCACAAATGCTGTTTCTTCAATCAGACGACCCGAAAGCTGATATTCACTTCTATATCAATTCACCGGGCGGAAGCGTAAGTGCCGGAATGGCCATTTACGACACAATGCAGTTTGTAACTTGCGACGTGGCGACCTATTGCATCGGACAAGCTGCATCGATGGGCGCAGTCCTACTTACAGCTGGACAGGAAAATAAACGCTTTGCACTTCCAAATGCGAGAATCATGATCCATCAACCGCTTGCTGGGATGGAAGGCACAGCTGAAGAAATCCTGATTCACGCCAAGGAATTCCAGCGAGTCAAAGACAAGCTAAATCGAATTTTAATTCGGCACACCGGTCACAAGCTCAATAAGATCGAAAAAGACACGGATCGCGATTGTTTTATGTCTGCCGATGAAGCCAAGGACTACAATCTCATCGATCACGTTGTTGAGAGAATGGATGCGGCCGCCGCTGAAGAAGCGGAAGAATAAGATTATTCCGAGCGGACCTGCGGCCCATAGAGATCTTTAAGACACCCCATCCGAGACCTTGCGCCGCTGCGCTCCTCCGGACCACGCTACCATACATTCGGCCTCGCTGCCGTTTGTCCGTATCCAATTCCTGCGTCGCCTAACGGCTCCTTGAAATGTGGTACGGTTAGGCATGACAGCCGGCGATCGATAATGTGTCTGCAACCACGGATTTAGCTCTCGGTTGCAGACGACATTAAAGCCGTTGCTTTACAACAACTAACATTCAATTAGTTAGCCTCAACAGTTAATATGTATCGTGTAACAGCAACCAGTCGCACATAGTGTAGGTTCATGACACGATTCACCATTATCCTTCTAACTTGTCTCACCACAGGGACTATCTGTCACACGGCAAGTGCTGAAGCACTCCATGAAACAGCTGCCTTGCGAAGGCCCATTGCTCTTACACTCACCAGCGACAATACCCGCCTGCTGGCAACGAATCAGCGCACCGGAACCATTTCAGTACTGGATGTCCGTACTAAATCCATTCTCGGTGAATATGCAATCGCCAAACGACCATCTGACATTTGCCGAATCAATGGCACTGAGATCTTTGCCATCACTGACGAAGACGGACACCAGCTCATTCTTGCCACCATTGAGAACGACGCCCTTAAGACAATCAGCAGAATCCCGGTAAGCCCATATCCGGTAGAAATATATTACGACCAAAAGCGCCAACTCATCATGGTCACTTCACTGTGGTCGCGCAGACTTACAACCATTCGGTTTAATCACGACCAACCCAATCAAAGCAAAGTCCTCCAACAGATTGATATGTCGTTTGCCCCGCGCAAGCTAACCTTGCTTCACAATCACGATTTACTTGTCGTTGCCGATGCGTTTGGCGGAAAACTTGCTTTGTTCGACGTGAAGACCGCTGCTGCCGGTGAAATCAGTCTATTCGGCGTCCGAGAATTTCCCGGACACAACATCCGTGGTATTCAGTTGAGTGCCGATGGCAAAATGTTACTCATCGCTCATCAAATGCTCAATGAACTAGCCCACACCGTACGCAATGATGTTCATTGGGGGCTGCTTATGTCTAATGATCTCCGCTGGTTGCGAGTTGAAAATGTAATAGCCGGTGGAAAGCAGCTTTACAGTGGAGCACACATGCATCCGCTCGGTGAAGCAGGAAGTGCGACATCTGATCCCGCCGGCCTCAGCATCACATCCAACGGAACGGTAGTCGTGTCACTAGGAGGAGTCGGTGAATTAGCCTTTGGTCAGGAAGATGACTTCAGCTTGCAGCGGATAAATGTGGGCCGTCGCCCAACCGATGTTATCGTCAACCCAGAAACTGACGAAGTCTATATTGCAAACACATTTGATGATTCGATTTCCATTATCGACCTGAATGTTCAAGATCAGGTTGAACAAGTTTCACTGGGTCCTAAGACTGAACTAACCGCTGCGGATAAAGGGGAGTTACTCTTTTACGACGGTACAATTTCACACGACAGCTGGATGAGTTGCCACAGTTGCCATACCGACGGGCATACCAACGGCATGCTAAATGACAATTTCAGCGATGCCTCATTCGGGGCACCCAAGCGTGTCATGTCATTACTCGGGAAAACCGGTACGGCGCCCTTTGCATGGAATGCAAGCGCCAAGGATATCGATGCTCAGATTCGCAAGTCGATTCAGCACACGATGCAAAGTGATGAACCTCCGGCGGATACGACGGTGACTCAAATCGCTGCATTTCTTAAGACTCTCAAGGCACCGCCATCTATCGATGTTGCAAAGTCGACCCAAGACCTTACGGCAATTGCCCGCGGTCAGCAGATCTTTGCGCGTCAGTCCTGCAATAAATGTCACACGCCGCCGTTATATACGTCGCCAAAGACATTCGATGTTGGATTGGTCGACAAAGAAGGAAATAAGGAATTCAATCCGCCATCTTTGATTGGTGTAGGTCAACGCAACCCTTATTTTCACGATGGAAGTGCTAAGACGCTCAGAGACGTGATTCACGTGAATCAACATCCGGGCAACACTGATCTTTCAGAGTCAGATTTAAAAGATCTGATCATCTTCTTGCGTAGTCTTTAACAATCACCACAATTAGCGTTCTGGTGACCACACGGCGTGTGGATCGTGGTAGATACGCACCACAGCTTGTGTCGTTAGATCGTCACCGGATTTCGTGCGCATGGCTACAACCAGCGTCACTTCATCTTGTGTAGGCATCACTCCAGGCCAACGAAGTTCGATAGGAATACCCCGTGACGTTGAACTCGTGCGTAGCGCACGTTGAACTTCAGCGGAATTCAGCTTCCAGTGCGCTGCAACATCCGCTGGTGCGTTCTCAAGATAAGCCCTGACCTCAATCGGTGCTGACAGTAAAACAATGTCTCCCTGAGAGTCACGTGGCTCGAGAAACACCACGAATCCATCATCACCCAGTTCACCGTCGAAATCGCGTCCGGTTGTACGAAGTCGATTAATAGAAAGATCGACTATCGGTTGAGATATGGGCCTAAAGGCGATGCCTTGAACAATTGGATTACCGTCAACAATAATCTCTCCGTCCTTATTCGGCAGGATCGGCATTGGGACGGCTCCAGAGGCGTCCGGCGATACATCCTTCAGCTCCGGCGCGCCATTCAGATCATTATCTTGTGATCCTATTTCACCAGAAAACTGGCTCAGCTTACGTTTCAATAACTCGTTTTCGTCATGCAACTCGCGTGCAGTATCAGCAAGTTTTTCGTACTCATACTGCAGGGCGTAAAACCTGTCTTCCGTCTCCCGACGTTGCTGTCCCATCTGATCAACTGTCCGTTGTATGCGCGGAGTATTCCTACAGCCTGCTACGTTTAAGAGAAAGCAGGCCATCGCCACGAACCAGATTTGTCGTTTAATGATATTCATGTCATGGGCGCGCACATCGGGCGCTTGTAACTATGAATGGATTTACAGACTTCAAGAATCCAGCACAAGATCAGATCGCATTGGTTGTCAGGCGACTCTATGCGATGAGTTCAGTGACCACAGATCCTGACACGTCTGTCAGTCGAAAGTCACGACCCTGATAACGATAGGTAAGCTGTTTATGATCGAGACCAAGTAGGTGCAATACCGTGGCATGAAAATCAGGAACGGTCACCGCATTTTCAACAGGATGATATCCAAATTCATCCGTTTGACCATATCGCACACCGCCTTTGATACCGCCACCAGCCATCCAGACGCAAAATGCGTCTTTGTGGTGATCACGTCCTGCAGAATTTCTGTCTCCCTGAACCATTGGAGTGCGACCGAATTCTGCACCCCAAATCACGAGCGTCTCATCTAATAAGCCTCGCTGTTTCAGGTCCTTAATTAATCCGGCAACGGGTTGATCGACCTGTTTAGCTTTGTTTCTTAATCCGTTGACCAACCCACCATGATGATCCCAACCTTGATCAAACAACTGTACAAATCTCACACCACGTTCTACCAGTCGACGAGCCAGTAAGCAGTTATTCGCAAAACCATTCTTATCTGGGTCACTGCCGTACAACGCATGAATGTGATCAGGTTCCTGAGAAATATCCATTAACTCAGGGACAGATGACTGCATACGATACGCCATTTCATACTGTCCAATTCGAGTCTTAATCTCGTTGTCACCGACATCTTTGAGTTGTTCAAGATTGAGTGAGTTAATCGCATCGATGACTCTACGTCGATCATCAGCGGATACGCCTTTAGGGTTTGATAGAAATAGAACCGGATCACCGGAACTTCTAAACTCAACACCTTGGTAAATCGTCGGTAAGAATCCGCTACCCCACATGCTGTTTCCAGCACCTCCGACAGAACCGGTAATGAGTACAACAAATGCAGGTAGATTCTGATTTAGAGAACCAAGACCATAACTCGCCCACGACCCCATGCACGGTCGACCAAATCGCTGGAAGCCAGTCTGAAAGACCAACTGTGCTGGTCCATGATTGAATTGATCCGTGTGCATCGTCTCGATAAATGCTAATTCATCGGCTATCGAAGCAAGGTTTGGCAGCACGTCACTAAAAGTATGACCCGACTCTCCATGTTTTTGAAAATCGAATGTTGAGCCGTACATGGTTGGATGGCCGCGTAGGAAAGCAAATCTCTGGCCTTCAAAGAGCTCTTCCGGACACTTTTCACCATCCATCTCTCGCAGCTTTGGTTTATCTACAAATAAATCCAAGTGCGATGGTGCACCGATCATATGTAAGAAGATTACATTTTTCGCTCTGGGTGCGAATTGTCCAATCTGCGGACTAAGATCCATCCGGCTGGCTGTCTCAACTGCATGCGAATCTTCGGCCGTCAATAAACTGGAAAGTGCGGCCGCACCAATCCCCATGCCAGCTGACTGAAAAAGCTCGCGACGAGTGAGATCTAATATTGCATCATCAAAGTGATTCATTGAAATAACACACTAGCTTTTGCTGATGGTCTCATCGAGATTCAAGAGAATGTGGCCAATTTGTATCCATGCAGCTAACTCCGAAACATCTTTTGTTGATTGCTGAGCTTCGCTCACGATCTGTCTGGCATGCTCGTTATTTTGTTTAAACTTAGTCAGTTCGCTTTCAAACACTTCTTGTAGAATCTTCAATTCCCTGGCTGTTGGCTGTCGAGATACCGCTGATTGAAAAGCAAATAGTATCTTCTCATCCCGGGAACCGGACTTGAGGGAGTGAATCCGCTCTCCAAATGCTCTCGCCATTTCCAGAAATGCGACGTCATTTAACAACGTCAATGCCTGTAAGGGCGTGTTAGTTCTAGCACGCCGTACAACGCACGCAGCTCGATCGGGCGCGTCGAAGTTCGTGAAGCTCGCATAAGGTGCACTGCGTCTCCACACGGTATATATCCCGCGTCGATATCTATCTGTGCCAGTCGAGGTTGTGTATTTAGGGGCATTTCTGCCTACGTGACGCCAAAGACCATTTGGCTGAGGTGGATACACCGGTGGACCGCCTATCTTGTTTTGAAGCAGTCCACTTATCTGTAACGCGTTGTCTCGAATCTGTTCAGCGTCGAGACGAAAACGCGGGCCACGTGCCAGCATTAGATTATTGGGGTCAATATCGTCTAAATCATTTCGAGTCCGGGAAGATTGCCGATAAGTCGAAGAGTGTACGATCAATCGATGGATATACTTCATCGACCATCCGTTCTCCATAAACTCCACAGCCAAGTAGTCCAACAAACCCGGATGAGTGGGTAGATCACCTTGCATACCGAAGTCTTCCTCCGTGGCAACAATCCCTCGCCCAAAAAACTCAGCCCACCATCGATTGACTGCGACCCGTGCCGTCAAAGGATTTGACCTATCTATCAGCCAGCTTGCGAGTCCTAACCGATTCTGTAGCGACGCTTCTGGTAGTCCATTCAGGACGCGAGGTGTACCAACAAAAACTGATTCACCTGGTGAGTTGAAATTACCCCGTTTTAAAACATGTGTCTCACGTTCTTGATCCTCCACCATTACCAGTGTGGTTGTGGGTTTAACATTAGCCAGTTCTTGCTTGACCGCATCAACCTGCTTTTGCAGTTTGGCCACTTCTTCAGATTGTTTCAGAAAGTAGTCCTTCAGTTGCTTCGTCTGTGCTGATTCTCTCTCTGCTTCAGGTGTTTTCACAATGTCAACAATGGCATCGCTCACACCTGTCATACTTCGCGTCCCAGTCATAGCAGACAAACGGATGCGACCAATTGTGCGCCCGCCGCCGTAATTCATTTCCATACGAAGCTTCCAACGCTTCTTACCATCATCGCGTATCACCTCTGAGGTAAGGAATTCTGCCGTGTGTGGTTTATGGAATTCCGCTGCAATAGCCCATGCGGTTTTCAAATCACCATCAATTGCATTTTTCACATCAAAATTCGGTTGTGAATAATCTGCAATGGCGCCCTCAAGTTGCACGGCGTTTCCATCAACATCAGTAAGCACAAACTCATTTAGGACAAAATTTGGGCGAGATTTTTCGAACCGGCCCGGCCCTTCTCCAGGTAATTCTTCATGAGTCAGCGTCTCCAGTTTGAAACCAGTAACCGCATCCGCAGTTGTTGAGATCTGCAATTCATAAGTGTCAATGTCAGGACGCTCACCGGTGACAAGCACACTACCATCTGCAAGTATTCGATGGTCTGCACCGTTTTTGGAATGGAAGTTGTCTATTTGAATCAGATGCCATTCGGGCTCATTTTCCAGTGATTCGAGTAGGCTTGCTTCCCACTGTGGTAAACCAGCGAGCGTCTTATCACGCGTTTCATTGAGCCTGGAGTTTGCCGTTTCGAGTTTTTCGTTTATCTCGTCACGTGTTTCTTGCTGTTTTGCTGTAAGTGGCAGGTCCATCTTGGGACCCACGAAATTATACGAAACGCCATTTCCTTCAACTTCCAACGGCGTCTGATTGAAATATGCAAATACCTGATAGTATTCCTTTTGGCTAAAAGGGTCATACTTGTGGTTATGACATTGCATGCACTCAAAAGTCGTTGCAAGCCAAACCATGCCCGTCGTATTGACCCGGTCGACAACCTGTTCGACACGGTTCGCTTCCGGATCCACACCCGCTTCAACATTGCACGTAGTTAGTCGATGAAATCCGGTGGCAATCTTCTGAGCAAGCGTTGCATCAGGCAACAAGTCACCGGCAATTTGCTCGATGGTGAACTGGTCATAGGGCATATCACGATTAAGCGAATCAATGACCCAATCTCTAAACGGCCACACTTCTCTGTACTGGTCAGCTTGATAGCCATTGCTATCGGCATAGCGGGCTAAATCCAACCATGGCCGTGCCCAACGCTCACCATAAAGTGGCGATGCTAAGTACGTCTCGACAAGTCTTGCATATGCATCGGGTTGTTCATCCGATGCAAAACGCTCCACCTCGTCAACACTTGGTGGAATACCAAGCAAATCTAACGAAAGCCGTCGAATCAATCGTCGTTTTTCCACCATTGGCGATGAGGCAATTTCCTTATCCTCAAGCTGAGAGAGCACAAACAAATCGATTGCATTTCTAACCCAATCCGAGTCTTGCACACTTGGTAATGAGGGACGCTCTGGTGCAATGTAAGACCAGTGTTTTTTTGGAGGTTTTGCCGCACTGCCAACTCCGTCTGGCCATCGTGCCCCCTGCTCTATCCACTTCACAAGCACAGCAACATCGTCATTTGAGAGCGAATCATCTTCAAGTGGCATGCGTAATTCATCGTCGTCTGATCGAATCCGCTGGATCAGTAAACTCTTATCCGGATTACCGGGAACAACTGCCGGCCCGCCAATTCCACCGTGCAACACAATTTCCCGAGCATCAAGACGCAGTTGTCCTTGTTGTTCTTCATCTCCATGGCAGCCAAAGCAACTTGATTGCAAGATCGGCCACACCTGTGTCTCAAAGTTGATAGGATCGTCAGCCAGCAGAGGAGAAAGCCCCGTAAGCATCGATATACCGATCGCAATGGACATCAGACGATTTCTGAGTCTTGGTTTGGCACAACATTGATGAGAGTAGATCAGTGCATCCATGTGTTTGCTAACGAAAGGCAATCTGATTAAACAGCGACTGACTAAGCGAACAAATCCGTGACTACGCGCCCATAGATATCCGTTAGACGGAAATCTCGCCCAGCATATTTGTACGTCAGTTCTTCATGATCCAGACCAAGCAAATGCAGGATTGTGGCATGTAAGTCATGCAAATGTACTTTGTTCTCTACGGAGTAATAACCATAATCATCCGTTGCACCGTAAATCAGTCCCGGCTTAACTCCGCCACCTGCCATCCACATCGAATATCCCTGTGGATTGTGATCACGACCATCATTACCCTGAGCCACCGGTGTGCGTCCAAACTCACCACCCCAAAGTACAAGTGTGTCTTTAAGCATTCCCCGTTGCTTTAGATCCTTGAGCAAGCCTGCGATTGGCTTGTCTACTTCGCGTGCATTTGCTGTGTGACCACCATTGAGATTTCCATGCTGATCCCATTTGTAGCTGTGCGTACATTGCACGAATCGCACTCCACGTTCAGCAAACCTTCGTGCCATCAAGCATTGACGACCAAAGTTTTTGGTTGACGCATCATCGAGCCCATATGCCTTATGCGTGTCTTCTGTTTCATCGGAAACGTCCTGCAATTCAGGAGCAGCCATTTGCATACGATAAGCCAGTTCAAACGAGTTGATTCGCGTCTCCAGGGCGTTGTCTTCACCGCGTTCACTCAAGCCACGTTGATTGAGGTCTTTGGCAAGATTCAACTCAAGCCGCTGCAAATCACGGGGAGCGTCTGCTGCATTCTTGATATATGGAATATTGATCTGGTCAGCAGGGATACTTGCATTACCAAGAGGCGTACCGTGATATACAGCTGGCAGAAATGCTGAGCTATAAGCATTTACACCGCCGTGTGTAAGCGTCGGACACATCGTGATGTAGCCAGGTAAATCCTGATTCTCTGAACCAAGGCCGTATGTAATCCATGATCCCATGCTCGGACGCACAAACGTGTCACTGCCAGTATGTAATTCCAACAACGCACCACCGTGACGGGAATTGGATCCGTGCATGGAGTTGATCATGCATAAATCATCTGCGCACTCTGATAAGTATGGGAATATCTCACTCATCCACATACCGGACTCACCATGCTGAGCGAACTTGAACGGTGATTTGAGTAGATTACCAGTCTGAGCTGAAAACACTCTTGGCTTATTAAATGGAAGCGGCTTACCATTATCGCGTTCCAATAGTGGCTTGTAATCAAACGTATCGACTTGTGAGGGACCACCATGCATAAACAAGAAAATAATGCGTTTGGCCTTTGGCTCAAAATGCGGGCGGCGTGGCGACAGCGGGTTACTTTTTGCTTCTGCTGCGGACTCCTGTTGTAACAATGAAGCCAGCGCAAGCAATCCAAAACCGGTAGAACTCTGGCGTAACATGTCACGCCGATTGAACACAGGAGTGAATTGATGACAATTTTTGCTTTTCGTTTTTTTCATTTTTGCATCAATCTAAGTAAATAAACTCGTTGGAGGCGAGTAAGGCTCGACACAAACTCTGCCAGCTTGAAACCAAGTGCTCCTCTACCGGCACATCTGTTTCTGCTAACGCTTTTTGATATTGCTCGATATGAGACAAGCAGCTTAATCGTTCACCATCCTGTGCAACTCGTCCAAACAGTTGCATAAATAGTCTATCGACACGTGCTTTATCATCCATTGAGCCATCCGTCAGTACATTTTGAGCAAGTGCTTCTGCTTGTTCGATGACGATTTTACTGTTCATGATGAACAGTGCCTGCGATGCGATGTTGGTCGTTTGTCGCTGACCCTGCGGTACACTTGGTTCTGCGAAGTCAAATACCTGGAACATCGAATACAAAGCACTTCGCACTACCGGTAGGTATAGCGATCGACGATGAGTGTCGTACACTTTCACATCGACGTTGGCCGTACTGGTTACGTACGCCCGATTCGCTATTGGGAGTAATGTGCCACCGAGAGACAAGTCAAGATTATTACCAACGGCAAGTAACGCATCGCGAATCTCTTCAGCCGATAATCGCCTTCGCGGCATGCGCCATACCAACTTATTCTCCGGATCGCGGGCGTCATACTCACGATTCCACTCGCTGCTCATTCTGTATGTCGACGAAAGCATAATGAAACGGTGCATTGCTTTCATGGACCAACCCAACTCTTGAAATCGAATTGCCAGGAAATCCAGAAGTTCCGGATGAGTGGGCCTTATTCCCAGGCGTCCAAAGTTATCTGGCGATCTCACGAGACCTTCACCTATGTGCCATTGCCATAGTCGATTGGCCATCACACGGGATGTCAGTGGGTGATTTTCCGACGTCAGCCATTGGGCTAAGTCGAGTCTTCCACTCCGACTCTCATCGATGGTCTGTCGATCACCGACTGTTAATACTTCCGGGAATCGCCTTGGCACCTGATCGCCCAATGTAATGTGATTTCCACGAATATGAATACGCAAGTCTTCCGGCGAGCCATCCTCAACCGCCATGGCAAAAGGTACATCCGGTTTCGTCTTTTCCAGATCTGCTCGCTCCATTTCTGCGACTGCGATTGCATCTGTGGTCGCCATCGCGAGCGTCAACTTACCCGCATCCAGTTCACCATATGGCCCATCATCTGCATATAATTGCTCACGAAACGCTTCAAGTGCAGTTGAGTTTTCCTGCTGACCTTGAGCATCCGCTAATTGAAATACGCTCTCATAACGGGCGACAAGATTAGCCAAGTCAGTTACTGGTCCATCTTTTAGTAGAACTTTCTCAATATCACTAGCATCTGGCGATAATTCGATCGGGAAACCCGTTTCCAGCGCTTGATGCCACAACTGAAACACCGAACCATCAATATTCCTTGCTTCTGTGAGAAC
>JBJLEE010000053.1:0-15330 GCA_045566075.1 Pirellulaceae bacterium | reverse complement strand
GGACCGGTAGTGTCGATCACCGCACAAGGCGCCATGCTGGCGCATAAACGCATCGAGGTCGAAGATGCCGTTGTTGCGACCCTCCGATTTAAAAATGGTGCCTTGGGTGTCATTGAAGCAACAACGGCTGCCTATCCAGGTGCATTAAAACGGATCGAACTTCATGGAAGTGACGGCTCCGCGGTACTTGAAGAGGAAGACATCAAAGTCTGGGACTTTGCCAAGATGACGTCCACGGATCGTCGACTCGTAGATGCCATGGCAGGCAATACACAAACCGGTGGCGGTGCAGCCGATCCTTCTGCGATTGGCCACCACGCACATATGCTTCAGTTCAAAGACGTTTTAAGCGCAATCCGCAATCGCAAAAAACCGCTTATTGACGGCCGTGAGGGACGCAAAAGTGTCGAAGTGATTCAAGCCATCTATAAAGCTGCCGCAACAGGACGCACTGTGCAATTACCACTCAAAACTGATCCAAAATTGCGCTATCACCAACAAGGTGTAGGTAAACGCGGTTAATTCGTTTGAGAATGTATTATTGGGCTTTTAGATTCGTTCCAAGGCAATCTATACTTAGCCCCGAATCGCCTATTGGTTTCTTCGTTCTGAGCTAAGGTACGCGGCACCGCAATCGTGACGAAAGTAATGGATTACGCAGTTTACGTTATTGTCCGTGTGGTGCTATGCACGGTGCAAACACTACCTTTGCGTTACTGCGAGCGGCTTGCCTCACTGCTAGGCTTTTTTGCACACAACATTCTTAGAATACGGCGCCAGATAACACTGGATAATCTCAGTCATTCAATGCCGCAATTGTCACCAACTCAGCGTTCCAACATAGCGCGAGACATGTGGACTCATTTATTTATGATGCTATTTGAAGTCGCTCACGCAAGACGACGGATGCACCGTACGAATTGGCGTGATTACATCGACTTTGATAATCAACAACGACTAGTAAGCCTTATGCTTAACGAACGCTCGACTGTGTTGGTGAGTGCCCATTTTGGAAATTTTGAGATCGCCGGTTATATTGCGGGCCTTCTTGGTTTTCCCACATATACAATCGCACGTGCTCTGGATAATTCGTATCTCGACAAATATCTCAAAACGTTTCGAGCTGCCAAAGGGCAGTACATCGTTGATAAAGATGGCGCAGCCTTTGATGTAGACCACGTCCTCAAGAACGGAGGGACGCTCGCCTTGCTGGGGGACCAACATGCAGGCCCGAAGGGTCTCTGGGCTGACTTCATGAATCGTCCCGCGTCCTGTCATAAAGCGATTGCACTATTTTCGTTAGGGCAGGATGCTCCGATGATGGTGATTGCAGCCATACGCACTGGTAAGATATTGCAGTTCCAGATGATAACAAACCGTCCTTTCGATCCCGCCGAACCCAATGACATTACGCCCACGGTGCGTGGGGTTACGTCATGGTATAACGACGCACTCGAGCAGATGATTCGCGAGTTTCCTTCACAGTATTGGTGGCTTCATCGTCGTTGGAAAGGGAAGCCTCGAAGTGCACGTAAACGTATTCGCAAGGCGGGTTAAATGAACTGGCACACGATCGAAAAAAGCGACCTGCCAAACATTGGCGCCAGTACCGAAGTTGTAGTGGCGGGGACTATCGTCGCGCTATTTAATGTGGATGGGGATTACTTTGCGCTTGACGGGATTTGTCCTCACCAGGGTGGTCCACTTGGGCAAGGAGCACTGCATGGGTGCATCGTCAGTTGCCCATGGCACGGTTGGGAATATGACGTGAAAAACGGACAACACCAATCAATCTCTGCACTCAAACATACAACAGTCCAAGTCAGGAACGTCGACGGAGCAGTACAGGTGGGAATCGCAAATGAGTGATATCCGCCACATTCGCAACAGTGACCTTCCCTTGATCGTTGCATCAAGTGCCTCATGGTTAGGCCTCACCCACTTAATGCCAGAGGCACGTTTACAGTTATTTGATCTTGGCCTGTTCTCCAAGCCGACTTTTGAATTTGAGAATTGCTGGGTTTCACAAAATACTGATGAAATAGACGCCATCGTCATTGCAGCTCAATCGCCATCCAAAGCAAATGTCGTTTACGCGAATTCGTCTCTCTCATCCCTAGATGCTCTCGAAGCGACCCTTAAGCGATCGCTCAAACACATTACTCAAATCGGCGCCGATTGCGTTGGCACGACTAAGTCCTCGACTGAGGTATTGGCACACGTTCCTGGCATCATCGAGAACTCTGGCACGCGTGCAAGTGTTTATCAGCTACGGGACTTTTTTATCGCAAACGATTTCACCCAACTTCATAACACACCGTTACTCACTTTCAACACTGAAACCCCAACGTCCAGCATTCAGTCGGGAACAAATGGAGTTGCGGCGCACCCATGCCATTGCCACCACACACGATATCGTACTTCCTGACTGGAGCCTTAACTTTGAATTGGGCCATTTAAGCACGTTGGAAATACAGCTAAAAGAAAGAGAGTCAGGCCAGTCGGACGCTTCAGCGATCCTAACAGCGATCCCGGATGGACATCCATCGCAATCGACCGTGGCGATACGCAGTTGTCAGGGGACAGAACCGTACTTAACAGCACTTCTTAGTGACTTGTGTCGCGGACATCAGGGAACCATTTCGGCCACTTTGCCGAATTACTCCGAAACGCTTCAGGCAATCGGTTTTGAAATCTGCGACTCAATGGTCGCATGGCAACGCGACTAATCCTCAGCCACCCGCATAAAGGTCTCGTCCCGCTCTCAATGCAGCCATTTTTGCATCGGCGACTGAGCGCGGCAACATCCAAAACCCACAGTCCGGGTGTACATAGGCGATGCGATCAGCCCCAATCACATTCGCTGCTTCCTCGATACGTCTCGCGACCGTCTCAGGAGACTCTACGCCATTATCCTTAATATCAATCACGCCTAACCCGATCTCGATATCTGGAACGATCCGCTCGAGCATCGCAAGCTCTGCGTCAGGACGCCGCGCCATTTCCAGCACGACATGATCGGCCTCAAGCTTGTTTAAGAATTCCACTAAAAGATCATAATCGCCTTGCTGTATGGTTTGGCCACCGTAATTCCCAAAACATAAGTGAACGGCGGACGTTGTTTTCACCCGACGTAAAATTCGGTTGATGCCTTCCGCCGCCATCGCACCATCGTTGGTATTTCCCGTCACATTTGCTTCATCGACCTGAATGACATCTGCTTCAATATCTGCCACCTGCTCGCCAAGCAAATCACCGAGAGCATTTACAAGAGCTTCAGTACTTGGGTAGTAATCGTTTGCGACCATTTTTGAAAGCATGTAGGGACTGGTAACCGTGAACTTCTTCGGTAAGTCTGTCAGCTCCGCGTATAACTGGTAGTCGTCGTTTAGATTGAGTGTTCCATGATTTAATTCATCCACAACAATCCCAGGCGGCTTCTTTCTAAATTCGTTTCCTGGAGTCGCCTTCCATTTGATCAGTTGTTCTCTGCTCAAGTCGCTGTTTACGCCATCAAGCGGCCGCAAGAAAAAATCGATCATGCCGTTTGTTTCCGCATGATTCACATCCCAACGATAGAGTTCTCCATCAGCTATTAACTCAATACCGGCCATCTCCTGTGTCTTAATCACAGCCAACATCGCATCGCGAAGGCCTTCCCGACTACTGCTTAACTGAAGCCATGTGGGAACTGGATAACTACCTACGACCGTGGTCTTCATTCTTTTCTTCCAATCTATTCCGAAATATCCAAGCTCGAATATTGCCATTCACTGCTATGAACAAACCCATCAAGTGCGTGCATCCGTTGAATGCCAAAACCAGGGCAGTTTAGCTTGCTAACGTCGAATTTCCCATCCACGATCCGCGGACTTGCGACGTCACCAATCGACTCGTAAAGTTCATCATGTTCCTGCATTACCCAATTGGCATGTTCACCAAGATACGCCAATCCGGGGTGATAATGATGGCCATTTTTTTCTACATGTGAAAGCCCAAGGCTCGCGACAAGCGCTAAGTCCTGTTGCAAAGATACCATACCAACACAACACAGGTCCTCGCCTGACATTATCGCGCAATTCGGAGTGTTTCTATTTTTGCGAGTGAACAAGACCAGCATTTAAAATGCTTTTTACAGCACCTTTACAAGCTTTGCTGCCTCACCCCGCGGTACCCCAGATCAAAGGCCTCCGAGTAAGAATTCAACGTTCCATCTGACTCATCAATAATAATTCTCTTAGTTGTCAGTTCGTTCAATTGTGAACAAACCGCAGGAGACATGGCGATTGCCCGATTAAACGGTTGTTCAATCAAGAGAATGTTATCCCAAAAGGTCGTTAATCGCTCGTCGCTCTGCACGGCATCTAAGAGTTTTCCAAGAGATTCGGTGCATTCATACTGTTCGTTTCCATCAAGCGTTACCGAATATTTATCGCCATGAACGCGTTCAGCTAATGCCGCAATCGTACAAATGCGTTGCAAATCCGTGTCGAGATTATTTTGCACCTTTACCTTCAGAAAATGAACGCCGCACTGCTCGAGATATTCTTCCAACGACTCCGGACGACCGTCATCCAATCGTTGTTCAGGTAGTATCTCACTACGCGTCAGTGGGTCACTTAAGCCAATCGTATGCCGGACGGCGATGCTAGCACTTGGCGTCTCCGGCAACCAATCCTTAGGTGCCAAATCTTTTAGAAGCGGATGGATGTCACCGGCACATATACCGAGGACGTTGTGTTGCATTAGATTAAAGAATGAAATACCTAACGCCCGCGATATCCCATCGATCACCGCTCTTTCGAGCAATGCTACGCCAAAACTCGATAACAGGTCTGGTAACTCAAGTCTTGTGCCTTCTTCTAGTACCTGCGAATAAACTTCTTTCCAAAGCGGCCAAAACGCAGAATGTCCACATTCCAGAGCCACTTTGTTTGCGTATTCAATCGTGTTGACCATCTCATTGATCTGCACCTCATACGACTTGCCAGGCGTTTTATCGAACCAACTCGGTGGCAGGCAGTCCCCGGAGAAGCCGCTTACCGTCGCGCCGTTCACACGCATGTCCACACGGAGCACAGCCTGCGGACACTTCGTAAGGCATGCCTTTCCATAACGAAATGGAATCCTAACCTGCGAGTTTCGTATCCACAGCCCAGCATAGAGGACTTCTAATGTTGGCATTTCACCGTTCATTAATATTCACCAGGTTACGCTCGGGTCTCTGCGTTGATAAGCATATCAAGTTGTTCTTTTAGACGGCCCAGTATCTCATCGTAGGCGTATGCTCCAATGGATTCGGGTCCCCGTTTCAAGTTGACATAATTCGGCCCGCACCAAAGCCCAAGATCCGCATCGTCTGTTTCCCCCGGACCATTGACTCGGCATCCCATGACGGCAATCGTAATTGCATGTTCAGTGGCATACTGAGTCATTTCCTTCACATCCTGAGCCAGCTTGATAAAGGCCTCGTTCTCTACCCGGGAACAACTCGGACATGAAATTATGTTCAGAGTATTCTCATTGAAGTTCACTACTGAACGTACTCGTCCATTGTAAATATCATTGAGGATACCCTTTCCCGCTTCAATCTCCTGTCCTTTTTGGTCATTGGCGACAGTGAGTGATACTCGAATTGTGTCGCCGATGCCTTTACTGATCAATTGTTCGAATGCGATACGCGTCTTTATCACACCGTCTGGCGGCATACCGGCCTCTGTGACACCCAGATGCAGCGGTATCTGAGGATGCGCTTCCGCAAACCTCGTATTCACGGCAATCACCTTTTGCGGATCTGAATCCTTAAGAGAGACACAATAACGGGTAAATCCAATGCTATCTAAATATTCGCAATGCTCGCCGGCACTGGCAAGCATTGGCGAAATCGAGTCATCGTTTGAAAATAGTTCTGCTTTATCTGGGTCAACGCTACCACAGTTGACACCAACGCGAATTGCGCAATTATTGCTGGCAGCTACGTCAGCGATGTACTTCACCTTCTCTTTCCACGGTTTTTCTCTTTCGTGATGATAGAGGTGACCGGGGTTGTAGCGAATCTTATCCACATGTGGTGCAACCACTTCCGCTAACCTGTAATTTTCCTGTAAATCTACTGCTAAATTAGCCTCGGTTTGCTGTCGTATGACTGCTAATGCCGCAGCATCTTGCTTGCTGTCCACCGCAATTCTCACCACGTCAGCGCCGGCTTGTTCCAGTAGATGAATTTGAGTCACTGTCGCGTCGATGTCAGTTGTATGCGTTGCCGTCATACTTTGGACGGCGATCGGGTTACCGTCGCCAATAACGGCTTTTCCGATTTCGACGCGTCGTGTAGGCTTCCGGGTGATTTCCAAGCTCTTAATTCCAATACAAAATAATACAATTACGTACATTGTCCCTTCGAAAACAAGACCATGCAACAACCGCTTCTGCACATCGTGTTACACTCACCGGAAATTCCACAGAATACCGGCAATATTGGCAGAACATGCGTAGCAATCAACGCCAAGCTCTGGCTTGTCCAGCCTTTAGGGTTTCAGTTGGATGAAAAGCGACTGTTACGCGCAGGGTTGGACTATTGGCAGCATCTGGATGTCGAAGTAGTGCCTTCATGGGATCATGCATTAACGGCGCTTGGATCACCCAATATCTGGTATTTCAGTAAGCGTGCGAAAACCACTTATACAAATGTCCAATACCAATCGGGGGACGTACTGGTTTTTGGAAGCGAAACGCAGGGACTACCGGCATCGCTTATCGACGACAATCCGGATACGGCCCTCTATATACCAATTAAGCCGCCTGTTCGAAGCCTAAACCTCTCAAATGCGGTTGCCATCGCCGCATACGAAGCAAATCGTCAACTCTCAATTGACAATTCACCTTAGAGGATTGAATAAGAAACGCATTTGTGTAAAACAGTGAATTACGAATAAGACCCAGCGCACAGAACACTCGTGCTTACGCACAATTGAAAGGACCTCCACGTGCCGAACCTCGCTCCATCTACACTCAGCACCTTTGCCACTGAATTACTCGCTGCAGGTGGCATGACCACCGAGGAAGCAGCTATCGTCGGCCCGAGTCTCGCCAATGCCAATACCTGTGGTTACAGTTCCCATGGCGTGATGCGTATTCCGTTCTATTTAGACATGCTGAAGGTTGGTGACGTAAAGAGTAATGTCGACCTCACAGCCATAGAAGAAGGCCCTTCCACCTTCGTTGGCGACGCCAATTGGGGAATTGGCCGGGTGCAATGTGGAAGGTTACTCGACAAACTCGTTCCAAAGGCAAAGCAATACGGAAACGCCATTGGCACATTACGCAACAGTGGGCACATCGGCCGTCTTGGCGAGTATTGTGAAATCGCTGCTAATGACCACGGTTTAGTCTCGATGCTGATGGTCAATACCCATGGAGCCGCTCGACGAGTCGCTCCTCCAGGCGGAATCGCGCCGCGGCTCGGCACGAACCCGATTGCGATTGGCGTTCCCCGTGGCGACGCCCCTCTCATCCTCGATTTCAGCACGAGTGTCACGGCCGAAGGTAAGGTACGCGTAAAGTCGATCGCGGGGGAATCAATTCCTGAGGGCTGGATCATCGATAGTGACGGCAATCCAAGCACCAACCCTGACGATTTATATACTGATCCGCCCGGCACTATTTTACCAATGGGCGGTGATCAGGCTTACAAGGGATTCGGTTTGTCCTTGATGATCGATATTTTTTCCGGCGCCTTATCAGCTGGCCTTTGTGCCCGCGAAACACCGCTCACCCCAAAAGGCAATTGCGTCTTTTTCATGTTGATTGATCCATCAAGACTCGGCGGCCTTGAAGCTTTCCAGCGAGAGGTAAACCAAATCTCTGACTTCGTTAAAAGTTGCCCGACGCGCGATCCAAATGGCGAGATACTGTTACCGGGCGATCCGGAGCGAAAGACCGTTGCCACGAACATCGCAAATGGAATCGGAATTGATGATGAGAACTGGAATAAGTTAACTGGACTAGCCGCATCTCTTAATGTTGAGATTCCGCAAGCATAGCTTTTCGCCCGTCCATTAATAATTGCATTCGTTCGCTAATCTGCGAAGATATCCTCATTGACTCATTTAGTTGACTAATGACGGTATCAACCATGCAGACTTTCCGCGCTATATCCCTTTCACTTGCATGCCTTTGCACTATTTATAACACTAGTGCCGCGGAGACGATTCAGGTCGAAGCCCAACCATTGCAGGCTCAAGCCATGCGCGTGGCAAAGGCATTGGATTTTCTCGGTGCGCCGCTCTCACGCAAACACGCGAAACTATTATCGCGTGCACTTGAAGAAGGCGATGAAGAGTCCGTCTACCAAATCCAAGAGGTGCTTGATCAGCGTGTTTTGGCACATGTGCATATCAATCCGGAAAGCCGCGTAAAGGTTGCAAGAGGTCCGGCAACTGCTTCGTTAGTACAACAAGGCTGGCGCATTTTCCTAGTGAAGGTGCATAACGAGGCTGGGATTACCGCTGCCCTCGATATTCAAAGTCCGAACGCCGGTCCCGTATATAAAAGAAGCACTGGAAGCCCCGCGCCAGATATTGCCGTCATAAAAACCAGTGATGTAAAAACGCGTTGGATGAGCGTTGCCACCTTCGACAGCCAACCTCTTGAAAAGACTCTCTCGGGCCTAGAGTGTGAATATCGAATTGTTCAGCTCTTTAGTCGAGACGCCGGCAAACGTGAGGCAACGCTGCAGTTCAATGTTGGCCAGGGAACACAGGACCTTGGTTTTCGAAGCGACCTGCCAATCCTCTTTGAATGCGAGCGTGCCGTCAATGTACGTCTAACTGTTGTTGATGATGACGGAAAACCGACGACTGGTCAGTTCGTAATAAAGGACGAACTTGATCGCGTATATCCATCTCGTGCCCGTCGACTGGAACCAGACTTCTTTTTCCATGACCAGATTTATCGACATGACGGTGAATCCGTGTTTCTCCCACCAGGTGAATACAACGTTGAATATTCCCGCGGACCAGAATATTTGATCCTCCGAAAAACGATCAGCGTTCCGAATCGTGCTAATCATAACGAAACATTTCGTCTCAAACGTTGGATCCATTTGGCGGAAATGGGGTGGTATTCCGGTGACCATCACGTGCATGCCGCTGGCTGCGCACACTACGAATCCCCCACAGCCGGCGTGACGCCGGAGTCTATGATGCGACACATCCTCGGTGAGGATTTAAATATTGGGTGCGTCCTGTCATGGGGGCCGTGCTGGTATGACCAGAAACAATATTTTGATGGAAAAATCAGCCCACTATCAACCGACTTCAATCTCATGCGGTACGATGTCGAAGTTTCCGGCTTTCCAAGTTCTCACGCAGGACATCTGTGTCTATTACGTTTGGAGGAGGATGATTATCCCGGAACAACGAAAATCGAGCAGTGGCCAAGTTGGGATCTCCCCGTACTCAAATGGGGGAAGGAACAAGGCGGTGTTGTTGGCTACTCTCATAGTGGTTGGGGATTACAGGTAGACGACGAAACGCTACCAAGCTACAAGATGCCAAAGTTCGATGGCATTGGAGCAAATGAATATGTCGTTGATGTCGTACATGGAGCTACCGACTTCATCTCGGCTGTGGACACACCCATCATCTGGGAATTGAGCATTTGGTATCACACACTCAATTGTGGTTATCAATGTCGTATCAGCGGTGAAACAGATTTCCCTTGTATCTACGGCGAACGCGTTGGTTTGGGACGTGCTTATGTCAAGTTGCCTGCGCGAGTCCCTCTGAACTACGACCAGTGGGTACAAGGGATCAAGGATGGTCGCAGTTATTGCTGTGACGGTCGAAGTCATTTGATTGATTTTCACGTTAACGACGTGGCCGTTGGAGAACCTGGCACAACGGGGCACCCCAGCCTCTTAACACTGTCAAAGGCGGGCACAATCAATGTCGGCGTTACTGCCGCTGCGTATTTGAATGAGGAGGCTGACTTACAGCTAAAGAGCCGGCCGCTCAGCCAAAAGCCGTATTGGCACGTGGAAAGAGCGCGGATCGACGGGACACGTAAAGTACCTGTGGAGTTGATTGTTAACGGCGTTTCCGTCGAAACCGTTGAAATCAAAGCCGACGGTAGCTTGAATGACATCCAATTTCAATCTGAATTAACACAATCGAGTTGGGTTGCTGTTCGGGTCTTTCCCAGTAGCCACACAAACCCAGTTTTTGTTGAGATTGATGGCAAGCCAATTCGAGCCAGTAAACGAAGTGCACAATGGTGTCTTGATGCCGTCGATGTATGCTGGAATGCCAAAAAGGGTCGAATTCGACAGGCTGAACAAGCTGAGGCGAAAGCCGCTTTCGACGTCGCAAGCGAAACCTACAAGAGAATTATTGCTGAATCACACGATGACACGCAATAAAGCTTGGCTATTCAATACGCAAGCCATATAGAGGCATGTGACGGTAATAGACTTCTAGCATGAACGTGCAGAAACATGTCATAAAGAGACGTCCCCCCCTGCCTTGCCCCCATTCATCATGCGATGGACTCCAACTGCCAGCTTCACGGCCACTCTTCAACTGCTTGGACGGAATCACATCACGCATAACCTCATTCCATTGCACCCAATTGTCGTCATCCATATGGTGTAGCATTTGTGCTGCGTAATACCAGGCATACACATTTGTCAGATCAGTGAGATTGTTTTCATTCCATCGAACCTTTTGGGCTGCAACAATTTGTGAGCCTGCCTGCAGGCGTGGGTCCTCTTTTTCCCACCCAAGGTATTGCCGGCACAATAGTGCCTCAGCAGTCATTGAGAATTTATTCGTACCGCCGGGTTGGTATGCGTATTGCACTCCACCATCCACCGTGACGCTATCGAGGTAATCACTGATCTTTTCGAGGTTCTCCTTCGGCACAATGAGACCTGCCATCCTCGCGCTTTGAAGTGCCATGACAAACCAACCGGTGACGGAGGTATCAGATTGTCCATTTGGGCTGTATCGCCAACCGCCCGTTGCCGCCTGTACCTGACAGGCGTAGTCTATCGCGCGTTGTGCCGGTTCTTTGAAAGTCTTGTCGTAACTCATTCCGTATAATTCGCACAACGCAATCGTTGCAATGGCTTGTGTATACAGGCGATGATTAAAGCCACCATGAATCCCAAAGGAGCCGTCGTCCTGCAGGAAGGGCAACAACCACTTCCAACCACGTGCCACCACATCTTTGTACGGGCCTTGTTTATGCGTGTTACCGTTTCCCTGGAACGCTAGGATAGCAAGCGACGTGGCGGCTATCTCGTTTTCAATATTCGCTCCACCTGTATAGGGGCCTTTGAGACTCCACCTACCGTCCTGACGTTGTTGCCGCTTGAGCCACATTAATGCCTTTTGCACGGCGCCCTCGGTAATTGCTGTACCACCGAAAGTATCAAGCAATGCAACACGCCGTCCTTCTTCTCTGCCGGTTAAGGCAAGACCGATAGCCGGAGCCTTTTCCATTGGATCTGGAGCCGCTTCTTCCGGCATTTCTTTTTCTTCCGGTTCCGGTGGAGCAGCTTCAGGCTCTTCCACCTCTGGCTCTTCGTTCTCCACGACGATGGGATCCTCTTCAACCATCTCGTCTTCCATCGGAGACTCAAATTCCAACGGGTCTTCTTGTTGCTCACCAATTGAATCCGCAAATATCGCCTCCACAAGAATCTGATCCGATTGAAATCCCGGCAATAGCACTAACCCCAATACAATGAGGATAAGCGTATGTACCAATAAACTCATCACCCAATACGGTGCCGAATATTTCGCGGATTCCACCATCTCTTCCACAGCGTCCTGACTGACGGGCGACTGGTGGAGGGCGTTCTCCAACACGACATCACCATGGTATTGCTGTGGTGTTGATTCTTCTTCGAGTAGAGGGATCGAATCTAAATCAACTACCGCGTGCTGTTGTTCCACAGTGAATGCGGGCGACTGCGACTCCGCTTGAACCGGCACATGACTAATCGGTTTAGCTGTAGGGATATCGTCCTCTGGTGACGGTGGCTCATTGCGTCCTGTCGATGGAAGCGGACGCGCACCAGGCGGTAATGGCCGTCGTCCCTTTGTATTGTCGTCAGATAGATTCATACACTAACGTGACTTTAGATTGGTTGCCTCGAAGGCCAAGAGTAGCACCTGTTCTCAGGTGCGCCAATAAGGAAACCGCGTTTCCGTGAGGTCCAGCAACACCGTGTTCCAATTATATGCGTGATCCGACATAACATTCCATGCACTAATGAAAACTACTCCAACCGATGAGCAATACAAATGCATCCCCGCTCCTCTCAACCTGTCGTTTCACAGCCCCGATTGGTGTAATGCGTCACCTGAAATAATTTATTCGTAATATTGGTGTACACGACTAAAAAATCGAAACTCCCCAGATTGCCGTCGCCGCCATCACGATGATTCCAAAACCTACGAACCACAGGATGATGTACATAACAATGACTTCTTTTAGTCCGAGCTCAAACATTTTCGCCATTAGAACTACTGAACCAATTGAGACGACGCACCCTAAAAAAGACGTTAGTCCAGCTGAGTCAACAACCATCCCAATGACAAAAACTAGAAAGAGTGCCCCGTTGACGATAGCGTTGTACCGCAACGATGCAAGAAAGGCCTCCTTCAAATATTGTCCACGTAACGTGTCATCAAATATCTTAAATGCAATAGTCAGCACCAAAGCGCCCGAAAACATGTTGATGCAAAACATTCCCAGTCCTACCAATACCTCTGTCATTTAAAGCTCCCTTATCGATCGACCATTTCCTAGCTAATAATAAAGGTGCAACTGCTCGCATAACAGGGCGGAGAATCTACAAGCTTGGGCCTACTTACACATGAGGGTCCAAGGTCTTTCCTGCGACGCCTTGCACCCACTGGGGAGATTTTTGAATGAGGCTATAATTACGCTACGAAACAACATCGCGGGGTGGAGCAGCCCAGTAGCTCGCGAGGCTCATAACTACATTTCTATAGCATCCAACTTTTCTTTTTGTTGTGCTCTTTTAATCGCTTAACTCCCTTTTTAGGAGTTTAGATCTGGTTTGTTTTTGTTCCAGAATCGGTGTAATTACTTACCCGAACGCATGAAGAAGGTTAAAGAACCATCCGGAAAGCACCAACTGAATCACGGTACCACTAGGGCAAGACCCATCTGCCATTTCATCGGTGATTCATGACGTATTAGGTTCTGATTGTGAAGCGTGCCACAGTCTCAAGGCACTAATACGAACGCTAGCAGCTTTATCACATGACACATTACTTAACATCCAGATCTGAATTCAAAAGGCAAAGTAGTCAACAGGCTAACGTACTGTATCAGTTGTCACCAAAAAGTGATGAAAACATCCAAATAAATGCCGAGATAAAGGCCAAATGCAAAAAGCTGACAACGTATTTTGACCACGAGTAGGTCCACAGTGGTTTCACGCCATTAGCACGCAGCGTTTTATATGACCCAACAACTTCACTCCGACTACTTAACGCTTGGAAAACAGCATAAAACGCAATCGTGTTTATGCTTACGAAAGTGAATGCCGCGACAGTATTTGCAAAAGCAATAAACAAAAGTAACATTTGTGCTGGGAAGAAATATCGCATCAACAAATAACTCCTACCCCAATATGTCATGTGTTCGGGGCCGCGCTTGTTTTCATTGCTAAGCCAAAGCAGGGCTTTTTCCCTTTTCAACTTCTTCTTTACCGACTTTTCCATATGCCGTTGCGTAGCGTTATATGCTGACAGCGCAGCATCAGTACTATCGGAGATTCGACCCACATCGGAACTATGCATTCCAGCACCAATTGCACCGGGCATTGTGTTGTTGTAATTTGTTGCTGTCGCCATAGCACTAGCACCCATCTGCATCCCAGTTACCGCATCATTTGCAGACCCGTGTTTCATAGCCTCAAGCTCGTGTTGCAATCGTTGACGTTCGCGACCGGCGGTGGTATTCAAATCAAGAGGATTCTCATAGCCGTGATTTTCAGGAGTGGCTGGACTCGCTGCTGATTTTCCAACCTCTGATCCCATCCAATTATTCTCTGCTGGCGGTCGCAATTGCTGAGTATTAGGAAATTGAGAATAAACTTGCGAGGGTTGCCCTGTTGGTGTCTGTGGTAGACCGTTAAGTGGATCGGAAGGTACTGCTTGCTGCGGGGGGAACTGCTGCTGAATTGTTTGTTGAGGTGGAATCGGCTGCTGCATAACTGGCGCAGACGGCTGTGATTCAGCGGGATTAATAAGTTCATTCAACACGCCACATTTGGGGCACTTCCCTTTTTTACCGATGAAAGACGTTGGCAACTTCAGGGTATGTCCGCAATGTGGGCAAGAGAAATTAATCGTCGACACGGCTTTTTTCCTTATAGACCCTTCTCAGTATCAAAACTATGTTACCTCGACTAACTCTTAGCCAGTTTCCATCCCTAGTTCTTTAAACCCGGAACAAATGGATCAACATCGCTCCGAAATAATTGAATTTTTTGTATCCGCGTTCTCATTTTGGCAATGCAAATAAATAGCGTCAGGATAGCGTAGAAGAAGTGTTTCATTTAACTCTTCACAAAGACAAGAGTTAATTTGAGTAATAACCACCATTGAATAGAAATAGAACTCTATATGCAAACAGATCGCATAATTTATTCTGCCAAACTAACATTTGTAAACAGCTGAGTAAGCACGTCCGTGACAGCCGCGGGGCTGAGAGGTGATTGAAATACAACGGGTTTTAATGGGTCTTTGGTACACCAACTTAAACCAATCACACCCCCTAGCAAAACAGAGGTTTGAGGCTATAATTACCGAACGAAACAACATCGCGGGGTGGAGCAGCCCGGTAGCTCGCGAGGCTCATAACCTCGAGGTCGCAGGTTCAAATCCTGTCCCCGCCACTTAAACACCAAACGCCCAGCATTCATGCTGGGCGTTTTTTCATTCCCCAACGTCCAAGGTCTAGTAATCTAAACAAGATCAATTCCTATTGACGATTTCCTGATTGTGACGACCCCGTACGGGAGTCCATTTTTTACTATCGCGGCGACGCTAACACTCGCTGTTAAGCTCCACGCTTCCTTATCAGTCTCCAACTCTGAACGGAAACGATTCACGCCATGCCTTCTATCTGAGTAACGCTGAACCAGTCAAGGGTTGCTAAATCTGACGGCGATTATTTAAGTTAATCACTGCACATCGCCATTTTCGTCAATGTAATGCACCGCGAACAAGAACCAGTGTCGCACCTGTTCTCAAGAAAAGTGGCCTTCCGGTTTTGCCGGGCGGT
>JBJLEE010000052.1:0-15643 GCA_045566075.1 Pirellulaceae bacterium | reverse complement strand
CAGAGAAGTCGAGCAGGAGCGTGCAGAATGAAGACGCTCTCGAGTAAACAGTTTAGATTTGTCTTGAGCCTGTGCATACTTGCAGAAGTTGTCGTGCTTACATTGGAATATAGGCATCAGGATGGCATGGGATCCTTGCCGATGTCGCAGCTAAGTACCCTGGAATCCGGCGTCCAAAACGACATCCGTCAAATGGAGTTAGCTTGGATTACGGTTCCAGAGAGTCATGGATTGAGCTGGCGAAGGTGTACACTTCTTATGGCTTGTTGCCAAACGTACGGTATGCGATGAAACGCGCAGCGAACTGGGTGAATTGGACGATGAAGCGAAATTACTGTACGGCACTTGTTTAAGTCGACTCGGAGAACTGGCTGAAGCAAGAAAGTACTTTCAACAACTCGCCAACGGACGCGGTGAATACCGCATAGATGCGTGGGTGCAAATTGGCTTGGATTACCTGCGAGCAGAGCAACGATAGAGGCGCGGGATGCGTTGATGCAAGCGGACAAGACCCGTAGCAGAGATTGCGGTAAGTAGGCTGCTCCTGCATATGGGACATGCACAACAGGCACTGAGTATTTTGGAGTCGATGATCCGGCGGAATCCGGATTCGATGAGAGCTCATCAGATGAAAGGATGGGCCTTAGGGGCGCTTGATCGTCCTGATGAAGCCCGTGCAGCAGAACACTATAGCACGCACTGCTCAGACACGGTGACGATTCATACCGTGACGCGTAAGTGGGATGAAGACATGCTGCAAAAGTACGGTGCAGCGGGGCGTCTGATGCAAAGTGAAATACAGATGCAAAAAGGGGATCTTGAGGCTGCAATTAACACGATGCATAAATCGATCAAGGATCTTCAACCACTCTGGCGTCCACATTACACCAAACGCCTGGCGATGTTCTATAGCATGAATCGCCAGGGTGAAGAATCTGCTAAGCAACTGGCATCATGGTTGGTCCACAACGGTGAGACTGCTGTGTTGTGGGAAATGGTTGGCGATGCCTGGTCAGCGTCAAATCAGCCAGCTAAAGCTATGAACGCGTGGCTTGAAGCGACACGCTATCGTGGCGGACAGCAGGAAGAGGTGATAGTCTTATTTCGCGTTCATCAGAAGCTTGCTGATGGGTTTTCACGACAAGGTCGAAGTGAACTGAGTGACTATCATGTTGCCATGGCAACATATGAAGAAGCACGCATCCATTGGCGAGTCGACCGTACAGTCGATGCCGTAACTGGATTTGAAGCGGTGACGGCTGCATTACCGGAATTTGATCATGCATGGTATTATCTGGGCGAGTCGCGACGTGCCACTGGTGATAACGACGGCGCAATCTCAGCGTTTAAAAGTTGCCTGGAATTGAATCAGAATCACGGGCGTGCATCTGAGAGTCTTAAGGGTCTTGAATCACTGTAGCCCGTTACTCAGTACAAACATGAAATGATCGACATATGCAAATTATTATGACGAAACGATCATTTCCGGCTTTAATCGCAGTGCTGATGGGGCTTAGCTGTTGGCTCTCAAAAATCGCTGATGCTCAGGAAGAATTGGCACCGCCACGAGATGTCATCGTGGTTTGCCATGAGGATCTAAGGGCTGGGTTGGCGCCATGGATCCGCCATCGTGAAAAACAGGGTTATCAATTACAGATTCTCGCTCCTTCGACTTCTGCGTTTGCCCAATACAAGGCGATTGTGGAAGCTTCGGAGGAAAAACAGATTGCGGCTGTAGTGCTAGTAGGCGATGCTCCGTCAGGTAAAGGAAAGCCTCCGGCAGGTATTGAAATACCGACGGCATACATAAGTGCCAAAGTGAATTTGCTATTTGGTTCTGAGCCAGAGATCGCAACGGATAACAGGCTCGTTGATGTTGATCGTGACCGATTGCCGGACTTTCCAGTCGGACGGATTCCTGTCAGAACTGTTGATGAATTGCAGACCGTTGTAAAAAAGATTCTTCGATATGAGAATCCAACCGTTCACAATCCTGCAACGTGACTTTCATTGCATCGCCGGTGTTGGTGGATTCGGCGCGTTGCAGGATAAAATGATTGAGTCTGCTGCTCGGAAACTGCTTGTGATGGTGTTCCAGCTCATTTTCGCATGACGATGACGTATGCGTCCTGGCGCAGCCCATTTGCCCGGATCCGAATCGTTTTGGTGACGTAACTCTCGATCGATTGAATGCCGGTAGTTTGTATTGGGTTTACATGGGGCACGGCCTAAGGACCGAGTTAGATCGCGTGCTGATTCCTAACCAGCCTTCTCAGTCCATCATGACTCGAAAGTCTGTGAAGGATGTGAATTGTGTGAATGGAATGCCAGTAGCGGTTTTTCTGGCGTGCTATGTCGGTGCCTACGATTCCATCGCCCCGTCTATGTCTGAACAGTTATTGTTACATAGTAAAGGACCGATTGCCGTGATTGCAGGCTCAAGGGTTACGATGCCATATGCCATGAGTGTGATGGGAGAAGCCATGCTGGAGGAGGCATTTCGTGGAGACCATGAAACGCTCGGCAGCGTCTTTCACAAAAGCAAGCATCGGCTCGGAAACCCGGAAGAAAGGGCAAGTCGTAATAGACTGTTGCTTGATGGATTAGCGGCAGTGGTAAGTCCCAGACCCGACTTGATGAACGAGGAACGACTTGAGCATGTCGACTTGTTTAATCTGATCGGTGATCCGCTTTTGAGAGTGCCTAAGCCTGAGAGAGTGCGTATTGAGGTCGATCGTGCAGCCACAACCGGGGCTCGTCATACCGTAACGATCAATTCGCCAATATCGGGTAAGGCGGTTATTGAACTGGCAGCGATGCGCGGGCAACTGCGATTCCCAAATCCTATTCGAACGGAATTTGAAAACGAGCAGAATTGGCGCGATGAACTGGATGACGTATATAACAAAGCAAATGATGATGTCTGGGCTAGTGTATCCTGTGATGTGAAGGCCGGTGTAAATACCACCGTGGAATTTGAGATTCCAAAGGATAGTACTGGGATTTGTTTTGTCCGGGTTATGGTTGATGGCGAAAGTCGTTTAGCGATCGGTTCTGAATCTGTCATCATTTCGAAACCGAAAGAGGACTCCAAATGAGAAAGTTAATGATGAGTAGTTTGGTCTCGTTGCTGGTATTGATTTTGATAGGTGTTGAGTCAATTTCTGCTCAGGATGCGATTTCAGTAGATAAACCTGTTGTTGAAGTGCAAGTTGAGCAAGGGCTACTGAAATCGCCGAAAGACGGGCGACTGTATGTTTTGTTTTCTAAGAGTTTGACCAGAGAGCCTCGGCAAGGACCTAGTTGGTTTGGGCCGGAACCGTTTTATGGTCTGGATTTGAAAGCGGTTGGGGATGGTAATACCTATGTGTTGGATGATGAAAGTGATGGATTTCCCGATGCAATAAGTAAACTTACTGCAGGCACGTACGCTGTTCAGGCGATCTTCGACCATGACTTTTATCATTCCAATCACAACAATGGTGTTGGGAATATTTATAGCGATAAGGTGGTCGTGGATTGGAAACCGACAGAAAGACGGGTCTTCACCACTCAAGCTGTCACTTGCGCATACCATTACTGATCGCCCGTTTCGAAATACGCAATTTTGCGAAACAGGTGAAGATTTATAGCCCACGCTTGTCAGCGTTTTCACGGCCATGAAGTAATTCAGAAAGCCGGTGTGCTACTTCCGGAGTCGTATTATGACAATCCCGAGAAGCGTTTATCCGGTCATTTACACGGTCACTGGATTCGGTGGAATGCATGAATCTGTTTGAAGGTTCGGAACCGGTACCGGTAGAGCCGGGCGATGTTGAATTTATTCGTGTTGTTCTGGATGGACAGTGTAAATGGGGACATCATACGTATGCGAATAGTGCTAAAAAATGGCCCTCGCGGTGATGCCTTTGTATACGAGATGGTTGCTGAGATCGAACGGCGTTTCCGGACAGTGGCGGAACCGACGGCCCGTTTTTTTAACCGGCCATTCAAGCGGTGGCTGGGCAAGTCCTCTGGCTGCAGGTGAATTATCCAACGCATTTCGCCGGGACATGGAGTACCGCACCTGATGTCGTGGACTTTCGGGATTATCAGGAGGTGAATCTGTATCAAGACCCGCCGTTAAGTCTGTATACGAATTCCAAAGGTGATCGTAGAGGAATTGCCAGACGCGATGATCAAGTTCTTATTTGGTACGACGACTTTGGAAAGATGGACGACTGCTTAGGACGAGGTGGTCAACTCAGGTCGTTCGAAGCTGTATTTAGTCCTCTGGACGAAAGCGGTCAGCCTATCAAGATGTGGACACGAGATTCCGGAACGGTTATTCCCGGAAACGGTTAAGTACTGGGGTCGAATACGATATCAATCGTCTGATTCAGCGGCGCTGGTCCAAAAATGAAGCGGATTTTAAAGGGCAAGATCAACGTCATCATGGGAATGCAGGATACGTTTTTACCTTAACGGAGCTTGTGAACAAATTAAAACGACGTTTGGCCGACTTGGAATCCAACTGCTGTAGTGGATTTGGTGGAAGGGGATCATGGCAGCTTTATGACCCGTGCGATGCGCAATCGAATTCGATCAGAAATGAGTGCAGCGTACAGAAAAATTCCACGACTAATTAGCGGCTTATTCGGGTTAGTGGTAACTCGTAGCAAACCGTTTTCCACCGAATTGCGAATAAGTAGCTGATTCTCAAACAGGCAGAGATTGGCCCAGCTTAAGTCAGACATAGCTTCAATTTCTAAAAGCTCCTTAAATCCACGTTCCTGCAGTCTCAGGAAATGCAGCGCACCGTTTTTCGTTCTGTACGATCAAAAATGTCCGTAACCATCAGAATCTGGCCATGACCGAATCGTCCTTTTTTCCAATTAGATTTCCCCCGTTTCAATGTCAACGGATTGTAATACACCGTCTGAAAGTCCAATGATTTCAGGACCCTACGATCACGACGTTGGTGTATTTTTGTCTTGAGCACCGTTGGGTTGGTCCAGATCTCGGTAGCGGTTAAAGGGGAGGTCTCCGGCTGTCGACTGCGAAAATCTTGATGCGGGCTGCACCGTATCCATAACCTTTGGTCAATAGAATGTCGGTATCACTAATTGGGATGGGTTGAGAGGTGCTTGCTCTGGAAATTACTGAATCCTGTCCAATCGTTGTACTGCCCACAGCAGTGACCCGTCAGCGATGCCATGCCCTTCGACGTTGTTTTCGGTGACAATTACAATTTGGCGTTTTGCCGTCAAGTGTCGTAACGATTGGTGAAGAGTAGCTTACCTGTCGGTCACCGGCACGCCACTTTTCTGCGCCAGTTTTCTGAATCAAAAGCGATTAGTGAATGGCTTGGATTACCCGGTTTTTCCGCCTAACGGCACAATGACGAGATCATCAACAACAAGTGGTGAAACTACTGCGTCCCCATGAGATTATGCTCGCATCCTCTTTCGGTGATGATCCGATGATTTCGAAGAGATCATGAGTCCAAATGAGATCGCCTGTTTGCGATTTCGATGCAGTTTAGAATGCCAAAATGCACCAAGCGCATAAGCCTTGCCTTTGTGAATGGTCGGTGTGCTGCGGGGGCCGATGCCACCCAATACGGTTTTCATGTCGCCCCTGGCTTATGACTGCCCAGATCGGGGATCCGCTTTCAATGTCTACTGCCGTGGTGATCTCTTCGTTATCGCGCTGCTGCATGGTAACGGCGATACCGGAAAACAGATTTAGTATCTTCCTGATTGGCTTCAATGCTCACTGCGGAATACGCGGACCAGCCGGCACCGATAGGACGACGCCATTTTTTGTCTAACAGCTTGTGTCGTTAGGGGGGCTTTCATTCCATACCGCATCCGTGATGAGCGGCTGGCCCTTGGGTCCTAAAAACTTTGGAAAATCAAAGTGACCGGTGGTGGCTGAGAATGTGTTTTTGAGAGAGAAATCTCGTCATTGATACTCGCAAGATGTTGATCAGGAGTGACAGACCAGCGTAATCGGATGGTCGGAATTAAGAATCCATCAACCGCTGTGACCTTAAATACAGAAAACAGCGATTACTACGACAAGACAACCGGTGATTCCGATTCGTTTTCGCGTCCTGATCGGTAAGTTGCTGCGAAAGATCAGCCAAACGAAGTACAGGGCAAGTGTGAGGATAGCCACCATTGCCGAAAGCGCGTTTGGTCATGGCAAGAATCCATCGGTTGGGCGATTCGCAAAAATGCTGATAATGATCGCCGCCAAAATGAAAAGCTTCTTGCTGCTAGCTGGAAAGATGGTTTGCGCTATCTTGTGCTGATTTGGCACTTGGATCCGAATCGGATGGATTAGATGAAGTCAGTTTCTGTCACAGTTTGCGAGATCCTCCGATGGTGATGCGTGAATCTGTTTTCACGTTCCCCTGGCTTCATAGTGTGAAAAGCTCGGTGTAACATGAGACTTGAATCATGCACCTGAGGATACATGCTAATGAAGATTGCATCAATCAAGGACACATAAACTACTTGGAGGTACCGTTGATGGTGGTTGGCCGGATGGCCATATACCGGAGGACGATTTTGCATACGATCGTCGAAGTGATAACCGATTCCGGGTTGTCCGGAGTGGGCAGTGTGTTTACGTCCTCAGCCTTGGTCGATGCAGGAATTAAGTTCCTAAGACCGGTATGGGATGGTGCTTCAGCTATTGAACCTGAGCGATTGACTGAGGAAATGCGTCAAAGCAGTTTTTTGGCAGGGGCGCGGTGGTGCAATCGAACATGTGATTTCCGGGGTGGATATTGCTTTTATGGGATCTCTTCGGAAAGGTTTTGTCAGCAGCCGGTTTTCACGCCTGCTTGGTGGGGTTTATCGGGATCGAATAAAAACCATACGGTTCCATTCTGTTTGATGAACCTGATGTTCTTGCTCAGCGGTTGAAGGACACAGTGGCTCGTGGATTTAAGGCGATTAAAACTTGGCTGGCGACCGTTTTGGCCGTCGGGACCATAAGTTTGATGAACTTCTTGTGCAAACAGCACGTGAAACGGTTGGGGATGATATCACGTTGCTCGTTGACGCTGGTGGTAGCGAGCAGATGTGGCCGCATGAATATAAGTGGGCATTGCGAACCGCTCAAATGCTGGCTGCATATGATATTGGCTGGTTTGAAGAACCGTTGCGGCCGGATGATATAGAAGGCTATATCAAGTTATCAGAACATGCTCCCCTGCCGATTGCCGGGTGCGAAGTTTTGACGCGACGGCAGGCATTTATGCCGTGGATTGAGCGCCATGCTGTGGATATCATTCAACCGGATGCGACAAAGTGCGGTGGGTTATCTGAAGCCAGACGCATCGCTTGGATGGCATATGACCATCACGTTCGATTTGTCAGTCATGGTTGGAATACCGCAATTGGTCTCGCGGCAGATTTGCATTTAGCCGCTGCACTTCCTAATGCACATTATGTTGAGTACCTGACTCCGGCGCCCTATATCGAAGAGCTCGTTACTGAGCCATTTTCTCTTGATAGCGATGGGATGCTCACCATTCCAGAGACACCGGGCCTTGGAATTGAACTCAATCGAGATGCGCTCAAACGATTCGCCGGATAGTGTGCAGATGGCTTTTAGGTTATTCACGGAATCTCTGTCAGCAGAATATAATAGTGAGGTACTGGAGCAGACCGGATGGTCGCTTGAATCCATGATTCAAGAGGAAAGTCCGGGCTTCGAAGAGCACGATGATCGGTAACGCCGATCGACCGTAAGGTCAGGGCAAGTGCAACAGAAAGTAGACCGCCTGGCATAGCCAGGTAAGGGTGAAACGGTGAGGTAAGAGCTCACCAGCAGTAAAGGTGACTTTGCTGGCTAGGTAAACCCCATCGGAAGCAAGGCCAAACAGAGAGCAACCGGTTTTTCCGGCTCGGATCTGCTCGATCCGATATGACTCTCGGGTGGGCCGCGCGAGGTGACGGGCAATCGTCATCCTAGATAAATGGCCATCACTTGGCTCAATTTATTTGTGCCAAGGACAAAACCCGGCTTATAGGTCTGCTCCAGTGCTTTTCTACCGAGATGTGGCCAGAGCCTCTCCGGTGCTTTGAATTAGCGGATCAGCTCTTTGTCGATACACTGCAGTAACTTGGCAATGCAAAGCTTGTTCATGCTTGTGTGCATCTTGGATGCTTCTTCAATTAGAGACGAATGAAGGCTTTCAGGTAGTCGGACGGTGATCATCCTCGTCGTCTCTTTGCCTTCGACCAATCGCTTCTGCGGGCGGGAACGTAATTGTGCCAGCATATGCTGAATCTCAACATACTCAGGCGTTTTCTCAAACGCACGTTGTTGCGCCTGGCTTGGGAAAATCTTTGCAACCAATCCGTCTACACCAAGGATTTCCCGGTAAAACGTTTCCCAGTCCGGCGCCTGACGTTGCATCATCAATGCGCCGCGAACTGCTTCACGACATTGCTGGTCGGTGATGGGGGATGCCGTTACCGGTTCAACTGGGTCATATACCCGCAGTGGAGCATGTCCACGACTGTCTTGTTGTCCGCGAAATACTAATTCTTTTGGATATGTGCTCTGTTGACCCATTGTGACCCTCGTTTTGCAATTGACTGCGATTTATTCCGCACAGGGCAATGACTCATGACCGTCCAAATCACGAGTCCGCTGCGACGTCAATGCAATACTCCTTACGAGTCAAGCGATTCTCGTAAAGTGCTAGCACATAAGGACTTACGAAGATCTCCTAGGGGTGCTAATAATCTAGGCAGGGGTGCATGCAAAAAGGGCAGTCGGCACCTGCCTAAAAAGTAGGCAGTCGAGTTTGTCGCATTTACGGACTGTCCAGTAAGTGCAAGAAAGTCAGAATTGACTAAAAAAACCGTATTTATCAAATGTGAGTGCAAATAAGGCTCGGACTTGCCACATTCAGCTGGCTCTACAGACTTGATGCATTTAATGACGTGTGAGATGATCGAATGCATGGATCTGAATTGATCTAACAGCATCTGATTCCAAGACAAATATTCCAAACGAGCACTTATTCAATGACACATCTGACGAGGCGAAGAGACTTTCTAGCCCAATCCGGGGCAGCACTTGCCGGTTTGACTCTATGCAGTACTGCAGCAGAGGTTGCAAATGCGAAGAAACGTGAAAAGAAGAACCGTAAAGCGCCATTTAAGATTTCCATTGCTCAATGGTCTCTGCACAAGTCGTTGTTTGCCGGCAAAATGGACAACCTCGACTTTGGAAAAGTATCGGCTGAGGAATTTGGCATCAATGCCATTGAATACGTAAATCAATTCTTCAAGGATAAGGCCAGGGATCAGGAATATCTGAAGGAGATGAAGACTCGCAATGACGATCTTGGGGTAGAAACGCTATTGATTATGTGTGACGGCGAAGGTCGGCTAGGTGATCCGGACGATGCTAAGCGGAAGCAGGCGGTTGAGAATCACTTTAAGTGGGTGGAAGCGACAAAGTACCTCGGCGGGCACAGTATTCGAGTAAATGCCGCATCAGCGGGAGAATACGAAGAGCAGCGCAAGTTAGCAGCTGACGGACTTCGACGTCTAAGCGAATTTGCTGCCGACTTTGGTCTCAATGTCATCGTTGAAAACCACGGTGGCTTGTCATCCAACGGTAAGTGGCTATCAACGGTTATTAAAGATGTTGGATTGAAGAATTGTGGCACGCTGCCTGATTTTGGCAATTTCCACGACTACGACCGCTATCTTGGAGTTGAGGAATTGATGCCGCACGCCAAAGCTGTGAGTGCCAAGAGTCATGACTTCGACGCGAATGGTAATGAAACGCGCACCGATTACTTTAAAATCATGAAAATTGTGCTGGATCACGGTTACAACGGCTACGTAGGCGTTGAGTACGAAGGCAGTAAGTTACCAGAGTTTGATGGTATCCTGGCAACAAAGCGCTTGCTTGAGCGTGTTGCAGCACAGAGCTAAGGCCTCCATGGATTTATGTCGATGAGCGCCTCTGAGTCGGAAGTTAACGGTGTAACGGAAACAATCATGCGGCTGGTGAGTCGTCAGGTTTGGGTTGTTACGTCCGGATCCACTATTGGACGTGGAGGGTTATTGGCAACTTGGGTGAATCAGGCGTCGATTGATCATGAAAACCCACTGTTGTTGATTGGAATTGCACCGAATCACCATACAAGTGAGATCATCGATCATTCCGGCCAGTTTGTGGTGCATCTGCTTTGCAAGTCGCAAGGCGCCGTAGCATTCAACTTTGCAAACGGTAGCGGGCGCGACCGCGACAAGTTTGAGGCCTTATCTTTAGTGGACGGCCATGGTGAGTGTCCGATTCTCGAGGAATGCCATAGTTGGCTCAAGTGTGACGTGACTTCGCGGTTGCTCACTGGAGATCGCACCTACTACTGGGGCAAGGTATCCGACGCCGGTCAGAATTCTTTGGAACCACCGCTGCTTGATAATGAATTCATCTCCGGTTGTGATCCATTGCAATTGAAGGTGTTACGAGCGGATCGTGCAGCAGATGTGGACATACAACGGCCGCAAAATGAATCGTTTCAAGCTGAGTTACCCGATTGGCTACGTCCCTAATTGCGATCGAATTTCAAACATCATTGTGCGTACAATAGTAACAGAACGAGTCGAGCCGAAGCCGCGAAACCTTAGGCGACTCGTAACGTACAAAGAATAGGATAAATCAACTCGAATCGTGCAGGATCTGGAACGACAACAGAGTATCAACAACGAGCGTGCAGTTCTTGCGCGCGTTGTCTTGCCGGATCATGAGAAAGAAGACGATCCGCTTTCGGAAATAGCCGGCCTTGCCACCACTGCAGGCACGGAGATCGTCGGTGAACTCATTCAGCGCCGCCAGTCGATGGTCTCAGCCACGGCGATTGGTAAAGGAAAGGTCGATGAGTTGGCAATGTTGGTTGAAAATCACGCAGCAGATGTCGTGATTTTCGATAACGATCTTAACCCGGCTCAGATAAGAAATCTGGAACAGGCATCCAAGGTTAAGGTCATTGACCGTACAGAGTTGATTTTAGACATTTTTGCGTCTAACGCCCGCACAATGGAATCACGTTTGGCAGTTGAACTGGCACAGTTGGAGTATTCTCTGCCCAGATTAAAGCGCATGTGGACTCACTTATCCAGAATAAAGATGGGCGTGGGAATGCGGGGACCTGGTGAAAAGCAACTGGAAATGGATAGGCGGCTGGTAGAAAAGAGGATCAGTGATCTAAAACGCGAGCTCGATGTGATACTGCGTCGCAAGGAACGACAAGTCGCATCCAGATCTGACGTCATGACCGTGTCGCTCGTTGGTTATACGAATGCGGGAAAGAGCACGCTAATGAATGCCTTAACCGAGGCCGGCGTGCTCGCGGAAGACAAGTTGTTTGCCACACTAGATACCCGAACACGCCGCTGGCATCTACCCAACTGGGGGCCCATTCTGTTATCGGACACCGTAGGGTTCATCCGAAATCTACCACACCGTCTCATCGCGAGTTTCAAAGCCACGCTAGAAGAGGCACGTCAGGCAGACTTACTATTGCATGTTGCAGATGGATCCAATCCGGCAGTTTACCAGCAGATCAAAGCCGTCTACGAAGTCCTTAAGGAAATCGAGATTGAGGAAAAGGACATTGTGCTTGTCATTAACAAGACGGATCAAATCACCGAGGCAGGTGTGTTAGACCAAATACTCAATAGGTATCCCAACGCTATTTCGATCAGTGCATTTACTGCCGATGGGTTTCCAGAGCTCGCGATGGCGGTAAGTGATGCATTGAGCCGGACTTTTGAAGATCTGTTAATTAAAACAAGCGTCGCCAACGGCCGATTAATGGCATTCCTGGCAGATAAGGGCGAGGTGCTTTCCACGCGGTACGATGAGACGACGGTGACCATTCACTGTCGCTTGCCGAGTCGGTATGTGGGCAGTATCAATCGGGAAGAAGCATCAGTTGAACCCTATAACAGTACGCCGACGTCACCAAATCTAACGGATTCATTCGGTGAACTGGGTTCTCGTGCCGCTGACCCTGCCAGCCCACAGTCCCCGGAGTAACTTTCTGTGTCGAAGCGATACATTAGTGGAAAGCGGGTTATTTGCACCGGTGCCTCGAGCGGAATTGGTGCGGCACTGAGCCGGCAATTAGTAGCGCAGGGTGCCCATGTATTGATGGTGGCCCGCCGCAAAGAACGGCTCGATGAAGTAAAAGACTCTGTCAAAGGTGTCACCGGCCAGGCTTTTGTGCATGTGGCGGACATTACCGATTCGGCGAATCGGCAGAGCATCGCCGAATTCGTCGACAACGAGTGGGGTGGGGCAGTCGATCTGCTTATCAATAATGCTGGAGTCGGAAGCGTTGAAGTGTTTTCAGAGTCCAACGAAGCGACGTTGCGTAAGGTCATGGAAGTGAACTTTTTTGCCGCGATGGAATTGTCACGATTACTGTTGCCAAACTTAAGAAGTGGCAGTCAGCCGGTCATTTGCAATGTGGGTTCCGTTTTGGGGCACGTTGCAGTGCCACAGAAAAGCGAATACTGTGCGAGTAAATTTGCACTTCATGGGATGACAGATGCTCTTCGAATTGAATTGGCGAGCGACGGTATTGATGTGCTGCTTGTGAGTCCAAGTACCACAGGTAGCGAGTTTTTTACTTCAGTGCTAAACGGGGCAGAAGGCTCTGGTTCGAAGCGACGCGGCATGGCGCCGGATGATGTTGCTCAGAAAATTATCACCGGGATCATCAAAGGGAAACGAGAGATAATCTTATCAGCCGGTGGTAAGCTACTGGTGCTCGCTGATCGAATCCTGCCCGGGCTACTAAGTCGTATACAAATGCGTCGTGAGGAGAAGCGTTGAGAGTGAGTGAACCGCTTTGGAAAACTGAATACGACTTTCAGACAAGACAGATCGACGTTGATGGTCACCGTATGCATTTAGTCGATCACGGCGACGGATCACCTGTGGTATTTGTTCACGGGAATCCGACATGGTCCTTTTATTACCGCAGATTGATTCGCATGCTTCCCGATGGATTGCGTGCAATCGCTCCGGACCACATAGGCTGCGGTTTAAGTGATAAACCACAAGGCTACGAATATACGCTCGATTCACATATAGAAAACCTATGTGCTTTAATCGACTCTCTCCAATTAAAGGACATGTCCTTTGTCGCACATGACTGGGGTGGAGCCATCGCGATGGGATGTGCCGCGAAGATGGCAGATCGCGTAAGGTCCATTACCCTGTTAAATACCGCGGCATTTCCACCTCCCTATTTTCCGTTGAGGATTCGTGCATGCCGCCTTCCCATTTTGGGTGCGTTCGCGATGCGTGGCCTCAATCTGTTTTCGCGTGCGGCATTGTCGATGGCGATGAGTCGAAGCAAATTAAACAAGGTGGCCAGAGCAGGGTTAATCGCTCCCTACGATAGTTGGCATAATCGTGTAGCAGTAAATGCTTTTGTTCGGGACATACCAGCCAATGATCGTCATCCCACATGGAAACGCTTGTCCGAGATTGAATCATCCTTGCCGGACTTTTGCGAGACGCCGGTACAACTTGTTTGGGGCATGAAGGATTGGTGTTTTAATGAAGTGTGTTTGCAACGCTTCATGGACGTATGGCCCCACGCCCGTGTCTTGAAGTTAAACGACGTCGGTCATTATGTTTGTGAAGATGCTTTAGAGGATGACTTGTCAGCTGTCATTGAATTTCTGGCGTGGCATGTGGCGCATGCAAATGCCCCGGAGGCTGCTGATGACTAGAGATAGTTCAGCACTTAGTATTGGTCAGTTGGTTTCATTAGCCTGCACGCTTGAAGTATCGGCTCCGAAGCCAGGTAACGTACATCGCAGTTCAGACTTTGACGACCTATGCTTTCAGGATTTCATTGATAGTGCGATCGCAATCGGCCCGGTATTTGACAATGCGTCATCGCTTACACTTGGTGAACTTGTTTTGCAGGCGATTCAGGCGACGCAACGGCTGATTGCGACCAATACCAATTTGGGGCTTGTGCTGCTAATGGCACCGATTGCCAAGGCAGCGTCCTTTGAGAATCTGTCGGATGGAATTGGTTCGGTACTAGCGAATTTAACCGCCGATGATGCACAGAAGGTTTATAAAGCCATCAATCTGGCCCAGTCATCGGCTCTTGGTACGGCCGATGACATGGACGTGTCTGCAGATTCGCCAGCCGATCTCTTGTTGGCCATGCGACACGCTCAGGATCGTGACATGATCGCCAAACAATATGTAACAGGGTATGCCGACCTGTTCACAAAAATTGTTCCGCGGTTAGAGCTTGAACTATCCAACCACGATGAATCAGAAGCCATTGTCAGAACGCATGTTTGGTGCATGAGTGCTTTTCCAGATAGCCTGATCGCACGCAAACGAGGAGCAGATGCAGCCGAAGCCTCACGTAAATTGGCTGAACAAGCGGTGCGTGCTTCCGACGATAGCGAGTATTGGCGACTGGTAAGTGATTTGGATTTCTGGCTGCGATGTGATGGCCATGCAAGGAATCCTGGTACAACGGCAGATCTCATTGGTGCAGCGATTCTAATCGCGCTCTTGGCTAGTCGTAGTTGATCGCAGCTTATTCATCGCTTTCGCTAAGGCGTCGCTTAATCTCGGCAAGGACTTCTAAGGCTTGCATCGGCGTGAGGTTTTCCGGGTCGAGCCCGCGAAGTTCTTCGATAAGCGGATGTTCTTCGTAACCGAAAAGCGAAAGCTGGACGGATGCGTCAAGCGAGTTTGCTGGTGTCTTGCTTGTTGTATCCGTGTGAGTGGATTCCAAATGTGCAAGGATCTCTGCCGCCCGCTCGTTGACTTTACGTGGTACACCAGCAAGTTTCGCGACGTGAATTCCGTAACTCTTATCAGCGGAGCCTTCAACGATTTTGTGAAGGAATACGACATTGTCCTCCCATTCACGTACCGACACATTTAGATTCACCAGACGTTCAAGGGAACTCTCCAACTCCGTGAGTTCGTGGTAGTGAGTTGCAAAGAGAGTCCGACTTCCCAGCTTTTCGTGAATGAACTCGACAATGGCCCATGCCAGCGACACACCGTCGTACGTGCTAGTGCCTCGTCCAATTTCGTCAAGGATTATCAGGCTTCGCTTGGTCGATGTATTGAGAATCCGAGCTGTTTCTGTCATTTCGACCATGAATGTACTTTGGCCGCGAGAGAGTTCATCGCTGGCACCGACGCGTGCAAAAATCCTATCGGCGATGCCGATCCTGGCGCTCTTCGCTGGTAAAAAACTTCCCACTTGAGCCATGAGCGTAAGCAATGCAACCTGACGGATGTAAGTACTCTTTCCAGCCATGTTTGGGCCGGTAATCAGTAAGATGTTCTTGTCGTTTGGGTCTGCGATCGTGTCATTGGGAATAAAGGTTCCTTCCGGTTCCAAAACGTCCAGAACAGGATGGCGGCCTTCGATTATTTCCAGCGCCGGTTCTTCGACAACTTCAGGTCTGCAGTAGCTTCTACGGTTCGCTAATTCAGCGAGCGAACAGAGTACGTCGAGCTTTGCTAGTTGTTGAGCCGTGTGACGGATTGCATTTTGTGCTACTGATATTTGATCGCGGAGGAATGTAAATAGCTCGTACTCCAGATCGTT
>JBJLEE010000051.1:0-16387 GCA_045566075.1 Pirellulaceae bacterium | reverse complement strand
ACGAGCAACGAAACAATGCCGTTAGCCGCATAGGTTAGTGGAATGAAGAGAATTATGGCTACAAGAGATATACCGAGGAGATTCATCACTGGCATCGGTGAAAGGGAAATGCTCGTTAGCGTTCGGTGCCTTAACAGCATGAGACAAGCGGCTAGGATTGTGCCGATCAGGACACCTCCCGATGTTACGGCGGATACGAGCAACATGGACCCGGATCCAAAATGCATTCCGACTTGGCCAATATCGACGAGGGCTAACTTCGGAATCAAAAAGAATGAAGGCGTGATTATCGTGGTAGATATCACGATGATCACGTCAAGCACGTCAAACTGTGGATTCCACTTTGCCGTATGAGGGAACAGTGGTCTATTTTTCTCCCGAGCACGTGAAATTAGAAACCACCACGGAAGTACGATGAAGAATAACCCAAAAAGCAACAAGAATTGCAATAACTGGATTGTGGTGGGTTCGTTCGGCATCTGACGCTAGGAGTTGTTTAGAGGTTCTTCGTCAGTTGATTTAAACTTACCGATCGTCTTTACGGCTGCAACGATATAGATAATTCCGGTATGGACGGTAGAGAGCACACTGAGCCAGATAAGGATCAAAGTGACTAGCCGAAGTACATCACTCGACTCTACAGGGTTTATCAGAACAGCGAGAGAACCAATCACAGCGGCACACTGAAACACCATTTTGAGTTTACCCGAAAACTTTGCCGAGAAATCTCCTCCGTGTTGTTCGATGAAACCACGTAGTGCTGTTACAAGAAGTTCCCGACCGACCACGACCACCGCCATCCAACCGGCAATTTGTACGGTCATGCCTGATATGCTCGCATCGATATCGCGCATCTGAACACTCAATAGGATATAGCTGCCGCATATGATAATCTTGTCACAAAAAGGGTCTAAGATTCTCCCTAGTTGCGTCACTTGATCGTATTTTCGGGCGTAGTAGCCATCAACCCAGTCAGTGCCTGCTGCGATGGCAAAGACTACCAAGGCAGGCATGTATAGATTGAGTGGAATTAGAACGAAGACCACGATGCTAAGCAATAAACGCAGCATTGTGATCTGGTTTGGCACGTTAAAGATTTCATTGCGATCAATAGACATTGCTGTATTAACGTGCGAGTGTGTGATTTGGCCCTGCGGGTTCGGCTGCGCCGAGGCCTGCGGTTGTGTGTGGTGGTTAGTTTGCTGGTGAGTTATTGAGTGCTGCCCACCAAATCATAGCCGGTGACGGCGACAATTTCGACATCAACGATATCGCCGGGTGACAGTGCAGCCTCGTGAGATGTAACGAATACAGTACTATCAATATCCGGGGCGTCAGCGTGACTGCGGCCCTGATATGCGGTCGATTCGTTTGGCACGGGTCTGTCGATCATTACTTTGATTTGAGTGCCGATTTTGGATTCATTTAATTGTTGCATGATTGTGCGTTGGGCGGACATGATCGATTCCATTCGGCTCAACTTAACATCTTCGTCAATGTGATCGCTCATTTTCGAGGAAGGCGTCATTTCTTCGTACGAATAGGTGAACGCTCCAAGACGGTCGAACTCGGTCTCCTGTACGAACTCCAGAAGCTCATTAAACTCGGCATCCGTCTCACCAGGAAATCCAGTAATTAAAGTGGTGCGAAGCGTCAGATTTTCAATACCACTGCGTAATCGATTGATCGTAGTGATCGTGTCAGCTTTGTTTACACGACGAGACATGCGTCGAAGCATATTGTCGTTTATGTGCTGCAAAGGCATATCGATGTACGGCAATATCTTTGGTGATGACGCAATAGTGGTAATCAATTCGTCGGAAATGTACATCGGATAGAAATACATTAGACGAATCCACTCGATACCATCTACTTGCACGAGTTGTTGAAGGAGCTCGGTCAGGCGAGGTTCACCGTAGAGGTCCATCCCGTAATAGGTGGTATCCTGTGCGACGATAATGAGTTCCTTGACGCCATCCTCGGCAAGTTGCGTGGCCTCGGCGAGCACGGATTCAATAGGCTTGGTCGCATGCTTTCCTCGCATCCGTGGAATATCGCAAAACGTACATAAACGGTCGCAGCCTTCTGAGATCTTTAGATAAGAGAAATGCTGAGGGGTAATCCTAAGGCGTTCCGTGTCATTAAGTGCACGGATTGGCGCTGGACGAAAGACGTGTTGTTGCTCGTCAAGATTCCCAATCAGGCGGTCCGCAACTCGTGTGACTTCGTCACGACCAAATACGCCGACGAGTGAATCGATACCTGGACGGTCGTTTAAGAGTTCTTCTTTTTGACGTTCCGCAAGACAGCCAGAGACCACGACACCCCGCAGGTCGCCGTCTTCTTTAAGGGCGAGCATTTCATCGATTGCGGCGTAGGATTCGTCTCGTGCTTGTTCTATGAAGCCGCATGTGTTTACGACAGCAAAGTCTGCTCCTTTTGGGTCCTCTACCAGTTGGTATCCATCAAGCTGTAACAAGCCGAGCATTCGCTCGCTGTCTACCAGATTCTTGGGACAACCGAGACTGATGAAGGAGTATGTACCCTTCACCTTTTCATTGGACTGGTTCTCTTCGGCCATAGTTTAAAACATTGAGAGAGAGTTAGGAGTGCAGGAAATATGTAAAGGAGCCTTTAATACCATCTTGCCTTATTCGTAACATTTAACAATGGCTCATCTGACGCGAAACGACGTATATTTTCCAACAGAGTCTCAAGATGACGTTCCGGAACACGGACCGAACAAGCTGCCACGTGAGGTGTCAAAATTACGTCTTCTCGCGACCAAAGTGGGTGATCAGGGGGTAACGGTTCCGTCTCGAAGACGTCGAGTGCGGCTCCTGCTAGAGTGCCGGCCTCCAATGCGGAATTCAACGCATCGAGTTTAACGATCACTCCGCGACCGATGTTGATCAGGTAAGCGCCCGGTTTGATGCTCGCAATTAACTCCGCATCAAATAATCCTTCCGTTTCCGGTGTGTGCGGCGCTGCGATAACTACAAAATCAGATTCTGATAGCAGCCAGGCGATGTCGTTGGTGCTGCGAATCTCTGCGACACCCGGTGGTGGATTGGAAACGTCTGGATCAACAGCGATGACTCGCATTCCAAAGCCACTTGCGCGTTTGCAAACCTCCGCCCCGATACTACCGCACCCAACCACTCCCATCGTGCAATCGGCAAGATGCAGGTGGGCTTGATCCATTCCGGTGACTGCACCGGGTCCGGCGGTAAAGCTACTCCGTGAGTCTTCTCCACCAAGGGGCGACCATTCTGCACGCAGTTGTGATCGCATATACAAATGCATGCGGCGTGCAAACATTAGGACATAACACATCACGTGGTCTGCAATGACGTCGTAGAAGAGACCCTTCATGTTAGTGAGAGTACAGGGATGCTCTATAAGCTCATCAAACACGTAATGCTCAAGACTTGCCGTTGGCGATTGTACCCAAGCAAGTTGGTTTGCCAAGGAAAGCAATTCTGGAGTTATTTTGCCGTAAAAGCCCTGTGCATCAACAATATGTGCGTCAGCGTCTTTCAGGGATTCTGTGTTGACAACTTGCAAGTCCGCGTTGATCTCAATGATGCGCGCATACCGTTCCTGATCTATCGCCGGATATATGAGCAATTTCTTTGCCATTATTCGCTCCATTCCGGATAGCTGACCTGGCCTGCTGTAGAGACCCGAGTGGTATAGATTGTCTTTCCGGCTGTAACATAGATCGTCTTCCCGTCGTTACCGCCAAATGCGAGATTCGTAATTACGTCTTCACCAATGGGTATACGTGCAGTCAATTCGCCGGACGGGCTAATGACATAAATTCCCGGTGGTACTTCGCCACTTTCATGGTCACCGCGTGGGTTCATTATTCCTGCCGCGACATAAAGGTTTCCTTCAACATCAAGTCGCATACCGTCACCGCCACGTCCAGAGCCGAAATCATATACGAGGGATTGGTTGGAGGGAGTTCCGCTGTCATCCAGATCGAAATGCCATACCTTTCTGTTACCACCTTGCGTGGGACAGCTGTCGATAAGGTACAAATGGCGACTGTCTTGAGTCACGGCGACTCCGTTGGGCCTGTCGATGTGCGGTTGTTCAATAAGTCTAGTGACGGAGCCATCATGGTTGATGCGGTACACTCCTTCTTCAGCCATCTCCATCGTAGAGCGATCGCCGTAGCAAGGATCTGTAAAATAAATGAATCCATTGCCGTCGACACATATGTCGTTTGGTGAGTTGTATTGTGCACCGTCATAAGAGTCGGTGAGGACTTCGTACACCCCCGTCTCCAGATTAGTTCGTGATACACGACGACCGCCACCGGGACCAAACTCAGATCCTTCGCAGTGATAAAGCCGTCCTTGTTGGTCAAAGGTCTGGCCATTGGTGCGGTTGCTTACTTCACGAAAGACATTCAGCTCGCCGGTTGCCGCTAAGCGCATAATGCGGTTGTTCAGAATGTCAGAAAAATACAAGTCACCATTGGCATCCACAGCAGGGCCCTCTGTAAAAGCTAGGCTGGTCGCAACGGAAGGCGAGGCTGAACCGCTGGGGAGCGGCAAGTTGACATAATCGATGGTCATGAATGACTTGTCCTGTCGTCGGTGTGTGAGCGCTAAGGCGCCGTGGTTGGTCTAGGGAATGTTCCAAACTATTTTAAGGCTCTGATTACCGACAAACAGCGGGGAGACCAAAGAATACGGTGCAAAATCAGTAATCCAACAGTGTGACTAAACTCGTGTTGCACAGAGCTTGAGAATGGAATCGGCGATTTGTGATTTGGGGCCAGCGACGGAGAGTAATTCCTCGCCGGACTCTCCGAAGATCCTAACACTGTTATCTTCAGAATTCATAGCGGTTGGTTCATTCAGGACGATATAGTCACAACACTTCTCTTCCAGCTTGCGTAATGCCTGAAAGCGATGATCGGTAGTCTCCAGCGCAAACCCAATGACTATTTGAGAGGATTTCTTTTTCGCTGCGAGCGATGCGATAATGTCTGGTGTTTCAATGAGATGTAGGGTGATTGGCTCACCGGTCTTTTTCAGCTTGTCATTGGAGACTGCTCGCGGCATGTAGTCCGAAGGAGCAGCGGCGCCGACCAAAACGTCACAATTGGGAAAGACAGAGTTCGCGGCCTCTAACATCTCCTGAGTTGTTTGTACATTGACCACTCGGCAACGATCAGGGTACGCAATAGATACTGGTCCGCTGATTACCGTGACTTCATAACCGGAATCGATCGCGGACTGGGCAATGGCGGCACCCATTCTGCCACTGGAAGCATTACTGATAAACCGAACTGGATCCAAATATTGGCGAGTTGGACCCGAAGTGATTAGCATATGGGGCGTATGGTGCTCAGACATCGTTATCAGTGGTTGAAAGTGTGCTGATAATCGCTTCCATAAGCGTGTCAGGTTCCGCCATACGACCTACCCCTTGTTCTCGGCAGCTTAACCAACCGGTTTCAGGGCCAACCATCTGAATGCCATCATCGATAAGTTGAGCTATATTTCGTTGTACCGCGGGCTTGTTCCACATGCGGGTGTTCATCGCAGGAGCGCAAAGCACCGGGCCGTCAAAGGCCAAAAATGCAGCGTTTAAGAGATTGTTGGCCGATCCGTGAGCCATTGCGGCAATGGTATCCGCGGTGGCAGGGGCAACTAAAAAGAGATCTGTTTCCTTTGTAACACTCACGTGTGCACCGAGTGGCATCGAGGGCTCAAAGATTGACGTATAGACGTCATTACCGCTGAGCGCACGAAACGTATCAGGCCCTACAAATCGGGTAGCCGCCTGACTCATGATAACGGTCACATCGTGACCGTGTTTTACAAGGCCACTGACGAGAGTGGCTATCTTATATGCGGCAATGCCACCACTGACACCGATCAGTATGCGCGCGGAATCGCGGTTAGCGTTGTCACTTGTTGCCACGTCCCGGCTCATAGATCCAGCGGATTAATATCCGGTAATGTAGGAGCGACATCTTCTCCAATAATTTGAATTTCGTCGGAGTCATCGAGGTAAATCTTATCTTGAAGGATCTCCTGCAGGACAACACTCATTTTGTCTTCTACATCCAGATCGACCAAGGCGCGGCTGCCCTGGTTAAGTTGCACGAGTCGCTTCTGCATCAACGTCGATAGCTTGAAGCGGCCTCCGGCCTTTTTGATTACGTCCTCTTGCTTTAGCTCGTCTAGCATTAGGATGATGCTCCTGAGTTCTTAAGAATTTGGCAAATCGTCTCTGCTGCCGTTTCCGGCTGTTCATTTACAATGATGTGTTGATAGCGATCCATCAAGTCCATTTCGGATATTGCGACCTCTAATCGTCGAATAATTGACTCTTCTGATTCGGTTTCACGTCCGCGAAGTCTATTCTCTAATTCTTGCTGTGATCCGGGATGGATAAAGATGGTGATGGCATCTGGAATATGCTCCAGAACAGACATTGCTCCTGCCACATCAATCTCTAGGATAACGTAACATCCGGCATTTAGACCAGTAGTGACCGACTCCTTAAGGGTGCCGTAGAGATGTCCACGACCAAACACTTCTTTGTGCTCTAAGAAGTCGCCGTTCGCAAGTTTTGCATCGAACTCTTCTTGAGATAGGAAATGATATTCAACACCGTTTATCTCGGCAGGGCGTGGAGGACGTGTTGTGGCTGAAACGCTTAGCTCAAGTGGTAGAGGGCAGTCTTTTACCAACCTGCGCAATACAGTTGATTTTCCTGCGCCCGATGGCCGGAGACGATGACCAGTTGTCCAGTTCCTTTAGTTTCCAGCATCGACTATTCCACGTTTGAATAATCTCTCGAATGCGCTCGATGATGGCTTTCATCGAGACGACAGTATGTGCAATTTTATCGCTATTTGCTTTGGAGCCAATCGTATTGGTCTCTCTAAATATTTCTTGTACGAGGAAGTCCAGTTTGCGGCCACTACCAGGAGAGGCAGTGCATTCTTGTTGAAACTGACCTAAATGGCTCGTTAAACGAGTGATCTCTTCGGTAATATCGCACTTGTCCGCGTATATGGCAATTTCGCGTATTAATTCCGGTGAGTCCAGGTTAAGTTGCAAGGCACTATCGTCAATTAACCTATTCACACGCTCTAGTAATTTGGCTTGATGACCCTCGACCACTTGGGGTGCCAGATCAGTAACAATTGCCAGCGTGTCTCTCAACTCAGATAGCAATCCTAAAAGGTCGTTTTCCGTGTTAGCACCTTCGATGCAACGCATATCCTGAAGCGCGGTTGTCGCTTCACTAATTGTGCTCAAAAGAATATCGTCTAGATCCTCGGCACTACTTGGTCGGCTGCTCACCAGTACGCTAGGCATTTGGATGAGGGATGCTATCGGGGCGTCGGTGGCCGAGTCAATCAACCCGGCGTCTAACAGTTGTGAGATCAGGTTGTTCAGCTGATCGGTATCAATTGTCATTGATTGGGTGGCGGATAGCGGCACTAATCGAACGTTTACTTGCAGCGAACCTCTTCGGATTGTTGATTTGAGAGCTCGGTCGATTACCGACTCAAGGTGATGGGCACCATCTGGAAGCCTGTAATTGGCCTTGAAGTGTCGATGATTTACGCTGCGAAGCTCGACATTGACCTCGAAGTGGTCATTAGCGTTGGCTGCCGCACCGTGGCCCGTCATACTGATAAGCATGGGTGAACCCTCGTGGTGTCGTTGCACAACCAAACAACGGAAAGGAATGACTAGTGATTACTCGTCGTCGGACGCTTCATCTGTTGAATTCTCATCGTCAGATTCGGCTTCCGAGGAGTCAGTGTCTTCTGTGGAGTCCTGACTGGTCTCATCATCAGCGCTAGCGTCTTCTGTTGCCTCGCTAGAAGTCGCATTGTCGTCTGTAGAATCTTCCCCATTTGAATCGGTAGCGGGGTCTAAGCCTAATGTATTACTACTGCTTTCCCCTTTTTCCGATTCAGTGGCTTCGATTGAAAATGAATCACTGCTAGGGCCCGTTGTTTTGAGAAGGTCATCGGTATTGGCGTTGTCTTTGTTCATCGCCAAAATCGTGACACTAATCAGGAGGATCCAAATGAGAGACACGACAAGAGTGACGCGTGTCATGGTATCGCCGGCCTTGGCTCCAAATGCGCTTTGGGCGGTTCCGGTAAGTGCACCAGCAAGTCCGCCACCTTTGCCACGTTGTATCAGGATAATGAATATCATGAATAATGAGACAAAGAACAACAGAAACCCGAGCGCGAACTCTTTAAAGTCAGCAAGGATAATTGGCAGTTGCAAGTTCATTTAATAGCTCAGCTAAGTAAGGTAATATCTGCGTAGGTTACGCAATCCGTTGATTATGATCCGGAAATCGTTGGCTACAACGTTAAATGTCGCATGAATGAAGTTTGTTGTAAATGCCGGCGTGGCACTGGGTGACAAGACGCTGCCTTATGATATTGCAGCAAGGATTCCCGTAAATGCCTCTACGGTTAGTGACGCCCCGCCGACGAGGGCACCGTCAACATTCGGTTGAGAAAGGAGCTCGGCAGCATTGCCTGGTTTCACGCTGCCACCGTATTGAATTCTGACGGATTCAGCCGTTTCCTCGCCGAAAATCTCGGTCAAAACGCTACGAAGGTGAGCATGTACCTGTTCGGCTTGCTCAGGAGTAGCGACTTTACCCGTGCCAATGGCCCATATAGGCTCATACGCCAGAGTGACATTAGCCATTTGCTCGTTCGAAATGCCTGCAAGTGAGCCATGTAGTTCCGTTGCCACGATTTCGTCAGTTGTTCCAGCCTCTCGCTCGTCGAGCGTTTCGCCAACACAGACAATAGCCTTAAGTCCATTTGCTAGTGCAGCGTGGAGCTTTTCATTTACTACCGTATCGCACTCGCGTAATAACTCACGTCGCTCACTATGGCCAAGGATCACGTATTGGCACCCAATATCGGTGAGCATGGTTCCACTAATTTCGCCGGTATATGCACCGTTGCTCTGGGCATACATGTTTTGAGCCCCCAAGGCGACAGGACTGCCACTAAGGGAGTTGGCAGTTGCATCTAGATAGACGTATGGTGGGCAGATCGCGACATCATAGGTCGCGGAATCTGTTACATATTCTGCAATGCCCTGGGCTAATGCAATTGCATCGGATCGATGCAGGTTCATTTTCCAATTTCCGGCGATGAACGGCTTTCTCACGCTTCTACTCCAGTTGGTTCACTAATCTCTTTGTTAAACACGCTTGCGACGGCGCGCATCTGGTTCATAACTTCAGCATATTGCTCAGGCAACAAGGCCTGTGGTCCATCTGATTTAGCTTCTTGTGGACAATCGTGAACTTCAATGTGCACACCGTCCGCTCCGGCAGCGATTCCTGCATATGCACAGGGTGGTATCAAATCAGGCTTTCCTGTTGCGTGACTCGGATCAACGATAATGGGGAGATGGGAAAGTGTCTTGACCACCGGCACAGCGGAAACATCGTAGACGTTCCGTGTGATGGTATCAAAGCCCTTTATTCCTCGTTCACAAAGGATCACATCGGGATTGCCTTGTGAAAGAACATACTCTGCGCTCATAAGCAAGTCTTCTATGGTCGCGCTCATACCGCGCTTCAGCAGAATAGGATTTTTCACGCGGCCAAGTTCCCGCAACAGCACAAAATTCTGCATGTTGCGTGCACCGACTTGCAGTATGTCTGCGTGCTCGGCAGTAATCTCAATGTTGCGAACGTCGGTAATCTCTGTAACTGTTGGCAATCCTACCTCACGGCCAGCGTCACGCAGGAATTCGAGTCCCTCTGGTCCAAGGCCTTGAAACGAATAAGGGCTAGTACGTGGTTTGTATGCGCCACCGCGGAGTATGTTAGCACCGGCTGCTTTAATGGAGCGTGCGATTGAATGCATACGCTCCTCCGTTTCGACTGAACAAGGGCCCGCTATCATTGCGAGGTTTGAGCCTCCAACCGCCACGCCGCCTATGTCGATAATACTTGGCTGTGGATGAGCCTCAAGGCTGGCGAGCTTATACGGTGGTAAAACCGGTACAACATCTTCCACGCCTGGAAAGGTGCGAAGTTGATCTCCGCTTACATTCGATTCGTCTCCAATTAATCCGACGATCGTGCGAAAGGTGCCTTTGCTGAGGTGTGTTTGCATTCCGGCTTGTTCGACGTGCACGATAAGCGCGTCAAGTTGGGCGTCGGTTATCTCGCTATTGAGGATGATAATCACGGTATGTGAGTCCTGTCGTAGTTACGCGCATATATCAATAGGGCGGGGCGGATGGGTAACGGGTAAACGCGCAGTTTAGCACAGCGCTGGTCAAACCGACTAGACGGGTTCTTCGACTTTGGGTGACTGGTGCAAGGCAGTTGGAGCTATTTATTTCCCCTCGATGACCCCCGCCACCGGATAGCTGCCGAGGCATTCGAGCCTGTCGGTTTGTTTTCTTAATGTATTGAGCGCGGTAAGCACCGGTTCCTTGTCTTGATGGCCCTGAACCTCGACGAAGAAGACGTATTCCTTGGGAGCGTCAGGCTTAGGAAAAGACTCGATCCACGTTAGGTTAAGCTTGGATTGTTTGAAAACCGACATTGAATCCGCCAGCGCACCTGGCTCATGTGGCAATTCAAACATAATCGCAGTACGGCTTGTACGTGTCGGTTTCGTGTCGACATTGCCGATGACAGCGAAACGAGTGACATTTTCACTGAAGTCCTCGATTTTGCTTGCGAGGACGTTTAGTCCGAAGTGACGTCCGGCCTGGACACTTGCGATTGCCGCGGCACCAGGTTCGGTGGCGGCTTGTTTGGCCGCTGCCGTCGTGCTTGTCGCATCTGCTGTCTCTGCAAATGGGAGATGCTTGGCGAGCCATTCGCGACATTGAGATAATGCCTGTGGTTTGGAATAAACCGTTTTGATGGCGTCCCGTTTACAGTTTGCCAAAAGGTGGTGATGAATTCGAAGCTGCACATCTCCACAGATTTGTGTTGGCTGGCGTGCGAGGATGTTAAGGGTGTCTACAATTCTACCGTCGGTGCTGTTTTCGATTGGTACAATTCCAAAGTCGCACTTGCCGCTGTGCACTTCATCGAATACAGCGGAGATCGAGGCTACCGGTATGAGGTCGTTGGATTCTCCGAAATGGGAAGTTGCAGCGATGAAACTATAGCTATATTTCGGTCCAAGGTAGGCCACGCGGGGACGTTCGATTTGGTTATGTTCAATCGCGAGCAATTCATTTACCAGTCGTGCCAAATCCTCAGATGCGATTGAGGCTTTGCTGTTACCGACGCGTTCTAGCGTTTCGCGGACAACCTGGTCAAGTGCTTCGGGAGTTAATGAATTAGTGCCTCTGGCATAAACATTAAAGTGTTCTTTGATTTGCTTGATCAATGAGCGCGTACTTCGCTTTAAGTCAGTGATTGACTCGCTTTTAGTTGGTTTACGTTTACCGGGACTAGCCATTTGACATCTACTCACGTGCTTTTATGGGAGTTATCGTTTTAGATTACTTGACGAGGCTTTTATTAATAGACCGCAAGCAATCCGACGCTGACGCAATCCCTCCTGAAACTCTGAAATTGCCCCGCTAAACTGCCAAAATGGCAGCCACTCGAGGGGGGTTTGCAAGGTGGTGATGCCTATCCAAGCAAAGCTAGTTACCGGAAAACAAAAAAAGCCGTACACGGAGCCTATTTTGCGGACGTTCGATCGTACCAAAACTATTAATTGGCACGCGTTTTGCGTACTCATAAATTACGCCTTATGGGGTTCTGATTTGGCAGTACGAAGATTGCCAATTAAATCTCGTATGGTCGTATGGAACAGTTAGAGGATACGGAACAGCACGCGAGAGTATAAGGAGATTCCAAATGTCACAAGGTGAAAAGATCATTGGAATTGATTTAGGCACAACAAATTCAGTAGTCGCAATCGTTGAAGGTACGGAACCAAAAGTCATTCCAAATCCTGAAGGTAGTCGTCTTACACCTAGTGTGGTGGCATATACGGACGGTGGCGACACGCATGTAGGTGAACCAGCACGCCGTCAGGCGGTAACAAATCCCAAACGCACGGTTTATTCCGTAAAGCGTTTTATGGGAAGGCGAAACAACGAGGTGACAGATGCCGATCGCATGGTGCCGTACGAAGTCGTTGGTAGCGGGTCTGAATACGTAACCGTAAACATAGACGGTGAAAACTTAACGCCACAGGAAGTCTCGGCTAAGACACTTCGCAAATTGAAAGAGGCAGCAGAAAGTTACCTCGGTCACACGGTGAATAAGGCGGTTATTACCGTCCCCGCGTATTTCAACGATGCACAACGTCAGGCCACTAAAGATGCGGGTCAAATTGCAGGGCTGGAAGTCGCTCGAATTATTAATGAGCCAACTGCTGCAGCCCTTGCATATGGACTGGATAAGAAGTCAGAAGAAAGAATTGTTGTCTTTGATTTGGGCGGTGGAACATTTGATGTTTCAATCCTTCAGGTCTCCGACACAGGTGATGGAGAAGACGACCGACGGGTTTTCGAAGTTATCAGCACCAGTGGCGATACAAAGCTTGGTGGTGATGATTTTGATGAGGCGATCATCAACCACGTTGCGGACGAATTTAAGGCCGAGCAGGGAATTGATCTCCGACAGGACACAACGGCGCTTCAGCGCTTGCAGGAAGCATGTGAAAAAGCGAAGCGTGAATTGAGTAGTGTCCCGCAAACTGACATTAACCTGCCATTTATCACAGCAGACGCTGCGGGGCCAAAGCACCTCCAGGTAACCATCACGCGTGCGAAGTTTGAAGAACTAGTTGATGGCCTTATTGCACGCTGTCGCCGGCCGGTAATGCAGGCGCTTGAAGATGCAAAGCTATCTCCCGGGGATATCAACGAAGTCGTATTGGTTGGCGGATCCACGCGAGTGCCTAAGGTTCAGGAAATGGTGAAGGAAATCTTCGGTAAAGATCCCCACCAAGGGGTGAATCCTGACGAAGTGGTCGCCCTTGGCGCAGCCATTCAAGGAAGTGTTCTGGCGGGTGACCGTAGCGATGTGTTGTTGCTGGATGTCACACCTTTAACACTCGGTATTGAAACGGAGGGCGGCGTTTCCACTGCTCTTGTCGAACGGAATACCACGATTCCTGCCGAGCGAAAGCAGACCTTTAGTACAGCTGCTGATAATCAGACTGCGGTGACAATTAAGGTTTGCCAAGGTGAGCGTTCAATGGCGAGGGATAACCGCTTACTTGGTGAATTCAATCTGGAAGGAATTCCAGCGGCTCCAAGAGGCGTGCCACAGATCGAGGTCTCATTTGATATCGATCAGAACGGGATACTAAATGTATCCGCCAAGGACCTCGGAACCAACAAGGAAGCCAGTGTTCGAATTGAGGAGTCCTCTGGGTTGTCCGATGAAGAGATTGGACGAATGCAGGACGATGCGGAACAGCATGCGGAAGACGACCGAAAATCGATCGAGTTAGTCGAAGCCCGCAATCAGGCGGATCAGTTGTGTTATCAGATTGAAAAGACAATTTCAGAAAACGCTGAAACGTTGTCGGACTCTGATAAAGAGCCGCTGGAAGAGTCCATATCCCGTGTCCGAGAGTTAGCCCAAGGTGAAGACTCTGATGCAATTAAGGCGGCAGTGTCGGAACTCGAGCAGACGGCTCATGCACTTAGCAAGACGTTGTATGAGAACAGTCAGACAGAAGGTGCTGGTCCTGAAGAGGCAGCGTCTGAAGACGACGACGCAATTGATGCCGAATTTGAGGTTAAAGACGAAGAGGAATAGTGCTGCTCGTCGAGTCATTGCTGAAAGCGCATAAAAAACCCCGCCGGTTCGTTAGAACGGCGGGGTTTCTGTTTTATAAGAACTGCTACTCTGCGTTCCAATTGCCAAGCACATCTTCCCCACCTGGGGTCAAGGCCCGAACCTTATTTTCGATATGCTGCTTCTCGCTGCTGCTGCCATTCGCGTGGCGTCGCTTCAATAATCCTAGTTTCTTCTTGCGATGGCGGCGTCTCTTAAGTTCCTTTCGGCGTTCACTACTGCTCACGGTGTAATCCTCGGACGGTTGACTATGTGTTGTTAATTCGGCGGACTTGGTGGTTTAAAGAGAAGCCGGTTTCTGAAGCCCGCTCGGTCTTTAATACTCTTGTAACATCGCAATGAAAGTCGGTCAATTGGTCACACTTGGCGTTGAGGGTATTCGTGGGCAAGGGTAGACTAGGGAATTCGGCGGAGTCGCCGGCAGTCACGGTATTGACCGTCTCTGCTTGCCGCAAAGACCTAACTACACGGGCGTAGTACTACTGTACTGCGAGTATCCCGAGGAATACTATCGCGACAAATGGTATCCCAAAACGAAAGCCCTCGAAAACCATGGTAAATCGTAACTTAATCGGCAGTTTAGATAACGACGTAGAACTTCAAAATGAACTTGAAGCGCTGCTCTTAGATGACACTGCTACTCTTGACCAATCACTCAATGAAGAAGCGAACTTCTCCGTAAATGAAATCGTGGATGGCACGATTGTACGAATAGAAGAAGATTTCGTCGTTGTAGACGTTAAATTCAAAAGTGAAGGTGCAATTCACATCTCCGAATGGGACGAAGAGGAAGACGCACCAGAAGTCGGCGCTTCCGTTCAGGTTCTCATCGAAGAAACAGAAGATGAGCACGGGCCCGCGGATGACCCGCTTGGCATGGTCCGATTAAGCAAACGCAAGGCGGAGAAGATCATCGCCTGGACCAATATGATGAAGGAGATTGAGGAAGGTCAGATTGTTAAAGGTCTCGCCACTCGCAAGATTAAGGGCGGACTCCTATTGGATATCGGCGTCAATGTCTTTCTGCCTGCTAGCCAGGTGGACATACGACGGCCTAACGATATTGCTGATTACATCGGACAGGAACTTGAATGTGAAGTTCTTAAGATTGATGAAGCAAGAAGAAATATCGTTGTATCACGTCGTAGTTTGATCGAACGCCAACGTAAACAAGATCGTGAAGCGTTACTTGCAGAACTCAATCTGAATGACCTACGCAAGGGTGTGGTCAAGAATATTGCTGACTTTGGGGCGTTTGTTGATCTTGGTGGAATTGACGGCCTTCTGCATATCACTGATATGAGCTGGGAACGAATTGGCCATCCATCAGAAATGGTCACGATCGATCAGGAAATCGAAGTGATGATTCTCAAGATTGATTACGAAAACGAAAAAATTGCTCTTGGGCTCAAGCAAAAGACTGCTAACCCTTGGGACGACGTGGAAGAGAAATATCCTGTGAATTCACGTGTTACCGGCGAAGTCGTCAATGTGATGAGCTACGGAGCATTTGTGAAGCTTGAGGCAGGAATTGAAGGGCTCGTACATATTTCTGAAATGTCTTGGACCAAGCGAATTAATCATCCCACCGAACTGGTTCAGATTGGTGATGAGATTGATGTTGTCGTGCTTTCCGTAAATCGCGAAGGTCAGCAATTGTCACTTGGTATGAAACAGACCGAAGCAAATCCATGGGAACAGGTGCTCGACCGTTATCCGGAAGATACTGTCGTAAAAGGCCGCGTTCGAAATCTCACAAATTACGGTGCATTCATTGAACTAGAAGAAGGTATTGATGGCCTGCTTCACGTTTCAGATATGTCCTGGACTCGTAAAATCAGTCATCCCAGCGAAATCGTTGAAAAGGGTGAGGATGTGGAATGCAAAGTGCTTTCGATAGATATCGAACGCCGACGTATTGCCCTCGGTCTGAAACAAATGGATTCGGATCCATGGGAAACTACTATCCCGGAAAAATATCCCGAAGGTACGGTCGTCAAAGGGACAGCTACAAAGATTACCAACTTCGGTGTGTTTGTTGGACTTGAAGACGGCCTCGAAGGACTGCTGCACATCAGCGAATTGTCTGAAGATAAAGTTGAAAACCCAGAAGATATTGTCTCAGTCGGAGATGAGCTGGAATTGAAAGTTCTTCGAATCGATAACGACGAACGCAAAATTGGCCTTTCGCTTAAACGACTTAACTGGACGGAAGCTGAAGTAGCCGCCGACGCAGAAGCAACGGCTCACGGGGCGCCGGGCGATCTTAAGGGTGGCCTGGGTGATGGTGGTTTACTATTTAGCGCTGCTGATGATGAAGCGGAAGAAAGTGCAGATGCCGCGGGCGAGGCAGTAGAAGCCGAAGCGGCCGATACCGACGCTGCCGCACCATCAGACGATGCTTCAGACGCCGATGCAAGCACTACTGAAGAAGAAGCTACTGAAGAGGAAGCTACTGAAGAGGAAGCTACTGAAGAGGAAGCTACTGAAGAGGAAGCTACTGAAGAGGAAGCTACTGAAGAGGAAGCTACTGAAGAGGAAGCTACTGAAGAGG
>JBJLEE010000050.1:0-16848 GCA_045566075.1 Pirellulaceae bacterium | reverse complement strand
TCAATCGGACAGTAGATTCACGTGGCAAAGTCCCCACTTTTGGTAGGGTGTGTCATCCATGTCGCTCTTGGATAGTGCATGGGCTTCACTCATAATAGAAGTGAAATGAAAGTCCGAAATATACCATTGCTGCTGACCTGTGCGTTGTGCATTTCTTGCGCTGTCAGCAGTGCATTTAGTTCTGAGTATTCCCGCATAGATGTCACCCCGCAGCAGGTCATCCTGCAAGGCAAAGACGCTTCATTTCAGCTTCTGATAACAGGTTACTCTGACACTGGAAAAGCGACGGACCTGACTCGCACTGCGAGCTATCGGATCGACGGTGAACCGCTGGTTCAACTCGATGATTCGGGCATTATACGAAGTGTGCAAAATGGTCAGACTCATGTGGTTGTCATAGTGGATGATCGAGAAATTTCCGTGCCGGTAAGCGTAGATTCATCCGACCATCGGATATCGCTGAATTTTGAAAACGATATCGAGCCCATTTTATCCAGATACAGATGTAACACCTCCGGCTGCCATGGAAAGGCTGAAGGTCAAAATGGATTTAAGTTATCCGTCTTTGGCTTTGACCCGGCGGCTGACTACTCCGCTTTGGTGATGGAAGCTCGCGGCCGACGAGTCTTTCCGTCTTCTCCGGAACGGAGCCTGTTACTTCAAAAGATGAGCGGTGGCGTACCGCATGGTGGTGGGATTCCAATTGACCCTGCCCGTCCAGAATACCGCACGGTGCGTGATTGGATTCTAGAGGGTATGCCGGTGGGATCGCCTGAGGATGCGATCGTAACAAAAATACAACTGACTCCAAGCCAACAGGTAATGTATCGAGGCGACCAGCAACAACTCAGAGCAGTTGCCACGATGTCAGATGGACGCGAGGTCGATGTGACCGAGCTTGCTCAGTTCAGATCAAATGCTGCTGCACAAGCTGTCGTGAGTCCTGAGGGACTTATTACAACTGGACAGTCACCGGGTGTCGTAGCTGTAATGGTCACCTATATGGGAAATGTCGATGTCTTCAAAGCCTTTATTCCACGAGCTGAAGGGTCGATTGATTTTCCAGATGTCGCGGTGAACAACGGTATAGATTTACACGTTAACAACCAGTTGAAAAAGTTAAACATTATTCCATCTGGTCGCACAGATGACGCGAGTTATCTTCGTCGAGTTTACGTAGATCTCATCGGCACACTTCCAACAGCAGAAGAGACTCGCGAATTCTTGACAGATGCCCGAGCGGACAAACGCTCTCTAATCGTTGATGCTCTGATGGAAAGGCCGGAATTTGCCGACTACTGGGCACTCAAGTGGTCCGACTTGTTGCGAGTGAATAGGCTTGCACTTGGGCACAAGAAGGCATACTCCTATTACAACTGGATACGACAATCATTCGAAGAGAATAAACCGCTGGATGACTTTGCGAGAGACTTGATTACAGCAGAAGGTCCATTGCGAGAGCAACCAGCCGGGACATTTTATCGAGCGGTGAGCGGCGCCAACAAGCAGGCGAGCACGTTGTCTCAAGTACTCTTAGGAATTCGAATTGAATGTGCCGAGTGCCATCATCACCCATGGGATCGATGGAGTCAGCAGGATTACTTTGGCATGCAGGCGTTTTTTACTCAGGTAAAGTTCAAGCCATCAAATGTTGGAGAGATGGTTTTCGCAGATGGCAATCCTTCTACAAAGCATCCTCGATCAGGGGCAGAAGTCTTCGCTCATGCCCTTGGTGAATCTATGCCGGATGCTTCTCCTGCAGGAGACAGACGATCCGTGCTTGCAGACTGGATGACGGATGCAAAAAATCCATGGTTTGCACGCAATATGGCAAATCGTGCATGGGCACATTTCATGGGGCGAGGTGTTGTTGAGCCCGTGGACGATATTCGTCTTACTAACCCACCGTCTAATGCAGCATTGCTCGATGACCTGGCCGATCATTTGACGAAATATAACTTCGACTTCCGGGAGTTGATTCGATACATAACGGCGTCAGCAACTTACCAACGTTCCTCAGAGGTTAATGAGTCCAATAATCTTGATGAGCAGAATTATTCTCGATTCCTCTTTAAGCAGTTGCCGGCAGAAGTATTCCTTGACGCGATTAGCCAGACCACCGGAGTTCCCGCTAAGTTTGAGGGAGTGCCACACGGCAGCCGAGCGATTCAGTTGTGGGACAGCTCGGTCAAAGATTATTTTCTCAAGACATTCGGGCGACCGGCACGAGCTACAGCATGTGAATGTGAGCGCATTGGGCAACCAACCGTCACGCAAGTGTTGCACATATTAAACTCCCCCGACATTCAAGAGAAGCTAATTCACAAGAGCGGGCGTGTGCAGGCACTTGTTGATAAGATTGAAAACGATGGGCAATTGATTGAAGAGCTTTACCTGACATTTTATGGGCGAATGCCTTTACCTCAGGAAATCAAATACTGTTCCGAGTATCTGGAATCATCCGATAATAGACTTGTCGGTGCATCAGACATCGCTTGGAGCTTAATGAACTCACTTGAGTTTGTATTTAATCACTAATTCGTGATGGAGATTAAGAATCATGGCTGTAATCAATTCACATAAATACTGTGATGGTATACGGCGTCGAGACATGCTTAGCATCGGATCGATGGGCTTATTCGGCTCAATGATTAACTTGCCGCGAGTAATGGAAGCCCAGGCCCGTGCTGCCGCAGAAGGCAAACCAGAGCAGGACATTTCCATGATTTTGGTATTCCTGCATGGAGGCCTGTCGACGATCGATACCTGGGATATGAAGCCGGATGCGCCGGCAGAATTTAGAGGAGACTTTAATCCCAAGTCTACCAGCGTGCCGGGGATTCAATTGTGTGAACATTTACCTCGTCTGGCACAACAGCATGATAAATTCAGCGTGGTTCGTTCATTTGGCCACAGTAATAGCAATCATGGACCAGCGGATCATTACTTATTGACCGGATATCATCCGGTTGCCGGTTTCAACGCCGGATTAAATCCAAACAACCAAAGACCATGCATGGGTTCCATCGTGGCACGAGAACTTGGGCCTCGGGGAAGCGTTCCGCCTTATGTGAGTATTCCCAAGGTTCACAACAGCGCCGGATCATCTTACCTTGGTGCAGCATACGCACCGTTTGGTGTCCTTGCGGATCCAAGTGCACCCGACTTTGCGGTTCCGGATCTGGCACCACCCATCACCGTTGATGGAACACAGCTTAACAATCGTCGTGCTTTACTGAGCAAGCTAAACCGTTTTGAAAAGGCCGCGGAAGTTACCGCGAACCAAGGTGCGAAAGCACTGAACACGTTTCAGCGCAAAGCATTTGAGTTAATGACATCTGATGCAACGAAGGCGGCATTTGATATTTTACAAGAGCCTGAAAAACTACGAGATGAATACGGTCGGCATACGCTTGGCCAAAGTTGCCTCATGGCACGGCGTTTGGTGGAAGCTGGCGTCCGGTTTGTGTTTGTAGATCACAATAATTGGGATACTCACTACAACAACTTCCATGTATTGAAGAACGACTTGCTTCCACATCTCGACAGTGGCATGTCTACGTTGCTTCGAGATTTGGATGATCGTGGAATGCTTGATACCACTCTGGTGCTCGTAACTGGCGAATTTGGCCGCACGCCGCGGATCAATACTTCAGCCGGACGTGATCACTGGGGGCCGAGCAGTGCAATTGCGATGGCTGGTGGTGGTGTAAATGGCGGCCGAATTATTGGTGCATCAAACGAACGTGCAGAACGTCCGGCAACAACACCTTATGGTCCGGCTGACTTGGTTGCCACGGTTTATCATGCCATGGGAATTAGCCCTGCGACAGAATATGAGACGCCTGAAGGTCGCCCCATCCCGGTTGTCCCCGGCGAAGGTCGTGTGATTGATGGTTTGTTCTAACGACCCACTCAATTGGACGACAGAAATGTTCCGTAGACTAATTTTAGTTGGTTGGCTCGTTATAACATGCGGCACGCTGCATGCTGATGATCCGACCGTGAGCTATATCTTCCCCGCCGGCGGTCAACGTGGCACCACGGTGAGATTTAACGTCGGAGGTCACTATCTTCGCGCCGAATGTCCGTTCGAGGTCATTGGAAATGGGATTCTGACTGGCGAAACCATTAAGCGCAATAAAAGAACTCAGTGGTTTGAAGGCCCATTGATTCCAATGCCGGCATCTCAGGCTAAAGAGAACTATCCGGTTGATCAGGCTGGTGAGTTAACGATTGCCAAAGATGCGACGCTCGGGTTTAGACGATGGAGAGTCTGGACAAGTCAGGGTGTGACGCCCACACAGAAGTTTATCATCGGTAATCTGCCGGAGGTCATCGAGAAAGAAATTGATGGTATGCCGATCCCGCAGGATGTGGCCTTACCGGTGACGATCAACGGTCGCGTGTTTCCTCGGGAAGATGTGGATCTGTGGCGATTCGATGCCAAGGCAGGTAAGGAATATACCGTCGAGGTAATGGCAAAGCGACTTGGCACGGGACTCGATTCGCATATTGAGGTCGTCGACAGTGAAGGTAATAAGGTTGCTGAGAATGGTGACTGGTTTGGGGAAGATTCATTTCTGCGATTTAAGGCAGAGTCTGACGGAAAGCACACGGTCAGGATTTATGATGCCGCGTTTGGTGGTCTTCAGCATTACGTCTATCGTTTGACAATTACGGATCAAGAATACGTTGATCATGTGTTCCCACTTGGCGGTCAACGTGGCAAGCCTTTGAAACTGCAACTCTTTGGGCAAAACGTTTCCGAGGAGTCAGTGGAGCTAAACGTCTCTCCTGCTGCCGCTGATCAATGGGTATTTGATTTGTCGCATAAAGGAAAGGTGCTCAGACGACTGGAATTAGACATCACTGATTTTCCGGAGGTGCTCGAATCTGACGAACAGCGTGCGGCAACTCACACGGTGCCAGTGGTTTTAAATGGTCGGATTCAGGATGTGGGCGAAGAAGATGCGTGGAACCTGAGTGCGACAAAAGGAGACGTGATTAACTTAGATCTAAAAGCTGCTCGTCTAGGCTCACTGCTCGACTCCCACGTCGTTGTTCTTGATAAAGATGGAAATGAAATTGCAAAGAACGATGATATCAAGAACGGATTAACGGATTCGAGTCTTGCTTTTACCGCTCCGAATGATGGTACATACCATGTAGTTGTTAAAGACCGGTTTGGTAGGTTCTCAGCGGGACACTTCAGCTATCGATTGGTTGTTAGTAAGCCAGGCAATCTGGCAAATGGCCTGAATCTGACGCTGCCGGTTGACGGGTTAACAGTGATTCGTGGTCAGGAAGGAAAGTTAAAAGTTACAGCAGAGAGAGTTGGTGGCTGGAAAGGCCCTATCGAACTATCCCTAGCTGGCCTGCCAGAACATGTCACTCTGGATGGACTGACGATCGCAGAAGGAAAGTCCGACACTGAGATCAAGATAAAGCCAGAGGATAAATCAAAGATCCAGGCATCGAGAATTACCATCACCGGTGTTGGCACGGTTGTGAATAAAGATGCGACTGAAGATGCGACTGAAGGTGACGAAACGCCGCCGGAGACTGTAACCGCAGTGGCTGTAACAATGCCTGAGAATTACCTTGATATTCAGCAGGATGCGTTAATGTTATCCGTGGCTATGCCAACCCCATTTAAAATCTGGGGCACGTTTGAAACAAAGTTTGCACACCGTGGTTCGTCTTACAAACGATCGATGTTTATTGAGCGAACAGATTATGACGGCCCAATCGAAATTGTCATGGCTGAACGGCAAGTTCGGCACTTACAAGGCGTGACTGGCGGCACGATTCTGGTGCCTGCTGCTGAAACTGAATTTACATATCAGATTCAACTGCCTCCGTGGATGGAAATTGGTCGTACGTGCAGAGTAGCTGTAACGGGAATGGCGAAGATCATAGACCATGATGGAACAGAGCACTTGGTCAGTCATACTTCCCATGCCCAAAATGATCAGATTATTGTGTTGGTGGACGCTTCCAAGATGTCTATCCAGGCTGCGGTTGCTTCAATGCAGTTTGTACCGGGAGAGGTAGTGCCCATCGCAGTGACGGTGAATCGTGGTGATAAGATAACGGGAGATGTGACTGTATCCGTGACATTACCGGAGCATATTTCGGCCGTCTCCGCAGAATCCATCGTCATTCCAGCTGATCAGTCGGAGGGAATTTTAGATGTCCGGTTTGACGATGCGCCGGATGCAGTGTTCAATATGCCATTAACGGTCCGTGCTCGTGTTGATGAAGGTACCGAGTACCATACGGCTGAAGATAAAATTGATATCGTTAAGTAACACTCTTATCTGGATTCGACGATCTAATGAAACGACGCTCCTCGTATCTCTGCGCCTTGCTTTTACTTCTTGTGTGGTCGATGTCGGCCAAAACCTTTGCTGCTGATCAACCGAATATCGTCTTCATATTGTCGGATGATCACCGATGGGATCAGTTGGGCTGTGCCGGGCATCCGATTTTGAAAACACCGCACATCGATCAAATGGCCGCGGACGGCGTGCGTTTTAAAAACATGTTTGTAACGACATCGATCTGTGCCGCTAGTCGAGCAACGATCTTTACAGGCATGTATGAACGAGGCCATCGCTACACATTCGGCACTGTACCGATCGCCAATGAATACATCTCTAACAGTTACCCAACAAAGCTAAAGGCAGCAGGGTATAGGACGGGTTTTGTAGGAAAATTTGGAGTCGGTGTTGAAGGCGGCGTGGAGCCGATGTTTGATTACTTCCGCCCACTGAATCGAAGCCCGTATTTCAAATCACAGCCAGATGGAACTCAACGGCATGTTACTCAGATCGCCGGCGATTTGGCTTTGGAATTTCTCGAGGCACAGGAAGCCGACACTCCGTTTTGTTTATCGATAAGCTTCAACGCACCACACGCCGAAGATGGTGACAAGCAAAACCACTACCCGGTGCCAAAATCTGTAGCTGGAATGTATGACGATGTTAAAGTCCCATCGGCGCGACTTTCAGATCCGGAAATATTTGCAGCTCATCCGGAGTTCTTGCGGCGCAGTATTCAACGCGAACGCTTTCATTGGCGCTGGGATACGCCAGCTAAATTTGAAAAGAATATGCGCGGATACTGGGGGATGATCAGCGGAGTGGATCACGTTGTTGGGCGTGTGAGAAATAAATTATCTGAACTAGGGCTGGCCAAAAACACGATTGTCATTTTCACAGGTGACAATGGCTACTATCTCGGCCAGCGTGGATTTGCTGGAAAGTGGTCGCATTACGAAGAATCGCTGAGAGTACCGCTTGTGGTTGTTGACCCACGACTTGCTGACAAGCAGCAAGGAACGGTTCGTGAAGAAGTTGTTCTTAATGTCGACCTTGCACCGACCATGTTGGCGACTGCAGGCGTGGAAACACCGGACACCTATCAGGGAAGACCACTAACAGATTTAATCTCAGGTCAGGAAAGAACAGACTGGCGAGATGATTTCTTTTGCGAACATTTATTTCATGTCCCGGGACGGATTCCGAAGTACGAAGGTGTGCGAGGGACAGAATGGACATACGCGCGATATATAGAACAAGATCCACCCTATGAGTTCTTACATAATCTAAGGGATGACCCGGATCAGCTGACCAACTTCGCGAAAGACCCGGCATACGCGAAACAGTTGATGGACATGCGAGATCGCTGCGATGAATTAATGAATGATCTGGGTGGTGAGTACAGCCGGGAAAAATTCAAACTTCGTAGAGATGTTCAACAGCAACAGCCCGCGAAACCACAGGCCATAAAAAAACCCGCACCGAAGCCAGCGAAGCCATCGGAACGTCCAAATGTTGTTTTAATCATTTCAGACGATCAGTCATGGACGGATTACTCCTTTATTGGACACGCCACCATCAAGACACCATCGCTTGATCAGCTCGCCAAAGAGAGTGCGACGTTTACCCGTGGATACGTTCCAATTGCACTTTGCAGGCCGTCGCTGGCGACAATGATAACCGGGTTGTATCCGCGGCAACACGGAATCACAGGCAATGACCCATCACCAAATCACCCACTGCCTCCCGGTGGTAATTATCAAACACTACGTAATCAACTGATTAGCAAAATTGACAAGTTGGATACAATTCCCAAGCTACTTGGAGATGCAGGTTACTTAAGTCATCAAAGCGGAAAGTGGTGGGAAGGAAACTTCACACGTGGTGGATTCACACATGGAATGACTCACGGTGACCCAGAACGCGGAGGACGCCACGGAGATGTTGGTCTAAAGATTGGCCGAACGGGAATGGATCCGGTTGAGGAATTTATAGACCATTCGCTTTCTGAAGAGAAGCCATTCTTCATTTGGTATGCACCATTCTTGCCCCATACACCTCACAATCCGCCTCAACGGTTGCTGGACAAGTATCAACAGGAAGGACGCCCCCTCGCTCTCGCCAAATATTATGCGATGTGTGAATGGTTCGATGAGTCATGTGGCGATCTTTTGGGAATTATTGATGACAAAGGTCTTCGCAAGAATACACTTGTCATTTATGTCACCGACAATGGTTGGATTCAGCGTACCCCGTCGTTCGAAGTGCCGATGGGTTGGCGATCTCAATATGCCCCTCGCTCGAAGCAGTCACCGAATGAAGGCGGGGTGCGCACACCGATCATGGTTCGTTGGCCTGGCCATGTCCGACAAGGTAAAAAACAAGCCTTGGTGTCGAGTATCGATATTGCGCCGACAATTCTCAAAGCATGTGGCGTGGGTGTGCCGGACGCAATGAGCGGTATCGATCTGCTGTTACCTGCTAAAAATAAGAGTTCGGCTAGGTCTGGTGTTCTGTTTGGCGAGAGTTATGCACACGACATAGCGAATTTGCAAGACCCAAGAGAGTCGCTGTTGTATCGATGGGTCATCAGTGGAAATATGAAACTGATCCGTACCTATGATGGCACGGTCGGTCGCTATAAAGCGACACATAGCTTTGCGAATAAAGCCACACAACTATACGATCTGTTCGCAGATCCGCATGAAAATGATAATCTGGCTGCAGACAATCCGGAAGTTGTGAAGGAGCTAACGGCTCTTCTTAATGACCATTGGGATACTAGTGAAGAGTAAGTGACTAAGTAATCGTCAGATCTTCCGCCCATCCGTCAGCGTAATCTCGCTGCCAGTATTTCATGGCTGCATCATCGCCGACGATGTGCCCATTTTTTGGATTGATGTTTAGCGTGCGGCCCGTACGCTGAGCGATGTTACCGAGATGGCACAGCATCGTACTGGTATGGCCGATCTGAATCTCTGCATTCAGAGCCAGCGGTGTATCATTTCGAATCGCATTCAGGAAGTTCTCGATATGCTCAATGTCTCCATTGTTGCCAGTACCGCTTTTTACTTCCTTATTGGAGTGGTCGTACATCTTCCAATTGCTGCTGCCATCGACCTTGATCGAACCGTCGCGACCGTAGAAGTCGACGAAGCCGCTACCGTTACGGTTACAACTTAATCCTTGCCATGTAACGAACTTGTCGTCCGCAAATTGATAAGTCACCGTGCTTGTATCGGGTGTTTGTTGGTCATCATCGAAGAAGTAGCGGCCGCCGGAACTTGATACCTGTACTGGGAACTCTACGCCCAAGCCCATACGAGCTGCATCCAGAGAATGCACGCCGTTGTTTCCGAGCTCACCGTTCCCCCACTGCCAGAACCAGTGCCAGTTGTAATGAAGATAATTGTTTACAAATGGCAGGCGGGGTGCGGGGCCTTGCCAGTCTTCGTAATTGATATGTGGAGGTACCTCAGCGCGTTCTCCCGTACCAATACTGCCACGCGCGCTGAAGTAGTGTGTGCGTGCATGATGAACTTCACCAATAGCACCATCCTTTATCAATTGGACGGCTTCCTGCATGGAGACACTACTGCGTCTCTGGGAACCCATTTGAACCGCACGTTTATATTTACGTGCAGCTTTGACCATCATTTCACCTTCCCACGGATTATGGGAACATGGCTTTTCGACATATACGTGCTTACCGGCTTTGCATGCGAGAATGGTTGCCGGGGCATGCCAGTGATTCGGTGCTGCACATACGAGAATATCGACTGACTTGTCATCAAGGATCTGCCGAAAGTCTGTGATGGCCTGAGGAGTTTTATCAACAGCACCCTGTACTAGCTTTGCTGCCGATTCTGCTCGTTCACTGTCAACATCGCACACGTACTTGATCTCGACATTTGGACGTTCGGCAAAGCGAACTGCAAGGGATCGGCCACGGCTTAGACCCATGACGCCGATCACAAGCTTCTCGTTCGCAGAGTCCTGAGCAATTGCATTGGATGTTGATGCAGCGGCTGTTGTTGCTGCAGTTGCTTTAAGAAAGTCACGGCGTTCCATGATTTCGCTCCATGTAGAGAAATTTCTGATCGTGATGTTATTCTACTTTATCCCGAGCGCCTTCTTAAGCGCGGCAGGTAATTGATCGGTGGCTTTTTCAGAAACCCATGACCAGCCATGGCCGTTGAATCCGTCTTCATAGTCACGTTTCATTGGAATGTAACCGGGCCAGGACTCGCCAAAGCCAATACTGAATATAAAATGTTCCGGAAGTAATTGCTGAGCCATCAGCTGATAGCCGACAAAGGTTTCACCTGGAAACAGGACCACTTTACCGTGCCCAAAATCAATACACGCCATGTCGATAGGGTGCTTTTGCTCTACACGATTGAGGCTGCTGAGGGACATCGCAGCGGCGATGCGTTTGATAATATCGAGTTCTTTGTCCTCAAGCTGTTCCGTTAGGATGTCACGCTTGTATTCTGGATTCTGGTTGTACTCAAGATGAAATGGGATACTCCGGAAATCTAATTGTGTCAGTGGCTGACGCTTGATGGAATTGAACGACTTTTTCATACCGATATAGAGTCTGTCTGCTAGTACTTGGCGATTATCCGTTGAGCCATCGTTGTACTTTCCCGCTGTGACATCGCCGCTACATCCTGATAAATAGATATGTTCAATGCCGCGATTTTCTCGCCGCAGCCGTTCACGGGCGATGCCGACGAAGTCCCACGTTACGCCTCCGCGCCCATAGTAACTCATGGGATGCGTGGCATAACTGTGCAAAGCGAGGATGGGCTGCTCGCCATTGTAAAAGGCGATGGTCCGAACAAATGGATCGATGTCGCCGTCCGGTGCGTCGGCATAGTGTTTGTCACCGCCACTTGAGCTCCCGCGGTTGTGAGTTATTCGGCCATCGGCTTCCTTAACGCGGCGGCTTGAAGCGACTTTCTCTACTTCGGCCATTCCGTAGCCAATGTGGCTAATGGGTTTAGCTTGATCCATTGAATCGCTGACAGCTCGTGACACCCGTTTGATGGTGTCGTCGAGAAAGGCAGTATTGTGAAGTTCATTTGATAGTCCTACATGATCAAGGAGCAGTTGTGCTTCTCGGTCAACGACAGGCGCGTCATGCTGATGAAGTGCTGACACGATGACCCGTTGTCGCTCAGTGCCAGCGGCTTCCGCCAGTGCATCACGAAAGGCATCGTATGCTCCATTGCGGATTTCACACCAATCGAAAGCTGCGAGGACGATCGGTTTGTCACTGCTGTGCAACACGAAACCATAGACTCTTAGTGGATCTACAATCTTCTGCGATTTCGTTCGCAGCAAACCCATACATCGATGTCCCAGCGGAATGGTCACATCAGCTGAGAACGTACTGAGCTTATACTGCTGCCCGTACGCCAAACCGCCAAACGCACCAATCACCACACCAATCATGGACGCCCACATTATGGCGATACAAAAAAGCCTTGTTTTATAAGGTTTCGTGCTCACAGTAACTCCCAAAAATCATGGACAGTCTATATTTCTCGTTCAGCAAATTCATGGACAGTCTATGTTTTTTTGACACAAACAAAGTGGGTGTCCATGATTGATATCAATCAAGGGGCTCGATTTCGAGCTCGTAAATGTCGGTCGCGCCGTTGTTTTGTGAAATGAATGCGAGCTTTTTGCCATCGGGTGACCAGGCTGGGAAGTCATCGCGAAAGCTGTTTTTTGTCACTTGAGTGACGTTTCTCGAGCCTAAATCCAATATGAAGATCTCGTGATCACCATCACGCACGCTCACAAATGCAATTCTCTTTCCATCAGGTGACCATGCGGGGTGGATATCTCTTAACGGATGATCCGTCAGTTGAGTCAGCCCTGTGCCATCAGTATTTACAGTGAACAGATCGTAATTCCCTTCCTTACTACTGCAAAAGACAATTTTCTTGCCATCAGGTGAAACGTCCGGCCATCTGTTAATTGCTGACAACTCAGTAACCAACCGTCGGTTTCCCCCGTCCACATTTACTATGGCGATCTGCTGGCCACCTTCCCCGGATTCGTTGAAGACGAGCTGTGTTGTGCCAGGAATGAACCTGGGCCGTCGCGCAGTGCTTCTCGCACCAACAGGTCGATACGTGGCTTCTGTTTGCTCCGTCAGATTTCTTATAACGACGAAGAGCTGCGGTGAGCCGGAGGTTTGACAGTATGCAAGATACTTTCCATCAGACGAAAAAGAAGCATCGTATAGATGATCAGTTGTCTCCTCAAACATCTTGCTGGTCTTACCTGTCGCAAGGTCCTGTTTGATAAGAAAGACGCGACCTATGTCAGAGGATAGCGAATAGTAGAGATCCTTACCGTCCACGCCGTAGCAAGGGCTTAGTTTCCAACGGCCATCTTTAGTGATTTGTTTGGGCTCTGCCGCATATGAGCTCACAAAAAACACCAGAAGCATGGCGAACGCATTACATAAGCGGTTCAAATGCATGGCTGTCCTGTAAGATTCTGAATTCGGCGCGTTGCTGGCTGGTTATCCCCATTTTTTCAAGGATGGTTGTACCAACCATAGCGGGATTAAACGGTTCGGTAATAGGATTTTCGGCTCGTTTGTCACTTGTTCCAATCACATGGCCTCGCGGCACACCCGCCCCGGCCCATACGGAAAAGTAACATTGATGCCAATGATCTCGGGAGCCGATGCCATTGATTCGTGGTGTTCTGCCAAATTCACCCATGCAAACGACCAAGGTGGTTTCAAGTAATCCTCTGTCATCCAAATCATTAATCAACGTGGAGAAAACTTGATCGAGTAACGGTCCGTGCAAATCTTCCATCAATCCGAAGTTATCCGCATGTGTATCCCATCCATAATCTGAAAAGCCATACAGCACTTCTGCAAATTGACTCCAGTTCACTTGGACATATGGAACACCGGCCTCAACAAGGCGTCGTCCTAGAAGGCAACTTTGTCCAAAGGAAGATTGGCCGTACGCATTGCGGGTTTGTTTAGATTCGCCTTCGAGATTAAATGCTCGGTTGGTCGTCGACGATGTTAGTAACTCGAATGCCTGTCCGTAGAGATTGGATAATTCTGTGGACGCAAGGGCGTCAACCTGCTGTTTGGCAAAATTCAATTCCTGTTGAAGCTTCCGTCGATCGCCTAGTCGATTTGGTGTTAGACCATCTAGCAAATCCAATCCAGGAAGACTCACGTCCCCGGCTTGATCGCAATGAATCATAAATGGATCAAATCGACGTCCCCATTTGTTTCCACCTGCACCTAAGCTGGGTCCTCGTCCATCACCAATGGGACCTTTTGCTAGCGAAACAAAACTTGGCAATCCGTCGACTCTCTTAGCTCGGGAAGCTATTGATCCAAAGTTGGGCTGATATCCGAATGGCGTACCGTTTCCGGTTTCGCCACCGTCTGTGGGCTCATAGCCTGTCATCATGATGGACATGGCAATGAGATGGTCTGCTGAGTAGTTCACATTCGATCGACAGACCGTAAACTTGTCACTAATAGCCGCACATTTCGGTAGAAGTTCGGAAAAATATACTCCAGGCACACGAGTGCCGATTACATTAAATGGCCCACGGTATTCAGCTGGCGCATCCGGTTTGGGATCAAATAGATCTAGATGGGAGGGAGCGCCAATTAAGTTAACAAATAACACAGACTTTGCCGGCGCATCGACAGCGGCTTGTAATTGACCAGTCTGTGTGGCGAGCCCGGCAATAGGAAGAGCAGCCCCAATCTTTAGCAGTGATCGCCGAGACAGCGGCGAACCACATGTGCGAATTGGATTTTTCCCAAGATTTAAAGTCGTCATGGCGAGCTATTTGATAATGTCGTCAACGATTCGAGCGTTAGAATTCACCACGAGCTGCTGCTCCTGGCCATTGTGCAAATAAACAAGATTCTTGTGATCAATACCGAACAATTTAAGAACCGTTGCCTGATAGTCATTTGGCTTGACGATGTTCTCTGCCGCTCGGTGGCCGACTTCGTCAGATTCTCCATATGTTATACCACCTTTGATTCCGCCGCCTGCAAGCCAGGTACTAAACCCTTGTCCATTGTGATCACGACCACCAGAATTCGGGTCGCCTTCAACGACAGGTAAACGTCCAATCTCGCCACCCCAGTGTACGAGCACTTCATCGAGCATACCTCGTTGTTTTAGGTCTTTGACAAGACCGGCTGATGGTTTGTCCGTCTTGCGACATACACTTGGTAGCGAGTTTCTTAGATCATTATGGTTGTCCCATGGTTGTCTGCTGTGGAATAATTGTACGAATCTTACTCCACGCTCTACCAATCGGCGTGCGATCAAACATCGGGTGCCATATTCTCTCGTGTCATCATTATCCAAGCCATAAAGTTTGTGGGTTGCTTCTGTCTCTTGAGAAATTTCAAGAGCTTCACGTGCAGCATCCTGCATGCGAGTCGCAAGTTCATAGCTAGCAATCCTCGCCTCAAGATCATGTTCACCCGGGTGGCGTGTCGCATGACGACGGTTGAGCTTGTTCAAGAACGCCAGATTCGACGACTGAACCTTACCTTTTAAGTGTTGGGGAGCATCAAGATTTAGAATTCGAGGCTCTTTTGGTCTCAACACCGTGCCCTGAAACAGAGAAGGCATCCATCCGTTTGACCAGTTATGTGTACTATCCACAGGGTGGCCACCTGGATCGGTAAGAACCATGTATGCCGGTAGATTTTGTGATTCACTACCTAGACCATAGGTAATCCAACTACCAAGTCCTGGACGTCCGGTTACACCAGCGATACCGGCATTCATATAGCGAATAGAGACTTCGTGCCCATTGTGTCCCGTATGCATCGACCGTATCAGACAAATATCGTCCGCTATCGATCCGATATGAGGAATCAATTCCGACATTGCCGTGCCGGCTTCACCATGTTCGTGAAACTTAAACGGCGAGCCTTTTAATACTTTGGATGCTTGCTTTAGGTTGCTAAACCCAATATCCCCATCGTAAGTTTTCCCATCCAGTCTGGTTAGTTCCGGCTTAGGATCGAACAAGTCCATATGAGCAGGACCGCCGTGCTGGAATAATGAAATCATTGCCTTAGCGGCTGGCTGAAATACAGGCTGCTTGGGGGTCAGGTCATACACATCCGGCTGTAGCTTAACGGTTCGAGGTACTCCAAGAAGATTCTCTTCGCTCAACATAGTTGCAAGAGCTACCATGCCAACGCCCATAGCGTTTTCTGATAGAAAATGGCGACGCGTAAATTGTCGTACGGATGAAGGTTTGTTCATTTCAATACTACTTCTCTTATTCGAGATACAGAAACTGATTTGTTGTCAGCAATACTTGGCAATTATTTGTCATTGCCTGTTCAAATGGGGATTCGTTTCCTTCACGCAGCAAGATCCCAATTTGATCACTGATTGCGGCGCACTTTGGCAACAACTCAGAGAAATAAACTCCAGGGGCTTTAGTAGGAATGACGTTAAAGGGGCATCGGGCTTAGGGTCAAATAAATCTAGATGGCTAGGACGCCAATTAAGTTAACAAATAACACAGACTTTGCCGGTGCATCGACAGCGGCTTGTAATTGACCAGGCTGTGTGGCGAGCCCAGCAATAGGAAGAGCAGCACCAATCTTTAGCAGTGATCGCCGAGACAGCGGCGAACCACATGTGCGAATTGGATTATTACCAAGGTTTAAAGTCGTCATGGCGAACTATTTGATAATATCGTCCACAATTCGGGCATCTGAATTCACGACGAGTTGCTGTTCTTGTCCATTATGCAAATAAACTAAATCTTTATGATCGACACCAAATAACTTTAAGACAGTGGCCTGGTAGTCATTAGGCTTAATGATATTCTCTGCTGCTCGGTGTCCTACTTCATCGGATTCACCGTACGTGATCCCGGCTTTAACTCCACCGCCGGCCAGCCATGTACTAAAGCCTTGTCCATTGTGGTCGCGCCCGCCAGTACTGGGATCGCCTTCGACAACAGGGAGCCTTCCGATTTCACCACCCCAGTGCACGAGCACTTCATCGAGCATACCACGCTGCTTGAGATCTTTCACAAGGCCAGCAGATGGTTTGTCCGTCTTGCGACATGCACTTGGCAGCGAATTCTTAAGGTCATTGTGGTTATCCCACGGCTGTCCGCTATGGAACAGTTGCACGAATCGCACTCCACGCTCTACCAACCGTCGCGCGATCAAACACCGGGTTCCGTATTCTCTCGTGTCATCATTATCCAAGCCATAAAGTTTGTGAGTGGCTTCCGTTTCTTGAGAAACATCAAGAGCTTCACGTGCAGCATCCTGCATTCGAGCCGCAAGTTCGTAGCTAGCAATACGCGCTTCAAGATCATGTTCACCCGGATGACGTTTCGCATGACGACGGTTGAGCTTGTTCAAGAACGCCAGATTCGACGACTGAACCTTACCTTTTAAGTGTTGGGGAGCATCAAGATTTAGAATTCGAGGCTCTTTTGGTCTCAACACCGTGCC
>JBJLEE010000049.1:0-16996 GCA_045566075.1 Pirellulaceae bacterium | reverse complement strand
AGTCGAATCCTTCTGCATGGGAATAGTCTTCGGGAATCCGCCACACTTTCACCGGTTTCACGACGTTTTCAGATAGCTCATCTGGAATCACAAATTCAAACAAGCCATCCATGCTCCCAAACGTGTGAATCGAATAGAGTCGATTTCCAACAACTCTTATCCCTTGAGAAAAATGCATATCACCGGGATAACGAAATACTCCTGCTCGGACTATCTGTCCTTCTTCAAACCGATAGCGATGAATTCCTAAATCACTTAGATCACCCACCCAAAGATACTCGCCGTCAAAGCACACTGGGTCAATCCAGTCGACATCAATGGTGATATCCCAACTGTCAATAACATCGAGAGACTTCGCGTCAATCTTTGCTACGACTGCTTTATTTAATTCCGGATCGTACTTGCCGTTTTCAGGGCCATTTAGAAACCCTGCCCAAATTACACCTTCGTGCAAGTGAATGGCACCAATATGATTAACCCCAGGCAGCCGAATTGATTTTTCTTCCTGGAATTCCCAATCAGAGTTGAACCGCACGATATTCCCCGCATTGGATGCAAAATATCCACTCTCTCCAACTGCAATTCCCTGCGTGGCGTTCCCCTTGGCAAGTGTTACCCGGTCAATCAGCGTGGACAACGGTCGCGTAAGCTCCAAACTTGAAATCCGCGAACGATATATCGGCCTCAGTTTCTCGATGCCGAATTGCTCCGCTGCTTTCATCATGGCTGCGGCATCATCAACCAGCGGAAATTGCACTCCACTTTCAAACAGATGCTTAAGTACGTTCACTTCATTCGTACAACAGAAATTCACTCGGATACCATTTTCGATCGCACGTTTCACGTTTGACGGAAGCACCGATGCACCGCCAAATAATTGCAAGAACTCTGCGCCAAACTCGATAGACTCATTCACATATGTAAGCGAGTTTCCCTGTCGCTCCATATTACAAATCTGGATTCCGGCACTTTCTTTCCTTGCTGCGGCAGCCGCACTTGCGCCACAGGCGAGAAAACACTGGTGTAATCGATCGTTGTTTGTAATGACCTTCGCCGATTCTATTGCGAGCTCTTCGCCTCCTTTTAAATGTACGTTGAGCCAAATATTCTCAGGCATCAGATCCAGCGCTTCCTGTAAAGTTGGAATCCGTATATCTTTGAATTGTTCTCCTTTGAAACTGCCAGCATCCAGCTCCTTCAACTGGGCAAGCGTAAAATCACTCACGGCTCCTGATCCACTTGTCGTCCGATCAAGAGTGGAGTCATGCATCAGGACAAGTTTCTTATCTTTCGTAAGTGCAACATCGAATTCGATCATGTGCACCCCCAGACGAATCGCTTCCTTCAACGCAGCTACGGTGTTTTCTGGGTGCGTAGTGCTCGCTCCGCGGTGTGCACAAATCCCACGGCCGGGCATTTCAAACCCGAGATCTCTCTGGCCCATTACGGCGGATGAAAACATGCTAAGAGCACTTACAACTAAAACAAGCCGCATTAACACACGTCCTATCATTGATTCGTTCCTCTGTGTGGCAAGTACCTTTTCCATTCAACAACCGCACGCCACATTGCAGCTGACCGACTTTGTACCACAAAAAAAGAGCTACGTCTGACAAATCAAACGCAGCTCACTTAGATGTATCAACATTTAATCAACTTACATGTTGATTTCGTATCCTTTACGATTCTTTCGAGCAAGGAAAGAGTTTGCCTTTTTGTCGCCAATAACTTCACGCTTTTCCGGGTCCCATTCGAGAGCTCTGTCCAAACGCATCGCGATATTTGATAAGTGGCAGATTTCCAGCATACGGTTATGCGTCCACACATCTGAGATCGGCTGCTTACCGGCGTTAATTGCCTCAATGAAATTCAACGTGTGATTTTCTGGTACCGGGCCACCATAAACCTCTTCGATAGCTCCACCTGGCAGTGGATTATCGGCGAGATCCTCTACTGGCGTTCCAACGATTTTGCCACGATTCACAAAGAAGCGTCCTTTGGTTCCTTCAAACAGGATTCCATTATCGCCTTCGTTAGTGATCAACAGCTCAACGCCACCTGGCATATCAGCTTGAATGTTGTAGCTGATTGCGATGTCGTATTTATCGTCGACGGTCGGATTGCCGTTTTTGTCGTAGTCGACATCGAACGCATAGTTCAATGGAGTAATCTTACTTGGACCCGTTTCACTTGCACCGATTGCCCAGCAAGCAATATCCACATGATGTGCTCCCCAGTCCGTGAGCTTACCACCGGAATACGCGTGCCAATTACGAAATGCATAATGGCAATTGCTATAAAGTGGCACGCCGCCGCCATAGCCTTTGCGAATCTCCGGTAGTGCACGATATGTAACCTTTGGTGCAGGGCCCAGCCAGGTTTCCCAGTCCAATTCAGCTGGCACAGGTGCTTCAGGAATAACTGGCGATGGACCAAATCCGCCAATTCCGCAGGTAACTTTCTTTACCGTGCCAATTCGCCCTGCTCGCACGAGCGCGATTGCTTGCAAAAAGCGGTGGCCTGATTCGGTACGCTGCATCGTACCCACCTGAAAGGTTCGACCCGTTCTTTTAACTACTTGTTCGATTAACTTACCTTCTGCGATCGTTAGCGTTAGCGGCTTTTCGCAATACACATCCTTACCGGCGAGCATGGCTTCGATAGCAATCTTCGCATGCCAGTGATCCGGCGTTGCGATCATCACCGCATCAATATCTTTGCGATCCAGTACCCGGCGGTAATCGCTATAGGAATCGGGCTTCTTACCTTGTCGTTGTTCAAGCTTTTCCACATTCGTGCCAAGCACTTTGGAGTCCACGTCTGCCAGTGCTGCAAAATCAGCAAACTTGGTCGACTTATTGGTGATCGCTACACCTTGATTTCTAAGACCAATGGTCGCGAACACTGGGCGGTCATTGGCAGAAATGTATCCAGCGGCAGGTTCACTATGACCGAGTATGAACGCTGTGGATCCGGCCGCGATGCCACCAACGAACTGTCGACGGTTGGATTTACGGTGAGTAGTCATTATTTAATCTTCTCCGAGAACGATTTGATTCTGCCGCTGGTATATTTCAACGGAGCGCATGAACGATCGCATACTTTTATTTAGCTCTTCGAATATTAGTGTAATTCACAATACCGAAAACAGAAACAATATCCGTTCTTATATTCATTCTGAGAGGTAAATGTTCAGCAAAGAACTTTGTTTGCTAACACAGTACTCGGGGCAGCCCGGACAAACCTTGGGTCATGTCAAAACTCTGTGATGTGCGGGAAATCCTGGGCACTGGCATCGGAAGTTTTGCGATGCACAATTGGAGCACTGTTACCGGCCTAATGTACGGAGCTCAAGCTGGCGGGCCAATGCACCAAAAAACATCGGTGGATTACAGCCATTACAGATATGGTCTTAGCGTTAAGTAAGAGCACAACATTTCCTGTGTCCTAAGGCAACACAGGAGTTTCAAGTGGCCGAAGCTTATCGATTTTGATGTGCTCAAAAACGGCCTCACCGTCGTCTACCTGCAGTCCGATTTCATTACCCTCGGGCCCACCAATAAGAGATGTGCTAAACACCCATCTATTATTAAGAAATACGTTTGCACGATGCGAACGTACAACAAGTCGCAGTTCACATTTATCACCTACCGAATCCGCCATCACCCAGTCATCGACCAACGCAAATTCCGACTTAACTGACTCTGCAGCAAAACGAGATAAGCCTATTGATAATCGAGGCATGCCATTACTGCCAATGACTAACGAGTTACTCGCAACCCCGTTATGGTGCCAAACAAAGCCTACACGGGAAGCCTCATTTTTTGTGACTTCAGCTCTCAACATGAAATCTTCATAAGCATGCGGCAACAAGAGCATCACGGCAGACTGTTCAGCCGTGATGATCTTCACAGAGTCATTAACGACTTCAATTTCGCCCTCACCAACACGTTGGCCGTTGCCCAATTCCGCATTTGGGATCCCCCCATCTGTGTCTAATAAAGACTCAATTCCATCCCAATATTCCAGCGTTAGATCACCGTTTTCCAATGGAACAATTTTCTTACACATACCCCATGTAACGGGTCGCGCGATACAACTTGCAATATTGCCATGCACCGTATGAAAGTAAAGCAGCCATTCACCGTTGTGTTTAATCCCTCGACCAATGTAGTTATCCATGCGTCCACGCCCTGAACCAAATAAAAGGGGTTGTTCCGCTAGTTCATAGGGCCCATTCCTACTTCGCGACTTTAGGTAATAAGTGCCAGACGCGTCACGTCGCCCACCAGTATCCATACGAGTACGAACCGTTGAAAACAACATGTAATGCCATTCACCGATTTGAAAGTAATCCGGACATTCGGTATTACAAAATTCTCTTGTCGCAAAAATCGGTTCGTGGTATTCCCACTCAACTAAGTCACGCGACGTCACATGTGCGATACATGGCATGCCGGGTGTACTGATTACGGGTTGGTAGAGGTGAGCTAATAGGCCATCCAATTTAAGCTCACCATTGTTAATGTACGCCCCCAGATTCATTTCGGGCATTATGAATGTACCAGCCTGATCTTTTGCCGTAGCGTCTTCAAATGTCCATGCCACCATCACATCATCCTGAGTTGGAACAAAATCACCACGAGTTGGTTTAAGTGCCTTGACTCTCTTCAGATCTAAGGGAGTGTTATAGATTCTTATTTCATCAATTGAGCCGATAAAGTGATTAGGTGCTGTTTTAGGATCAAGCGCACGCGGACGCCCCATCGTGGCGGAAATAATCTTTCTAGGATTAATAGCCTCGCCTCTATAAACAGCGTAGGCGTTGCCATTTCTATACATACGCACTTCACCATTGTCATAAACCATCGCGATGCAGATTAACTCGTTGTCCTCCGCTGTTTCAGGGAGTGGCTGCTCAGAAATCAGTTCGCGAGGCTGTGCGCTAGCTGGTTGCCATCGCCGTTCTTTATCAAGCTGTAGGCCCTCAAAAGCCTGACCCGTCTCAGCCAGGAAATCGATACAGAAAACACCCGCGTTAACTTGTGCTTTTGGCATGCGAAGCCAAACAACGGAAGTAAAGTTATTTAATGGCTCTTCGCGATTTGAACGCGTGGCCGTTTGGGCACATAAATACCCGTGCCAAAGGCCGTCAACCTCATCGTACGACAAAAAGAGATCTCGCCACGACAGACCACCATAGGGTGGTTTAATTTCCAATACAGGCTCTTCTTTCTCCAGCTTCCACGAATCCAAATCGTTGGATTTGAGCAGGTAGATCGGTGAGCCCCCCGCTTGAGTACGAGGTCGTGGATCAAAAAAGAAATAGTACTCGCCATTGAATTTGACCGGCGCTTGGCCAATAAACATTCGCTCATTCAGTGAATATCTATTTTGGTAACTGTTGAAATTAATCGGCAAACGAGTTTGCCAATTTACGAGATCTTTTGATTGAGCCCGCCCGACAGAAGCAAGTAAATGACTTGGTCGACTAGGATCAACCATCGGGTAATTCTCGTTCTGAAGGAAGAATAACTGATACTGATCCCCATCACGCATCAGGTAAGAATCCCACATGATATTATCTTTGATCGGGCGGTAAACCTGTGACGTTACCGTTTGACAGGGCATCCCCATTAGCAGCAGCGGGATAATTATTCTGTAAGTACAGATTGCGTTTATTGAACGAGCACTGAAACCGCGCGTCATTTCAGAACTCCCTTTACGACCTTCCCGGGCTGACCATCTGTCAGACTGGTTGAACCACTTGGACGATCATAGGTCACATCATCGACATCCAATCCAAACAGATGAAACATCGTTGCGTGAAAATCATAGTGTGTGACTACATCCGTAACAGCCCGGTGGCCTAGCTCGTCCGTTTCGCCATGGATGTGCCCGGCCTTTATACCACCGCCGGCTAACCACATGCTGAATCCGACACCATTATGATCGCGGCCGATATTGGACTCGTTTTGGATCACTGGCAAGCGTCCGATTTCACCGCCCCAGTGAACCAGGGTGGTATCCAGCAAACCACGTCGCTTCAGATCTGTCACTAACGCTGCAGCCGGTTTATCAACCTTGAAGCAGGTCTTGGGCAACGATGATACGATACCGCCATGATGATCCCAATGTTGATCACCCGAAAGCACTTGAATAAAACGCACACCACGCTCAACTAATCTTCGTGCAATTAAACAACGTGTGCCGAATTCCTGTGTTATGGGGTCATCGATACCATAGAGTCGATGCGTTTCCTGAGTTTCCTGTGAAACATCTAACGCCTCACGAGCGGCAACCTGCATCCCTGCAGCGAGCCGGTACGTCTGCATCCTCGCTGCAAACTCCTCTTCGCCTGGAAAGCGGTCGAGTTGTTCACCATTGATTTGCTCAAGTAAATCAAGAGTACGACGTTGTACGGAGTTCGAAATCCCGTTGGGCGGCTGTAAATTTGCAATTCTCGGTTCATGTGCATGTACGACTGTGCCTGCACAAGCTGACGGCAGCCAGGTATTCTGCCACATTTCAGCGCCGAGCACTGGCAAGCTCCCGGGATCCCTTAAGACCATATAAGCCGGCAAATTCTCATTCTCGGACCCTAGCCCATAAACCAGCCACGACCCCATGGATGGTCGCCCTCTCCGCTGGCGGCCGGTATTCATTGCGCTAATCCCGGTTTCGTGTCCGCTAATCCCGGTTTGCATCGACCTGATTAAGCAAATTTCATCTGCAATCGCACCATGGTGAGGCAGCAACTCACTAAAGTCCATGCCGCATTCACCGTACTTCTTGAATTGCCATGGCCCTGCAAACAGCTTGCGAGACTTCTGCACCACGTTGTCAAAATGGATGTCGCCCTCGAACGTCTTTAGATGCTGCCTTGTCAACTCGGGTTTAGGATCACACAAATCCATATGGCTTGGCCCACCTTGCATGAACATCGAGATCATTGCATTTGCTTTCGGAGCATCCTGACCAGCACGCGGTTTCAAATCAAACTGACGCCTCTGTAATGGTGGTTTCTGTGGTGCAGCATACAACCCATCCTGTTGCATCAGGGATGCAAACGCCAGTCCGCCAATTCCGAACGCTTGGTTTGAAAGAAAATGGCGACGGGTCAGATTTGTTTTCACTTTGGGCATCATCTCATTCCACGTATAGAAAGCCATTGGACGCAACGAGAGCCTGGCAAAGTTGAGCTAGTGCTTTTTGATGCGTTGTGGGCACATCGTCGTCATCATCAGAACGTAATTCCAATTCCAAGTCACTCAAAAACGCAATGGCGTTTTCCATCTGGAACTTACTCGGTGACTTGCCGATAATTAGTCGCCATGCTCTTGCAATCTGTCCGGGGATGTCATCACCTACCTCGTCGATCAGGCGGGCAGCAATAGCGTTAACCTGTTCTATGACGAACGGATCATTCATCATCTGCAGAGATTGCGGTGCATTGTTTGACACGGTACGCTTCGTACAATTTGGGTTCAGCGTTGGTATATCAAATGGCACGAGAATGCCTAACGGTAATGATCGCCGCACTTGTATATATATGGTGCGCCGATACTTATCTTCGCCAACCGATTCAACGTCACGCAGCAATCTGCCGCTCGGATCATATTGAGTCTTGGAAACAACCACGCGCTGACCTACGTTATCGAGGCTCACTGGAGCAGCAGGACCACCCATTTTATGTCGAAGTTGCCCACTTAGGCTCAATAGCGAATCTCGCAATACTTCTGATTCAAGACGCCGCACGGACATCCTACCTAGTAGTTGATTTTCCGGATCCACTCTCTGCAGAAGATCAGAACGCACGGCAGTTTGTTGATAGACGGTTGAACACAGGATTAGACGGTGAATATGTTTCAAATCCCAACCACTATCCATAAACTCCGCTGCGAGCCAGTCGAGCAATTCCGGATGTGAAGGACGCTCTCCTTGAGTTCCGAAATCGCCAGGCGTGCTGACCAAAGCGGAGCCGAAATGATGCATCCAGATGCGATTCACCAAAACCCTGGCAACGAGTGGATGATTACCATTCGTGAGATAACGCGCATAGGCGAGTCTCCTGCCAGTGGATGGTAACTCCGGATCATCCACTGGAATATTCAATTCCGGCGGCGCTATGATGCTCAGTCCACCTGGTAAGACTTCATTTTGTGGTTGCTTGTGATCGCCCCGGTTAAACAGAAAGGTAACGGGTACACTTCCGGCGACTTCGGTAAGCGGCATCAGATAGTCACGCGGAGGGCGTCTGCTATTTACTTCTGCAATTTTCGGATCCCACTTCTCCACAATTTCGTTTTTCGCTCCACCATCGATCTCCTGTAACGAAGCTCCTGTTACCTTCAGGAATGCATGATCTTCGATGATCTTACTTTGCTCAGCTGTTCGCTCATCCGTTGGTGTACTCCTCGCTGCTCTTGCAGCTTCCTGAATGTCCTCGGGTAATTCCAAAATGCGTTTTTGAACGATGCTTTCTGCAACTTCATCCAATTCCTTATCCCGATTCTGAGTCAGCGCTGATGCCTCCTGTTGCAGTGCGGTGTCTTCTGCCTCTGTTTCCGCAGACCATTGAGAGATCAACCTTGCCCCCGGACTGCGCCAATTCTTCCAGTTGTAGGCAGGCTCAAACAAAGCACGCATCCGATAATAATCAGTATGAGAAATCGCATCGTATCGGTGTGAATGGCACTGCGCGCAACCAACGCTCAAACCAAGTAATGAAGTGGACACGGACTTTATTACTTCAGCAACTGCCTGATTCCTCGCTAACTCCTGATCCAGAACATCACCACTCGTACCATCCGGACTCATCCTAAGAAAACCCGTAGCGATGAGCTTTTGTGCTTCCGAACTATCTAGATCTCTGTACGGTCGAGATACCAATTCATCTCCAGCAAGCTGCTCTACGAGAAATTCATCCCATGGTTTATTTTCATTGAGCGCATCGATTACATAATCTCGATATTTGAATGCCCATGCCCTTACAGTGTCGCGCTTCGTTACACCATCACTGTCCGCATATCCCGCCACATCGAGCCAGTGCCGTGCCCATCGCTCACCATATGTGGGTGATGCAAGCAGTTGCTCAACCAACCGGGCATAAGACTCAGGATGATCCTCTCGAACAAACCTCTCTACGGCTTCGGGAGACGGCGGCAGTCCCAGCAGATTGATATAAAGCCGTCGAATCAAAGAAGCCTTGTCAGCCATTGGTGAAAATGACAATCCTTCCGCTTCAAGCCGGGCAAGGATAAACGCATCAATTGGCGATTGAATGAATGACCTGCCTGTTAATCGTGGAAATGCCGGTCGTACGACAGGCTGAAACGACCAATGGCTACGATCCTCTTCACTAAAGTCTCCTTCGTGCGCTAGTGATTCGGGTTCCTCGCGAAGTGTTCGGGCGCCTGCGTCGATCCATGCTGCAATCCTCGCCGTATCTTCAAGAGATAGTCGCTTCGGCCCCGGTGGCATTTCACCGGAGGCTATTCGCTGCCAAATCAAGCTGTCTTTGTGACCTGACTTGGAAACTGCAGTCCCTGAATCCCCTCCTCGCAAAATGAACCGAGCAAGACGTGTGTCAAATCCACCTTTCAGCTCAGCCTCCTCGCCGTGACATTGCCAACAATGCGCCTTGAGAATCGGCCTTACGTCTTCCTCAAAGGTAAACGCATGCGCTTCTTCTGCATGCACATTCACATTTGCACATGCGAGAATCCCCAGCAGCAACATCCACATGGGAGCCATGCGGTGCGCAGCGCAGATTATCTGGTTCCTGACGGTGTACATGGGAATTGCATTGATTCTAGTTCTGATTCGTCAGTCATATTTTAGCTTGTCTGATACGCTCAACTCAATTCCAGTGCCATGTTCTCTCACGCTTATTCCCACATCAGGCATTGGAGTGCGTCCGTTTAGTTCCGATTTGGCAACCTATCAAATGCTGTTGATGGGAGTTGTACATTTTTTTTTGCGAGGATGTCATCTGTTTTGTTACCATTGCCCATGAGGGATGTGATGGGTAGCGATAGCTCCTTAGCAATTTGAAACCCAGCATACTGCCGTGGCGATTATAGGGCGATGTTTCGTCGCTCTTGTGTGTTCTTGACCTGAGTCGATTAGTTTGACAGGCCATCTTTATTCCGAGATCGTAGACAGATGGTCGGTCGAACAAGTCTCAGGTATGACCATCTGTCTACGATCTCGGAATAAAGATGGCCTGTCATTGGCACTGCCGTAGCATGGCACGAGAGGTGTTTGGCGAGACAGCCAACACCTCTCTCCTTTTTATAACTGTATTGCGGAGCACGGATGGTGAGCAATCCTAACACAGTTTCCGGAGTGGATCGTCTGAGCGAGATGCTTGGAATGAGCGTGCAGGAGTTGGAAAACTTCAGCCCTCAGTACAAGCATGCCGTGATTAAGAAACGATCTGGCGGCAATCGACTGCTACAGATGCCCAACGACGAGACCAAACGTGTACAACGGCTTTTATTGGATAAGCTGATTGGACGATACAAAACGCACGCTTCATGTTGCGGTTTTTCCAAAGGGCTTTCGATCATCGATAACGCACGACCTCATGTCGGTCGGGAGACGGTGATAAAGCTAGACATCCAGAATTTCTTTCCCAATACAGCAGTGGATCGCATACGCGAATTCTTCTGCAAAACCGGCTGGACGGATGATGCTGCCGACGTGCTTACGAAACTGGTTGTGTTTGATGAGGGGTTACCTCAGGGCGCCCCAACAAGTCCGGCTGTAAGCAACGTGGTCAATTGCTTCATGGATGTGCGATTGAATGCCCTGGCAAAAAAGCATGGCATGACCTACACGCGTTACGCAGACGATCTGACTTTTTCAAGCGAGATATATTCACGCAAAGATGTGCACAAGATTCTCCGCATAACAGGTGTGATTCTTAAGAGTTGTGGTTATTCACTGAACAAGAAAAAGAAACGCATTATTCGCAAACATCGCCGACAGTCGGTCACAGGTATCGTCGTCAACGAACGCCTCAACCTAGCGCGGCCCACGCGGCGTTGGCTCAGGTCAGTACATCATCGCTTGGAGTCTGGTGGCAATAGCACGTTATCTGAGAATGAATTCAATGGTTGGATTTCCTACCTGCGCATGGTGAATCCTAAGGATCCGTTAGTCACATCAGTTTTTGGTGAGCCCGATTCGGACGAGTCGAAACGTGGTCGTTCATCCAAGTATGTGAAGCGAAGCACAAGCCAGTCAGCCTCCAGCAACTCAGGACAGTTTAATCCAATCGCAGACATATCGTTCCGACCAATTAACAGAGGAGATGTAAGCACCCTTTCCCAGTTAGGCCTAAGTCCCACATCCAATGCGGTAACTCCCAGCGAATATTTCAGCGCCCAGTTGTTTTACAACTTTGACAAGAATGCAAGCGTCGTCGCCCGACGACGAAAGCTAAAACGAAAGACGGTTTGGAAACATCTGGCAAATGCCGTTGAACACTCTCTCGTTGCGTGCCATCATCTGATTTCCAAGAAAGATCTATCCCAGCTGCTTTCACAACTTAAACAACACTCACCAACAACAATTCCGAGCGTTGGCGATGCTTATCGCATGTGCCTGGGACAGCTTGACTACGGACAAATACGAGTAGGTCTTGCTGAGTGCCGCCGAAAGAAACGAGAGTTGCAGACTGCACGCGGAAAGGAAATCGTAACCAAGCTAAACAATGTGGCAGCAACTCACGGGGCGACTGCTCTCAAAACTGTCCATGGTAAGTACGTAACCTGTAGCTGTGCCGTCAAGAGTATTTCCAATTCAGACACGGATGATTTGCCACCCGAATATATGCTAGGTCGTACGGTACGCGTCACATTATCGGCAGTTCCGTCAATTGCGCTGACATTGTTGACTCCCTCGATACAAAACACAAATGTCGATTCACTTGTTTTGGCGCAAAATATGTTAATTCGTGGAGCCATTCAAGGTGTGGATGAAGTCTCAGGGTGTATTCAACTGCTGGCCGAGGAATTGCAACTGCAAACATAATAGACCGTTTTCATTTACTACGTTTGGTCGTTCATCGTTGGCGGAACGCCAGATTGAAAGTCCGAAACAGTCAGCTTGTGGATTTCAAGCCCATGGAGATCACAGTGCTCAGTGAAGTAATCCACCATCCCATTTGTAAATCCTGCCACGTTATGCAGACTCTCATTAAGAATCAACTCGCCGCACAGCTTTCGCAAGGCATCCAAGACTTCTTTATAAATCACGTCGGCGATTCGATCCTCCATGCCCGCCTTATTAAGACCCACACTCTCCGCAAAATCCAGGATGCCGCTTTCGCTCGGGGTAACGATCACTTCTAGTTTCATGGTGGCAAGGTCACCATCGAAAAACCGGATCTCATCAGCTAACACAAAAGGAATACGTACATTCCATGAATCCATGCTGAGCACGTCTGCACGGTGAAAGAATGGTAAGACGATTATCCTACCGGTTGTTGAGTACTTTAAGCCTCCCAAACCTGATCGTACGATTGCTGTACCCGATTTTGGCTTTTTGAAAACCTTAAGGACGACGAACGCAATAATAGCGATGCTTGCAGCAATTATTTTTCGGGTCGAAATAAAACCAAATAAAGGGTTGGTTAACAATGTTTCTCCAAATAACTCTGGACGGCTTTCCCATCCCTATCGCTCAATCTAAAGAAGCTGGCGTTCACTCACAAAGGCCTCATGGATAGATATTACGAAGTACTGATGCGTAGATCGTCGGGCCAATTTATACAGATGTTGGTTGGATATTGCAAAAAGGTGTTTCTACACGCTGCATTTTTCCCGATAATAGACACAACGGAAATCAAGTGCAAGGAAACCAAGCATGCTTACCATTTACGACTCCAATCGACCGCGTAAACAGATGTCTCGCCGCCGACTGTTACAAGTCGGAGCGCTAGGCGCAAGCTCATTTACCTTGCCCGGATTGCTTGAACGTCGTGCCACCGCAGCTGATCGCAGCTTCATTCGTAACAAGTCAGTAGTATTCCTTTTTCTGCAAGGTGGACCACCACAAAATGAAATGTGGGATCCAAAGATGAACGCTCCGGACAATATCCGCTGTTGCACCGGTGCTGTACAAACTAATATTCCGGGGATTCAATTCGGTGGCACGTTCGGCCAACTTGGCCGAATGACTGAACGCTTCAGTGTCGTGCGGTCATTTCATTCAGCCGACGGCGGTCACAACCAACTACCCGTATTAACTGGTAGGCACAAGTCCGAAGCTGTCATGGGTGCCCAATACGCTCGGCTAGCCGGCGCCAATCACCCTAAAACGGCAATGCCTACCCACACCATTTTGTTACCCGAACAAATTCAGCCGGATTTGAAACTGGGTACGCCGACCGGTCCATTTCGCTATGACTACATCCGTGAAAACTACACTAAATCGGGTGAGTATGGTGGTGCATATAAAGGACTGCTCCTTGATGGCGGCAAAGGACTGGCAGAGAGTCTTTCGTTGGCACTTCCAAAAGAACGTTTTGACGACAGGCGATCACTTCTGGCTCAACTTGATTTCTTAAAGCGTCGGTATGACAAGACAACTGACCTCGCAGCAGCAACCGCCTCGGAACAACAGGCTGTGGATGTGCTTCTCGGTGGAATTGCCGATGCATTTGATCTGTCTAAAGAAGATCCTAAGACCGTTGCCAAGTACGATACCAGCCATTTGTTCGACATGCGAGACTGGCATAAAGGTGGGCGACTGTATGAAAACAAGGTAAATCAATCCCGCATAACCAATCTTCTTGGAAAACAATTACTTCTAGCACGCCGGTTATGCGAAGCCGGTTGCGGGTTTGTAACCGTTCATGATGCGTGCTGGGATTTCCATAACGACGGCAATAATCCATCCCATGCCAAAGCGATGCCCGTTTTAGGTGCGCAAGTTGACCATGCCGTCGCGGCGTTTCTCGAAGATGTTCATCAACGAGGATTGGCTGACGACATACTATTGGTAATCAGCAGTGAAATGGGACGTTCCCCCGGTAAACAGAGTAACGGTGGCACTGGCCACTGGGCACGACTCACTCCGTTGCTGGTTGCTGGGGGTGGCCTGAACATGGGACAAATCATTGGAAAGACAGATGCCAACGGTGGTGAAGCCACCACCAAGCTCTATGGCCCGGAACATCTCAATGCAACGATCATGCAAACTTTGTTTGATGGGCCGGAAGCGCGATTGGTTTCGGGGTTACCAGCGGAGTTAGTTGAAACGATCGCCGACGGTGAACCAATCAGCGAATTGCACGGTTAAGTGTGCGTTGGCCGAATTTGCAGTCTCGATTCGATGCACTTGCTCGCTAAGTGATGTGTGCACCGATCGCTTCCGTGTATACGGCATATAGACTTTGACTTGCTGCCATGAATAGGCGATTTCTTTTTTCACCACCGAAGCAAAGGTTGGCGCAACATTCCGGAAGATTAATGACGCCAATGCGGTCTCCATTTGGTGCAAAGATGTGAACTCCGTCATAGCCATCTCCTACCCATCCCGCGCTGGACCAAATGTTGCCATTGATATCGGCGCGTATACCGTCCGCCATGCCAGCTTTTTCAAATCCATCCATTTTCATGCTGGCGAATTCTCGACCGTTTTTCAACTTACCGGCGTCGACATCCCACACGCGTATGGCGTGAGCACCCTCACCGGTATCAGAGACATAAAGTTTAGAAAGGTCGGGTGAGAAGCAAAGTCCATTGGGTCGCCCGATATCATCAGTAACCTTCGTGATCTCTGCAGTCTTTGCATCAACTCTATATACGGACTCCGGCAACTCAACTGGGGCTATCTTGCCAGCATAATTTTTTAGGCGGCCATAAGGTGGATCTGTAAACCAAATCGACCCATCTTCACGATGCACTATCACATCATTAGGTGAATTCAATGGTTTGCCACCGAATTTGTCAGCGATCACTGTCACGTTGCCATCGTGCTCATATCGAACAACGCGGCGATTCCGGTGCTCGCAAGAAATCAATCGCCCTTGGTAATCAAATGTATTGCCATTCGTGTTACCACTCGGCTTGCGAAACACCGTAACGCGATCATCATCTTCAATCCAGCGCATTTGTGCATTGTTTGGCACATCACTGAATACAAGATACTTACCTACAGCATTCCAGGCACAGCCTTCGTGCCACAAGGCGCGAGGGTTGTGATAGATCCGCTGAATGGAGGTGTTTCCCAATTTATATTTGTCAAAACGCGGGTCTAACGATTGAATCCTTGAATCCGGATATCGCACAGGTGTTTCCTGACCCCAAACCTGCTGACGCGACGCCTCATGTACACAAAGACCTCCAACTCCCAACACAGAAACAAACTCACGACGATTGACACCGGATGACCCCATGCCTGACTCCTTCTGAATGCTACGATGCAACGCTGACTTGCAAACCAATTGATTAGTCTAGGATAATAAAGGCTCTGATATGTAACCGCAATAATTCACTACGACGGACAGCTATCATGCGACCACAAAGCAACCCGCAAACATGCCGATTCTCATTATCAGAGCTTATTACTGCAGTGGCAGTTACGGCCATCCTGGCAGGGTTAGCCTTACCCGCAATCAGCGCCAGCCGTACATCTGCTCGAGAACTCAGTTGTGCCGACAACCTAAAACAGTTGGGGTTAGCACTCCAAACATATGAAAAAGTCTACAAACGCTTGCCTGTTAATGGACTTTATTTCTGGACAAGGCAATCGAAGAATCCGCATGTTTGGCAAGCAAGCAGTCACGGTAGCCAGCTGGTCAAATTACTTCCATTCCTAGAACACAACAAGCTATATAAAGAACTCGACTTTACGACCGTCGGCATTCGTCCGGAAGAGCCTTTTAAGGGCCACTCGCGTTTTGAAACAACGGACATAGACGGAACATGGTTTAGATCAACTGTTTTGGAGAACCTAATCTGCCCTGTCGCCCAAACTGACCCTCACTTGGTCGATAACGACAAGGCACACGCTCCGGCCTTAGCGACATATGCATTTAGTATTGGCGCCCAGTTAATGAAGTCTCGTCTTGATATGTGCAAATCCTATCCAGGTAACTACTTCGGAACTGGTCCCGTTGGACATGGAAATGATGCTCGTCCGGAAAAAATCTCTGGTGTATTTGCCAGAGGCGCGTGGGCGGCACGCCTGCGTGATGTAAGCGATGGAGCAGCACATGTTATTGCAATGGGTGAAACTCTTCCGAGAAAGGCGGATTTCATGCAACGTGGATGGGCAAGTGTTGGAGGAGTCTGGGCAGCTACCGTTGCACCTATTAACTATCCAATTATTGGTTGGGGAGATCCGGGATACTCAGGGAGAAATGAAGGAAAGGACAACCCCTACAGCTGTTCACATTTCACCAATTGGTCGACATCACAGGGTTTTAAGTCAAAGCACAAGAATGGTGCCTACTTCGTGTTTGTGGATGGTAGCGTGCAATTCTTGACCGATACAATGGACTACATGACCTACCAGCGATTGGGAGACCGGACAGATGGCAAGCCCATTGAATTACCGAAGCCATAACTGTGAGAACTGCATACTCAAACCATTTGCCTCACATCCCGCTTCTCCGCTAACAGATCTGAGTTTTTTCATGCGACTCTTTTTTCTTTTCCTTGTACTGTTTACATGCAATCAGTCCCTTTTCGCTCGCACGAATGTAGCTCTGAATAAACCTTATGTACTGAGCCACGAGGCAAATTACCCATATTGCAAAGATGATGGTGATGCCACCGATCTAACCGACGGGCGTAAGCACGACCCCAAGGGTTCGACACTTTGGACGCAAAAGCGCGCCGTTGGATGGGCAATCGGAGAACAATTTAAGACGATTGACATTGATCTTCAGTCGCAATATGACATCACTGGAGTGACGTTCCAAACGGCGGCAAGTGCCATCACTCAGGGTACGTTTCCGTTGTCTGTCATGGTATTT
>JBJLEE010000048.1:0-17035 GCA_045566075.1 Pirellulaceae bacterium | reverse complement strand
CGATTGAGGATAATCTGCACCGTGCGTTGCAAACTGAGTTGACTGGTGGAGTCAAGCTTCGGCAAATCAATCGCTAGAACTGCAGCGAGCAGTTTGTCGCGCATCGCGGTATCAATTGAAGCAGTAGCGTCGGTACGGTGCTGTGGGCAAACGCCAGTCACGCGTGCCAGCGCCAACAGTGCGACGACTTGTTTCTTTGGATCCGACTCGTTCAATGCTTTATCGGCCCATGTCTCGACCGGCTGATGTTCGATCGCTGTTCTCGCGGCCCATCGCACAAACCTGTCCTCGTGTGCCAATTCGTCCCACGCGTGTGTAATGGCGCGTTGATCTTTACGGCCGTGAAAGTACTCAAGCGAACGACGTTTTTCCATTGCATCGGTGGTCATCGGGGCCGCCTTAACGAGTTCCGTCGATTCGTCACCAACATACGTGACGCGATAAAGCCCCGACTGAACGCGTCGGCCACCAATCGTGAAATACATCGCTCCGTCGCCCGGATGAATGATCGCATCGGTGATCGGCAGGGGTGCTCCGGTGACGAATTCTTCTTTGGTCGCAGTGTAGCTCGAACCATTCGGATTAATTTTCAGATGAACGGCATAGAGTTTCCCCCAGCTCCAGTCGAGCGCGTACAACGCGTTCTGATACTTTGCCGGGAACTTGGCGCCGTAACCGAAGGTCATGCCGGTTGGCGACCCTGGGCCGATGTCGAGCACGGCCGGAAGATTGTCGGAGTAAAACGTTGGCCGCTTACCGGCTCCATTACGCCAGCCGAATTCGGCTCCGCTGCTGACCTGACAGATTCGCGTGGGGCGATACCACGGCACATTGAAGTCGTATTCCATGTCGGCGTCATACGTGAATAATTCACCGTCGCGATTGAATGCGGCATCAAAAATATTGCGAAACCCGTTGGCATATGCTTCGAAGTTTTTTCCGTCCGGATCGACGCGGTAAATGATCCCGCCCGGCGCGAGCACTCCGCGATTATGGCCTCGGCCGTCCGGGAAACTCGGTAGCAGATGATCTTCACCCCAAGTCTGTGGGACTTGAGATGATTCCGCGAGTTCCGTCGGCTTAGTGCTGTTGCCCGTGACCAGAAAAAGTGACTTGCCATCGGGGCTCGGCACAACTGCGTGAACTCCGTGATCGCCTCTGGCATCCATCGCCCGCAACATCTCAACCTTGTCAAGATTGTCATCGCCATCACTGTCGGTAATGCGATACAGGCCAGATGGAATCTTATTTTCGTAATCGTTAACACCGACATACAAAGCATCGAATGCCCAAACCATTCCGTTGACGGCACGGATATTGACTGGCACCTTCTGCACATCGGCGGCGTTTAATGTCTCTCCGTTTGCCGGTGGGGTGATGCGATATATCCCGCCGAACTGATCGCTGACCAGCAACCGCCCTTTATTGTCCGTGCAAAGGTTGACCCAGGAACCTTGCGTATCGCTGGGCACCGAGTAAAGCAATTCAACCTTGAATCCCTTGGCAGCCTTGATCCGCTCTACGGGAGTCGCCTTGTTGCCGGCCTTCTCTGTGACGGCTTCGATAGCGTCCTCGGCATCCTTGCCTTTCAGGTGACGCAAGCCGATGTCTTTGAACTCGACGGTCATCGGCGCACCGGCGTGGAGTTGCAGCGCGAGAATGCCCTTTCGTTTGGCTTCCGGATGATTGTCCGTCAGGTCCATCGTCGTGATGCCGTTGACCTGATGAATCTGACGATTGCCGACCGCAATGATCGTCAGCTCATTCCATTCTGTTTCGACAAGATTTTGTTTCTTGTCACCGACTTCACCTACGACCTTTGGCTTGCCATCAGTTCCGACAAAGACCCGCTGAAAACGCTGCGCAACAATCCCTCGCCACTTCTCTGCGTAGAGCATTCCAAAGTACTCTGGTTTAGGATGCAAATCCGCCTGATAGCCTTTAACGACAAATTCCTCAGGCTTACCGATCAGCTCACTGCGGTATTGCACTCCTGAATTATTGCCTTCAAAACGTACTTTCGCCTTGAATACGAAATCGCCAACGTCTCCGCCTTGCCAGACCAGAAATGTGTTGCCTTTTGTCGGTTTGTCCTTCGTTGTCTGGCCAAAAATCGCACCATCTTTGACAGACCAGAATTCTGTTTTCCCAGCCCAACCGGAAAGGTCTTTCCCGTTAAACAGAGATTGGAAGTCCTCTGCGTTGGCAGTGGCGGTAAAAACCAGAAGCACGATCAGTATTGAGAGTCGTTTCATTAGATTGGTCACGTTGCTGTACTTGAAGTTTGAAGAGTGAAGTTTAGGAATTAAATGAAGAACACAAACAAGGTCTTATTTTGCACCCGCGCGGGATCGCTCGGACTTAACTTTGAACTCAAATGCCGGATTCTTTGGTAACCAGCGGGCGAGTTGATCTCGGATCGTTTTGTGAGTCGGGTCGCCCGCGACGTTATGGAACTCGTCTGGATCGTTTCGATGGTCGTAAAGTTCCTCCGCCCCGTCATTGTAGACAATTAATCGCCAGTCGCGGTTACGGATGGAGTGATTGCCAAAGTACGACGACGTGATCGCAGGTTGATCGCGTGGTGTTGCGGGGTTGTTTAGTTGAGGGACGAGCGAGACACCTTCAAGTTGCGAATTCTTCGGCAATTTGCACAGCTCGACCAACGTCGGGTAAATGTCGATCAGACTGGCCGGTTCGGCACATGCCTTGCCGGGCTTGATGCCTGGTCCGGCAAACAACAGCGGCACTCGCGTCGATTCTTCCCAGAGTGTGCGTTTGGCCCAATGTTGTTTTTCGCCGAGATGGAATCCGTGATCACTCCATAGAACGATCAGGGTATTGTCGGCATGGGCGCTGGATTTCAGAGAATCCAGAACGATGCCGACGCAATGGTCGACAAAGCTGATCGACGCAAGGTAAGCATGCGTCAAGCTGCGCTGCTTACCGTGATTGACCACCTCAGCATGAGTCGGAGCAGCCGCATAGTCGTTGATGCTAAGAAAATTCTTCGGAAGATCATCGATGTCCGACTTCGGTTCATTTGGCAAGATTATCTTTTTCGCATCGTAGAGCTCAAACCACTTCGGTGGAACAAATAGAGGAACATGAGGACGAAAGAAGCCAACTGACATGAAGAATGGTTTATCAAAACCATCTTGTAACGCCTCGGCCGCGTTCTTGGCCAGTTGGAAGTCAGCCATTTCGGCGTCATTTGCAGGATACGCTCCCCAGTCCCATGCACCGCTCCAGTCAGCGGGACGATTCATCGGCTGTTTGGGTCTAGGACTTCTCTTGTGACCGAGGGATCGGTCAATGTCATCGGCTAACCTTCAACCAAAACCATGATGCAACACTTTGCCGCCCGACAGCGTGTAATAGCCATTGTCTTTAAAGTATCGCTGAATGGTGGGGACGTTTGTCAGAGCAGGCAATTGCTCGTATCTCGGACCGAGTTCATAGCTACCGTGAGTCGTCGCCGCAACTCCCGACATGACGCTGACTCGCGAGGCGGAGCACACTGGAACAGCACAATGAGCATTAGTAAAGATCCGACCTCGTTTTGCGAGCGAATCCATGTGCGGTGTGATCGCTTGAGGATTGCCTTTGAGGAAGCCGGTCCAGTCGTTGAGATCGTCAATGCAGATCATCAGGACGTTGAGTTTGCCAGACTGTTCAACAGCATTGCCAGTTGCAGCAAATTGAAACGACAACGTGACAATCAAACATGCTGTAGTGAATCTACTCATTTGTTTTCAATTTCGGATTGACGGGCAACAATTGCAGAGCATCCAGGATGACGAATCCGACGGTTTCTGCGTTCTTGATTTGTATGACGGTTTCAACGTTAGCCTCAAGATCGACCGAGTCGATTGGGCGAAAGTGTTTGCCTTTGGGAAGTGGAGTGGTCTGATCAACCATAAATTCTTTGCGGTGAGATCCAGACGTAACGGTCACGGGGACATTCTTCGCGCGGGTTTCGTGAGCCGAGTAAGCCATGAGCAACTGATAGCGACCCGACTTTGGCGCTTTGAATCGAAATGTCGCGATCGCTTTGCCATCGCCTTTTGATGCCGCACCTCTTTCACCGCTGAAGATGTACCCGTTTTCAATATGCGGTTTGAAATTCGTTGATCGAGACCAGTTGCCTGTTAGCTTCGCTTGGATGTCATCTAGAACGATTCCCGGAAGCGACTTCGCGACAATCGAGTCGTCCGAGGATGGTAAGTCGGATACGTCCGGCAGATCCAAGGCCTGCTTTTGAGCCAGCAATCGCTCTCGCAGTTTCGCGTAATCGAGTTCCTGCACCACTACGTCGTCATTCGCCGCGAGTGCCGCGGCGACACCCGCTCCCTGGCCGATCACCATCCACGCACCTTCGATCCGCAGCGATGAAATACCCACATGCGTACATGATAACGCGACCGGAACAAGCAGGTTGTCACACTGCTGACGTTTCGGAAGGATCGAGCGGTACGGCACGTGGTAGGCGTAACCCTGCCTCGAATTCTGGTTCCGCACAGGGAAGATCGTCCCCTCGTTGATTACGCCCCCATCCTTTAATGCGACGCGTTGAACGTCATGTGAGTCGATCGGGAACGACGAGATCGCGATTGGGTCATTCTTCTTTGGCTCTTCAAGGATGTCCTTCTGGCTGATGACGTACAGCCCTTGCATCCGTCGCGACTCACGAACGTAGAGCGCTGGAGAGAAGTGGCCGTAGCTAGCGAACTCGTCTTTACACAGACCGAATTCGGCGTACTTGTCCCGGATGGCCTTCGGCACGACGGGGTCAGTTGTCAGGAAGTGGATAAATTCAAGCGTGTACTGTTTGTGTGCTTCCCAGATCTCTTTTCGTCCCGCTTCGTCAGCCGAGTGCCAGTCATTAGCCCCGCCTACCAAGCCGGTCGAGAACTGGCGACCAATCGAGTTATTGCCATCAAACTTTTTGTTGGGAAGTGGCAATGTGCCGATCCCCAGGATCTGGCTCGCGGGTAGCGCGTAAGCATCGAAGCCAACCGAGTTGCCCCCAGCTTTCAGGTACCTGCGAATCAGTTCAAATCGACTTGGGTCGTAGTTGTCCGGCTTCGGCATGGACACGCGGTTTTCCTGATCCGTCGTAAGGCACAGCCGAAAGCTGTAGGTCATAATATTCCTGTCACCCACGTCATCAGCCCCGGCATCATCGGTAGTGAGCAGTGGCAACAGCTTGCCTTCATCATCAAAGCCATTGATGTTCATTTTCTTCTTTGGGTACTGTTTGCCGGCCAGAGATTCGCCGTATTCGTCGCGACCTTCGCGACCTAGCGTCCAGTCGACTCCCGCAGCCGCCATCAAGTCGCCTTCATAGCTGCCATCCACAAACACCCGAGCCGTAAACGTGCCGTTCTTCGTGACCAGAGACGTGATCCGCGGGCCTTCTTTCGTGACCGATTTGAGATAACGTTCGTTCAGTACGGTGACCCCAGCCTCGTCGAGCATTTGCATCGTCACGCGCATCGCGACATGTGGTTCGAAGGTCCACCGCGAATGGTCTTTCTTCGCCGGGTTGTATGGAGCGTTGAGCCCACGATCGGTGTAGTCCTTCACCACGCGCGTGTGCCACTCATCGAAGAGCCCCATCAAAGTGCTGCGGGCCATTTGGTTCGAGTCGCAGTGGCTAAGCCCGCCGGTATTCATCGCGCCGACATGATCCGTTGGTTCCAGCAAGATGACCGAAGCGCCTTCACGAGCAGCGGCGATCGCGGCGCAGAAGCCACCTGGTGTGGAACCGTACACGATCACGTCTGCGGACGTGGCATCTGTGTTCGACGCCCTTGAATCCTGAACGTGCCCCCAGGGCATCGACAGGAAACCCGCGAAAGCAACAGCAAGGACGTGACAACTCTTCATCGGATTTCTCGTGTTGTTTGCTTGGATTGAGCCCCGCTGGGGCACGTTTATTTTCAGAAGGTATCTTTTCAGTCGCGAAGGCGTCAACGAGATGAACCCACACAGCCGAGCCAAGGGTGTATTCGGAAGCGATCACTTCCAGCGAATCGTTTCATTCTCTCGAACGGTTTTGGTTATCGTCTTGCCATCAAGTGTGAATTTAAGCGTAAGAGTTTTGACGATCCCCGGTGCGGGATCACCGCCAACGAGCTCATTGCTGATCGCAAAGTTGTAATCTCGTAAATCGAGCTGCTGCTGTAACACTTTGCGCACGTCCATACTCTTCTTCGAGTCGCCTGGCGCTCCGTAGATCGCACTCATGAGTTCGATATTCAGAGGCTTCACCGACAGGTTAATGGTCTTCGGCCGTTTGTAGACCGCATGTTTCGGGTTGCCCTGAGACACGAAGTACGCGATCAGATCCTTCAGTTCTTCGGCGTTCATACCGTTAATCAGTTTTGATGGCATCATGGAAAGTTTTGACAACTTTCTTGATTCCACATCCGCTAGCTTTAACTTCGTCAATTTATCCGGAGTCACTCCGGACGTCATCACTGCAATCTCACCTTGCTCTTCAGAAACGATGCGTCCTGAAATAATTTTCCCGCTGGACAACACAAAGTTGTATTGTGCAAACTGATCAGACACTACCAAATCGGGACTAATGATCGATTCCAGCATCGACTTGTAATCAGCACGCTTGGCCAGGTTAGTAAGGTCTGGCCCCACACCCGCGCCTGTGTTGCCCAGGTAATGGCACGCTACACACTGACCGGCCATAAACATTTCCCTGCCGTTTTGCAAACTGCGGCCTATCAGTGTTTGTTCGGTCAACATCTTGTGCGCAGATTCAACCGTCCATTCAACACCTGGTCCCATCGGCTTGGGAAGCGTTGCGAGATCAACGGTCTTAATATCACCCGTTAAGTACTTCAGCGCCAGCCTGTCTTTTTCCGGCACGGAATTGATGGCTGCTTCGCGGATTTTATCGATGTAGCCGCGGTACATGTTGCCGCCGCTCCGTGACGCCAAATCCTTGACCCAGCCCAGGTAGAACTTCCGATCGTCTATCGTCCAGCCAGCCTTGACGTCCTTGAGACAAAACAGATAGTGCATATTCAGGATATTGGGGGAATTGGCCATCGACTGTAGAATCCTGCCGCCATAACCTGCATTTCGCTTCAGGATTTCGGAGTTGTATTCTGAAGCCTTCAGCTTGGTGATCTTCATCAAGGCCACGGTCTTGGAAACGACATTGGGGTGTTCCAGGTAACTGAGCACGCGGCACAATTCCTCGTTAATATTGTCGTCCTTGCTTGGGAAGTGTGCGTCGAGTTTGTCGCCCGAGGCTTTCTTCAGCGATTCGTCGGGCATCCCGAGCCGACTCATGGCGACGGCGTACGTTCGCAGCAACGCAAGCTTGCCTTCCTTATTCAACGCGTCGAAGTTGACCTTATTGAGTCGCGAGAGAATGGCGGGCAGGCTGCCTTCAACATCGCGGCGACTGAGGCCAAGCAGTGCGTGAATCGCGATGAGATCGTTCGATTCGTTGTACACCTTATCTGCCCAGATCGCTGTGTCCTGCCATTCAATCGCGATGCGGGCGGCGTAACGCAGGTGACGATCATCGCTGCTCAGGTAAGGCCACGCGGTTGCCACCGCCAGTGGATCTGCATGCCCATGAAATCCTTCAAGCTTGTGACGCGTGGCGCGGGCTTCAGAGCCGGTGGTGTCCAGTTTGGATAGCTCGGTTGATTCATTACCTTTGTAATAGACGCGATACAGATAAGACTGGCCGCCACGACCGCCGACGGTGAAATACATATTTCCATCCGGTCCGATCTGCACGTCAGTCAATGGCAATGAACCGTTCGTGTTGGACACGAACTCCCGGCTTTCCGCTGTGTATGACGAACCCTTGGGCGTCAGATGAATGGAGTACATCGTCGCGAATGTCCAATCGCAAACAAACAGTGCGTCGCGATAGTGAGTCGGAAACTTGGCGCTGGTTCCGGCAATCACACCCGTGGGACAACCTGGGCCAAGATCCACCACGGAGCCGACCGAATCAGCGTAATACTTACGCCATTTCTGCGTCGTCGCTCGCCAACCATTTTCGCCGCCGGACACACCATGGTTAATCCGCGTCGGACGGTACCACGGCGCGCCGATGTCCCATTCCATATCGGCGTCGTAAACAAACATCTCGCCGTGACGGTTCAGGCAGAAATCGACGGGGTTGCGATACCCCATGTTCATCAACTCTCGCCGCTTGCCGTCGGGGCTAAACTTCATCACGAAGCCAGCGGGTGCTTTGCCGCCAGCATTATGACCATAGGCGTAATGCCCCAACAACACATCATTTTTCCAGTTCTGCTGAATGCGCGAAAACTCGTGCTCCGGCGTCTGTGTCATATTGCCACCGATGACGTAGATGCTCTTCCCATCTTCCGAAACGATCGCCGAGTGCGGGCCATGTTCACCGCCACCATTCAACTCAGATATCACTTCTTCCGGGCCAATCTCACCGTCAGCCAACACGGGTGCTCGCGACAGCGTTCCGAATCGAATCATATAGAGATGGTCAAACGCAAATAGAAATCCCTGAACAGAGTTCTTCAGGTCGAGTTTCGTGATGTTCTCTTCCGAAAACTTCTCGCCGATCTTCGGCAGCGTCATGCGGAAGACACCTGCACCACCTTGGTCGGAGACAATCAAACGACCCTGAGCGTCAAACACTAAGGTGATCCACGAGCCGTACTTTTTCTGATCCACCTTGTAGATCATTTCGGCAGCAAACCCAGGCTGGAGGTTTAACCCGGTGGCTGGGTCTTCGATTGATTTCTTCAACGGGGGCAGCGAATCTGCTGCGTTTAGGCCCGTTGTCATGAAGGCCGTCAGAAGCAGCAAAACCAATACGTTTTTCATCTCTTGATATCCCTTAAAATCTGTGATGTTTCGAGGAAACAACCTGACACCTATTGTAATCGCAAACAGGTAAAGGAATGATTTCCATGTCGCAGGCTCGTGACTTAGTCCTCACGCCATTGCTTGATTATGCATTTCTTAACCGCCATGCAGTCCGCATCGGCAAAACGATCAATCTGGGCGCCGGCATCCTGCGGACCGCGACTGCTTCGCAACAGGTCGATGAATTCGCAAAGCCGCACGGCGAGATCTCCCGTACGTCGAAATCGCGATGAGAGCTAACTGGTGTGTCGCTCCGGTTCCGCGAATGTAAAAGAGCACGCCCAGGAGGATTCGAACCTCCGACCTACGGATTAGAAGTCCGTTGCTCTATCCAACTGAGCTATGGGCGCAAGAAGTAAGTAATTGATATTAAGCTATCAGTCGAAATTGCGAAACAGTCACAATCTGTAGAACTCTGAGCGGCCGCAGCGCATAAAAAAGGAGTGGAGTGCCAGATAGTTGTGCCGACTGTCTGAACACCCCTCTCCTCCGGAATGTTGTCTGTGGATCGGTATATAAACACCTCGCCCACATACATATACAGATGCGATTGGCGCACAATCAGGGCGCTTAATCATTAGGTTTTTCTAGTGAACTGCTGATCGAGATTACTACGATTCAAACAGCGGTACTTAGATTACTCGTAGTAAACTTTGACGTCTTCACCAAGGCGTTCCTGCAATTCAGCAGCAGCATTCTTGGTTACTTTCGTTCCCAGTAACCAAACTTCCTTGAGATTCGGAAGACCACGGATCTGCTCCAGATGCTCGTCGCGGTGGTTGTCATAAAACAGAATACGAAATACCACGTCGAACTTGTTATAGAGAAGCCGTACACCAATGTCCTTTAGTGCATTGATTGCATCAGGATGGTCAGGTTCGGTAGGTGGTTCTTCTTCTTCTTCTGCTGCTGCGTCGTCTTCGTCAGATTCTTTTTCCGAGTCGTCTGAGGTGTCCTCATCTTCGTCATCTTCTTCGTCGTCAGAGTCTTCTTCCGAGTCGTCCTTATCCTCTACGTCGTCAGATTCTTCTTCATCTTCTTCGGCGTCGCTGTCTTCATCCCCAGCATCCCCAGCATCCCCAGCATCCCCAGCATCATCGTCGGAATCGTCTGCGTCATCGGAGTCGCCATCATGCTCTCCGATATCACCATCAAAACCGTCGTCTACATCACCATCTTCGGCTTCATCTGAATCATCGTCAGCATCATCGTCAGCATCAACGTCATCATCGTCGTCGTCAACTTCTTCCCATAGCTCTTTTGCAAAAGCATCATCTTCTTCTGGGCGTTGATTCATTAGACCGTTTCCTGAGAAAGAGTTATTCGCTTTATCTGAATTACGAAACAAGCCACCGGCAACTGAATTACCAAGCATATGGCCTGAGTTTTTCAGCCTATCACAACGATGCTGTTTCGTCACCCCACCAAAGCTTGGACATCCAATCGGTGATCATTCACGGCATTTTCGAATTCGGTATTGCCAATAAAAAGACAGCCGGAATTCTCATGTTGTGAGAACATCTCACCTTCCATACCTTCGGTAGCGGTCGTCAACACCAGCTTCACACCACCTTCTACTTCCAACAGTAACGGGCATGTCACCCTGGGTGCTGCGGCTGTGCGCCATTCACAGACAATCGACCGGGATTCCAAATCGAATTGCCGTGCCACTCCGTATGCAGCTGCGTTGGGATTATAAAAGGCGATGATCACACTTTTTCCATCAGGGGTGGCAACCATGCCGTCTGGAAAAATTGACTCGCCCGTCAAGTCCAGAACAACTTCAGCATCGCTCAACGTGCCGTTGCTAGCGTCCAACCGATAACGCACAACCTGTTGTGTTGGTGAGTCGATATCCAGCATTTGCCATTGATCGCCATCCGGAATGATCACTTTGCCATTAGAACAAATCTGATCATCTCTCAATCGCACCAATGATTGATCCAGCCGCCATAAATACAATCCAGCCTTCTCGGTTTGAAACTCCAGATCTTTGGCTCCGAAGACAATTCCATCTGCAAACGGAATTCCATCGTTGATCAGTGTATTTTCGACGTCCTGATCAATTTCATCGCTAACCGTCTCACACCTGCCAGTGGATACCTGAAACAAATGAACATGTTTCTCAATTCCGGCGATAAACCAATCCGGATCGGCAGTCGGAAACGCAAAACCGGGCCGTCCGGGTAATCTGATAGACCGATTACCTCCAGACTTCAGATCAAACAAATTCAGGCTGCCATGTAATGAATCATTGCCATGCTGGATCCCAACCCAACTAAATCCATTGCCATATCCAATAGGTCCTTCAGGTAAATACCGCAGCCCCATATCACTTGGAGCATATAAGACATTAGCATCAATCACGTTGGTCATTCGGAGCATTCCAATAATAAAACGGCCAGGATAGCACAACCTTATCAGTGACGGCCGACAACTGCCCTATTCACTGGCTCAAAGACAGTCTGGTTTCTATTTCTTTTTCCGTTACAGCTTAGCCCGGTATCATGACCCGACCACCGCTTGCAACCACGGTCTGTCCAGTCATAAAGCTGGACTCTTCACTCAGCAGAAATCTGGCTACCGCTGCAAGTTCTTTTGGCTCGCCGATTCGGCCAAGCGGCGTATTTTCCATAATCGTTGCATGAACATCCGCCCCAAGAGTGTGAGCCATTTCTGTTTCCGTTAGCCCTGGACACACACAGTTCACTCGGATGTTCTGACGGGCCCAAGCCTGTGCCATACAACGGGTCATTGCAATAATACCGGCCTTGGACGTTGAATAAGCGACTTGGTTTTCGCGTTCTCGCAATCCGGCGATCGAACTAAAGGTGACAATTCGGCCGAACCCACGTTCGATCATCTCGTCCTTCACCGCATAAATCATATTGAACGAACCATCGAGATTTATATTCATCGTGGTTTTCCAACGCTCCCAGGTCATTTCATCAGCTGGCCCGGGGATGCTAATACCAGCGGCTGCCACCAGCATGTCAATCGCTCCGAGTGACTCACGAGCTTGTGCTACCACAGCAGCGGCTGAATCCGGCAAGGAGTTGTCGCCTTGCACAATACATGATTCGCCTCCCGCCGCCTTAATCTCCTCGAGTGCTTTCTCCGCATCTTCGGTACGAGACACATAATTCATGGAGACCCGAGCACCTTCAGTTGCAAGGCGACTGGCCAACGCAAACCCAATCCCACGGGTGCCACCGGTGATTAATACATGTTTATCTTGAAAATCTGTCATCGTTGCTAATCCTTGCTGCGGTATTAATTCAAAGAATGGTGAATTGAGAGTGAGTCTTAAATCACGCGAGAATCTTGTCGACTAGGTTTCCGTGCACATCCGTCAGACGATGATGACGACCCTGATACTTATAAGTTAATCGTTCATGATCGATTCCGAGGCAATGTAAAAGAGTCGCATTGAGGTCATGAACATGAATCGGATCTTCTTCGATGTTGTAACTAAAGTCATCTGTTTTACCGACGGTCACACCACCTTTGACACCAGCACCGGTCATCCAAATACTGAAACAACGTGGATGATGATCGCGTCCGTAATCTGTCTTGGTCAGCGTACCCTGACAATAAACGGTACGCCCAAATTCACCGGCCCAGACCACAAGAGTATCCTCGAGCATACCTTGCTGCTTCAAGTCATTCACTAACGCCACTGATGCCTGATCCGTCGCTTTGGCTTGCTTAACGATGTCTGTAGGTAAATGGGTATGTTGATCCCATCCACGGTGATACAGCTGGATAAATCGCACACCGCGTTGAGCCAGTCGCCGTGCGAGCAGACAATTCGCCGCGAAGGATCCGGGGTTGTTTACATCGTCGCCGTATTTTTCTAGTACATGTTCCGGCTCGTCTGAAAAGTCGACCAGATCCGGCACAGACATCTGCATACGAAATGCCATTTCATACTGTGCAATTCTCGTGGCGATTTCCGGGTCACCTTTTTCCCTGAGCCTAATCTTGTTCAAACTCGACAAGTCATTAAGTAGGCCACGACGATCTTCTCGCGTCACGCCAGGTGGATTTGAAAGAAACAACACCGGATCACCGGTACTTCGAAACTTCACACCTTGATGCCGCGACGGCAAAAATCCTGCTCCCCACAATCGGTCATAAAGTGGCTGGCCACCATCACCTGATGTCATCGCAACAAATGTCGGCAAATCCTCGTTCAGCGTACCGAGGCCGTAAGACATCCATGCGCCAAAACTTGGCCGACCGGCCAACTGCGTCCCGGTTTGCATCAGGGTAATCGCCGGGTCATGATTAATCGCTTCGGTATGCATCGTTTTGACAATGCAAATATCATCAACAATGCTCGCTGTGTGCGGCAGTAACTCACTGATCCACGTCCCGGTTTCCCCGTGTTGAGCGAACTTGAACCGCGCCGGAGCGATAGGGAATCTCTCCTGCTCAGCAGTCATCCCAGTCAACCGCTGACCATTTCGGACCGAATCCGGTAGATCTTCATCAAACAGATCCAGCAGATTAGGTTTGTAGTCATATAAATCTATTTGCGACGGTGCACCACTTTGGCACAGGTAAATGACTCGCTTAGCCTTTGGCTCAAAGTGGGGTATGCCATCCTGTCCACCTACTCGTTTGCCCGCTTTATCGTCCGACACTGCTGTTTCGGACATGAGTGCCGATAGGGCTGCGCCAGCCACGCTTACCGAACCGGCCCGCAAGAAATTCCGGCGGTTGTACTCCCATGCTGCTTGCTCAAATTCGTTCACTGCACCGTTGTTCATTTTATTTTGCATTTTCATTACTCCCGGTTGATCACTTCATCCAGGTTCAACAACAAACTTGCGACTTGGGTATAGGCGGCTAGCCCCACAAAATGGATGTCCTCAAACGGCTCACTATCACCGACTGAAATCAACGCTTCAGCGGCATCCATGTCGCCCTCATACCGTTTATAACTCCGGTCAAGCAAGGCACTAATAATGACCAACTCCTCATCTGTCGGCCAGCGTGATGTCAATTCTCGGAATCCCCATTTCAGACGGCTCTGATGATCATTCCCACCCTCGGTCAACATTCGTTGCCCAAAGTTACGAGCTGCTTCAACGAATGCAACTTCGTTTAGAAGCGCCAGTGCCTGAAGAGGTGTATTGGTTCGAGAACGGCTTAGCACACACGTTTCCCGACTTGATGCATCAAAGGTCGTCATTGTGGGAGGTGGCACCGTTCGCTTCCAAAACGTGTACAGACTACGGCGATACAGTGCACTACCGGAATCACGTGTATACGCCTGACTTGCGATTTCCTTCCACAGGCCTTCCGGCTGATATGGCTTAACACTAGGTCCACCGATATTTCCCACTAACAGCCCACTTACTGCTAATGCCTGATCTCTCACCATTTCGGCCTGGAGTCGCAGACGCGGTGCGCGAGCCAGCAATAGATTTAAGGGATCTTTCCGCATTACATCATCTGATACAGCCGAATCCTGCATATACACAGCACTGGTGACGATCAGCTTATGTAACCATTTGACATTCCATCCGCTTGCACGAAAGTTTCCTGCAAGCCATTCCAGCAACTCCGGATGCGTTGGCGGATCGCCCTGACTACCGAAGTCCTCCTGAGTCCTTACCAGCCCACGTCCAAAGAACTGGTACCAGAACCGATTCACAATGACTCGGGCTGTAAGTGGATTCTCATTACTAACGAGCCACTGAGCCAAATCAAGTCGATCCTTCCATTGCTCGCGACCTTTTGTGTTTAGTGCTTCCGGTACACCACGCTGCACTTCATCCGTTGGCTTGTCATATTGACCACGATCAAGAACAAAGGTCTTTTTCATTTCAGGGCGTTCCTGCATCACCATGGCCGTGGGCACGGTACTAACAAATGCATCCCGCTTAAGCTGTAGCGTCTCCAGGTTTTTAAATGCGTCTCCAACCCCACTTTTATCTACGTACTCTAGATAGTGAACAATCCGCTTTAGCTTCTCTGCGATCCTCGCAAAATCGTTTATTTGCGAATCGATTTGATTCACCGATTTCGGGACGGCCAACATGGCGACCTCTTCCTGTCGCAAGACGCGATAGTACAAGCGTGTCTCATCGATCGAACCTGCAAACGTCGCCTTGCCTAACTCGCTCCCAAATCTCAGAGTCGGTGACGTTTTGAAAGTACCGGTAAAGATATCAAGTAACACTTCAACTTGTTGCAGTTGTCCGTTGATATAAATCTGGAATCCATCGGCTCTTTGTGTTCCATCACCGGCAAAGGTAATGTGATTCCATTTTCCAGCATCGATTGGCGTCTTACACTTCAGGATCACACAGTCATCGAGCCAACGTGGACCCCAATTGATTTGCACATGATTATCCACAAGCTTCATACTGAAGCCGCCCGCCTTCGTCCCAGTCGGATCTGAAATGCTGAGGATTGTACTTGTTTGAGGCTGGTCTACTTTCACCCATGTTGACATCGTCATGGGCTGATGACCGGCGAGCTCCAAAAGTGCTCCACCCTCAATGAATTCGCCAGCGTTTAGCTTTAAAGCGCTGCCGAAGACTCCCGGCTCAAAAGAAGGCTTCTCAGCAGAATGTTTCGTCTTGAGTAATTCCGGATCTGCTTCCCCGGAGAATTCCACATCGTAATCGCTTTGTCGAAACGAGTTGGCATCATGTCGGGTTGTTTCAATGGAATCATCCCATGGAAACTGGATCGCCAATGCACGATGGACGGTGGGCTTTTCGCTATCTGCTTTCCCGTCCCAAAGTGCTAACGCATCCTGAAGATTCTCCACACCCTCTGTTACCTCAGCAACATGTGCTTTAATGTCTGCATCAAACTGATCCAGCACATCTTTCATCTTGGGAGTGGGTGCGAGCATTATCGGAAAAGAATTGCCGTATTTGATAACGCGACCACGTTCCGGAATGTTATTGAAGAATGCCATCATCTGATAGAACTCACGCTGGCTGATCGGGTCATACTTGTGATCGTGACAACGGGCACATTGCATCGTCAGGCCGAGCCAAACCGTTGCAGTTGTATCAACGCGATCCACAGCATATTCAACGAGGTATTCTTCAAATACGATGCCCCCTTCACTATTCGCCCTGTGATTCCGATTAAATCCAGTTGCCAACAACTGGTCGGGGGTTGCGTCGGTAATTAAGTCTCCGGCCAGTTGCTCAATCGTAAACTCATCAAATGGCTTATTCTTGTTGAAAGAGTCGATTACCCATTCACGCCATCGCCATTGATGGCGAATACCATCGGTTTGATAGCCACTGGTGTCCGCAAATCTAGCCGCATCCAACCAGGCTAGCGCCTGACGCTCACCATATCGAGGTGACTCCAGTAGTCGATCAACCAGGCGTTCATATGAATCGGGTGACTGATCAGCAAGAAAAGCATCCACCTCTGCCTGAGTTGGAGGTAATCCAGTAAGATCCAGCGTCACACGACGAATTAGAGTCTCTTTACTCGCGATGCTTGCAGGAGTCAGACCAGCTTGATTGAGTTGCTTCAGGATAAAACTATCAATCGCTGATCGCGTCCAAGTAGAACGTGTAGTCTTCGGCAGTTCAATATCCGCAATAGGCTCAAATGCCCAGTGATCCTGCCAATCTGCACCTTGCTCAATCCAACGTTTTATCAGATCACGTTGCTTATCGGTTAGTTGCCGTGGAGCATCCTCTGGTGGCATTTTCACATCAGGGTCATTCGAAGAAACCCGATTCCACAGTGCGCTCTTCTTTAGGTCGCCCGCAGTAAGGATGGAATAACCGTCCCGATCAGCAAATACGTTGTCGCGCAAATCCAACCGCAGATCCGCCTGTAATTGTTCTTCATCCGGCCCATGACACCGGTAACATGTGTCCGAAAGAATGGGGCGAATATCTCGTGAGAATTCGATCTCTCCTGCATCTTGCGCTGCTAGTTGCGAGGTTGCCCCAATTACGAATATCGCTGCTAGAACATACAGGCGAGCCATATATGCACCTTAAATATTACCGCGTGCTACAAAATCTAAATCCGTCCAATATTACTATGATAGCCTTTTGTACAGAGAAATGGGTTATCGGCGTGCTCAGAGCCCGCATCCTCCGTCATCCTCGGCTACCGCCTCGTCAGACGGGAG
>JBJLEE010000047.1:0-19685 GCA_045566075.1 Pirellulaceae bacterium | reverse complement strand
TTTCAATGCAACGCATTGGACCGGGTGCGGGTTTTGCTGCTGCAATGAATGAAGCGTTAGGTGATACGCGCGTTGGATTAGTGGTGAACGCCCGCGGAGGAAGTTCGATAGATCAGTGGATAAAAGGTCAGCCGCTATATGACAACGCTATTAAACGGATTAAGGATGTGCCGCGTGAAAAGTTCGCTGGCGTAATCTGGCATCAGGGTGAATCCAATGCAGATGACCCGAAGTACATTGAAAAGGCGCAATTGCTTGTGAAACATTTGCGCCAAGACCTCGAAAACGAAGATCTTGTGTTTATCGCCGGAGAAGTCTTCGGTGATAAAAATGTAAATAAACTACTTAATGAACTGCCGGAATCAATATCCAAGTGTGCGGTCGTGTCAGCCAAAGGACTGAAGGTGTTTGATGGTGTACATTTTGACCGCGCGAGCCAGTTGGAGTTGGGACGGCGTTACGCAAAAGCCTGGTTGGCACTGACCAAGAAGTAAGATGTGTCCAATCAGTAATCTCAGAATCACTCAGTCTGCAAGACTTCCGTCGGACTCTTCCAAAACTTCCGAACCTTGAAGCGAGCGTATTTCGCTGACCTTGTCCTCGCTATCGTATTTCACAAGCACCTTTATAGGTGTACCGTCCTCATAACCACCGGCTTCGATCCCGACAAATCCGAGCATTCCCTTCTTGAATTTCTCGGACTTGGTAAATTCCTGCGTAAAGCTGAAAATATCACTCCGCAGACCCTCTTTCTTGTTTGACCAGACAGGTTCACCGAATTCAGCGATCAGTTGTTGTCGGGTCGTTTCTTCCTTCAGCAGTGAAAGGTCTTTTAGTCCGCTATCTGACTCAAAAACGGACGTGCATCCAGAAATGAATGTCAGGGTCATAAGTGTCACTACGAGGCGATACATGGTTATCGATTTTGGGATTGAGAGTGGGAGTAGTACATTACGCCATGAGTAAATGACTTACAAACGATCATTTACAAAGCAAAGGTAGGGGCGGTCAAATCCGCATTGCTCGGCGATTGGAAGCGGTGAGTTTATGTTTGAAACAAGGTAGAAACAAGGTCACCTCGGGGGGGGTGACAAGAACATAATTGAGCGTTTTATTTACACGACTTGATCGCAATACTTATCTACTCAAAAACGTGATATTATGAATGTCTACACTGGAGAGAGTTTACTCCGACATTCAAGGGATTCTATATGTCAAAATCGTCTTACAATTTCAATTCCTTGCTGCTGCTACTGCTAGGCGTTTCAGTAGCGTTTGGTGATGACGATATCGACTTTGCCAAACAAATAAAGCCAATTCTGATAGCTCATTGTGTGGATTGTCACGGCAGCGACTTACAGGAATCCGGATTACGCCTCGACTTAGGTGGGTATGTACTCCGTGGAGGTGACCGAGGGTTAGCGGTTGCCATAGGTAAACCAAGTGAAAGTCTTCTGGTTAAAGTGCTTAAGGAAGACGGGGACATACCTAAAATGCCAATGGATTTAGATCCGTTGACGGATGTACAGATTGCTCTGATTAGTGGTTGGATTGAGCAAGGTGCACAGATTCCGGATTCGGAGAAGATTTCGAATATCAGGCGCACGAGCGATCACTGGGCGTTCCAACGCATTGAGCGGCCAATGATTCCAGATGTAAAAGGACGTGAGTGGGTACGCAACGGAATCGACTATTTCGTATTAAGTCGTTTAGAGGCGGAAGGTTTAACACCGTCGCGCGAAGCGTCGAAAGAGACGCTCATAAGACGATTATCACTGGACTTATTGGGGGTGCCACCGACACCCGAGCAAGTTAAGCAATTCGTATCTGATGAAAGACCAGATGCTTATGGGCGCCTGGTTGAGAGATTTCTATCGTCACCTCGGTACGGCGAGCGATGGGGACGGCACTGGTTGGACCTGGCTCGGTATGCAGATTCAAACGGCTTTACCATTGATGGACCACGTCAAGTTTGGAAGTATCGCGACTGGGTAGTGGAAGCACTCAATAGCGACATTTCTTTTGCGGAATTTACCATTCACCAGATGGCGGGCGACCTGCTTGAGTCTCAGACCTTGCCACAGTTAATTGCAACTGGTTTCCATCGCAACACGTTAGTCAATCAAGAAGGTGGGACGGATGACGAACAGTTTAGAGTTGAGGCAGTTGTTGATCGGGTCAATACAGTAGGATCTGCCTATCTTGGACTGACCGTTGGATGTGCTCAGTGTCATCAACACAAGTACGATCCGATATCACAACGGGATTTCTATCGTCTGTATGCCATTTTCAACAACTGCGAAGACAACAATGATGCAAACGGAATGGCTCCGAAAATCAATGTACCAAGTAAGAGACAGGTAGCAGCAAAACGTCAATTGGAAGATGCAATTACTGCGGTCGAAGGACCACTTAACGAGCATGATAAGAAGTACAAGGCAGGGTTTGACGACTGGGTGAATAAGGTCGCCGAATCCGGTGATGTTAAGTGGGTTGCATTGGATCCAACAGAATGGACGACGGATAAGGGTGCTCTCCTAAACAAGTTGCCAGAAGATAATTCTCTTCTTGTTGACTTCAGCGTTCCGGCGAACGATGTATATAACGTTACTTACGATATCGATCTAAGTCAGATTACGGGCATTCGTCTGCAAACGCTTTCACATACGAGCCTGCCAAGCATGGGACCGGGACGCGCAGACAACGGTAATTTTGTGTTGTCGGAATTTCTGGTCGAACACGGTGAAAAAGGATCTGACGAAACATCGGCAAGTAAAATTACAACAGCGTTTGCAGATCACTCTCAGGAAGGCTACCCGATTTTCCATAGTATCGACGGAAATCAAAAAACTGGCTGGGCCATCAACGTTAAAGAAGGATCTCCAAATGTTGATCGCGAGGCCGTCTATATTCCCGTTGATCCGATTAAACATGAAGGTGGCACACGGCTCATCATTCGAATGCGGCACGACCATAATGTTGCCAATTATCTTGTCGGTAGATTTCTGATTTCAGTTACCGAGGAAGATCCAAAGTTGTTAGAGATTCCTGCAAGCATCAAGACGATTGCCACGAAGGCGGTGGATGAACGATCCGATGCAGAGAAGACCCAGTTGACTAAGGCCTATCAACAGGCAGACAAGGAACGAGCCCCTCTGGCACAAAAGCTCGCCGGTCTACGGAGCGAGCTGGATGCGTTAAACCGCTCAATTCCAACGACATTGGTTCTAAAGGAACTGGCAAAGACCCGTGAAACTCGCATCCAGATTCGTGGTGATTTTCTGCGGCCAGGGGCTGTCGTGACCGGTGGTGTTCCGGAAGTCTTACCGCAGGTTGAAAACGTCGACGAAAACCAACCGAGTAGACTGGATTTTGCGAATTGGTTGCTTTCAAGAGACAACCCGTTAACCGCCAGAGTTACCATCAATCGATTTTGGCAACGGTTCTTTGGTCTTGGCATTGTGGCAACGGAAAACGACTTTGGAACTCAAGGAGAGTTGCCAACTCATCCGGAATTATTGGATTGGCTGGCAGTGGAATTTATCGATGGTGATTGGGGTATCAAGAATATTCACCGTATCATTGTGACCAGCGCCACATACCGTCAGGACTCGAGTATCAGCAGTGAACTGTTAGAGTTAGACCCTACAAACAAATTACTGGCTAGACAGTCTCGCGTACGTCTGGAAGCCGAGGCTGTACGTGATAATTGCCTTGCAGCGGCGGGAGTGCTATCCACGACAATCGGTGGCCCCGGGGTGTATCCTCCACAGCCGACAGGGATCTACATTCTGACACAGCAGAAAAAGGCATGGCCGGAAAGCCAAGGGGATGACCGTGTACGACGAGCGATGTACACGTATTTTTGGCGTTCAAGTCCATACCCGCTGATGCCTACATTTGATGCTCCGGATTCGACGGCAGTATGCACACGGCGTTCGAGGTCGAATACACCGCTGCAGGCGTTAATGCTGGCAAATGACCGTGCATTTTTTGAGTTCTCTCAGCAGCTTGCGACGACGGTACTGCACTCAAAGCTCGAAGGTGATTCAGATCGTATTAAGTTAGCGTTCCAACGCTGCCTGTCGCGCAATCCATCTGCCTACGAGTTATCAAGATTACAACAATACGTTGAGTTACAAAGAATTCGGTATACAGCAAATTCAGAAGCGGCTGAAGCGGCGAGCCCATCCGTATTGCCTGACGGCATTTCCAAAATCGAAGGTGCGGCGTGGACCGCAACGGCACGCGTCTTACTCAACCTTGATGAGTTCATAACCAGAGAATAGTGACCATGGATCAGAAGCAACTACAACTGAAACAACGCTCATTGCAGGAAATCACACGACGTCATTTCTTTGCAAACGGTGGACTTGGGATCGGTTCATTGGGGCTCGCAACCTTGTTAGAGCAGGAATTGTCTGCCGATGAATCCGGTGGGTTACAACATCTCGCAGAAAACCCGCTCAAGGAAAAAGAAGGCCACTTTCCTGGCAAAGCCAAACGAGTTATTTACCTGTTTATGGCAGGTGGCCCAAGTCAGTTGGAGTTGTTCGACAACAAGCCGAAGCTACAGGAGATGGACGGTCAGGTCATACCGGAGTCCTATGTAGCAAACAAGCGTTTTGCATTTCTCAAAAAGGACGCCAAACTACTTGGCACCCGACGAAAATTTAAGCGTTGGGGTGAATGTGGTAGTGAGATTTCCGAGTTGCTACCGGGGTTGGGAAGCTGTGCTGATGACGTGGCGATTGTTCGTGCGATGAAAACCGAGGTGTTCAATCACGGTCCCGCAAAGTTGTTTATGAACACCGGTTTCCAACGATTTGGTCGCCCGGCAATGGGTGCCTGGGTGACCTACGGGATTGGCAGCGAAGCGGATGACCTACCTGGGTTTGTTGTATTACATTCCGGTCCTCGTGGTCCAAGAGGTGGAACTCCGCTTTGGGGCAGCGGTTTTTTACCAACGACGTATCAAGGTGTACCGTTCCTCAATAGCGCTGATCCGATTTTGAACCTCTCAAATCCCAAGGGGATTGATGAAGACGGGCAAGCGGATTTTATCGACGTCGTTGGTGATTTAAATCGTAAGCGACTTGAAGAACGAGGTGATCCTGAAATCGCTACGCGTATTGCCACATATGAAATGGCATATCGCATGCAGTCGAGTGCCCCGGAACTAATGGATTTGTCTGAGGAAACCGAAGAGACACTACAGCTTTACGGAGTTAAAGATACAGCGAAGCCATCCTTTGGTCGAAATTGCCTTCTAGCGAGACGGTTAGTGGAACGCGGTTGTCGTTTTGTGCAGCTATACCATACAGACTGGGATCACCATGGAAATCCCGGAACAAATCTCGGCGAACCACTCGATGATCGCTGCCGCGAGACGGACACACCTGCGGCTGCACTGATTAAGGATCTAAAACAACGTGGGATGTTGGATGACACGTTGATTATCTGGGGTGGTGAATTTGGAAGAACACCTCAAGGTGAACCGCGGGAAACACTCGGCCGTGATCATCACATCGAAGCATACTCGATGTGGCTTGCCGGCGGCGGTATCAAGGGCGGTGTGACTATTGGTGAAACCGATGAGCTTGGTTATTACGGAGTGAAAGATGTCACCCATGTTCATGACCTGCAAGCAACCGTATTGCATCTGCTGGGTCTGGACCATTTGAAACTCACATATAAATTCCAAGGGCGTGACTTCAGACTTACGGATGTTGGCGGCCACCTTATCAAGCAGATTATTGCCTAAGCGGGTGTTAGATCAACGCAGGCAATCTGAGAATCCTCACTAGGCTTGTTAGGCAATAATGTCGTGAATGACATCACCGTGCACATCGGTCAGCCTAATATCACGTCCGCTGAAACGATACGTAAGATTTGTGTGATTCAGACCAAGCAAATAAAGAATCGTGGCATGTAAGTCATGCATCTCAACAGGATTCTCGACAGCCTTGTAGCCCCAATTGTCGGTTGCTCCGTATGTGATACCTTGTTTCACCCCGCCACCTGCTAACCACATCGAGAAACCGTATTCGTTGTGATCTCGCCCGTCGCGACCTTGGGCAAAAGGAGTGCGGCCAAATTCACTACCAAACACAATCAATGTTTCATCCAGCAATCCGCGGCGTTTAAGGTCGAGGATCAATGCAGCGGTAGGCTGGTCAACCGCAGCCGCATTTCGGTTATGGTTGCCGGTTAAATCTCCATGTGCATCCCAACGGCTGTATCCGTTTGTCATCGGAATTAGCAACTCAACAAATCGTACTCCACGTTCCACCATGCGTCTGGCAATGAGGCACTGTCGTGCAAATGTCTTCGTGTGACCATTCTTAGAATTCACGCCATACAGGTTATGTGTTTCCTCTGTTTCACCGGAGATATCCATAAGTTCAGGAATGGCAACCTGCATGCGAGCAGCCAGTTCATAGTTCTCTATGGCGGATTCCAGTGCGTCGACTGATCCAGTCGTTTGTAGTGAGTGAGCATTCAGTTTTCTCACTAATCCGCGTTTGATTTGTTGTAGCTGCAGATCTTTTTCATTTGGATTGACATTGGCCAGTGGTGTACCGTTCGCATTCAAAAGGGAGCCTTGGTACACAGCGGGTAGAAAACCACTACTGAAGTTATCCAAGCCACCCGATGGAATTTGACCACCATTAAGCACGAGAAATCCGGGAAGGTCATTGTTTTCGCTACCGAGTCCGTAAGTCACCCAGGCACCCATACTTGGTCGCCCTTGAACCCCGTGGCCGCTGTGTAAAAAATAATTAGCCGATGTATGTTCCGGAAACTTTGAAGTCAGGGAGTTGATGATACAAATCTCATCCATGACACCCTGAAGTCCATTGTCACCCACTATATGTGGAAACAGATTGCTGGCCCAATTACCACTTTCACCACGTTGTTTGAATTGCCACGGGGACTGTAAAACGGTGCCAATACTATCGAATTGTGTTTTCTCCAATTTCCCGATGGTTTGTCTTGGATCTTTGCCGTTGTACTTAATCAGATCGGGCTTGTAGTCCCATGAATCAATCTGTGAGACGGCACCTTCCATAAACAGGAAAATAACAGACTTGGCTTTGGCAGAAAAGTCTGTGGAAATCACCTTCAATGAACCATCCGCAGCGTTGAGTTCGTCGCTGGCAAGCATATGGGCAAGGGCGATAGACCCAAGACCAGCTCCTGCATTTCTCAAGAAGTCACGGCGTGACATTCCAGTATGTGTTGGTGCAGGTGTGAGCATGTGTTGTGATTAAGTGCTGTTAGTAGATGTAAATAAAGTCGTTTGCACTAAACAAGGCATGTGCAAAGTCATGCCAAACCTTGATGTCGTTTGAATCAGTGTTGTGAAAATCGGCGAGCGACTGAAGGACTTGTTTGCAATTGTTAATGACGACTTCGTTGGCCGCTTTGCCGTAGAGTCGTTTGTGCATTTCCTGCACCTTGGCGTCCGTTGTATCGAGTTCCTTGGAATGAGATATAGCTTCTGCCCATTTAAGTGCTTGTTGATAAATCAATGGGTCGTTCATGAGAGCTAAGGACTGTGCCGGAACATTTGTTACGTTTCGATTGCCTCTGGTGGTAAACGGAATAGGAAAGTCAAACGTTGTCATCAATGTTGGCAGGAAGTTTCTCCGCACAGCGATATAGATACTACGACGTCCATTGCCATCAAGTGGTCCACTCTTAGACGGTGCTCCGCGACCGACAACGAACTCGGTAAGTTGTACGGGAACAGGTGCGCCGTGCATCTGAAGATTCAGTTGTCCACTGACTGCAAGAACGCTGTCGCGAATGGCTTCAGCTTCCATCCTCTTAACAGAGGCACGATGTAATAGGGTGTTCTCTGGATCGATCATCTCAGCCTTTGTTGAACTGGGTTGGCTGGATAACCGGAAGGTGCTGCTAAGCGCGATTCTTCGAATGAGCCGCTTGATATCCCACTGGTCGTCGTGCATAAACTGCCACGCCAAATGATCCAATAACTCAGGATGACTTGGGCGTTGCCCGAGAAATCCAAAATTGTCGACACTACGGACGATGCCCTGACCGAACATATGGTGCCAAACACGGTTGACGATGACGCGTGCAGTTAGAGGATTCTGCTCATCAACGATTTGATTAGCCAAATGCATGCGTCCGCTGCCATTCGTTTCAACGGGAGTCGCATGAGGAAACGCTGTCGGGATCATTCGCGGTGCTTCATGCGTGGGTTGTTGTGGATTGCCTCGATTGAGTACGTTTTCATTGACGCCATTTCCGTCCATCAGAGATACAGCAGTACGTGATTGAATCTTAAGCTGCAGAACGAGTTTGTCGGTCTGTTGCTGGAATTCGTTAGCAAGGCTCACCAATTCATTCTTAGTCTGGTCGGTCACCGGAAATAACTCAGGCTTGTTAATGATCCAATTCAGGATGCTGGCATCATCTGCCGGATGATCACTTTGAGCAAGCGCATTGTCGGCAAGCAGTGTTACAGACTGCTGGGTTCTCATTGCGATAAAGTTGATTAGCGCTACTGAGATATTCGTTTCATTAATCCGGCATGCATCAATTAAAAAGCTGCTAGGTCTAGCAACCAGTGCAGGCTTCTTTTCAGCTTGAACAACCAACTCCACTCTCAGTGGCTTTCCGGGTATGGCACCAAATTCAACATGAGCCCGATGGGCGTCCGTCTTTGTCAGATTCTGTTCGACCCATGCTCGCTTTGTATCGAATTTTGCTCGTACGTTCTTATGTATGGGGCCGGCCACCATCAGATATGAATCTGCCCCAGCGTAGACTTCTGCAGCACCGGAGACGAGATAAAAAATCCGGCCTGAATCCAGGGTGGTCTTTGGTGTACGAAGCATACGTCCGGCTCGGGCAAACGCTTGCAAATTGCCGCTATCTTTTTCATTCGCCGGATGTAGTTGTAGTACGTCCCAAAATGGATCTTTGATGGCAGCGCCGTGTTCAATGATTCCTGCTATGGGCTTCTCTGGAGAACCGATGACCAACTCCCCTACTCTTTCTGGCATACTTCCAAACGTATAGCCATCTTGCATAAAACCATCCGTTTCACCATTGCGATAGTCAGCAATGATTTCGACTCCATCCAACGCCGCGGTAGCAAGGTCGTTCTGTTGTTCATATGCTTTTGCTAAAGCGTCTAGCTGTTGACGTATTTCATCCTGAGTTGGCTGTTCAATTGCAATTGCCAGCGGATGAAAAATATGAGCGGTGTCGTTTCGTGCTGCTCTAATCTCCGCGACCCACGGTTGGTCTTTGATATCAGAGTCTTGTAAGCCTTTGTTTTTTAAAACGTCGACAGCAGCGACGAGTTCTTCCCGCATTCTGTTCACAGAAGGTGTTAGTGCTGCGGAAAACCGACTCGCAAGATCTTTCTTATAAGATGCCTTTGCAACTTCATAGGCTTGCGAGATATTTCGGTTGTGTTCTGCGGTTTCAAATCTCACCTGTCGAAAACTAGAGCTAAGAATGAATCCGCTCAAAGCATAGTAATCCTGCTGAGTGATAGCATCGAACTTATGGTCGTGGCACCTTGCACATGCAACGGTTAGTCCCAGAAAGGACTTGCTCAGGACATCGATTTTATTATCGGTGCGATCACACTCGTCCTGGCGAATATTTACTGGTGCATGTACTTCTTCTCCGAGGAATGCCCATCCCGTTGCCACCACAGATTGATTTGCGCCGGTAACGGGATCTAATCGCGGCTGCGTCAGTAGGTCGCCCTGCAATATGTTCTTTTACGAATTGATCGTACGGAATCCCAGAGTTGAAAGCATCGATCAGGTAATTTCTGTAGTGCCAGGCGTTTGCTATTAGGAAATCACTCTCATGTCCTCTGGTTTCCGAATAACGCATCAGATCCATCCAGTGCCGAGCCCAGCGTTCTCCGAACCGAGGTGATGCGAGAAGTGCATCTACTGCGATCTCACGTGCATCAGGTCGTGAATCATTTTCAAATTCCTCGATTTGCTTAGGTGTCGGAACGATACCTAGTAGTGCAATGTGCAAGCGACGATACCATGTGGGGCGATCTGTGAATTCGGTTGGTTGTAGGTGATGCTCATCGAGTTTAGCGAGGATGAAATGATCGATCTCATTTTCCGGCCAATTAGAATCGGAGTAATCAGGTAGCGGCTGTGGTTTGGGGTGTTGCCAAATCCACGGCAATCGTTCAATTCGCTCCGTCAGATTAAACGAGCTGTCTCCTTTGGCTACAGGTTCATTTGGCCAATAGGCACCATCTGTAATCCATTTTTGGAAATCTGCAATAACGGTTGCAGGCAGCTTAGGTTTTCCCTCTGGCATTTGAAGATCGTCAAGGTGCTTCATAGCGCTGATGATAGTGCTTTGCTCTGGTTTCCCCGGTATTACCGGATTGCCATAAAACCCTTTCTTGGTCAGAAAGGAAATATGATCAAGTCGCAATTCAGACTCTTGCTTATTGAGTCCGTGACAGGAAAAGCAGTGGATTGCCAATACCGGTCGAATTTTCTTTTCAAAGAAATCGGCCTTCTCTTCTGCTCTTAGAGAATCTGTCAGCGTAGAAGAGATAAGAGCCAGAACTACAATAGCCCGCGGGATGCAATGGATAAACCGAAACGTACGGATATAGAAATTATCATTTCGGTGCGGCACTAGGGATATCCATTTACCTAATCAATGTTCACTAGAAACAGATCGTTTTTACCATTTCGTTCGGAAACCACAAATAATTGTTGGCCATTTGGATGCCAAATCGCAAAGTCATCTTTTTCTGTATTAGTAGTTACTTGGTGTTCGTTGGTGCCATCTGCGCTCATCACGTAGATATCGTAATTACCATCACGGTTACTCGTGAATGCAATCTGTTTATTATCAGGTGACCACGCGGGTCGTGTATCCATGGTGGGGTTGTCGGTAAGTTGTAAAATACCTTCTCCGTTCTTTGACATTATATGAATGTCGAAGTTTCCTGATCGAGTAGAGGCAAAAGCAATCAGGCTGCCGCTTGGTGAAAACCGTGGATAAGTATCTAGCGCCCCATTGGTCAATTCAATTGGTTCACCTCCATCGACGTTCAATCGCCATAACTGCTGTTCGGCATCTCTCGTTGGAAATGAAAAAATGATATGAGAACCGTCAGGTGATGTCGTGGCACGCCGTACAGCTGCGAATCCACCTCCTGGATTGTGGCTGATGGACTTACTTGTCTTTTTGTTTTCAATGACGACCGCATTATGAAGATTGCCATCATTTCGAATGAAGCAAATGACTTCACCGGATTTTGAGGGTGAGTAGCTGAATTCATTAGTGCTGGCACTTGGATGCACTAAATCTGATTCCAGAGATTCTAGATCAATTGCGCGCAATTGAACCAAGTTGAATTGTTCCTGGACGCTATAGATGAGCTTTGAGCGATCAGCGGACAGTACCAGGTCACTCTTTAAGTGCCCGTCATTCGTAAGCCGCATTGGTTCTGCAGCGGAAGCAGGCGTTGCCGCCATGCAGAACAGATAGATCAGGATAAGCAGGTAGCGATGCATCTTAACTAGTCAGTCTAAATCTAAAATAGCTCGTGGATAAACTCGCCATCGGGCAGAACGTTTAGCTCAGCTCGCGCTACACTGTCGATACCCATGCAATCCATCATGGTCACACCAACCCCTGTTGGTTCGATAGGTCGCGTAATCGGCTTTTCAGCCTTTGGATCACTGGCACCAATCACCTGTCCGGTTTTTACTCCGGCTCCAGACCACAACGAGAAATAGCAGCCTGGCCAATGATCACGTGATGCCCGCTTGTTGATTCTTGGTGTACGTCCAAATTCACCCATGCAGACAACAAGGGTGTCATCCATCAAGCCACGGTCGAACATGTCATCCAGAAATGCCGAGAATGCACGGTCAAATATAGGACAATGTCGACTTGGCAGGAGATCAAAGTTTCGAATATGCGTATCCCATCCGAAGTCAGTGTTCGGGGTATAAGCTTCGACGTATTCACTCCAATTGACGTTGATAAAAGGTACACGCGCTTCAACAAGTCGGCGTGCGAGTAACAGGCTTTGCCCGAATGATGATTGGCCGTAATCCTGTCGCAATTCGACAGATTCTTCTGTTAGGTCAAGTGCTTTGACAGCGTTACGCGATGTCAGCAGGGTGAATGCCTGCTTGGATTTAAAATCCCACTTATCGAATTCATCTGCCGTTACACTCGATTGAATATTGTCCAGTTGTGACTGTAGCGATTGGCGAGAAGCAAGGCGGTTTTGAGTAATGCCATCCACGAGCTTAAGAGCCGGGATATCAATCTCACCTAATTCACTGCATTTAACAATGAACGGATCGTATGCCTGTCCCCAGTCGCCACCACCGTAGCCGTCGATGAGCTTTACTACGTCACGCGGTATTCCGTTACCAAGCATCATATATGGCGGTAATGCACTGGGGCCATGATGTCTGGCCACGATTGAGCCCCAACTGGGTTGAATCTCAATACCACGTCCTTCACGGTATCCGGTGAATCCGAAGGTTCCGGCTCCGGGGTGTCCGCCATCATGGGTAATGTTCGATCTGATCAGAGCAAACTTATCTGCTCGTGAGGCGAGCTTGGGTACAAGTTCGGAAAATCGCACGCCAGGCAGTGCAGTTGGAATGGTTGCGAATGGGCCACGGTAATTCTGTGGTGCTTCAGGCTTAGGATCAAATGTATCTAAGTGGCTCGGGGCACCCCACAGCCAGACAAACACGATTGACTTTGCTCGACCGGAGGCCGCGTAGGCTGATTCCGGGATTGCCAGATTGGCCGCTAATGGTAATGCGGCGCCTGCTTGTACAAAGGCACGGCGTGAAACACCGCTGCAGCTACTGCTCTTAAACTTTCCGAATGAAAACATGATTATCGTACTGGTGACTATCGAGTTATTTATTCGCCTGATTACAGCTGAAGGGCCATATGACGGCTCGGTAGTATATTGTAGCTGCAATAATGAAGGTAGGCCTGTTCAACGTCTACTAGAAAATCCCTTTATTCACGATATTTGAGACGTCTTGGCCGGTCATGACTCCGATGGCGTTTTGCGTAGCTCGGATTCGCAAATCGATCAAAGACTCTTCAGAAACAAATGCAGCATGCGGTGAGATAAGCACGCGCGGGTTTTGCATTAACGGCTCTGAGAGGTCGGGTGGTTCCGGGTCTTGTACATCGAGTGCAGCGCCAGCTATCTTTCCAGAATCCAAGGCGCGGCCAAGTGCTGCATGGTCAACAAGCCCGCCGCGTGCTGTGTTAATGAGAAAACTGCCATCCTTCATCATGCCGAATTCCTTGTCACTAATCATGTGATGATTCGAGTCGGAAAGCGGTAGATGTAACGTGACGAAGTCACTACGGGCTAGTAACTGTTCCAATGGTACTACGTCGCATCCTTCTACAGGTTGCGACAGATCGTTTCGTGTACCGAGGACATTGAATCCGAGTGCCCGAGCTTTCTTAACAACGGTTTTTCCGATGTGTCCCAGTCCGATCACGCCGACGGTGCGACCCTCTAACCGCTTCAACTGTGTGATGCTGTCACGAGTGTAAACGCCTTGTTTGGACTTTGTATGAAAGTCATGCAGATTGCGACCCAGAGTGAGTATGGACGCGATTGCGTGCTCGGCTACTTCAATCAAACAGTAGTCTGGCACATTGGTTACAGGGATACCCAACTCATTACATGTGTCGACATCGATATTGTCCAAACCGATTCCCATACGTGAAACAACTTTACAATTGGGCGATGATTTTATGACGTGCCTGGTGACTGGTGCCCAGCAGGTCATAATGCCATGAACATCGCCAGCTAGAGCTGCCAGCACTTCTTCATCTTGGGAGTCTGCAATGACATAGCCCAGACCTGCTTCATCAAGCAGCTGTTTTTCAATCGACAGGTCGGGCCATGCAAAATCTGTTATGAGAAGTTTCACGACAATCTTCAGGTTGAATCAAGATTTGGTAGGAGTTTAACTCTGCTCCATAAGGAAGAATAAAACGATTATTAATGCTGCTACACCTAATGTAAGACCCACGATCAATAAGATCCCGGTGCCGGAACTTGATTGGTGTCTACCGGACGCAGCGGAGCGACGAGATCTTGTACGAATCGTTGGTTTGGGAATTGGGTTGGCGGCTGCAATGGGCGGTGGAGTTAGGTTGGATGCAGTCGGTAGCTGAGTGTCCAGTTGTGCCTCTGGTGCCGCGGAATAGGCAGTGAGATCTACAAGTGGTGGACTATCAGATGTCGTGAGTGGTTCGATTTGTGCCTGAAGTTGTGCGTCGTATGAATTCTTGGTGTCAGTCTTAAGCAGACAAAGCCGTGCTTCTGAAAGCTCATTTAGGATTTGCTGGGATGTGGCAGCATTAGGACCGGACTGAAAAGTCCGAATATGTGCCATCTGGCGATTCGCCGCATTTTCAATCACATCCGGATCTTGTTCGAATAGAGCGAGACCGAGCAATCTGTAGTGGTTTGGAGGTTGTTCATCCAAGGGGATGCCAAGCCAAACTCGATATGGATTGAATTCCTCTGACATGACGCCGGTAGTCCGTAGAGAATTGAGTTAGTGTGGCCGTGTTTTGTACCGTTTTATTTTACTTAACTGTAGAGCATCTTCGTCACTCAAACAGCTCTGGATACGGATTCAAGGTGTAGATCGAAAACGCAGTGGATCCGGCATCAATCAGGCATCAAGTAGTTTATGAAGATGGAAGTGAAACTTACCCAATTCACCACCATAGTTCCCAGCGCCGATTTGTACAATTTCATCACCTGCAGCGGCGTGGATTACGGCCGTCATTGCTTCACCGACGTGCTGTTCATCAACACCGTCAATTACGATTTCATATGCGGCTTCGGTGGATTCATGCAGTTTTGTTTCAACGCGTCCACGTAATGTCGGACAGTACGCATCCGATGTGGAGGCTGGTAAAGTTTTGTATCGCGAACCTACCTTGCTACCACTTCTGGCTACCCCGCCGGGAAAGGGAGCAATGACTCCAGAAAGGTCTAGCAGGGATTCGGCTCCGCGACGGGCTGCATCCAGCGCTGCTGACTTGCTGCTTCCCTGGAGGATGACATTTCCACCGGCAACGCCCTGTTCGACTCCGAGCGTATCCTGCACCAGGAACTCCCCGTCCATGACCGGAATCCGCCAATAGCGTGAGTCGCCGATGATCTTGCTCTTTTGATAGCCGTCGCCAAAGAAGCGGATCTGTTTACCCAGTCCAATTCGTTTCTCAGCGTTTGGCAGTCCATCGTATACCGCTGTGGACGGGCATGTCATGACGCACTGACCAACTCGGTTTGGTACAGATTCTTGCAAGCCGTCAGTTGAAAAGCCAAAAATCAAAATCTGAGCACCGCAGCGTCCATCGGGCGATTCGGATTTTGCGAGTCTCTTCTCCACGCCGGTTTCCGCATCGCAGGCAATGACCGAAGAGCTGTAACCGGTCAGTTCATTTATCGCCGCATTGAGCCAGTATTCATCGTTGGCGGTGATAATTAACCGCACGTACTTCATGCCAAACGCTTCAGCAAACGTGTCGACAATTTCAGTATTTCCGATTTTCACGGATAGTCTCCCAGGTGACCTCAACGGTGTTCAACACTTCATCATGACCGAGACTTCAGGCATTGCCAAGACACAAGACTTCCCGAACAGATTGATGTTGGTCGGTGAATCTTAGGCCGGTGATTTTAGGAAGCCTCGCCTCGCGCATGACAAAAGGCAGGAGTACTCGAAAGTTGTACTCCCGCCCAAATGTCCCGCATTGCGATTGGATTTATGCGGTTATTGGCCAGACATTTTTTGAGCGTTGTACTCTTGAATAGCAGCGGCTTCACGTTGAAGTGGCATTTCACTTGAAGGAGCGAAATACTGCACATCATCTTGCATGTAATGTGGGCTTGGTAGGGTTTGACCACCGATTTGGCTTTGACAGCCAACGGATCCTAGTAATCCAGCACATGCAACAGCCGTAGCGGCAAGAGTTGAAAACAGGCGATGCAGTCTTTTGGACATGAGTTTCTCTCCAACAATGTACGATCGGCAGTCAAAAAGGGCGGACCGCCTTAGTGAGAGAAAGTCGTCCGTAATGCACTGAATCTTTTGACAAAAGGCAAGGTTGGTGCGAAAACTTGCTGTAATTCCTCGATTTATAACCACTACGAATTGACTCTGGAGATCTTAGTGAAAATAGGTAACTGAATCGTCGGAATCAGCGTAATTCATTACCAAAAACAGATGTGTATTGCTGCATGTTGTCATATAAAAGGGCAAACGGATTGCGGATTGTGGCCTTGCACATTGCCGATACAGATAATGGGTGTTTGCGTTATTTACCAAGTGGTCCGGGCAATGGATAGGCACGATAAGGCATACGCAATGCATCGATAGGAAGGGATCCCGTGATTAGAAAACGACGAGGCATATCGGTTGGTTTCCTGTCTTTGGTCATGACCATGTGGATGGTCCTTTCTGCATCAGTGTGTCAAACCACATCGGCGCAGCAAGTCGTAATGGGCAGTTATCCGCAGCAGAATTACTTTCTATGTTATGTACCGTTTGCCGACGGTGATTTTAGACGCGCAATGCGTTCGTTTTCCTCATCGGGCAGGATTAAGACAGCTGATGGATTCTGGATTGACTCGGTTTGCCAGTTTGCCATGGTGGGTGAGTGCTTATACCAGATGGGGCAGACGGAACAAGCGCTTAAGCACTTTGACGAAGCTCTCAACCTGTTTTTGATTCACCAGCATTGGATGTTACGACTGGATTATCCACAGTTGCGTACATCCGCCAAGTCTCGTCAACCTGTACCGTGGGCGCAGCGGACCAGCAATGCTCCGTTTGCCGATATTCCTGAGACCATCAATAGTGTTCAGGGGCGAATCAACATTACCCAATTAAAGCAGGGTGAGACGGTGTTGCTCGCAGGCGCTCAGTACTATCCGCTTCAAGCTGAGGAAATACAGAGATGTATGACACTGGCTCTTCGACGACGTAATGAGATTCTTGGCCTCGCCGCGATGGCGAGTCCTTTAACAGAGCGATTGGCCGTCAGCATGGCCAACAAGTCAGTACGTATCAATCACTGGTCGCAGAGTTGGCATAGTTTACAACATGGTCTCATCCTGACTGCACTAGGCCAAAAGACTGCGGCGATCGGCGAATTGCAAAAGGCAGTCTTATTAGCAGGCAAATTTGAACATTCACTGAGCTCCGTAGCGCTCGTTGAACTGGGAAAAATCGCATATAGCCAGGAGAACTACAAGCAGGCAGCTCAGTACTTCTTAAATGCATCCATCAGCGCCGGATTCCACGAAAATCCACTTTTAGTGGAGGAGTCGTTACGTTGGGGAGCCAAGACCCATGCGATTATGGGACTCAATGGAATCTATCCACCCTTAGCGAATGCTGTGCGTTGGGCACACAATGAATCAGATTGGTTAGAAACCTCGCTACTCGTCTCCGCGGCAGAGAGCGCAATCTCAGTTAATAATGCTCAGTTGGCCGCTACATATCTGAATCAGGCGCGTGCAGTAATGCGTCGCCGTGAAATGCAGGCTGGTGAAATAGGGGCACGGATTCAATTCACTCAGGCCCGTGTGGAATTTAAGACGGGCAATCAGGCTGCCGGTGATGCAGCTATGTCAGATGTTCTGGCATTTCAAAAAGTTGCATCTTCGAGACTCATTCAGGTTCGAGCCGCTGACAGTTACTACAAGAATGGTGCGGTAGATGAAAACACGGCAGGCCTTCTGTTTGAACATGTACTACGTGATCCGTCAGCTACTGATTGGGCAGATAGCCCGCGGGATTGCCTGGCCTACTTATTGACGCCTCAGTCATCGGCCTTACAAAGCTGGATGGATTTGGTGCTGGGCAGGAAAGAGTATGAAAAGGCGATTGAAATCACGGATCGTTTTCGCCGGCAAAAATTCTACTCCACATTGCCAATGGGTGGGCGAATGATGTCGCTCAGGTGGGTACTTGAGTCACCCGATGAGAGCTTACCGGATGCCGTGCAACAACAACGACGCCTATTAGTTAACAAGTACCCCGTGTATGGGCAATTACAGCAGGTAGTCAGGCAAGCACAACAAAATATTGATAACAATCCGGTTGTTCCAGATGATGAAGCGGAAGTGGCTAAACTCGGTGAGAGCTATGGTCAGGTACTGAATGCCATACTTGGACAGGAAACGCTCTTGCGAGAGATGGCACTGGAACCTAATGCCGCGGACATGATGTTCCCGCCAATTCACGATATGAAAAAGGTTAAGAACGTCCTTGATCCCGACGAGCTATTGCTTACGTTCTTTATGACGAGCCGCAATATCTATGCGATCTCGATGAGCCAGCGTGACTATGGTTTCTGGCGGATCGCATCTCCGAATCGCGTGAAGACTCAGATTTCTGTGCTGCTGCGATCGCTCGGGAATTTTGACCGCAGTTATGAACTGGACATGGATGATCTTCAATCACAGGATTGGCGGACCCATGCTGAGACTTTGATGAAGACACTGACTGGAAACGCACCGGATAATCTTTTCGACGGTATCGGTAAAGTGACGATCGTTCCTGACGGATTCCTCTGGTATCTGCCTTTTGAATTACTGCCTTCCGGGGATCAGTTGTTAATTGAAAAGATGTCAGTCAAGTATTCACCGACAGGGTCACTGGTTGTGGGAGATGGTCGTAATCACAGACCAATGAACCGAATGGCAGTCGGTACTTCAACGTTTTTTATCAAGGAAGATGAAGCGACCCGCCAAAAGCAGGTTGCAGACTTTATCGCGCAATATCCACAAGCTGAACAGTTAAAACTAAAACTTCCCGGCCCCAGTAGTTTTGTTGCAGGCACATGTCAGCGACTAATCGTATTTGGAGATTTAGAAGGTACAGATCAGCCTTCGTACAACTGGGCACCGGTTTCTTCGGATCGAGCAAATCCAGGAAGTTCACTCGCTGCATGGTTCAGTTTGCCGTGGAGTCGTTGTGAACAGGTGATATTACCCGGTTTCAGAACCGCTGCAGAAGGTGCCATGAAACGTGGTGGCACGGGCGACGAGATTTTCTATTCAATCTGTGGTCTCATGGCTAGTGGAGCTCGCACCGTTGTGTTGAGTCGCTGGAAAACGGCGGGTCAAAGCACGTACGACTTGAACGGTGAATTCTTTAGCCAAATGCAGAATCTAGCTGCCGCTGATGCCTGGCGTGCAGCTGTAGACAAGGTTCGAATGTCAGATGTCGATGCTTCACTCGAACCTCGGTTGAACATTGAAGATGGCCAAAAAGTATCGATGAATCATCCGTATTTCTGGGCAGGATATGTCGTCGTTGACTCAGCCTTAAAGACGAAAGGGCCGTCTAAGTTCGAACGTCTAAATCAAGGTGCCGCCCAACAAGGAAACGCGAACAGACAAGTGGGAGTGCCGGCAGTTGCAGAAATCAATCGCCCTAATCCAATCGCCCTTGCTAAACCAATGCAACAGGTTCAGCAAGGGCCGATGAATCCGATGAAGGTCGCTGAAGTGCCAAGACGTGTAAACTCGGTCGAGCCTGCGGGTACAGCTCCTCGACCGGCGGTTAGCGGTCTGGATGTCCCGGTGGTGATTAAGAAAGAACCGGTGG
>JBJLEE010000046.1:0-21566 GCA_045566075.1 Pirellulaceae bacterium | reverse complement strand
CGTTGCCGATGACCTTGGATTCAGTGACCTTGGTTGCTACGGCGGTGAAATCCGTACTCCGAATCTGGATCAACTTGCATTTAACGGTGTTAGATTAACGCAGTTCTATAACACGGGCCGCTGTTGTCCGTCTCGAGCTGCAATCCTCACAGGGCAATACCCACACCGTGTTGGACTTGGACATATGACGACCAACGACCTCGGTAAACCCGGATATCGAGGAGTCGTATCAACAGAAGCTCAGACCATTGCACAAGTCGTGCAAACAGCCGGCTACCGGTCGTTTATGGCCGGTAAGTGGCACCTTGGTACGCCTGATCCAACCAAACACGGATTCGAGGAATTCTACGGCACCTTAGTAAGTGCAAAACGGTTTTTTGATCCAGAGCATCTGGTGCGTACTCCGGCGAGCAGAACTGCCCGCATATACCCGGATGGTGAGTTCTATGCCACAGATGCTGTAACAGATCACGCGCTCGATTTTCTGAAGCTCGCACGACAAACTCCTGATCAACCGTGGTTTCTCTACCTAGCCTATAACGCTCCGCACTTCCCACTTCATGCACCTCAAGATGAAATCGCTAAATACAAGGATAGCTACCACGACGGTTGGGATCGTCTACGCGAAGAACGACTTAGTCGCATGAAATCGCTGGGCATCGTTCCCGATGAAACACAACTGAGTCCGCGTTCACACTGGCGCAATTACGGCGAGACAAAAACCGGAGTAAACCCCGCCTGGGATACGCTGCCGGCAGACCGACGTACGGATCTTGCCAGACGGATGGCCATTTACGCAGCCATGATTGATCGAATGGACCAGCAACTTGGCAGGGTCATTAACGACCTGACCGGGAATGGTGAATTAGAGAATACACTCATTGTTTTTACGTCTGATAATGGTGCATGTTTCGAGTGGGATCCGTTTGGATTCGATATTGTCTCAAGCAATCAAAACATCCTGCACACTGGCGAGATGCTCGATGACATGGGAAAGCCGGGTACATTTCATAGTGTCGGCTCCGGTTGGGCAAATGCGTCAAATACTCCATGGCGGATGTACAAGCATTTCAATCACGAAGGCGGTATCGCATCACCCGGAATCATCCACTGGCCGCGTGGACTAACGGTGGACGGTGGTGCGATTGTTCACTCCCCTACTCACATCATTGACTTAATGCCAACAGCCATCGCTGTAAGTGGCGCAACGTATGACGGCGATTTAGATCTACCGGGTGTGAGCCTTTTGGAACAAATAAACAAAGGTCCACGACGTCGCACGCTGTTTTTTGAACATCAGGGCAACCGAGCCGTTCGACAAGGTCGCTGGAAACTGGTTGCACTGGATGACCAGCCGTGGGAGTTATACGACTTTGCAGTCGATCGTACTGAGATGAATGATTTAGCTGGGCGAAATCCTGAGCGAGTACAGAGGATGTCTGCACGGTGGGATAAGTGGGGTGCACAAAACTACGTGACTCCACTACCCAAAGACCTCAAAGTGCCATATCTGATGCCGGATGAGTGAGTCAGTTCAAGCCGATTAATGAGCTGAAAATCCAGATCTTCGCTCAGTCGATGAGATTCTCTTGTTGCAGAATTCTTACAAGGCGGCGAGTGTATTTCAGGCCGTCTTCGACATCTAGATGTGAATCTTCAACGCACTGCAGTTCTTCCAATTCCGGGTAGTCCTCAAAGTGAATGCCAAAGCAGCCCGTTTCGTTCACGATACGGTCATAGAATTTCTCGCGGGCATTGTGCTCTCGTTCAAATGCCAGAAATTTGCCATCACTGGGTGGCCGAACGAAGATCACCCTGCCGCCACGGCTCTCAATTTTCCTTACCGCATCCTTGTACCGCATTAAAAGTTGTTCTATATCGATCGTTCCATAATGGCCAATCACTTTCCGCGTGCTCTCTTGAATCTGAGCTACAATCTCATGGCGCATGATCTCACGTATATTTCGAGCAAATCGAAACTGTAAGTCGCAGTCTAATGATCCGGCAAATGGGAACATTGCAGAAAGCAATGTTCCTTCTCGATTAGGAATTGGCCAGTAGGAATACGATAACAACACTGGAGAATAAGCAAATGAATTCATGAATTTGAATTTGGGTATAAGGAATTCATTCGCTGCCATGGATAAATGATGAGATAGAGAATATCGAGATGGCTCAACTGCCTTTATGTTGTCCTCCATTCGTTCTCTGTTGGGTGTGTCTTCATGGGAAAATGAAAATGGTGGTGCAAAACCACAAAGTACTGTGCCATGAAATGCGTCTAATTCAGCGAGCTTTTCCAACACCGGCCCGGGGGGTGCTCCCGGGAAAGCCAAGATATGCAGATTCTTACCAGTGAGCTTTTTCCACTCTGGTACGATTACACCAAATTGCATCCGCGATGCGCCGATGACCACGGTTTGATCCGGTGGAAGTGAATTCTCAAGTTCCAGCCACTGTGCAACCCACAAATCAGTCGACGGAGGATAATAATTGACTCGGTAATCATCTCGACGTGCCTTAATCTCCATGACCACGAGCAGTAGGAAGCATAATCCCAACGAGGAAAACAACAATCGCTTACCAACCGCTCTTGGCAATTTACGATCGTGTGACCCTTGATCTATTGGGGATTCGGGATTCGTCATATGTTGTCTAATGGTAATTTACAATTCGCTTTTGTCGTGCCTTGCGATGATGTCGAGGATTTTACGGGTGTACTCTTTTGCATCGTCCGGTTTGAGGTGGGATCCATCGGGCAGTTCATACACCATTAGTTCTGGATAGTCTTCAAAGTGAATCCCAAAACAACCCGTTGCTTTAATCACTTGATCATAGAAATCTTTCCGAGGGAAGTGTCTAACAGTCATGTCATAGTAGAACGAAGCACTTGGGTGCCGTATGAAAATTACTCGACCTCCCCGCGATTCGATCTTCTTTACATCTGCTCTGAATTTCCTGAGCAACTCCGGCATATCCATCGACCCGTAATGTGCAAACCACTGGTCGTCCATTTTCAAACGCGATATTAGGTCACTAAGCGACTCGACATCTTCGGCGGCACCGTCGATGAACTGGGACTGTAATTCATGGGTTTGGCGAAAGAGATACGGCGGTAGCCAGGGAAGCAGCATGCCTTCCCGGTCTGGGATTGGAAAATTGCGTCTAAATAATTCCACTGGTGAAAAGCCAGCTGGATTCACAAAGCGGAAATTAGTCAACAGGAAATCACGTCCCCACTTTGAAAGGTAAAATGAGAGTGATATGTGCGCGATATCCTTCTTATCGAGGATCTTATAGATCCACTTGGTCCACGGAATATCCTTACTGTTGAACAGATATGGAGGTGCCACACCAACAATCACTGTGCCTTTATAAGTTTCACGTTCAGCAAGTTCATGCAGCACTGGCTGGGCGTGTGATCCTGGCCAAGCAAGAATAAGTGGTCGCTTACCAGTTACCTCCTCCCATTCATCCAAACGCAGGCCAAACTTCGTTCTGGATGTGCCCAGGAATATTGTTCGATCGTCGGGTGAGTTGTCTAATTCAAGCCAGCGTGCTGTCCACACATCATCATGGACCGGATACGCCGGTTGGTAGCCTCGTGTGCGAGCAATCGCTTCGACGACACTACAACCAATGGCTGTAAGGCAAAGCACGACGATGAGCATTCGATTCCAACTGGTGCTAGGTGGAATGACACGTTCAAACGGTATCTGTCTTGATTCGTCAGTCATGAACCATGCCCAGATAGAGAATGATTATGGTCTTGGCTAGGTTTGGGTTTGATGATTCCATTGTTTATCAGGATCTCAATCACTCTCTGGGTGAAGAGAATGGCATCAGATTTAGATAGATGTGACTCTTCAACGCACACCAACTCCTCAAGTTCCGGATGGTCCTCAAAATGGATGCCCGGACAACCGGTTGCTGTGATCAGCTTATCCCAGTATTCCACCCTTGGGTAATTGTCGTGTTCAAATTGCCTGAACACTCCATTGCTTGGAGGTCGTATGAATATGACCTGACCACCGCGCGACTGAATCTTCTTCACATCGGACGTGAACTGATCTAGCAGTGAATCAATGGGGGCCGGTTCATAGTGCACCATGCGGCGACTAGCTGTTTCCATACGTGCCAAAATCAGATTGCGACGTTCTTTGCTATTTTCAATGACATCTAAAAACCGCATTTGATTATCGTCGTCTCGTGTGGCGTTAAATCGGAACATGATCGGAGGCAGCAAGTCTTCTCGATTCTCGATTGGAAAACCGAAGTAGCTGTTTGCAACGGGGGAATACGCGGCGTCATTCAGGCATTTAACATGCGGCCTCAAATATCCGTGTGCAGCAATAGACATATGATACGAAAGTGACACTCGTCCAATCTCTGTACGTTTAAGATTGTTTCTCATCCAGTTTTGCCACGGAACATCTGGTGAAATAAACGTAAAGGATGGAGCAACACCACAAAGTACCGTACCGCTGAACGAATCGTGATTAGCCAATTCCGTTAGCACGGGCGCTGGAGATTGCCCAGGCCATGCGAGTAACAATGGACGCACGCCAAGTTGTTGTTCCCATTCATTAATGATCATCCCAAATTGCATTCTGGAAGCACCAATAAACACTGTTTGCTGGGGTTCAAGACGGTGCCATTGCTTGGCCCACATGTCAGCCGTAAAGGGAAAATTGATCGGGTAGTTGTCCTTCCGAGCCTTGATCTCCATGCCGGTAAGTAATATGGCCATTAAGCCAATGACCGTCAGTAACAACCGTTTGCTAGCCTTTTCGGGCAACGGTCGCTCATGCGACTGATAGTCTGGAATGGCAGTGCGGTCACTCACTCGATCACTCCTTCACGGTGCAGGATTTCGATGAGTCGCTGGGTGAACAAAATGCCGTCAGCTTTAGAAAGATGGGATTCTTCAACTGGTTTGAAGTCGCGTAACTCGGGGTGATCCAGATAGTGAACACTCAGACAACCGGTTTCTTTGACGAGTCGATCGTAGTATTGCTCGCGAGGAAAATGCTTATCAACCAAGGTTTTTAACCTGCCATCACTTGGTAAATGTACAAATACAACTTTACCGCCACGACCTTCGATGCGATCAACGGCAGTTTTATATTCCGCAATACGTTGCTTCATGTCACACTTTCCGAAATAGAGAATGCGTGACAGAAATGACAGACCAACCTGACTACTTGCTTCTTGTAATTCAGCATCGTGTTCAAAGCTATCCAGATATCGATCTTGTAAGTCAGCATCAATCGTTGCGTCGAAACGAAAGATCACTGGCGGCAGCATACCTGCGCGATTTGCAAACGGGAATTCCTCATATAAATTGGCAATCGGTGAATATGCTGCATCATTGATGAATTTTATACGAGGGCGAATCAAATGCTGGGCTGCATAGGACATGTGATAGGACAGCGACCACTCTTGGACTTTACTCTGTCTAATGTTTCGCCCGATCCAACTCATCCACGGTGGACCATCGCTGGCAAATGCGACGTATGACGTCAATCCACAAATTACTGTGCCTTTGAAATCCTCGCGTGCAGCAAGCGCCATGAGCACTGGTCCGGCCGGCGACCCCGGCCAGGCTAGATTCAACGGACGAACTCCCGTCTGCTTCTCCCATTCATTAACGACGATACCATGTCGGACTCGTGAAGCTCCGACAAACACCGTTTGGTCTTCTGGAAGCTCGTCAAGTCGATGCCACTGGCCAACCCACATGTCGGAGCTAAATGGAAAGTTTACCGGATAGTTATCCTTCCGAGCTTTGATCTCCATACCGGTAAGTAATATGGCCATTAAGCAAACGACCGTTAGTAGCAACCGTTTGTTAGCCTGTTCGGGCAGCGGTCGATCATGCGATCGGTGGTCGAGTTTTGACACGAATTCAGACATAAATCTACGAAAAACTAAATGGCGTCCGGAGAGTGTTCTGTAATGATCTTGATGATTTTTTGCGTGTAGTCTCGTGCATCATCCGCGGTTAAATGTGACCATTCGGGACAGCTGTAATTGGAGATTTCGGGGTAATCCTCAAAGTGGATTCCAAAGCAGCAAGTTTCATTAACCACACGGTCAAAAAACTGTTCTCGCGGGTAATGCTCTCGTTCAAAATCCAAAAAGTCATCAGAGCTTGGATGGCGAATAAAGATGACTCGGCCCCCCTTCTCTTTGATTCGCTGGACCGCGTGTACATACTCGCCAACGAGTAAATCCATGTCCGCAGTTCCGTAAAAAATCTGTTCAAGCATGATTCGCCGCCACATATCGCGGATTTGCTCCATCATGAACTCATTGGAAGCAGCCGATTCCAAATAAACGTCCTGTAAATCTTCGCGTTGATTTGCCCAAAAAATAGGTTGCAGTGGAACTCGCGTGCCCTTGCGGTTTTCCAAATGCAAAGAGTCCCGGAGATTGAATATTGGCGAAAATGCACCCGTGTTAAGTGAACGTAAACGGTGTTTCAGGAACCGCCGTGCCGGTGTTGATATGTAGTACGACAGTGAATAGCGCAGTATTTCCGTCGTCTTCAGGTTGTCTTGGATCCATCGTTGTTGAGGGTGTTTAGAGCTTGCAAAAGAGAAACTAGGTGCTATACCACAGATTATCGTTCCCCGATAGTTTTCCCTCTCTGCAATCCGGTGCAAGACTGGAAGTGGGGACGATGCCGGCCATGCGAGCATGATCGGTCGTGTGCCTTTTTCTTTTTCCCACAGATCGATTACCAAACCAAATTTATTTCTAGACGCACCGACGATTACGGTTTGGTCATCTTTAGATGCTTCGAATCGGAACCACTGTGTTGCCCATAGATCCGGTGACGTCTCAAACAGAACGGGGTAGTTTTGGGAACGAGCATAGTACTCTGTACCACTAATACCGATTATCGTTACTGAAATGGTGAGCGATAAAATGCGTCGCCAGTTAGCGGTCTCAGGTAACAAACGGGTATAGGCATCGTCACTAGAACTGGAAGTAGATGAATGCACTCGCACTGCCTCCGGTCATGATTGTGATGAACAGAATAGTCGTCCAGAAGATTGTCAGCAACCAAGTTGGCGTCTTATTGGCGATATCTTCAATTTCAATATCGCGTGTCTTCCAATGGCAAATGAGCATGGTCACCGTGATCAGGATGACCATGAAAATATGGAAGCTGGAAATGACCATCAATGACCCGTGAACCGGATCTTGAATCCCAAGTAATGACTCAAACATCTGTCCACACTTTTCCCAGTCTGGTGCTGCGAAGAAGACCCATGTGAGTGAAACGCAGACAAAGGTCAACAATGCGCTGAAAATAGCAATCGGCGGCTTAGCAAGAAGCTTCTCGGTATCGAGAGTTCTCTTCAAAAACCTCTCGATCACAAGATAAAGACCATGTACACCACCCCATACCAGGAATCGCCAGTCAGCACCGTGCCATAAACCTCCGAGCAGCATTGTGAGCATTAGGTTGATGTAAGTACGACGTGATCCCTTTCGATTTCCACCCAGTGGAATGTATAAATAATCCCGTAACCAACCTGATAATGAAATATGCCAACGCTGCCAGAAGTTGGAAAATCCAATAGCTGCATACGGCGATTTAAAGTTGTTTGGAATCGAGAATCCCAGACATAGCGCAATGCCGATTGCACAAAGTGAGTAACCGGCAAAGTCAAAGAAAATTTGGCAGGAGAATGCAAATACGCCTAGCCATGCGTCAAAGGCCGCAATGTTGTACATCGCATTAAACGTGTCACCGACAACGATGGAGAGGATGCCGTCGGCGATCACGGACTTTTGAAATAATCCCCAAGTAAACAATAACAGCCCCCACGAAAACTGTTGCTCTGTTGCAACCCGAGGCTCTTTAAACTGAGGGATTAACTGGTATGGGCGTACGATCGGCCCCGCGACCAATTGTGGGAAGAACGTAACAAATAAGGCGAAGTCAAGAAACGATGACTCCGGTTCACTACGTTTGAGGTACACGTCGATTGTGTATGACAGTGTTTGAAACGTATAGAACGAAATGCCAACCGGCAGGATGATATCTAGTTCCGGTGCGGCGTATTCGAATCCGAGCTGGTTCATCAGATTTGTGAATGACTCGGCTATCAACTTTCCGTACTTGAAGTACGAGAGCATTCCGAGATTGGCAAGCAGGCTGAAGCCCAGCAGAATCTTGCGACGGCCTTTACGTTCTTCTTTGCTCATGATCTTCGCTGCAAACCAGTCAACGACGGTTGAGATCCAAAGCAGGATTACAAATGGCGGATTCCATGCTGCATAAAAGACGTAACTCGCGAGAAGCAGATGTACTTTCTTGATCGTCCACTTCAGCGGCAAATAGTGGATGGAGACGACAACGATGAAGAAGATAATAAACGCAATAGAATTAAAGAGCATAGATCTCGTTCCTGAGTCGTGTTATTGGGCAGGCCCAAAGTACTTATCGAGCCAATCCAGCGTTTCATGGATACGCTCGTTTTTCGGGAGAGAGTGTTCGGTGGGATAGACTACCAGTCGCTTGTCGGCAGAATCCGTTCCCAATTTGTTGAATGCCGGCTCAGCTGAGAGCTTTAATGGGAATATCTGGTCGTACTCTCCAACAAGCCAAAGTGTTGGTTGCTTAACATGGCCTACGAAGTTGATCTGGTCTACCTGTGGCTTGGCAGGTGTCATTGAGAGGCCGCCGACGTAGCCAATGGTCAGATTGATTCGGGGTTCAACGGCCGCTGTAATCAGGAGATTAAAGGCTCCCCAACTGGCTCCCATATAGCAGAATTTCTCATTGTCGAAATCCTCTCTGGACTCCAAATAATCAAGCGTGCGACGAAAGTCTTTTGTCCATTTGATTAGAAAATCAGCATACTGCTGTGAGTCATTAGAGGCCCACGTTTTAAGCCCGTCATTCCGATCCCATTGTCCTTTTAAGACAGGCACCACTAATGCTCGACCACTTTGTGGAAGGTATTTGTGAACTGACAAGAAGCTTTGTCGCGACTCACTCTCTACGGGGACGATCGCCCCGGCACCATGAAAGAAAATTACAGATTGGTAGGGTGGTTTTGCATTGCGCGGTAGATATAGGTATGCAATCATGCGTTCATCGTCATACACAGCATTGAACTCAACACGCTCTTTTATATAGTCCGGTTGTTCCTCATCTCTGTAGTTGATAACGGCATCAAGTGGTACATCGTCGTAGTCAAACTGGCTGCGGTATACCTCAAAGATTTCATCTGAAACCGGTTCCGCATCGCTGTAGTCCCGATATTGCAATTCAACATCTGCATACAACTCATCGAGCTGTTCAGACTGTTCCTTTATGCACCGAAATCCTCGTTTTTCATCCCGATTCCATGGATCAACTGGGCTGGCTTGATTGAAAAAGTATGCCTGATCCTCAGTAGACCCACCGAGGGATAATCGCTGTTCGCCTACCGAATTAACGGCCCATTCAGCGACATTACCACATAGGTCAGATACGCCAAAACGCGATACACCCAGATTTGAACCAACCTCGGCATACATGCCTTTATTGATATTGCTTAGCTTGATAAGTTGCCCGACAAACTCTGAACCAAAATTGGTGGCATTTGCTCGTGACCAATGGTAGAGAGTTGGAAGAGACTTGCCGGCCCAGTTTGCATACGCTCGAGCTTCATGCCAGCTTACGCCCTGGACAGGATAGTCATCCTTGCCCTCGGTGAATCGACCGACAGCCCAAGTGGACGGACCGAGCCTTCCTGTTGTATCGATAAACAATTCCATCGCGGCTTCGAAAGTCAGTTCGCTCCCATCGAATATAAACGGATCAGTCCAATAGGCCTGATTTATGTAACCCCCGTCGTCAATGAATGTCTTGAATTGAGCATTGGTAACCTCGAACCTGTCGATTAGGAAATCACCTACGGTAGGCGCAAAACCATCCGAATTGGAGATATCAAACACCATCCCAGTGAGTCTGAATCCTTTACCTTCGCTTATGTGGATCATTCCTTCCGGTAAATCAGTGGAGCTAAAAAGTGTTCTGTCGATTGCCGTGATGGATTGAAAGAAAGAATTGTCAGAGACCGCAACCGCATCCACGTATCCATCCAATTTGAGCACGAACTGTTTAATGGATGTGGATAACCGAACATCTTCGATGGGTGTTTTTCCAAGCTCTTTAAAGGTTGATGGGTCAGTGCCATAGTCACCATACAAGACAGTTGCTCCTGATGGTTCAGAGGTAATGGAAAACACTGGTGCGACATGTTCCCAAGCTGCCTGAAAGGCTTCCTCACCTTCAAAGTGGTCTTTGATTTGGACCCCGATATCGTATGCTTCGAGGAATTGTCCTTGATTCACCAGATTCAGCATGCGCGGAAATAGCACATTACGAGCTTCTGCGATTTGTTCTGAGTCGGTGGTACCGCCATCTGTATTTGATGTCTGGGAACGGTTGTTTATTTCTGGTTTGTTTGTGTCTGTCTCGTCTGTGTTCGTGTACGACACTACCGCAGCGGCAACAAGTGCGATACCTAATGCAGCAAAAGCGAATACCCTGCCTTTGCCGGCAGCGGGGCGGCTTGATGTGAGTACCGTATTTACTTCGGCATCGTTGAGATCCTCGATGATCTCCGATACATCCTGGTACCTATCTTCAGCTACCTTTTCCAGACACTTCTGAGTAATGCCAAAGAGTGGGTCACTGGCCGGCAGTTGCTCCAGGTCCAAAGATGGAACTGTCTCATTGAGAATGGCACTCATCGTGTCAATCGTGCTTTCACGCTTGAATGCACGATGTCCAGTAAGCATTTCATAAACAACCGTTCCGAATGAGAAGATATCACTGCGTTTATCCGATGGCCGCCCGCGAACCTGTTCCGGTGACATGTAGCCGACCGTACCCATGATCGTTCCGATCTGCGTTTGTACGTCGGCTGCACTCATTGTTTCATCCGGGAAATCGATCGCTTTGCGTGCAGTGGCGAGGCCGAAATCTAATAGCTTTACTTCGTTGTCCTCGGTGATCATCACATTGCTGGGCTTGATATCACGGTGAACAATTCCTGCTTTATGAGCAGCGGATAACCCTTTTGCCATGCCGGACGCAATTAACATCGCCTCCTCGCGTGAAACAGCCTGAGTATCTAGGTACTCGTCCAATGTCTTGCCCTTGACATATTCCATCACGGCAAAGAATTGGCCATTGTCCTCAGCAAAGTCGTAGAGGCCAATGACGTTTGAATGCGTAAGGCCGGCAACCGCCTTGACCTCTCGTTTGAAACGATCGACGTTGGCTGAATCTTCGACCGACGATTCATTAAGCACTTTGATGGCAACGTCGCGCTGTAGCGTGTTGTCAAACGCTAAATAAACGGTCCCCATACCACCGGAACCCAACTCCGTGCGCACCTTGTAACGGCCGAGGATTTCTTTGTCGATTAAAGACATTTACACTACTTATAGGATCAAAGATAAGGACAGAAAGCATCTATTGTAGTGAAAAATATTTTGCCATGCGAATAGACAAAAGAATACGCATAAACACCTGCTTATAAGAATTATTAAAGGGATTAATGTATTCTTGCATACTTAGTTTTAGTTGCTGATTAGGAGTCATTGGATGCAGTGAAATAACTCTAAAGCGACATTAAGAACGCGATAACTGCATGTCGATCTTCTTCAGATAACCCTCGGAATTTGATGTTCGACTGAGCACTTTCACCGCCATGCCAGAGAATGGCCTCTTCAAGTGTTCGTGCCCGGCCGTCATGTAAATAGGCCTCTCCGCCACTGACATCTGCAGTTAACCCGATGCCCCACAGAGGTGGTGTGCGCCACTCGCGACGAGTTGCTTTGCCCTCTGTCATTTCATCTGCCAACTCTTTTCCCATATCGTGCAGCAGCAAATCCGTGTACGGCCAAATCGTTTGATTGCGCAATTCTGCCTGAGGATGGTACTTACTCGTTTTCCACTTTGGTATGTGGCAACGAGCGCAACCAATTGTCTGAAATAACGTTTCACCCTGTTGGACATCTTCGGCATCGACATTGCGTCTTGGGGGTACGCCAAGTGATGACACATACCGCGTCATATTAAACAAGCTTTCATCGCTCAGTTCAGGATGAGGGTTTTCTGCTTTGGCTTCGCCGTCCAGATGTGGTTGTATCGAAGTGGTAACTCCCATGTCGCTATTAAGTGCGCCAGCGATTTGAAAGCGAACAGTAGCTTGCCCAGCTTTGTAACCAAATCGCCCTAGTCGTAATTGTCCGGTGACCGGATCCTTTACGATTTGCGGCTTGCCTGAAATGCCATCGCGATCCAAGTCGTCTTCATCAGCATGGATGAGGATTTCCAATTCTGAAATCGCCTCGAGCAGGCCAAGGCCAACCAATGGTGGCGACAATCTTACAGAATAGAATTCCGGCTCCACCCCGTTAAACCTGTAAAGCGGATCACGAACGGAAAAAGGTTTTCCATCAGGATATTTATCTTCATCATGCGACCACGCTCGAATTACGGCACTTGCTTCTCCATCACCAAAAAGCACTTGTGGCTGGATTGCTGTACCCAGCGTTGGATGAGGAGTGCCGTTTGTGTCACCAGCAACCTTGATCACGGTTTGATACATTGGTTCGCCCACAGCGGGCGGTAATGCCCGTCCATTATTAACATGGCAGGCAATGCAACTTCGCGCAACAAATTGAGGCCCTAGCTTCTCTTGTTGATCCTCGAACACAGGGTTCGGTTGCTCCGAGTGACGTCCGTCTCCGAAGTCCGTGTGGTGTAACCGTCTACCAAGCATGAATGGCTGTGCACTGATGGGTGCCAGATTATTTGCCATTTGCTTGAAGCGGTTGTCCGGCTCATTAGAGTAAGCAACATGTAGCGTCGTACCGCCACCAAGTGTCATGCTATCGGATTGCGGATGTGAATCCAGCTTCTCCTCGCGACCAATCCACGGCACAATTCCCTTGCCGACGATGTATAGAAACGCCGTGCCATAGTAATTCGATCTGCCACGTTTAGGTTTCACGAGAAACGGACTGAACTCAAATTCCATCCGATCCCCAACTTGCAAGCCACGATTCTTGAGGTTGTTGTAGGTGATGGTTGTTGTGTAGCGATTCGGAGCGACTTCTTTTGTCGCTACATTATGGATGTACTCGGCAACCGTATTGATGCCACGAAAGAAGCACCGAAAGTCCGGTCTATTTAGCGGTGCGAGTGACTTGAAATTGATCGTGATGTCCTTACCGCCCTTTGCAACTCGGTCGATGATCTCAATTGCGACCGTTCGCTCTTCCCAGTAAAAACTCAGATAGTGATCGTAGGCACCGTCTTCTCTCGCATGTCGGTCGCGTACCCGATCTGCGACGCGTGTGATAAGCGCTTCATCCGTTGATTCTCTAATCGCCGGTTCTAACTTTGTTGTCTCATCATAGAGCGGGACAATGCTGTACAACCGCTCCTGTGCGTTTAGGCTGGCGGTGATCAAAAGGAGAATCGGGACGAGTCGATTTAGATACATTTTGTTTTGCGATGATTGAATTTGAGACGCGACAGCATTAATATTTGCACTAACAGCGGTTCAAATTAAGAGATGCACGACCGTATCCAACTGTATTCAAATGTATTGACGCTCCGCTGCAATCTGCATTATATCGTTCCGTTACATATTGGTATATCACATGATGAAATCGCTACACCAACCCAGCATGAGAAGGCTTGTCATTTGCACACTGGCATTAGCTTTGATTACGCCCGCTCTAACGGCTCAAGAGAGTAAGTTCGCATTGCCAAAATCCGAAGAGGGCTTGCCGGGTGAAGGTATGCTTCGTCGTTATGACGGATACGTAAAGACATGGGCCCGTCTGCGCGAGCAATGGTCAAAACAGATTGAACAAGACCAGGGTGCCGTGGCATTCCTTGGTGATTCAATCACGCAGGGTTGGACACCGGGATTTCGCGGACAATTCGAAGGCATGCAGAAAGCAAATCGTGGTATTGGTGGCGACACAACCCGCGGGATGCTCATTCGCTTAGAAGAGGATGTGCTTTCACTGAACCCATCAGCGATCGTGTTGTTAATGGGCACGAACGATTTGGAAATCGGATTGGAGCCTGATCTCATTGGGAGGAACTTCCAGAAGATAGTTGCCGCTATCAAGGAACACAGTGAAAAGGTGCCGGTCGTTGTCTGTCTCGTGTTTCCGAGTTCAGCAACCAAGAAGCGGCCGACTGACAAGATCCAGCAGTTGAATCAACTCTATTTTGACGCGGTGCGAGGTGACGATCAGTTCACCGTTGTTGATACTTTTACTCTCTACGCAAATGAACAAGGCGATGCATTGCCAAAGTACTTCCCGGATTTACTTCACCTCAACGCAGACGGTTATGCGAAGTGGGCTGATGCTCTGGTACCGGTGTTCGCGACACTTGGATTCCTCGAAACAGAGCCTGACGATTTTGAAGTCGAACCAGGGTTTGTGAGTTTGTTTAATGGTAAAGATCTGACCGGTTGGGGCTTCCGTCCGACGCCGCCACGACGGGCGCCGAAGAATCCCAGACCAAACGCACCGGTGTTTGTTGAAATCAAAGAAGCAGAGTCTTTCGATGGCAAAACGACTAGCAGCGACAATCGCTATCGAGCGGTTAACGGTCGTCTTGTAGTTGCAACACCTTCGGAAGGTCGCAGAATCCAGCAGTTATGGACGACAGCGGAATATGGAAGTGACTTTGTACTAAAGCTCGAATTCAGAGCCACACCTAATGCAGACAGCGGTGTCTTTATACGCAAACCGCAACTACAGTGCCGGGACTATTTGTTAGCCGGACCATATACGGAATTAAAGAGTTATAAGCCGCAGGACTGGAATGAGCTTGTTGTTACGGTCAAAGGTGGTATCGCTCATGCCACATGCAACGGTGAGTTACTCACGGACAACATGCCAGTTCCGGAATCCGGTCCGATTGGTTTGGAGGGTGACCGCGGGCAGATGGAATACCGGCGAATTCGGATCAAGAATCTACAGTAAGAATCACGTAGTAAAAAGACTGTGCAGCAATCGTTACACGGTAACGGGTGTAGATGAGCTATTCGTCTTTAGTTTCTTCTTCTTTAGGTTCGTCCGGCGGCGGGTCCATTGAACTGATCCGCACATGCTTGTCGTAATGAGCGGTTACCAACTGCATACCATCAGGATGCAAGTCCAGGTCGCGTGCGCTATCCGGCAATTTAAACTGGTGGAATTCATCTTTAGAATCTGATTTCCAGAAGAACATGATTCCTCCGGCACGACCACCGAGGATTCCGATAGTAAAATTCTCCGGATGAATCGCTACACCCCAGGCGACTCCCTCACTCTTTCCTTTTGACCGATGTTGAATGAGCTGCTTGGCTTCATTCCAATCCCATAGTTCGATCAGTGGTTGACCGACCCCGGCAAAAGCATTGGTTACGTCTGTGATACCGGCACATGCCAGCACGGATCCGTCCTTGTTGAATTCCAGAGCACGGAATCCACCGATTTGTGCTCGAAAGCCGTTATCGTATTTCGAAAGTGCTTCGACTGTCATGTCACGCACAAACTCGCCTGTCTCAACGTTCCAGTGATTAAGCTTTCCCATCAGGTCGCCTGTTACAAGTTGCTTGCCGTCAGGATGGAACGCGACGTTGTAGATGTAACGCTCGTGTTTACCGGTTATTTCATGAACGAGGGAACCATCACTGAGATTCCACAACCTTAAATACAGGTCATCACCGACCGTTGCCACTAACTGGCCATCGGGGCTAACCGCTGCTGCACGAATCCAGCCTTTGTGTGCATCAACTATGCGAATTGGTTTCGGTTCTGCGGCATTAGCTTCCCACCAAATCAGACGGCCGTCATAGCCACCAGTGATGAGTATCATTCCGTCGTTGGAAAATACGATAGAGCGAATCCAACTGTCATGACCGACGAAGTCCGTCTTGCCATCCGTTGTCGGATCCCAACGCCAAATACGATTGTCCTGTGCGCCAAAAAAGACGTACTTACCCGTCGGATCAAAACGACACGAAACTAACGGGCTTTCGTGCTTCAGTTGTTTGATGATCTTTGTTTTTGTGGGATCGATCGCCATATTTGATTTACCCTACCCCGGGGATCACTTTAGTTTCTTGATTCGTACGTCTTTGAATTCAACCCACATTGGTGGGCCTGCGTGAAGTTGGAACGCAAGAATACCATTCAGCAGTGCTTTCTCGGAGCCATCAACAAAGTCCAGTATCAATCGGTCATTCATATAGTGTTGAATGTGATTTCCTTTGCAAATGATGATGACATCATTCCAGTCATCCAGCTTAAATAGCTCTGTGAATTCCTCAGCGGTAATCAACGTATCCGTTACCTCTTTGGCACCATCTTTCCAAACGGCTTTTTCACCAACTAGGCATGTGCGACCGCGTCCACCGGTCAAACCGCCTTCGTCATAAATGAAGCCAGAGACACTTGGTAATTTGTTTTGATTTCGGATTTCGTGCTGGTAACCACGCACGACCCAATTGTTTCTTACTTTTTCAGTTATGTGGCGGGAGCGATACTGAATGCCGGAATTGTTCGTTGCATTACATCGAAAGCTGAGACGCAATTCAAAGTCTTTAAGCGTACCGTCTTCCCAGATGATAAACGTATTTCCGTTAGCCTTGTTGTCTTCCGTTGTTTCACCGCGAATGGCGCCATCTTTGACGGACCAAAGTTGGGTATCTCCATCCCAACCCTTGAGATCTTTACCGTTAAAGATCTGTTTCATTCTTGACGGTTCCGGTGGAGCCTTTATTACTTCGGCCGCAAGCATACTTGAGTTTGTCAGGAGTAAGACTGAAAGTGTGATCACCAAGGAACGAAACATAAACGCCGCTTTCAAATAGTCAAATTGGATTCTGAAGGTAATGGGCTTTTGTAGAAAGCCAAACGATATCCTTCAGTTTACACAAACGAGTTGTACATGCGACACCGATCAAGTGACTCATCGTAGCGGTAGATGCCATGGTTTCCATGAAAACTGCAACGGTATTACAACAAGTTGTATACTCTATAGGTATGAATAAGTTTCTTGTAATTCTGGCCGTTCTTGGTGCGTCAACAGCACAACTCTGTGCTCAGGATGTTGCAATTCGCTTACCGCATACGGGTTTAGCAGAAGGAATGTCAACGTCATCGGTTGAACTGATTGACGACCATTTCAAACAATATTGGAAGCAAAACCGAATTAAGAAACCAAAAACTGTGGACGATTATGCATTTGCACGTAGGGCTTCTCTGACGATCAACGGCGTATCGCCCACGTTTGAAGAAGTGAAGAACTTTGCAAACGACCCGGCAAAGAATAAGCGATCTGCATTCATTGATAAACTGCTTAAGAATAGTCGTTATGCGGACTATTGGGGATTCCGACTTCGGCAATGGATCCTGGAATTACGTGAAGTGAAAGGCCAGGGAGCCAACTTTACAACGCTTTATAATTACACTCGCAAAGCTTTTGCACATAACTATCCCTGGGACAAAATCGCATACGACATTGTTGCTACACAGGGTGCCATAAAATGGGACGGGCGGTCGAACTTTGGAATCTATTTTGATGGCGAAGCTAATGAAATGTCAGATGCTTCAGTTCGTCTATTCCTGGGGCAAAACATCGCATGTGCACAATGTCACGACCATCCATATGTTGATGAGTGGAAGCAAAAATCGTATTGGGGGCTGGCCGCATTTTTTGCAAGAGTAGAAATGTGGGATGGCAATGTAGTCGCCGCTGAACGGTTTGATGAACGGTTTGCTGACATTGGCAGAGATGAACGGAGTATCCCAACCCTGATCGGCGGTGAAAGTGCCATTGATGGTGGCGGTGGGGAAAACCGGGCGATTGCCGATAATACGGATGCAGAGTTGGAAATGCCACATCCAGAAAATCCCGTATCTGTGATGCCGACGACACTGGCTGGTCAGGTAATGAATCCAACAAACGAGCCGGCAAAAAACCGTCGCTGGCAGTTTGCCCAGTGGCTTGTTGGCGCTGAGGAGAATCAATTTGCAAAGGCGGCGGTAAATCGCATTATGGTCGAATTGACAGGGCATGGCTTTGTCGACACCCTCGATGGATTCAGTCCGATTGCAACCGTACACCACGAAGCACTACTCGATCAATTGTCACATCAGTTCATTGAGTCTGGCTACGATTTGAAGTGGCTTATTCGAACCATTGCAAATAGCCGCGTGTTTCAAATGGTCGCAAGTGATGATGACTCAGCGTCCTTTCATTGGAACAACGTGCCCATTAGACAACTCAACTCAGATCAGTGGGTTGATAGCGTACTGCGATCAACCGGAAAAGAAGCCACGGTGTTGGAAACAGGCTTGATGATTGCTGACCTTCTCAAGGAAGAAGAGAATAATCGCGTCGCCAAACGTCATGAGCAAATACCGGTAGCATTGTCAAAGATTCAGCAAGGCAATTTTTCATTTCTCGCTGACGAGTTACCAGGCGTAGACGAGTCGTGGAAGCCGTACGAGGTTTCCATAAGTGAAGAGCAACGAAAGGCATTGGTCGAAAAGCGAAATGCATACACTGAGGTCGGAAAGCAAATCGCCGGCGCACGAGATAAAGCACGCGCCGGTTCCAGTCCGACGAGTGTTGCGCTATTCAGGATGAATGGCGATTATATAAATCAGTGTATTGATACTGGTAACACCGTGACTGAAACACTTAAATGCGCGACGGCCGAGCAACGGCTCAACTTCTTATTCCTACGGGTCTACAACCGTATCCCAAGTAAAAATGAAGTGGCAGGCCTTCGTGGATTTGCCGATTCCAACGAATCGGTGAAAATCAAAGATTTGCTTTGGGCAATGCTGCAATCTGTTGAGTTTCAGTCGTTTTAAATCAACTCGTCCCATACACAGCGTAAATTGATATGCATCACCTAAAGCATCGACTGCCTTTGCAACTCGCGACACGCCGCGGTGTACTTCAGGCATCCGTCGCAACTACTTTATCCGGCCTAATGGGACATCGCGTATCGCGAGTATTTGGTGGCGAGGATGCAGCTGGTGCCGCCATAAATGAAAAGTCGATAGTATTGCTTTGGCTCGAAGGTGGACCGTTTCAACACGATAGCTTTGATCCTAAAGATGAAAGCAACGACACTACGAAGTTTAAGTACAAACCTCGTGAAACATCGGCAGATGGACTGCGATTCTCAGAGTCTTTACCGCTCCTTTGTGAACAAGGGCACCACATTGCTGTGATCCGGTCTATGGTCGGCAATGAAATGGAACATAACCTTGCTCAATATCATGCGCAGACGGGCTGGAGGAATACCGGGCCGATTTCAGCACCGGCAATGGGTTCCATCGTTGCACATGAAATGGGCTCGACACCGATGACCAGGGCGAATCCTGATGGTTTGCCACCGTTTGTCTCGATCGGTCGTAAAGGATATTCATCCGGCCACTTCGGGCCAGCGTTTTTGCCAACGGTCGTTTGGGATCCCAATCAACTGCCGGAGAATCTGGGATTGCCGAACGGAGTAGACAAAGAAACGTTCGATCAACGTCTGGCGATGCTCAATGCAATTGAATCCGGGAAGCCTCAAAGTCGTACGCGGAAGTTCTTTGATGGCGGCCGTGCCAACGCTGTGAAGTTTATGCGATCATCAAAGCTAGCTGCTTTTGATTTGTCACAAGAGTCTCAAGTTGTGCGTGCAGCATATGGTGATTCAAGATTTGGTAGAGGTTGCCTGCTGGCGCGACGACTTGTTGAAAGTGGCGTGCGTTTTATACAAGTTGGATCAGAGAGCTACGATCAACATTCCGGTCATCATCCGCGTCAGGATGAGTTATTCAAGCGACTTGATCAGGGTATGTCGCAGTTGATCAAAGAGCTTGATGAACGCGGATTGTTGGAAAATACTCTGATTCTCGCAGTGGGCGAGTTTGGTCGTACCCCTCATATGAATCCGAGCGATGGTCGTGACCACTGGATCGACTGCTATAGTGCCGCGCTAGCTGGTGGCGGAGTCAAGGGTGGCATTAGCTATGGTGCAACTACCAAGTTCAGTGGTGAAGTCAGCGATAATCCGGTGACAATTCCGGATCTGATGAGCACGGTATTTACAGCGGTGGGGATCGATCCACATAAGGAATATAACGACCAGTTTAATCGGCCAATCAAGTTGGTCGATGAAGGTAATCCTGTCGAAGACATCCTTGCTTAGCTTCTAATTCCTAACTATCACAGGATTCATTAATCGTGCAGCTATTACGCCGAGTTCCGTACTGTCTATTGGCCATCGTGTTTTGTTGGAACACCGTTGGAAGTGCATATTCCGAAGATTGGCCGCAGTGGCTTGGCGTCCAACGTGATGGCGTATGGCGGGAAGACGGGATCATCGATTCGTTCCCTGAAGGTGGACCGAAAGTGCTATGGAGAACGAAGCTCGGTGGTGGTTACTCCGGCCCATCGATTGCCAACGGAAGAGTGTTTGTGATGGACCGCATCGCCGACGAAATCGATCCGAAGACCGCGAAAATTCTCAACGAAGGTGAACCACCAAAGAACCTGAATTTCCTAAGAAAATTACTGCCGGGAAAAGAACGAGTCGTTTGCCTGGATGAAAAGACTGGCAAAGAACTTTGGATTCATCAGTGGGATTGTCCGTATACTACGGTTGAAATCTATGCCATTGGCCCACGAGTTACTCCAACAGTTGATGGTGACCGTGTTTACGCTTTAGGAGCCGAAGGCGATTTAGTCTGCCTGGCCGTTGAAGACGGTTCGGTGATTTGGCAGAAGGACTTCAAAAAGGAATACGGATTGGCGATTCCTGAATGGGGGACTGCAGCACATCCAATGGTTGATGGGGATCAACTGATTTGCGTTGTCGGTGGTGAAGGCACGACATGCGTGTCTTTTGATAAGAGGACAGGCAAGGAACTCTGGCGTTCGCTTTCGTCGGCACAGCCTGGTTATTGTCCACCAGTGATTTATGAGATTGCCGGTAAGCGACAACTGTTGATTTGGCACAGTGATGCACTCGAGGCAATCAATCCGGAGAACGGAGATGTTTACTGGTCCATTGCTGTGAAACCGACATTCGCCATGTCGATCGGTCAGCCGGTAATCGAAGACAATTTGATTTACATCATGAGCTTTGCCCGTGTGAGTGCATGCATAAAGGTTTCCGAGGATGGCAATTCGGCAAATTTGCATTGGCGTGGAGATACGGCGCGCGGGGTAGCCGGTGTGTTTTGTACAGCGGTAATTGATGACGGGCATGTTTATGCATGTGGGCAAAATGGGCGTTACACGTGCATAAAATTGGAGGACGGTGAAAAGTTGTGGTCAACATTTAAGCCGTCTACAGGAAATCGCCCGGGTGCCTGGGCAAACGTGTTTACTACCAAGCATAAGGACAGATATTTCCTCACCAACGATTTGGGTGAAATGATTATTGCCCGACTTAGCCCTGCCGGTTATCAGGAGATAAGCCGTGCCAAGCTGATCGATCCGACACATGCTGTGG
>JBJLEE010000045.1:0-23207 GCA_045566075.1 Pirellulaceae bacterium | reverse complement strand
ATTCTCACGTGACCATCGCCGGAAGGACTGCAACCGGGTATGACGGCGGAAGTGGAAATCGTTCTTGATCATCATAAAAATGTCCTGACGATTCCTGTGTCCGCCGTAGAACGTGACGACAAGGGTTATTTTTGTTGGGTGCAGTCCACCAATGGATCACAACGACGACACTTGAAGCTGGGTGATGCTAATGGCGAAGTATTCGTGATCGAGTCCGGGCTCACTGAAAATGAAGAGGTCATTCTCAATCCGAGTCAAACACTAGGCCAGGAAGCAGATCCGCAGCTTGCTGGTTTCTAGAATCCCAGCGATAAGAAACTCTCATCGGGTAAACACAGTTAGTTTTCTGTGCCCATCGAGCTGATTCTGCAAAACCTGCAAACAGTCTGTGGGTTTCATTCTTATGTATATGTCTGTGCGTTTAGGCATTCCGGCGAAAATAATGTCCAATTCCGGTGTCGGACTGCGGAATATTCGTATGGAGGCTATGGATCCCCACGAATCATTCACTCGGTTGTTGATCGAACACGAATCTACTGTTTTTTATCTATAGATTGGCTGAAAGATATGACGCAACTTCTAAAACATCGTTCTTTCATTCTCGTCGCACCCTTATTCATGCTCGCTATAGCTTGGTTTGCAATGCCGTTACCAGAGTCAACCAGCGACTCTAATTCAAATGTCCGGCAGTCATTTATAAAGGCGAATCACGTCAAAGCGGTTGCCAATGACGTTCCAAATTCCAAGGTGCAGCATAGCGCGTTCATGAGCCCTCATGCCCGTCCAATTGCGGTAAAACATGATCACGTATTTGTGGTAAACACACCTGCCGATACCGTCGATGTCATCGATGCCAAGTCCTCACGAGTCGTTGCTCGCGTACCAGTTGGAATTGATCCAGTCAGCCTTGCCGTCAGACCCGATGGCCTCGAAGTGTGGGTATCAAATCACATTTCCGATTCGGTAAGCGTGATAGACACAGATCGCAAGAGCAATACGTACTTACATGTAATCGCGACAATCCAGCGAATTACACCAAATACAAAACAAACTCGATTTGACGAGCCTGTCGGTATTGCATTCGCCGGCAACGCTAAGGCCTACATCGCATTGTCTTCCGAAAACAAGATTGCGGTCATTGATGTTGCCTCACGAAAAGTGAATAAGATGCTAACAATTACCGCTCAGGATCCGCGGGCAATTACCGTACGTAATGGAAAACTGTATGTTCTGCCGTTTGAATCCAATAACAAAACTCAACTATCCGGCGGTGGTCAACCTCTCGATGGTGACCTAAAAACATTTGACGCATACCAGCATTCCATCCGAGTGAATAACGTGCTCTCACTGGGTCACGTAGTCGATATCATTAAGCATCCGCAAGTGCCTGATCGCGATCTCTACATATATGACACAAAGACAGACGAATTGGTCGAAGCCGTCGACACGGTTGGCACCCTCTTGTATGGCTTAACTGTTGATTCAAGAGGAACGGTATACGTAGCGCAAGCTGATGCTCGCAACGACGCCAATGGCCGTTCCGGCACAAAGAAGCACGGGCTAAAAGAACTGGAAAACAGAGCATTCCTCAATCAGATTACAGCGGTCCGATTCAACGACGACAAAGCCGACTCACCACACTTTATTAACCTCGAGCCCTTGCCGCCCAAGCAACCCGAGAAGGAGATGGCACTTGCTACTCCGTTTGCTATTCAAGTGAGCGACGACGACAGTACGATTGTGGCAACAGCCGCCGGTTCGGATAAAGTCTTCACCGTTAATGCTACTTCCGGTGAGATTCTTGGAAGAGTAGATGTTGATGCTGTGCCACGTGGAATCGCGCTGGTATCTGGAGAGAATGGAGCAGCCAGCCATGCATGGGTATTGAATGCCGTAGCAAATACCGTATCTCTTGTGGATGTCTCTGATCCGACGAATCTCAGCGTAACGTCTTCTGTGATTCTTGAGGATCCGACAGATCCTGTCGTGAAACAAGGTCGTATCGCATTTAATGCTGCTGCCGCATCTACAACTGGCACATTTTCTTGTGCAAGTTGTCATCCGGACGGTCATACAGATCAATTACTTTGGGTACTCAATACTCCGGTTGTGACTGGTGGCAATCAAATCATGCCCCGATCAACCATGCCGATTCGCGGCTTACGTGATACAGAGCCATATCACTGGGACGGTATTCCCGGGGACCCGTATGGAGGCAACAACAGCGCCAACATTCACGGCAGCGATGAACCAAACAGTGACGTCAACAAACCTGAAACAAGTACTCGTCATTTAATCGACGGCGGCCTGGCCAACACGATGATGCTGGTTGGCCACACTGCCGAGAACGATGAAGGCCTGGCCGGTGAACTGAATGCCGCTGACCGTGATGCGATGGCACAATTCCTGCTGAGTGTTTCGTATCCACCGGCACAGCGTCGCTCTTACACCAACGAAGTATCATCTCGTGCACTCGCAGGATTTGAATTATTCCATGTAAAGGGCGACTTGGATGGTAAGCCGCGACCGAACGTCTGCGGTAATTGCCACAGGATGCCATTCCTGGTTAGCACCAACACACCGGGTACAGGTATGGACGCGCCAACATGGCGAGGAGCATATGACCGTTGGCTGATCCTGCCACAGGGACGCTTAAACATTATCGACTTCGACTTCTATAGGCGAGTCGCAGAGCAGGGTGCACCGGAACGCAGCATCTGGCAGTTTTCATGGGGCGGTCGCCCGCGATTTGATCCTGTGTGGGAAATGGTAGTGGAAGGCAGCACTGGATTTGCTGGTGCATTTGGCCGTCAAGTTACTCTCAGTGCCGATACCGTAGACCAGCCGTCAACGACGGAATTACTCGATGCACTTGAACTCGCCGGACGCGAAGAAGCCGTGTTGCTGCAGGTCAATGGGGTCCTGCTAAGCGGCAAGAAGTCCACATCGCTTTCGTTGACCTTTGATCCAGCTGCAGATCAAGCAACCTATAATTCGGAACACAACAAACGGCAGAGCTACACACGTGATCAATTGACGGAATTGGCGCAAAGTGGCGACTTTATCGGCACGTTTACCGCTCACATGGGAAGCAGTGTCGATTTGAATCATCCGCAACCCGCCATTTGGACGGTTGGCCCTATTGAAAAACAACGTGGTAAACAAGTCTTCCCAACCTTGAGTAACGATAAGAAAACGATGCGAGTATCCGGTCGACACTTCGGTGAAGATGCACGTGTATTTGTTGATGGCCGCTTAGTGGCCGGCACGGTAAAACTCGAAAACAGCATTGCAAGTATAGAGATCGACGCACTGCCAGATGACGGTATTCACCTCTTGCAAGTGCAAAACCCGCTTGGCTTATTTAGCAACGACTTTATCTTCTATGTAAAAAAAGATGGTAGCTAGCGTATGTGATTGCTGTATTGCACCGTCGACGTTCGTAGAAAATAGAAGGTTTGGTCATTCGGATGTCAGATTTGATAGTATGACTGAAAAGTCTGGCCATTCATCTGTTTGCCTGAAGTCCACAATGCCAAACCTGATCCACAAAACCCGAGCAGGACTGCTTGCAACCATATTCCTATTGTTATGCTCTTCAAGTGCCACCGCTGTAAACCAAATCGAGTTCCACAATGACATTGTGCCATTGTTTACTCGATTTGGGTGCAATGCAGGAGCATGTCATGGAGCAGCTGTAGGGCGTGGTAATTTTAGACTATCTCTCTTTGGTAGTGACCCTGAATCAGACTACGATTCCGTAGTGAGACATCTTCGCGGACGACGCATAAACTTGGCGGTACCGGAGGAAAGCCTCCTTTTGCTAAAACCCACCGAACAAGTTGCACATGGCGGAGGCAACCGATTTGATATTGATAGTGACGCGGTCACAATGATCACCGAGTGGGTCAGGAATGGCGCATCTAAGACTCGCTCACGCCAATTCATTGATATTGCAGTTACACCAACGGTTTACCACGCCAAAGCTCCTGGTGACTCGATAGAGGTAAAGGTCACGGCAACATACTCTGACGGAAGTAAACGCGACGTCACTTCCTCAACCGTACTAATCGCCGAAGACGATACCGGAGTAAATATAGACAATCAATTGGCCGCGATTACGACCAAACGACGAGGGCGGCACGTAGTGATCGCCCGATATTTAACCGAAGTCCGTCCGATCGAAGTCATTGTCCCATTAACTGACTCACGACCCCGCCGGTCTAAATCCATAAGCCATAACTTTATCGATGAGCAAATACAGTCGAGACTCAGGCAATTACGACTACCTTCCTCTCCACAAATAAGTGATGAGTTGTACTTGAGACGCGCGACACTGGATCTGACGGGTCGCCTGCCAACTGCGGAAACACTTTCTCGATTCATCGCTGACGACGCTACCGACAAGCGAGCGTCGCTAACCCAATCGCTGCTGACATCCGACGGATTTATCGAATACTGGACGTTTAATCTGGCAAAGCTATTTCGTCTGAGAACACAACAACATGATCAAGAGGGTGCCGCTGTTTATAACCAGTGGATCTCAGAACAACTGCGCAATGGCATTGGTTACGACCAAATCTCACGTGCACTGTTAGTCGCCGAAGGTGATGCACATACAAATGGGCCGGCAAATTTCTGGCGGACAACTCGAAACGCAAGGGATCAGGCAGAGTTGGCAAGTGAGATTTTCATGGGCAGCCGATTACGGTGTGCGAATTGTCACAATCATCCATTAGATCATTGGACACAAGACGACTATCATGGCCTTGCTGCTATCTTTGCAAAAGTGCAGCAGGGTGTCATTGTGCAAGCGAAACCGACTGGTCGCGTCATACACCCCAAATATCTGGAACCCGCAAAGCCAAAGGTACCCGGAGCACAGTTCATTACCGGCTCGAATACCAATGCTCGTTTAGAGTTCGCGCAATGGCTAACACATCCTGACAACCCGTACTTTTCCAAAGCTATCGTAAATCGGATTTGGAAGCAGCTAATGGGTAAAGGCCTCGTTGAGCCCGTCGATGACTTTCGTTCAACCAATCCGGCCACCCATCCGGCACTTCTCGAATTACTCGCGAGAGATTTTGTCGATTCGGGGTTTAGCATTAAGCACACCATCACACGCATTACCGCAAGCGCCGCGTATGCCAGGAGTGCTGATGCGATTGAAACTAACAAGTTCGATGACCAGTACTACTCCCACGCCATCAAAGTGCCGCTGGATGCAGAGGTGCTGGCTGATGCGATTGCTGACGTAACTGGCATCCACGAGCAATATGGCGAGCAACCTATCGGGACACGTGCCATTAGTTTGCTTGATCCGGCAATTCCGTCCAGAACCTTACAAGTCCTGGGACGATGTGACCGTAGTGACTCCTGCGAGTCTACTACTAACGCGATTGATGGCCTTAGCCAGAAGCTACATCAATTCAACGGCGCCATGATCAACGACAGGATTTCCGCAACAAACAGTCGCTTGACCCAATACATTCATGCAGGCAAGCCAGTATTGGAAATCATAGAAAGCTTCTATCAAGTCGGCCTTTCCCGATCCATGACAGATGTTGAACTTGCATATTGGACTAAGCTGACTGACGATTTAGAAACGGAAGTCGATACCAAACACTTTTTAGAAGACTTTGTATGGAGTTTACTCTCTTCCAAGGAATTCGGAACCAAGCATTAAAAGGCAAGACTAACCCTTGAGGCTACGTCATGAATCAAACTTTTAAGCGTAACGCGATGTCGCGACGCGACTTTGTCAGAATTGGCGGCCTGACCGCATTTGGCGTGGGCCCATCCGCGCTAATGGCTGCTCAGGCAAACAGCAAGCAGTTTGCAGCAGGGCGAGCGAAATCATGTATCCTAGTGTGGCTCGCTGGTGGCCCCAGTCACATCGAAACTTTTGACCCCAAGCCTGATGCACCTGAAGAAGTACGAGGGCCACTGTCTTCCATCGCAACGACGCTACCCGGAGTGCCGCTTTGCGAAACCCTTCCGGCAACCGCCGCAATTATGGATCGCATTTCTATAGTACGTTCTGTCACTTCTCCACTTGGGGAACACAATTTCGGGACGCACTATATGATGACCGGATACAAACCAACACCGGTGCTTGAGTATCCGGCGTTCGGTTCGACGCTGGCTGCTGTCCGTGCACCTGAAGGAGTCTTGCCACAGCACGTCGCTGTTCCAAATTTCGTCGGCGGCGTAAGTGGAAACGGCTATTTACCGACCAGAACAAAGCCATTTGGTGTTGGTGGAGATCCCCGCAGGCCCGAATTCAAAGTAAGAGACCTCGATTTCTATCATGGATTAGATCTGACACGTCTTGGTCGTCGGAAACAGATGCTAAATGCTTTTGACCAGTTTGAAAGAGAACTGGATGCTGCATCAACCGCACCCAAAAACAGTGAGCTTGAACGGGCATTTAACTTAATCGCCTCGAAAGATGCCAAGGCCGCGTTTGAATTATCTGCTGAATCTGCCGAAACCCGCCAACGATATGGCATGGGCGATGCGATTGGGCAAAGCTGCTTGCTTGCCAGACGTCTCGTAGAACACGGTGTACCCTTCGTCACGGTAAACAACTCTGGCTGGGACACGCATCAGAATATTGTTCAGCTCAAGGAGAGATTCCCCGGCGACAAAAATGCGAAAGCATTGGCATTTGACCGGGCATTCTCAGCACTTGTAACTGATCTTGATGAGCGACACATGCTCGATTCGACGCTTGTTATTGCAATGGGAGAATTTGGTCGCACCCCAAAGATCAACGTAAATGGCGGTCGCGACCACTGGCCAAACGTCTTTAGCGTGGCCCTTGCCGGTGGCGGCATTAAGCGAGGGTATGTGCATGGCAGTAGCGACACGCTTGCTGAATACCCCGCAGATAACGCGGTGACTCCCGCTGATCTTGCGGCGACAATCTATTCTCTATTGGGGATTAATCCGGCCCACGAATTGCATACCAATGACGGCCGTCCCGTACGTGTTGCACACGACACCGCAAACGTCATCAGCGAATTGATCAGCTAGGTTTGAAGAACATGAATTACATCGTAATGCTCAAGTATACGATCACGCTTAACGCATTAATCATGTACAGCCCCCTGTTAGTTGCCGCTAACACTTCTCATGTCACCGATCTCATCTTTACGGCTGATGGAAAACATATTTTGTCCTGCTCCAATGACGGATTGGATGTCTATGAATGGCCTCGTCTCAAACGAATAAAGAGAATCGATCTGAAAGCCCCCCATCCCACATGCATTCAGTTCTCACCAGATCAATCTCTTTTGGCGGTTGGTGGAGGCATACCGTCTGACTCCGGCACGATTGAAATATTCAGTTGGCCATCACTCAGCAAGACCATGACGATGACGGCCCACATGGATCAAATCATGTCAGTCACCTGGCGTGACAATCAAACCGTCATTACAGCCAGCCTGGACCACGACATCCAAATCTTAGATATACAAAATGGGGAATCGAAGCAACTGATTGAAGGCCATTCGCGAGGCGTGACCAGTTTGTGCCTGATTGAGAACAAGAGCACATTGATATCCGGCAGTTTGGATCAAAGCATTCGGGTGTGGGATTCAATTACCGGAGAATTACAACGCACTTCAAGTAATCACACTCACCCGGTTCATGCCGTCGCGACTGCACCCGGATCCAGTGGACTGCCGACGGTGGCCTCTGCGAGCGACGACCGCACCATCCGCATCTGGCAACCTACCATTGGTAGGCTGGTACGATTCATTCGCCTGAACACGGCACCACTGGATATCGATTGGGTTGATTCCAATCGACTCGCCGCCAGTTGCAAAGATGGTCGCGTTTATCTCGTAGACACACTAAACGTACAAGTGCTTTCATCACACGAAGCGATTGACGGTTGGGCGTTCTGCATCGCATGCCATCCGACACTTGACGAGTTGGTCGTTGCAGGTGAGCACGGCCAGATCAAACGAATCACTCTTGATAACTAGACGACCTATCCAGAAGTGGTGGCGTCTACGATCATGAAACAGGCAAAGACGTCGTCGCCGCACCGAGATTGCATCCGGGCCAATCTTTTAACACCTTCCTGTCAGTCATATGCAAAACTTTGTAAACACATTTCTCTCCATCTTTGACCGTTGTTATGACGATGCTGCATTTCCTGCAGTCGACACGCTCTCGATGGAGCAGGCATACAGAATTCAGGCAGATGTAATCCATCAGCGAATTGCACGCGGCGAATCTATTGCCGGCTATAAGGTTGGATGCACTAGCAGTGCAATTCAAAGTCAGTTCGGTTTAGACGAACCGATTTACGGACGAGTCATGAATCCATTTGTCATGTATGGATCGTGTGATCTTGCGATAGACGAATTCCATCAACCTGCCATCGAACCGGAATTCGTCGTGACCATCGGTAAGACCATCTCCACTCCGCCGCAATCAGATAATGAGCTAATTGACGCTATTGATCACGTAGCACCTGGCATTGAGATCCATCACTACAAGTTCTGGAATGGTACACCAACGATTCAGGAACTCATCGCCTCTAATGGTCTACATGCCAGCGTAATCGTCGGTACGAATCACATAGACGCCAGAGATGTAGATTGGGACAGCGAACAAATCCGAGTACTCAATCACAACAACCAAATTGCGGCCGGCTGCGCCTCGGACATTATGGGCGGGCCACTAAGAAGTCTAAGCTGGTTAATCTCCCATCTCCACGCCAATGGAACGCACCTCACCGAGGGGGACATCGTAATTCCTGGCTCTGCAACGGAATTGATTCGTGTTGATTCCGGAGATTCCATCACGGCGTCGTTTTCCGGCATTGGTGCTGTTAGGGTTAACTTCCAATAAGATGGTGATAAACCACTTCATTGGAAAGGTCTAAGACACATGCGACAGTTGATGCATTTGTATCAGGCAATTGGAATCGTCTGTCTGATGCTGCTTTCGTTTCCCTCTCCCGCCAGGGCAAGCATTCTCTCACCGGGCAATACGCCCGTACCATTTAGCTACGTCCCAGGCGGTGTGCGTCAGTGGAATATTTGCACCGAAAATATCCCCGATGACATTTCCATCCATGTAAAGGTATTGCATGACGGCAAGCAAATAGACACCGCGCTCACGATCTCCATTTCACGCTCGGGTGAATTCATACTTAAGGCTCCTGGAAACTGTGATGAGATTCTTGAGTTTCTTATCGAGTTGCACGACGGGGAACGCATCGTTGAATCACAAACATTACAGCTTCAACCGGCACCACCACACCGTCCAATCTCATACGTGTCTGATCTGGTCGACGACCTGATCCGCATGAACTTTAATCGATCGACCGGCCAATTCAATGAAGTCTCAAAACCCGTGTTTGATTCTTACTTTCGACGCTTACAGGCGCAGGGCGTGACACGCATCATTGTTTGGCAAAGCGTCTTTCCGCTCATCAATGACCCTGCAAATTACAAGCCTCAGGATTGGAAGCGATTCGAGGCGCAGGCAAATGCCATCTTTAATTGTGATGAACTGTCAAACATCCTGTATGCATCATCCAGGCTGGAAAGCTATCAGTGGTTGGTAATGCTAATGAGGCTTCGGCTCTCTACCGATTTTGACAAATGGTTTACTGCTAGTGCCAAAGAACATGGCATCAAACTCACCGCAAGCTATCGACCCTTTGAAGCTGCACTAACGAAATATTACGAAATCCCCACATTTAACAATAACGGTAAGTATTTATGGGGGTTCTTGCCCGGAGGTTCACCGGCACTCAATTACAATGTCGAGTCAGTTTGCTTTGCTCACTATCGTGAGATTCTCAAGCATGCAGGTCGTGCGGACGAGGCACTCGTTGATCGAATTGAATTTGGCGGCATTTCCAATCTAAACGCGATTGCTGAACGTCTCGAAGATGACAACTCTGATCTTGAATTAGTTGTTTCTGCCATCCCGCCCATGGATGAGACGTCATTCGTGCTCCTGCAAAATGCCGACAGCACATTCAAAATGTGTCGTTTCAATAAAATTGCCGAATCCGTGCATGCCCATCAGCGACTATTAAACGACGCGAGCTTTCGCGTCGTAGGTAATAAGCTTGTTGTAAGTGATATCAAGCTTCCCGCAGACACTCGTTATCTTTTTCTGAGGCAACGCAATTCCAATAAACATTCAATCAAACTACCAGCCGTCCCGGAAGTCCATATCTATACCAAGGCTGGAAACATCCTTGGCCGCAATAACGTCTATTACGCAATGAACGGCGATGACCCGGGGGCCATAAAGACGCGCGTGGCAGGCATCCCAAACGACGCGATGTTTCACACTGACTTTCAGGCAATTGAAGCAAGCGTTGACTACTTTAGACGCAATAATTTATCCGAATTTGAGTTAGCCACCGGCACTCTGGTCATCGATCTACTTCCCTCATACTCCATGGAGATGATCGACTTTAATCAAGCGGCCGCCCGCGACTTTGTCATACGTGAAATGAACACCATCATGCGCTACGACGCTTTCGATGAAATCTTCATCAACACGCGTTCACATACACAATTAGGAGGTTCAACAGGAGATGGTGTCGATGGCGTGCAACCCATGTCACATTATCGACTCAATGGAAAAAACTATTTCCACTATGGGCGTGACCGCGCCTATGCGCCTTTGACATTGGGTAAGACCACGGCAATTCAAAATGCAGACGCCGAGTTGATCACGCGTTTTCAAACCGGCGAGTGGATAAAACCATGCCAGACGCAAGCCAGTGAATATATCTGGCGATATCAACGTAACAAGGCAATTGCCAACGGCGTGGAGCAGCTACTGCGACAGTTTGAAGCTGAGTTTCCCGACACGAGGATTCGAGTGGTCATTCCTGAAAGTGAAGATGTAACCAACGAGTCCGAGAAGGAAATCGCCAGCATGCCAAAGCCGGATGGCGGGGTTTACGGCGACTATTTCCGACATGTAAGGGGATCACTCAATCATATCCCATACATCGGGGAAGGCATGTCAATGGTTGACTTAAGTGGACTGAGAATCGAACCAGTATTCCTTGGCATCCGATATGCACCTGACGAGGGACCATTAAACGCATTTGTCGGTCGTTACATTAACTTTCTTGACGGCAATCTCGGGTCGAGCTACGCCGGTCCAAAGAGCTTTTTTTATGAAGCGCAGGAGACGTTGCGTGCAACAGGCACGGAACGCGAGCGAACCCGCACGCGACGCGAAGAGATTATCAGAGATTTACTCGCGAGAGACGAAATCAATGAAATCATACTCTACGAGTCGGCCGACTGGATTTTCAATGTGCCCATTTCAGACCGTCATGCCTACGGCTATGGATTTCTCGACGATTAAGTCAACCGATTGAAACTCAACACATCATGCGATTAGCTGGTCAATTACACGACCATGAACGTCCGTCAGTCGATAGTCTCTCCCGGCATAACGATATGTAAGTTGTTCGTGATCAAAACCGAGTAGGTGGAGCATTGTGGCGTGCAAGTCATGCACATGTACCGGATCCTCGACAGCTTTGAATCCGAAGTCATCGGTCTGGCCATAGATCTGACCGCCTTTGATGCCTCCACCGGCCAACCACATGCTAAATCCCCAGTGATTATGGTCACGGCCATTTACCTTGCCTTGATTAGCGCCCGCCTGTGGCAGCTCGACCACCGGCGTTCGACCAAATTCACCGCCCCAGACGATTAGCGTCTCATCAAACAACCCCAGTCGTTTAAGATCATCAATTAAAGCCGCAATCCCCTGATCCTGTTGACCGGCAAGCTTCTTATGCTGCGTGGCAATGTCGTCATGGTTATCCCAAGGCTGGCCGGCTCCATGCCAGAGCTGTACGTATCGCACTCCACGTTGAACCAGCCGTCGTGCAATCAGCATTTGCCATGACTGTTTGGATTCCCCGTATGCATCGAGTACATGTTGAGGCTCGTCCGATGTATCGAACACATCGCTGGCCTCGAGTTGCATACGAAAGGCAAGCTCGAAATTCTCCATTCGCGATTCCAATCTCGCGTCATTGCCTTTTCCTTGACGATGCAAGTGATTTAGCTTCGCAAGTGCATCCAACTGTCGCCGTTGCGACTCTCTAGACACATCCGCATTGCGGATATTTTCAATCAGCTTATCAACTTCTTTATCTTTGGTATCGAGAAATGTCCCTTGGTAAATGCCAGGCAGAAACGCCGATTGCCAGTTCTGTGCACCTTTAATTGGGAATCCACCGGGACTCATCACAACAAAACCGGGAAGGTTTTGGTTTTCTGTACCAAGCCCATATGTAAGCCACGAACCAACGCTTGGTCTTGGCAAAATCGACTCACCACAATTCATTAATAGCAAACTTGGTTCATGATTAGGCACGTCGGCATGCATCGAACGCACGATGCACATATCATCAACATGCTTCGCTGTCTTTTGAAACAGTTCACTAACCGGAATCCCGCTTTCCCCGTACTGCTTGAATTTGAACGGCGATGGGAAACACGCTCCCGTTTTCCTCTCCGTTTTTAGATTATCAAACGGCAACTGCATGCCACTGTATTCATCCAGTTTCGGTTTTGGATCGAATGTATCAACTTGTGAAGCGCCCCCGTTACAAAATATATGGATAACGTGTTTTGCTTTTGGTACGAAGTGAGGTTGCTTTGGGGCAAGCGCACTTTGAGTCGCTGGTTTCAGAGACTCTTGAGCATTCAAACGCAATGAGGAAGAAAAGAGACCAGCTAGTCCGAGTACGCCCATCCCACCGCCGCTCTTCAACAACAAGTCACGACGAGAAAGGCCCGTTACATCCGCTGGATTGGTAATCTGTATTTTCTTGGCAGGCATATTTACAAGCTAGTCTATAAAGCTGAATTCGTTTGTTAGCAGCAGTAGTTGAGCGTACTGTCCCCAGACATTCAGGTTATTTTCCTTGCTGACCGGTTCGGGACTACTTATGAAGTCCATTCCTATTTGCACCTCTGTTGTGTTAGGAGCACGCTGAAAGAATCGTTGGTAGAAGTAATTTATCCTTTGCTCTGCATCTAAATTCTGTACCTTTTCGCTGGCAACCCAGTTACGAACGCGATCGATCACGACCGGTGAATTCATCAGGAATAGCGCCTGCTGTGGCACGGTCGTACTTGGCCGCCGAGCATTATGAGCATCGGGATTTGGAAAATCAAACACACGCAACAGGCCAGGCAGATCCTGCCGATCAACAAACGTATATAAGGCACGCCGTCGAATCGTTGATGAATTGGTGAGATCTTCTGACGGACCACCCATCGTTAGATCTAACTCGCCAAGTGCCTGAATGAGTGCATCGCGTAACGCCTCATATTCAAGGCGACGACTGTTTGCACGCCAATACAGTCCATTCTCGAAATCAATGGTATCGCCATCTTCATGGGTCGATGATTGCTGCCGATACGTGCTGGACAACAGGATCTCTCTATGTAGTGACTTGATCGACCACCCGCTTCTTACAAAGCTGTCTGCTAAATAGTCGAGTACAGCCATCTGCAGTGGTCTGTCAGATCTCACACCAAAGTCGCTAGGAGTATTCACCAGGGGCTTCCCAAAGTGATGCATCCAAACGCGATTAACAAAGACACGTGCTGTCAATGTATTTGCCGGGTCAACAATTGCCTTCGCCATTTCCAACCGACCGCTCCCCTCAGTGAATGGCTCTCGCGTCTTGCCACTTACCGCATAGAGAAATTGTCGCGGCACGTGATCACCTTTACGCGATGCTTGTCCCCGAATAAACACGCGTGGGTCGTAAGGATTTGGATTCTCCGAGAGAACCATTGCACGCGGTGGATTGCCACGCGCAAACGACTTATGTTCATCGATTGGCTGAGTAAACTTACGTCGCTTGTTGTTATCATCCCGGTTATAGAATGCGGTGACGTTTTCGACGGTAACGTGTGTTGGCGTTCCATCCTCGGAAACGAGTTTTAACAATTGCAATTCAGCGGCGGTCAATTCGGCACCATCTTCAATGGATTTCAAGAAGACTTGCTGCAGTAATTCTCCGAACAACCTCGCCAAGTCGACCTTATTTTGCGGCTTCGCTTCGATCAAACGGTCAAGCAGCAGAGGATTGACCATTCCATTTTCAATGCCAGCGTTTGCACCTTCCAGCTTTTGATAGATCGACTCACGCTGATCGGCAAATTGGGCGTCCGGCAGCAACACTAATTGCTTCATCACACCGAGAATCGGATCGTCATCCGCTGCTTTTTCCGCAAGGAATTGACGCCACTTCGTGACAAGCCCTTTACGGATAAACTGAGATTGCACTACAAGAAAGTCCAATTCCGAAGCCTGTTCGTCGCTAACGACTGCCAATGCCCGTACTAAATAGTCGACGATTTGACGACGGAAATCATATGTAAACTTCTCCGCACGCATTTTGTCATAAGCGGCGAGCTTTCCTTCCAGGTCATCCAGCTTTGATTTGAATTCTCCGTAGAAGGGTGTGTTTTCGGGAGTGCCGATTAGCGGCAAATCCTGATCCGCCGGCACACGGGAACTGGCGAATACACCGTAGAGTGAATAGTAGTCCTTCGTTGGAATGGCATCATATTTGTGATCATGGCATCGTGCACAAGCCACGGTGAGGCCAAGAAATCCCCGGGTTGTCGTGTCGATTCGGTCATCCACATCCAGTTGTTGATTGCGATAACGACGGCCAACCGTTAGGAATCCCATTGCTGCGAGATCGCGATTGTCATTAAGGTCAAGCAGATCTGCTGCAAGCTGCTCGACGACGAACTGGTCATAAGGCTTATCGCTGTTAAATGCTCTTACCACATAATCTCGAAACGTATAGGAATACGGAAACCGCCTGCCACGTGTGAAGTTATAGCCGAGGGTATCGCTGTATCGGGCAACATCCATCCAGTATCGCGCCCACCGTTCTCCGTGTTGCGGTGTAACGAGCACCCTATCAACCATTCGTTCATAGGCATCGGGACGGTCATCACTTTCAAACGCAGCCACCTCAGATACAGTAGGCGCTAATCCTGTCACATCAAACATCACACGACGTATCAACTCTCGTCGACTTGCTTCAGCCGAGGGTCGTAGCTTTGCTGCATCCAACTTGTTCAAGATGTAAAAATCGATATTGCTGCGTGGCCATGCCAAGTCAGAAACACTCGGCAGTGGAGAAACCTTGACCGGTTGTAATGACCAATGGTCTGCAAGGATGGATGCATAGCCATCCAGTTTTGACAACGCTTGATCATCAGGCCACGGCATTCCCATTTTGATCCACATTTGAAAGTCATTTATTTGTGCATCCGTCAGCTTCTCGTCAGGCGGCATCTGCAGATCTGTCTCTTGCTTAATTGCCGTCATCAGGACGCTTGCCGTGGGATCGCCACTGACCACCACGGGGTACTTCTCACTGCCTTTCAGCAGTAAGTCCCTGCTATCAATCCGAAGCCCACTCTCTTGCACGTCCGGGCCGTGACACTCCATACACTTTGCCGCAAGAACGGGACGTATTTTCAGCTCAAAGAACTCAATCTGTTCGCGCGTAAACTCTTCGGCATCTTGCGCGATGGCCAGTGAAGGCGCAAGAATAGCAATTGCAATAAGTAAAATGATGGCGCGACGCATAGAATTAACAATCAAGGTGTGAGTGTTTTCATTAATTAGATGATACCGGTTGAGCCCTACCTTGATAATCCGAATGATGGCATTAGCCTAAGCGCCCTAATTCACTCTGAAACGGTATCTGTATAATACAGACCCTCACCTTTGCAAATTGATACAATCACAGGCAACCTTTGAGTTGTAATGAGGAATCAGCATGCCGTTTATAGTCGCCAGTACAACCATCATCGTACTAGTCGTTGTCGGCGTTATCGTGCTTCTACTACTTGCCGTCGGACTACTCGTATGGTCCGTCTACAACCGTCTTATCACTCTACAACAGCGTTATAAAAACGCCGTTTCACAAATAGGCGTTCAACTGCAACGTCGGCACGATCTAATCCCTGGCCTGGTGGATTCTGTGAAAGCATATATGTCTCATGAGAAGACGACCTTAGACGCTGTTATTGCCGCTCGCAACGAGTGTCAAATGAGTCTTAAGAATGTGACTGGAAACCTCGGTGACCTTGCTGCCATGAAAGCAGTCATTGGCTCAGAAAATGCGCTGACTGGCTTCCTTTCAAGGCTAATGGTGGTCAAGGAAGACTACCCGGAACTAAAGGCGAACGAAAACGTCATGCAGTTACAGGAAGAACTTACAACAACGGAAAACAGAATTGCCTTTGCACGTCAGCATTACAACGACAGCGCGACGCTTTACAACACAGACAAACGCAAGTTTCCGGCCGTCCTCATTGCAGCCAAGCTGGGCCATCATAACGACGCCGCAATGTGGGAACTTCAGGATGAAGCTGCTCGACAAGCGCCCTCAATAAACATGGATCCGTAAACGCGATTTGAAATGAATTTCTTTGAACACCAAGACCGAGCCAAACGCAACTCGAAGAAGCTCGTCCTTTTTTACACCATCGCCTTAATATCGATGATCACCTTAATTGGTGTGGTCCCAGCAATCATTGTTCACAACAGCGGTGGAGATGGGATCGCTGTATTTCTGGGTGCGAGTGGAATCGTGTTACTCATCGCCGGAGTTGGCACAGCGGTAAAATTCGCATGGCTAAACAAGGGTGGCCCACACGTTGCAGAATCACTTGGTGGACGACTTGTGAGTACCGCCACTCGTGATGCGAAAGAAAAGATGCTGATCAACGTCGTTGAGGAGATGTCCATCGCATCCGGGTGCCCGATGCCCAGCGTGTATTTGCTCGAAGGCGAGGGGTCCATCAATGCCTTTGCAGCCGGCCTGCGATTGGATAATGCCGTGATCGCTGTTACTCGCGGCTGTCTCGAAAAACTCAGCCGTGACGAATTACAAGGTGTCGTTGCTCATGAATATTCACACATCATTCATGGCGACATGCGACTAAATCTTCGGCTGATCGGTACAATTGCCGGCATTACAACGCTTGCGTATGTTGGTGAAATCCTGTTTCGTGTTGCCGGCAGAGGGAGCAACAAGGATGGGAGGGCCGGTGCTGCCTTAGGCGCTATCGGCCTGATATTTTTCATCGGTGGATGGCTCGGCGTGCTGTTTGGCAGCATCATCAAGGCCATGGTAAGTCGTCAACGAGAATTTCTTGCCGATGCCTCCGCTGTTCAGTACACACGCTCCCACACCGGAATCGCCGGCGCACTTAAGAAGATTGGCGGGTTTACTAACGATCCCAAGCTTAAAGCAGCAAATGCACGCGATGTAAGCCACATGTTTTTTAGCAAAGGGATTAGCTCGATCTTTGCCAGCCATCCGCCTCTTGAGAAACGCATCCAGCGCATCGAAGCCGATTGGGCGTCAAGCAAATCATCGCCCGCCGCTATTACCGGTGGTAGTACGGACATGGCCATGGGGTTCGCCAACGCAATGGCTCCAACTACTGAAGCACCACCGGCAACCATCCACTTGGACGATGCCGGCCAGGTGATCAAAAGTGTCGGCGAGATTTCACCGAGTGCCGTCGCTTATGCCGCCGAGTTGCGAAACCAGATTCCTGAAGCACTGCTTGATGCAGCTCATGATGTATATACATCGCGAGCGTTAATATTTGCATTTCTTCTAGATGAACACGATGCCAAAGCCAAGGCCAAACAGCTTGAAATCATTAATGGTTTTGGATCGAGTGAATTTGTGCAACTGACGACACAATATGGCGGTGCCATTGCGTCGCTTGACCGTCGGCAAGTGTTGCCGCTATTTGAAATAGCTCGGCACTCGCTCGTGGACATGTCGCAATCTCAAGGTATTGAATTCTTAAACACAATAAATGCACTTGTTAAGGCCGATCACCACATATCCATGTTTGAGTGGGTGCTTTACCGGCTAACGAAACGGACATTGGAGATCGCAACCAGTGCTCAAAGTAAACCGAAAGCGGGAAACGCGACAATTGCATCACAGCACATACCTGCATCTAAGCTTCTTTCCGTCCTTTGTCATGCCGGGCACAATGATCAAGTTGAAGCAGAAAAGGCCTTTGAGGATGCTCGCACTCAGACGGGTTGGCATTGGTTAACTCTACTAAGTCGAGAAGAATCGACGGCCTTGACGCTTAATGGCACCATTGCGCCCCTTGCCATGCTGCGTCCTGCAGATAAGCAATTGCTTATCAATGCCGCCATTTGCAGCGCATTATCCGATGGTGAAATCACCGTTAGTGAAGGGGAGTTGCTCCGAGCAACGTCTGAACTGCTAGGCTGCCCGATGCCACCGCTCCGTTAAGTGCGGATTGATTCGCCTTGAGACGTTACCGCGAGAACCGAAATTCGATTAAATTGCAGGAACTCCTAACGACTCACTTCCATCTGACGCTCGCAAAACACATGACTGTTCACCTTGTCCAACTAAAGCTGATCGCACAACGCGGTTATGGAAGCTCAGTGCAGGATGAGGCACTGGGAATCATGTGTTTATTCGTGGTCGTCTCCATTTTTCTCTTCGGATTCTGGCTTCACAGAGCATTTGAACATGGTCGCGGCCGATAATCGTTGGCAATTCATGCCATCCTGTTGCATAATCGCATTATCAAAATCAATCAGACGTTACGGAGCAACTGCCTCCACTACGTAACAGACCGCTCGGAGACTTTTTATGCGTTTGTCCGCCTTAGCATCTATCCTCACAATCCTATTGACCACCACACAAGCGCATAGCGCAGACTGGCCTCAGTTCCGCGGGCCAAACTGTACGGGTGTTTCTCTGGATTCCGCCGCACTGCCCACCACATTCACCGACACGGAAAACGTGCGTTGGACAGCAGAACTGGGTGATGGCATTGGCTGTCCGGTTGTTGCCGCTGGTCGTGTATTCGTTCCATCGATGATTGATGACGAACATGTTGGCCTACATGCGTTCGACGCAAAAACAGGCAAACCTCTATGGTCACGTTCATGGGAAACACCAAATCTGACACCGGTTCATAAAACCAACAGTCAATGTGCCACAACACCAGCAGCAGATGAATCCCGTGTCTATTTTTACTTCAGCACACTCGGTTTAATTGCAGTAAATGCTGAAACAGGTGCCGACGAATGGCACCATGAACTACCTAAACCATTCTTTGTATTCCGATGGGGTCCGGCTATGTCTCCAACACTGTACAAGGACAAGGTAATCTTTCTACAAGACGATGACTTAAACCCGTCAATCCTGGCCCTGGACAAGGCGACGGGTAAAGTACTTTGGCAGGACGACCGCAGCGACCAAGCGGTTAATTATTCCCACCCGGTCATCTGCAACAGCGACAAGGGAGACGAACTTGTAGTCGCGGGAACCGGCATGCTGATCGGATACGATTTGGAAACAGGTAACCGGAATTGGTTCGCTCGAGTGTTGCTTCGCAATATCAAAACGACTCCGGCCGTAGATGGCGACAAAATCTATATCTCACTGCAAAGTGGTGGTATCGCCAATCAGTGGCTGGCATCCGCTGACCGTGCAGAAACGGGGAACAGTGATGGCAAATTGAGCAAAGATGAAATGCACGCGATTGTTCCGACCGGTCGTGTACCTGAGGCCTTCTTTAAGAAGACGTTTGATCGTGGCGACCTCAACAAGGATGGCTTTCTCGAGGGAGAAGAACTGGATAAGGCTTTCTTACATCCTGACAATTTCGCGGGAGCACGCTTTGACTCAAAAGAGGCAGCGGATGAATACGTGCTGGCGGTTCAAGCGGGTGGTTCCGGCGATGTGACCGACTCGCATTTACTATGGAAGCATCCAACCAAGTACACCGACCATATTGTGTCACCGCTCGTTTCAAACGGTCGGATGTTACTGATCAAGGGCGGCGGAATCCGCACGGCTTTTGAAACGCGTAAAGGACGACCCATTGGAAGACAGGCAAGAATCCAGAATTCATGTGAGTATTTTGCATCTCCAATTGTCGGGGATGGAAAAATCTACATTGCCGGTGAAAATGGCGTTATTGTGGTCTTAAAAGACAGTGACAAGTATGAACTGCTTGCAAAAAACGACATGGGCGATGCAATTCTGGCAACTCCGGCTATCGCGGACGGCAGCATTTTCATTCGAACCCGCAGTAAACTTATCTGCGTATCCAACTAGTCGAACTAAGACAAATCATGAAGGAACTACTTGTACACCTAAATGGTGAGCTGTTACCGGAAAGCGAAGCAAAGATCTCCATCTTTGATGCGGCTGTTTCACTCGGATTCACCGTAACCGACTCTGCTCGGACATTTCTGCATAAACCATTTAAGCTCGAAGCGCATATTGCACGGCTTTACCAGTCGATGAAAGTGACGCGTATTGAGCCAGGTATCTCTCCCGAGGAAATGCTTAACCGCACGACAGAGTTATTGGAGATGAATCTAGAAGCAATTGGGCCAAATGACGACCTCTGGATCGTGCATAACGTCTCATCCGGCCTCTTAAAGATGGGGCCAAGTCCTGAGCAACAAAACACTGCCACCATCATGATCTACAACGCACCAATGGATTTGCGTGGGTGGCAAAAATACTACAGCGAAGGTTGTCATGCTGTTACGCCGTTCAGTCGGCAACCGTCAGCACAATCACTTGATGCAAGAATCAAGAATCGAAGTCGTATGTTCTACACGATGGCTGAACAGGAAGCAAAGCTTGTCGATCCGGACGCACAAAGCGTCATTCTAGACACCGATGGTTACGTTTCGGAGAACAAGGGCGGGAATATATTCGTCGTAAGTGATGGTGTCCTGAAGACCCCAACAAGCGAAAACGGACTTGCAGGTATCACGCGGGAAACAACGCTGGAAATTGCACAATCACTGGGCATTCCCACCATGGAAACGCGATTACTACCATACGACCTCTATACGGCGGATGAAATTTTCTTCACGAGTACTCCGTACTGCTTAATGCCAGCTACAAAATTCAACGGCCTTCCTGTCGGTAATGGAACGGTCGGCTCGGTTAGCAAGCAAATTCTGCAGGGATGGGCTGACCTTACAGGTGTAGACGTTGTCTCACAAGCAAATAGCCAAGTTAAATCAAACTGAGATTGGGAGAATCTGATCGTGTTCAATCTCTCACAAGAAGCCTTACAGTTCTTTGCGGATAATGGGTTCGTCATCATTCGGTCCTTCTTTAATTCAGAGAAGCTCTCGGAAACCAAAACTGCAATGGATCGCTATATCACAGAAGTGGTTCCGTCACTGCCTGATTCTGATGCTTTTTATATAGACAAGAGCGACGCTGGCACGCTCAAGCAACTGCAACGCATTGCTGAAAATGATCCATATTTTGAACGGTTTGCGAACGACTCTGATGCGTTATCCGTCTGCAAACAGTTACTGGGTGAAGACGTTCACACCCGAGGGGTTGAATGGTTCTGCAAACCATCAGGCTCCACCCATCCGACGCCACCACATCAAGACAATTTCTACTTTTGTTTGTCACCACCGAGTGTGGTGACCATGTGGATTGCATTAGACGTTGTGGATAACACAAACGGTTGCCTGCACTATGTGCCGGGATCTCATAAGAATGGCATTCGGGATCACGGAGCGACGTCGATTGTCGGGTTCTCTCAGGGAATCGTTGATTTCGGTGATAAAGAAACGGAAATCGAAGTACCTGTTCATTTAGAACCAGGCGATTGCGTCATTCACCACGGCAACACAATCCACCGCGCGGATCCCAACCCCTCTGACCGCACACGTCGCGGATTCGCATTAGTCATAGAGGGCGCAACTGCTCAACGCGATGATGGGGCCTTTTCACGGTATGTGGACTCAGTCCAGTCGCAACATGACAGCCTCGGGCTTGATGTAAATCAATCAATCTATAAGTAGGGACTCAGCAAAATGGATGTTGGCCAATACAGCGAACAGGATCAGGTGATATGGGACGAGGAATTGTCTGACTTTGTGCCAGATCGCGTTTTTGATGCTCACATCCACTTGTTCAATGGTGCACACTATCCTCCGGGAAACGCAGCCTGGTCAGATCAGGGTCTTGCCGATATTCAACGATGGGCGGAATCACTATATCCGGGACGTCGTACTCACTTTCTCGCACTCGGTTCACCGTTAATAGGAATTGATGTCGCTGCCCACAATAACTGGCTTATTAGTGAGATTCAAAAGGATTCCAATAGCCGTCTCAACCGGCTAGTTACACCCGCCTGCACACCGGATGAGATACGTAGAGATGTTGAACAAGCCGGCGTGGTCGGGCTCAAGCCATATCGCATTTTCGCGTTAAACGGCGATGCAAAAGAATGCTCCATAGAACAATTCCTCACGCACGAACAGCTCGAAGTTGCTAACGAATATGGACTTTGGGTCACCATGCACCTTTCCAAAGAACTCGCCTGTGCTGACCCGGTGAATCTTGCGGACCTGCGTGAATACACCACAACTCGTTATCCCAATGTGAAGTGGATATTAGCACACTGCGCCCGCAGCTTCACTTACTGGCCAATCCGCCAAGCTGTTGCTCAATTGCGCGACATGCCGAACATCTATTACGACCTGTCTGCAGTAGACGACCTCAGACCCATCCTCACACTTTTTCAGGAAGAATCACTAGATCGAATCCTGTATGGAAGTGATGGTGTCGACGCGACGTATTTCCGAGGAAAGTACGTCGCGCTCGGTCGCGCGTGGCAATATCTAGATGCCGCCGAGGCTGGAATGCGATTTCCACACTGTGATGCCCGCCCAATTCTTTCTGTGTACGAGCAACTGCTGTGTATGAAACATGCGGCGGAGATAGCTGGATTCGGCCAGCCTGAAATCGATGCTGTTTTCTGGAAAAACGCGACTGAGTTGTTTGATGTCACATGGTAAATGAGATCTGTTAGACTGACGGGATTAACGTGAAGCCAGCTCTAGCAAAAGCGACCTCTCCACCACAAAGAAGCTGACCTATGTTCCATTTAACATCGCATCGAGGACTGATCATCTGCCTGACGACAGTCTTTTCGTGCGTTGCCACGGTTGTACATGCCGGGCCCGAATCAATCGGTGAGAACGAGAACCCCGGCGGCATTGTCGCCCTCGACTGGCTTATGATTGCGCTTTATGTCGCAGGCACGATTGCATTAGGCGCCTATTACGCC